>CAURUS010000001.1:0-487340 GCA_963528575.1 uncultured Candidatus Saccharibacteria bacterium
TAGTGACACAAGGCTCTTCAGGCCTCTGCTCTACCAACTGAGCTAAAGAGCCACAAATTTACCTTATGATTGTACTAAAAATCTGGCGAGCTGGCAAGGAAAAAGCCAAGGCTCCTTGGAATTTATCCGCGCGCCGTTATTATTTACTATGTTGGTGATACTGATGAGTCAGCGCGTGACCCTTGCCACGGCGCAATAAATATAAATTGACAGGGTACGACACTAGGAACGCGGCAGTCATGCACAGCAGCCGGCTTGCCCAATACATCGGATGAGTAAGGTCTTTGTTCATGGCGCCTGGCACAACGAGCATAATGACATTGTCAACGATGGTCATCGACAGAATTGATAACGTATCGGCAGCGAAAACCAATTTGAAGGCTTTGATGAACGATAACTTAGCACGTACCAGCGGGATAGTTGATACAGTATAGCCAGATGTAAATGCCAAAACTGACGCCAAAATTACCGTGGCGTGCGGTGTAAATCCAGCGTGCGTGCCGATGGTGACGCCGAGCATTTCGCCGATCATGCAGCCCGCCAAGCAGTGCAAGGTCGCGGCTAATGCCATGCGTTTGGTTGAGGTTTTTGTATTGCAGTGAGGGTGAGATTCGTGGTGCATTATTTTGTCCTTATATTATTTAATTCGTAGAGATTGAGTAGTTCTTCAACAGCTTCATTTTGCTGGATTTCATCGCCCGAGGCCATTTTGTCAGCAATGTGCGTGCGCAAATGCCGCTCCAAAATGAGCTTATTGAGTGATGCCAGCGACTTCTGCAGCGCCAGGCTTTGCGTCAAAATATCCATGCAGTACGCGTCGTTAGCAATCTGCTTCTCGAGTCCGCGCATTTGCCCTAAAATAATTTTTGTGCGGTGCAGAGCTCGCCGCTTGATATCTGCTGTATCCATAAAGTCATTATATACCCCCTGGGGGTATTATGTCAACCTACTTAGCACATATTCAAAGCTTGACTGATTATAAGTATTTACTAACGTGAACAGCCTATTTTAGCTGAGTAGCCTTAGAATACTTCAGCGTAGTAACCAAGAAAATAATGGCTGGCGGAATGATAAATACCATATACGCTAGTACTGCGATCAAGGATTTTTCAGCAGGCAGCATCCACAGCGGCATATTGCCAATCGCAGGATTGGGGTCGTTGTCCTTTGTGATACCAAATAGACCGTGCATGAATAGCATGCCTACATTCAGCATCAGCATGATTGAACTTACAATTCGCCATAGCCGCAGCCTCGCTAACGGTGAATGAGCCGTCCCGAGAGTCAAGCAAAACGGTACCAAGAAAAGATTAACTATTACAGGTCCAAAAAACGGCTCGTCTTGCATGCGAGTAATAAACATCAAAAAAGCCCCGACGAAGAAAACAATCAAGGTGATTATTGTACTGCGCGCTGGGTGAAAAACAATATTATTACTACTATTAATAAACTCTCGATGCTGCTGAATAATGCCTTTAGGAGCGTCGTTAGGGTTTGTAACCGCCTCCGCCTTAGGTTCTACTGCCGACTGTTGGTTTGCCGTTTGCAGTGATTGACTAGGTAACGGCTGTGTTGCTGGCGTCACTTGCGGCGTCTGGTCAGGCATTGGCTGCATCGTTGGCATTGTTTGTGAAACTGGCGGTTGCTGATTCGCGTTTTGCTGGTCATCGTTCATATGGTTATTATACCGCTTTGGTGCTAGAATATCATTATATAAATAGGAGGTATTTATGGAAATAATGATAGTAATTTTAGTCATCGTGGCTATTTATGTGCTGAGCGGCATAAAAGTGGTCAATCAATACCAGCGCGGCGTAGTACTGACGCTCGGTAAATTTACTGGCGTACGCGAACCAGGACTGCGGGTAGTCGTGCCGATTTTTCAGACGATGATGATGGTCGACGTGCGCTCAACGCCAATCGATGTGCCAAAGCAAGAAGTCATCACCAAAGACAACGTCACTGTCGGCGTTGACGCGGTGGTCTATTTCCGAGTGATTAACGCGCCAAAGGCGGTACTGGAGACGACCAATTATATCTATGCCACCAGCCAATTTGCCCAAGCTGCCCTGCGCGACGTCACTGGTAATGTCGATATGGACGATCTCTTGGCCAAGCGTGAGGAGATTTCACAGCAGATTAAAGAAATTGTCGATGCCGAGACTGACAAATGGGGTATCGACGTCGAGAACGTTAAGATTCAGAACATCGAACTTCCGGGTGATATGAAGCGCGCCATGGCCAAGCAAGCCGAAGCCGAACGCGAGCGCCGCGCCAACATCATCAACGCCGACGGCGAAAAAGCTGCCGCTGAAACGCTAGCGCAAGCTGCGGAGATCCTGGCAAAAACCCAAGGCGCGATTAACCTGCGTACGCTAAATACACTGGAGCGTATCTCCACCGAACCGTCGCAAAAGACAATGATGCTCTTCCCGATTGAGCTGATTGACGCAATTCGCGGGAATAAAAAATAAGGAGTAAACCATGAGCGAACAAAACCGCACCGAAGAATTTAGCGTTAACGGCGATCAAGTTGTCGAGAAGGTCAAGCAACTTATCAAAGAAGGTAACGTCCGTCGCGTCATCATCAAGAACGAAAAAGGCGAAAGCATCATGGAATTCCCCGTCACTGCCGGCGTGGTCGGCGTACTGCTGCTGCCAACCCTCGCAGCACTAGGCGCAGCAGTGGCATTGATGGCGCAATGTACGATCGCGGTAGAGCGGCGAGACTAAAATCATACACTCGATGGATATAGTCTAGCTTGCTGCAGTCTGAGACAGACGAGTATCCGCCGCAATTGCATTCTCCCGCGCTTTCAGGCATAATCATAATCAGTATGTACTATATCAATAGAATCGAGCTGGGGCGGACTTTGGCGGGGCGCGTGAGCGATTTGAAGGGCCAGGAAGCGGTCGTTATCGCGCTGAAAGAAGATGCGCTGACAGCTTGCATTGGTTTGGCGAGCGAGATTAACGCTTGGGTGTTTCCTTTGCTTAGCAAGCGAATCATTATCCCTGGCGATCCGCGGGTAGTCGGGCTGATTGACCCGGCAGGCATGTTTACGTGGAACCCTGATCTAGAAAAACCGCAGCGCGACGGCATTGAACTAGAATCCCGCTCGGTACTGGAAGATATGAAGCGCCAGGCCTTTTCTGAGCTGAATCGCATCCTTGATCAGTACGGGACGTTTTCTAAGGAAGGGCTCAATGGAAGAGTGTTGCTGCTGACCGGCGACATCGTCGAAGACCGGATAGAGATTGCGATGGCTCTGGAATATTTGAAGAGCGTGCGCTACAGGGCCTTATATGGGCTGGGCGGCAACGTCGATAGTACGGCAGCAGATTATTTTCATCTGCAAACTGACAAAGATGTCGCCCTGGATGTCATGACTCATATGTTTCCGGCAGAGCATTATTTTGAACAAAAGGATAGCTACACGCCAGAAGAGTGCCGCTTGTTAGTAACGAATATTTCGCAATATTGGACATAGAAAGGAATAATTATTATGAATCCAAATCCGTTTATATCAGCAGATCAAGAACCAGCGCCAGCTCAGTCGGATTCGCTGGCGGACAATAGTGCGTCCGCGGCCGTGCCAGAAGCGCAATCTCAACCGGCAAATCAGCCTCAGCTATCGACCGAGCCGACAGACCAGTCTCAGCCTGCGACTACACCAGCACAATCCCAGCCTGCCGCACAGCCAGCAGCGCAATTTCAACCTGCCGCCGCGCCGATTAGCGACAACGAGCTGGCCGCAGCTAACCAAAATATCCAGACTGTTTTCGACGCCTTCTCGTCGCGGGTGGTCGGACAAGAGAACTTGCGGACGGCTTTGATGGTAAGCTTGATGACTGGCGGGCATATTCTACTGGAAAGCGTGCCAGGTCTTGCCAAGACGACCGCCGTGCAGACGCTAGCCGCCAGCGTACAGGGCTCTTTCAAGCGCATTCAATGCACGCCGGACTTGCTACCAAGCGACATCATCGGTACGCAGATTTACGATTATAACAAGGGCGAGTTCCGCACCGAGCTAGGCCCAGTGTACGCTAATTTCGTACTACTGGACGAAATTAACCGCTCCAGCGCCAAAACCCAAAGTGCCATGCTGGAAGCGATGCAGGAAAAGCAGACCAGCATCGGCGGGCAGCGCTACGATCTACCGAAACCTTTCATTGTGCTAGCTACCCAGAACCCGATTGAACAGGAAGGAACTTACGAGCTGCCAGAGGCACAGCTAGACCGCTTTTTGTTAAAAGAAGTTTTATCCTACCCTGCTCCGGACGAGGAATTAGAGATTTTGAAACGCATAGAATCGGGTAAATTAAGCGAGACACCGAACAATAGCAATACGCCGAATATCGAGCTGGCGGCAGTCGAGACGCTGCAAAACTTGGCGCAAAAAGTATACATTGACGACGCTATTAAAAATTATATTGTGAAAATTGTCTCGGCAACGCGCAATCCAGCCTCAATCATACCAAGCGAAACGGCGCGCTACGTTCAATACGGCGCCAGCCCGCGCGCCAGCATCGCCTTCCAGCAAGCTGCCAAAGCCCTAGCCCTCATCAACGGCCGCAACTACGTTATTCCAGAGGATGTCAAACAATTACGCCACAGCGTATTGCGCCACCGCATTATCCTCAATTTTGAAGCCATCGCCGACCAAGTTCATCCAGAAGTTATCATTGATTCGATATTTAACGCTGTTCCTGTGCCGTAATATGCCAAGTCTCTTCGCCAAAGTCAAAGCCAAGATGGATCTCTACGCCCATGAAAAGGTGCGGAGTTTGCTGGATGGTCAATACGGCTCGGTATTTAAGGGGCGCAGTCTTGATTTTGATGACTTGCGCGAATACATTCCTGGCGACGATGTAAAAGATATCGACTGGAAAGCGACTGCCCGCAGCAGCGGCATTCGAATCCGGCGCTACCAAGCAATCCGCAAACATAATATTTTACTAGTAGTCGATACTGGCCGCCACATGGCAGCGACCAGTAAAAGCGGCAGCAATAAGCGCGACATCAGTATCATGGCTGCCGGAGTCTTAGGCTACATCGTATTACGGCACGGCGACTTGATCGGACTGGTATCCGGCGACGCCAAAAACAACGCCTATATTCCTTTCAAAGGCGACGACCGGCATATCGAGCAGCTATTGCGGCACATTGAAAAGAGTACTCAGCTAGCAGCAGCGCCGAGCAATATCGTGAATCAGCTTGAATATATTGCACGCAACTTACGGCGCAAGATGATACTGGTAGTGGTCGCCAACGACGATGAACTGACTGGCGAGCACCAGCATATTATCCGGCGGCTGCGCGCCCAGCACGAGATATTATGGATCACAATCAATGATATTTCAGGACTTGACGGAAACCGCAGTTTTTACGATATTGACGATTTGGCCGAGCTGCCTTATTTTATCCGCAAACAAACGAAATTGCAGGCCGATTTCGACCGCCAGCAGCAATCATACTACCGCGAATATTCCACTGCCCTGGAGCGTTTGGGCGTCATCAGCGAGCGAATTTCCGGAGAAGAGGACGTCGTCGGCAGTTTCTTTTCACTGCTAGAAAGGCAAAAGCATGCACGCTGGCACTGAGCTTCGCGAATGGATAGATTATGACCCGCTGTGGCTGGTTATCGGCTGCTTGCTTTTAAGTACGATTATTTTATGGTACGGATTTGTGTTTTACTCGACTCGCCGCCGCTCCCACCGCAGCCTGGCAACGCTCAAACCAAAACCGTACACGCCGCCAGATCTAACTGATTTGAAACAGAAATACCAACAGCTAATCGACGAAATTGAACAAAATCACGCTGCCGGAAAGTTATCCTCGCGTAAAGCCCACCAGAAATTAAGCTATGTTCTTCGTATGTTCGTCGTCGAGATAAACGGCCACCGCGTTGACACGTTGACGCTGCGAGATTTGGAAAAGACTCGCTATAAAACATTGGCGGCTGCCATCAAACAATTCTATATTCCTGAATTTACTGCGGTCGAACAAGGCAGCGTTGCCGAGGCGGCGACACTAGCCAGAAAGACGGTAGCGGCATGGAATTAGTTTTTTGGCAATTGTCGCTGGCGTTAATTATAGTTATCGCCCTGCTGTGGTTTGCCGCGCCGATTATACTCCGCCGATACAGCCGATCGAAACGCCATGACGCGCCTAGACAAAAACTCCCTATCGCCAATACATCGCGGCTGCGCGCTTTCCCGCTCTATATTCAGCAGGTCAAGCGGTATAAAAAACTATTGGCGGTTGTACTGGGACTGCACGCGCTCCTGCTGGTTATGATGATTATTCTCACTGGCCGCCCGTCGTCGGTAGCCGTCGTTTCTCCCGAGGTGAAAAATCGCGACATCGTGCTATGCCTTGACGTGTCGCGGTCGATGTATGAATATGACGTAGAGATTATTAAAACTTACCGCACATTGGCGCGAAAGTTTGACGGCGAACGGCTCGGTTTAGTATTGTTTGACCGCTCGCCGGCAGTGATATTTCCTTTGACAGACGACGCCAGCCTCATCGATAGCAAATTAGCGCTGATTGAAAAGGCATTGACGCCGCCTGGAACGCTGGAATATTTCGATATTTTATCCGGTACGGTAGTCTCGAACGGGCAAGGCTCGTCGCTGATCGGCGACGGGCTAGCGAGCTGTATCGGACGCTTCGACAAGTTGGACAGCAAACGCTCCCGGAGTATCATTTTAGGAACCGACAATCAATTAGCTGGCACACCGATAATTTCCCTGCCCGAAGCGGCAGAGCTTGCCAAGCAAAAGGATATCCGCGTATACGGCATTTACCCGAATAGTAATAAAAATCGCGAGGCCGAAGCGGCAGAATTGAAGCGAACCATGTTGGCGACCAGCGGCGATTACTACGTACTGCACGACAAAAACACAATTCCAAATATTGTCCAAAAAATCGCCGCCCAAGACGCTTCCCGCTTCAAAGGCACGCCGCGCGTTACTCGCACTGACCAGCCGCAATTATTACTATACGGCATGCTTATCATCATAATTTCCCTCATTATTATCGATTGGAGGCTTCGCATATGATAATGCAACCGATTTTGCCGTGGTATCTGCTACTGATAATTCTGGTAGTTGCTGCAATTTTTACCGGCTGGAGGATTTTCTCCAAACCAACATCTAACCAGCGAGCGTGGCTGCGGCGGTTCTGTATAGTCCTGCTTATCATTACCGCTTGTTTTCGCCCAGCTGTTCCTGGCGAAGCGAAAGAGTGGGGCGCGCCACTAGTCGATGTTTATGTTGTCATAGATACAACGATGAGTTCTGCTGCCGAGGATTATGATAACGGCCAGCCGCGAATTAACGGCATGCGCCGCGACGCCAAAGAAATTGCCAAAAAGCTGGTTGGCGCGCGATTTAGCTTAATAACTTTCAATAATAAAACCTTTGTTGATTCGCCGTTATCGACAGATGTCAGAATGTTTGAATCGGCAGTTGACACGGTAAATATCATAAGCGAAAGCTACGCCATGGGCAGCTTAATTGATACACCGATTGACACCATCGCTTCGGAAATTACTCGCACCAAGCATAAAAATCCCGAGCGCACCTCGCTGCTATTTTACCTGGGCGACGGCGAACAAACCAGCGACGCCTCGCCAAAATCATTCGCCAGCTTAAAGCCTCTGCTGGGCGGTGGCGCGATCATGGGATATGGCACTGCCAACGGCGGAAAAATGAAAACGCCAAGCTACAGCGGCGGCTTTGACGGTTTTTACCTACGCGGGCCAGATTTGAAATATGCCGTATCAAAAATTGACGAGACAAACCTTAAAAACATTGCAAATCAAACAGGCCTGCCGTACACGCACCGGCAAACCCCAGATTCCATCGACGCCGTCGTCAAGAACGGCTCCGTCGACAAAGCCGTCAGTAGCAGCCGCTCGTTCGACGGCTACAACGATATCTATTGGATAGCGATATTTGCGGCTGCTGTTTTGCTGGCCTTTGAAATCAGAAACATCTATTTGCCTCTATGCAAACTTCAAAATATAACGCCGTCGGAGGAGGAAAATCGTGAGTAAGAATCGTCCATTTGACCTGAAAAAACTAGATTTTGAAAAAATCCGCCGAGAAAAACGCCGGAAACTGCTCCGCTATTCGTTCCCTGCTTGCGTGGTGATTCTGCTGGTTGCTATTAAATTGACGAGTTTTCCTCTGCTGTCGCTAGCAGCGCACGCCGCCTATAAAGACGGCGACAACAGCCAGGCTTCCTTTCGCTTATCGCCAATTTATACCATGAATTTGTTTGAATCTTATAAAGTATTTTTTAATGACGGGAACGCTTTATTTAAGCAAGCCCGCTACGACTCGGCAGAAAAACAATTCCGCCAAGCCCTGCAAAAAGTGCCGAAAACGCGCGAATGTCCTGTCCGCATCAACCTGTCACTGTCAATTGAGGCGCAGGCAGACGCCCTTTCCAGCGAAAAACGCTACGACCAGGCAATCATCCGCTACGACGAAGCAAACGCCGTACTGCACGACGGCGAGGATAGTTGCGGCGTGCAATTTGCTAGCCAAACAGTCGACGCGAACAATGATGACGGCAAAACGGCAATCGTTATTGAGCAGCGAATCCGGCAAAAGTTGGCGCAGATAAAACAGCTCAGAAACGGCGACCAAGGTATTCCAGCCACCAACCCTGGCGATAAAGAAAAAGTTGACGCGGGCAGCACCGACGGCAAACTCAAAGAACTGGACAAGCGATTCATCGACGCCTACAACGAACAGCGCAAATCCCAGGAAAGAAACCAGCACCTGGAAGATTACAAAGACGCCACGCCGGATCATACGAAGAGAAATTGGTGAGAAGATTATTGAAATGAGCGGTTTTGTTTGCTATACTTAACTATGTAATCGAAAGATTGGCTGTTGCATCGCACATCATAGGCGAGTTCGCAAAATTGTGACGATTTGCCAGCGAGATACGCAGCGAACATTATGCGGGTTTAGCTCAGTTGTTAGAGCGCTTCCTTGCCATGGAAGAGGCCAGGAGTTAGAGTCTCCTAACCCGCACCACAAACGAAATCATCTGATTCAATGAACCCTTTCCAGGGTTCATTTAGCTTGTAAAATACTATTATCCATCAAGGCATGTTGATTAATTTACTCATTAGCGGCGGAGACTTTTACCAGACAGTATGAATAGATTCAGCTATTTTGAGACGAAAGCTCTTGACTACTTTGTGATTTTTTGGCACTTCTCCAGATACTTTTCTCAAACTTATCTAGAATACTTTGATCGTGGTATCTGTAGAATAGCGTGTACATATTATCAAAGTAGGAAGGCAGCCCGACTCCGCTGTCATATACTGTATTTGGATTAGAATGAAGGAATAAAGGTGGAGGAGTATATTGTTTGCTTTCATCAAATCCGTCTGGGAAGTATTTATCATGATACAGCTCTTCGAATTTTCTAATAAATTCAATAACTGCTTTACTTATATCTTTATATCTGAGAGATTGTGCAGTTGCGCCGACTATCTTAGTTTTATTTACAGTCCTTAGTAGATCCATTATATAATCTTGGCTATTCTTACTACTCACTGCATTTTCAAGATATTTAAAAATGGAGTCTAAATTTTTTCTTGAATAATCTAATTGATTATTCTCTATACCCATAAACGAACTCTGAAGGAGCTTGTCAAGAAAATCTTCTACATCATCAAAATATTTTATATTCTCCAGCTTAGGCAAGTTAGAAGGTAATGTCGCTAATTTTAATAGTAAATATTTTATCTCCTGTTTGTGTCTCTCTTCGACTTTATCGTCAGCTAAAACCTTGAATAAAAATTCAGACATAACGAGTATAGATCTATTCATATTTTGAACTCCGTTATATATACCCGTGGATAAATTTGCCAATTTTTTTAGTATAGAAATGGTAAGCTTCGAGATATTGATAATTTTTTTAATCTGGTTTTCAGATATATTATCCCTAATTCCGTACGAAGCATATGTAAATATGTTATCGCCAAACACAGTCAGAGTAATATCAACTAAGCCGCGGTCGTTTATTGTACTCAGGACGATACAGTCTGGAACATATTTTTGCATGATACGTAGCCTACGGTCAGTTAGTTCATCTTGAATAAATATTTGATTGCATACGCTAGTTAAGCTATCAATCGCATTCTTTAAGACTGGATACATATCATCAGATCCGGAAGCTTGGGCTATTATCTTATGCAGATATTTTAGAATATTCTCTATTGGATCAATACGATGTTTGAACTGCAGAGCCTTTTTAGCTATTTGGTTCAGCGCATCAGAAGCTTCAAATAGAGCATCAACATTTTTCTGTTTAATGCTATTTTCTATGACTTCCGTAAAATTATAAATTGCTGTATGATAAGCGGGGTTTTCTTCTGGCCGCTCAATATGCTGGACGTCTAGGCTTGCTATCACCACATCTTGAACATGCCTGATATATTTTCTTATTGTTACAACATCATTTTCAGCTAACGCCTTTTCCCATATAAAGTACATTTTCTCTAGACTTGCCTGGATAAAAGCCGCCACATCGCTTTCTGAGATTAGACCAGCTTTGAGATTGCATTTAATTGATGTATTGTATTTCCGAGACAGTGTATATACTATTATTAAGTTAAATGCTAGGCGTAGCCAGTTATATGCAGTATACGTATCTTTTTTCTCTTTGCTGACAGAATATAGTTCAATTAATCCATCAAGGTGATTTTGTAAATTATTAACTTTAGGATGAAGCTGAGTAGTGTATATATTAGCTTGTATAGCACGTTTATCTTTATCAGATGTTTTATTATGTTTAATATTTAAAATACGAGAGATTCTTTTCGCAAGGTAGTTCATCTCATCAATTTCTTTTTTATATTTTTTTGCCAGTATAAGTACTAACTGATCATTATTCATAAGTCGAACAAGTCTAGTATAGGAATAGTATAAAATCATGATGGAGAATAAAAGCAATAAAAGACCAAACCTAAGCAGGAGTGTTCCACTATCACTATTAACAGTAATGCCAATACCAAACTCGACGATTGTTATAAGTCCCAATAGAGCGTAGCTTATATCTATTACTGTATCTCGTGCAAATATTCTGTAAAATCTTGCAGGTAATGCTTCGCTTGATCTGGATATCAATTGGGATGTAAATGCAAAAGCAATTGCAAGCATAGACCCAGTAATCGTGCCAATACTAAAAAAGAGTGATCTTAATTCCTCAGAATTGAGAATAATACTAAAACAATCAAAACAAATTATTAACCAGGCTAGAGATAGAAATATAGGCATCACAACCCAACTAGCTGAAAACTTTTCAAGAAATCTATACTTAATGAAGTTTCGAATATGCAATTCTAACGGATCTAATCGTAAGCTCTGTTTATAAAAAATGACCAAATACTTATATAATAAATTCCGCATACCAGATTTATTATACTATGCTATACCAGTAAATATTAACCAGACCCGATTTTGGCCACAAAGTTATTACACAATATGCCCACCTCCCTGCACCAGATTCATCGCGTAGCTTTCAAAGGATACCAATGGTAATAAGACGAGAGACCCGAGCACACACCTCAACAAAAATGCTCCACAATCTTATTACCGGCGATGCCAAATCCAGTTAGCGTGTAAGTGCTCGACATGATGGATTGCTTGTGCGGCGGCGATTGCATCCAGGCGTTGAAGGCTACGCGGCTAGTGTGCAGGTTTGGCGGCGAAGTTTGCACCAGATTCTCGGCTGGCGCGTTGCAGACAGCCCTCGCTTTAAGCAGTCCGTGCGGAATAGTTGTGCCTGGTTTATAATGGCTAAAATAATCATTCTCTTTCATGTCATTCGCCATCCACTGTGCTGTTCGGTTAAGCGGCTCGTACATTTTTAACGGTTTCAGATTTTCTTTACTACGAGCATAATTAATCAGTTCAAGAATCTCCGAAGCATCTGGCGGGCCTATGTCATACTTTTTATCTTGGTCTGCTGGTTGCGGCTGCGGATTTGGAGTTGGATTTGGTTGCGGATTCGGCGCAGGCTGCTGCGAATTACTGGGCTGCTGAGGCTGCGGAGCTGGCCGTTGGTTGTTTTTCGGCGGCGCGTCTGGACTCGACGGTGGTTGCGGGGCTGGATTATGTTTCGGACGTACAGGGTCAATTCTCTGCTCTTTTTGGTTTGGCTGCGGTTTTTCAGACTTCTTCTCTTGCTGGTTCGGCGTAGACTGCTTAGATTTGGAATCTGTATTAGACTTGCTACTGCTGGAACTATTACCGGAACCAGACTTGGTAAAGTTAGGGCTAGAAGTTGTTTTTTGCTCCTGCTGCTGATTAGCACTACCCACATCTTTCGACGCAGCACGCACAGCAATATATAAGCCTATTCCTACCCCCACTAGTATTAAAATAACTAGGATAATTCCAAGTTTTTGTTTTTTCATATTTTGATTGTAGCAAGGAAACTGGTTATGTCAATCCGGAGGTAGCGGCCTACAAAAAATAGCCGAAAGATAGTGTATAATACAACTAGCGCGGGTATCGTATAACGGCTATTATATATGCTTCCCAAGCATGAGACGAGGGTTCGACTCCCTCTACCCGCACCAATTCAAATTATTGTCATAGACCTTCAAAATAACGTTAGTACGCATTATAATTAGAATATGAAGAGGCTGCTTCCGCTGTATGTTGGCAAGTTCTTCTTAAGCTTTGTGCTTTGGTATTCAATTGAGAAATTATTCATAAGAAGTATCGGCATCGACAATTTTGGAATTAGTTTGATCGCGATTGTTCTGCTGATATCATCTGTTCTGACCGAAATTCCATCAGGAATTATCGCGGATCGCTGGAGCCGCAAGGGTTCAATGGTGCTGGCTGGGCTATTCTTAGGGGTTAGTAGTCTGATGGCTGGCGCTAGCAATAATATCTTTATGTATGCTGCCGCTGTGACGATTTGGGGTCTTCACGATGCTTTTTCGAGCGGGACTGGCGCCGCTATGATTTACGATACGCTGCTCGAGGAGCAAGGGCACGCCAGGAATTTTAATCAAGCGCTAGGACTATACGAGACTTTAGGCGGGATAGCATTGATTATCAGTAACTTTTTGGGCGGCTGGATTGGCGAACACTCGCTGCTGCTGGCATTTAATTTAACGATTATTCCAATTGCGATGTCTATGGTTTGCCATCTAATTTATAAGGATGCAAAAATTAGCCGCGAGGTGGCTGATGAAAAACTCATCAAACATACTAAAAATACATTCAAATGCGTTTTCAAAAGTAAAAGCCTGCTATGGTTGATGGCTGCGATTATGATAGTCTTTTGTATCCAAAAGATGAATCGTGAAGCTTATCAGCTGTGGTATATTGCGCTGTCGGCTCCGGCGATAGTATTTGGTATTGCCGGGTCGTTCATAGAAGGCTTGGGCGGACTGGGCGGCTCGTTGGTTAAATATCTCAACTCAAAGCAAATAAATATAGTTCTGTCGATTTTACTAGGCTTGGCATCGCTCGCGCTTTCGGTGGGCAGTAATTTATGGATAACTATCGCCGCGCAGGTTTTAATAGCGGTAGTCTCGGGAGCGCTGTTATTTCATTTTACCGCACAGATACAACACCAGCTGTCGTCGCGGTACCGCACAGGTTCCGGCTCGGTTATAAACGCCGTGGGGCGAATTGTCCTCATGCCGCTAACGTTTGTGTTTGGAGTTTTGTCAAACCAAAGCGTTTTTATCGCTGGTTGGATGCTGGTGGTTTTGTCAGGACTAGCTGTTTTCGTGCAGCTAAAGCTTGATGAGCAAGCTTCACTGCAGTAGCGTACTTCCCATCCCCGCCCATCTGTGCTACAATAAGTCACCAAAGGAAGGTCTGCGTTAACATCAGACCATATTTTTATGAAGGACGCTAGCAAGATTCGAAATATTGCCATTATTGCCCACGTCGATCACGGCAAGACAACCATGGTTGATGGGCTGCTCAAACAGTCGCGCACATTTCGCGACAATCAGGCCGAGATGAGCCAAGAACTGATCATGGATTCGGGTGATCAGGAGCACGAACGCGGTATCACCATCACCGCCAAACAGACTTCAATTTTTTACGGTGATTATAAAATTAACATCATCGACACGCCGGGGCACGCTGATTTTTCGGGCGAGGTCGAGCGGACGCTGCAGATGGCGGACGGCGTATTGCTAATCGTCGATGCCCAGGAAGGGCCGATGCCGCAGACGAAGTTTGTGCTTTCAAAGGCGCTGGAACTGGGCTTGAGGCCGGTGGTGGTGATCAATAAAATTGATAAGCCAGCCAGGCGAGTCGCCGAGGTTGAAGATGAGCTAAGCGATCTGTTTTTGGAGCTAGCGACTGATGATGCTCAGCTGCAATATCCAATTTATTACGCCGTTGGGCGCGATGGCAAAGCGTGGCGAAAAATCCCTGCTGACCCGAGTGAAGACGCCGACCTCACACCGATTTTTGAAGCAATTATCAACGATATCCCGGCGCCGAGCGTCACGGCTGATGGCGGTTTTCAGATGCTGGTAACCAGCCTGCAGTACGACACCTTCCAGGGTAAATATGCCATTGGACGGATTGCTCGTGGGTCGGTCAAGCGCGGTCTGCAGGTTAGCTTGATGAAACAGGGCGAAGTATCAGGCTCGGCGCGAATTGAGAAAGTTTTTGGTTACCGTGGGCTGAACCGCGAAGAGCTTGACGAGGCGTTTGCTGGCGACATCGTGGCGCTAGTTGGCGTCAGTGAAGCGCACATTGGCGATACGATTGCTGATAAAGAACAGCCTGAAGCCTTGCCGGCGATTGCCATCGAAGCACCGACGCTGAGCATGTATCTGGGCCCGAACACCAGCCCAATGAAAGGACGTGAGGGTGAATTTACCACCTCGCGGCAAATTGGCGACCGATTGCGGCGAGAGCTGGAAACTAACGTGGCGCTACGCGTCGAGGAAAACGGCATCGGCTTTACGGTGTCTGGCCGCGGCGAGCTGCACTTGAGCGTCTTGATCGAGACTATGCGGCGCGAAGGCTTTGAATTTGAAGTCGGCCGCCCGCAAGTGGTTACTATCACCGAGGATGGCGTCGAAAAAGAGCCGATTGAAGAATTACAAATCGAAATTAGCAGCGAATTCATCGGCGCAATCAGCCAGGAGTTGGGTGCGCGCCACGCTGAAATGAAATCGCAAGAAACCACCGCCAGCGGCGCTACTCGCATCACCTATGTGTTACCGACGAGAGCCTTGATTGGCTTGCGAAACGTACTCTTGACCGCCACCAAAGGCACGGTGATTATGAATTCCCTGCCGCATGGCTATCAACCGCTGGGTGGCAAATTGCCAAAAACCCGCGGCGGCGTGCTCATCGCTTTTGAGGCCGGAACCACCACGCCGTATGCTCTACAGGCGGCTGAGGCACGCGGCGAACTCCTGGTTGGGCCTGGCACGGAAGTCTACGCCGGCATGATCGTCGGTATCTACAACCGCCAAGAAGACATTGAAATCAACGTTTGTAAAGCCAAGCACCTAACCAACATGCGCTCCAAATCGTCGGATGGCACAGTGCAATTGACGCCATTTACGCAGTTTAGCCTGGAGCAATGCATCGACTTCATCGAGGACGACGAGCTGCTGGAAGTGACGCCGAAATCTTTGCGCCTGCGTAAACGCTACCTCGATGCCAATGAGCGAAAGCGCGCCAACAAAAAGTAAATTTTAATTTTTAATATAATAAATAAGAGGGGGTAATTATGGCAAAGAAATGGCGCGACGTTAACGGATTTTATCAAATCTATCCGCGATCGTTTAAGGATTCTAATGGCGATGGCGTCGGCGACTTGCGCGGCGTGATCGATAAGCTTGATTATATTAAGGGCGGCGACAATTCGCTTGGCATCGATGCAATTTGGTTTTCGCCGTTTTATCCGTCGCCGCAAGCCGACATGGGCTACGACGTGGCGGACTACTGTGATATTGATCCGATTTTCGGCTCGCTTGATGATTTCAAAGAGTTGGTCGAGAAAGCGCACGCTCGCGATATTAAAGTAATGGTCGATTTCGTGCCCAATCATACTAGCAACCAGCATCCGTGTTTTTTAGAATCGCAAAGCTCCAAGGACAACGATAAGAATGATTTTTATGTTTGGCGCGACGCAAAACCTGACGGCTCAGAACCGAACAATTGGCTGAGTATTTTTGGCGGGTCGGCGTGGCAGTGGCACGAAGGGCGCCAGCAATATTACTTACACACATTTTTGAAAGAACAGCCAGATCTCAACTGGGATAACCCTGAGGTACGCCGCGAAATGCAAAACGTACTGCGTTTTTGGCTAGATCTCGGTGTTGATGGCTTTCGAGCGGACGCGGTACGTTGGATCAGCAAAGACCCAGAGCTGCGCGACGACCCAGTCGCCGAGCATTATCACGATAAGAAACCGCCGACACAATTCGATGATTTGCAGCATAAGTACAGCCGTTTTTGGGATAACCTTTTCCCGTATTTGCGGGAACTAACAGATATAGTCGCCTCATATCCGAATCGAATCATGGTTTTTGAAGATTATCCGGATGAAAACTATAGCACTAGCGAACAATACTTGGGTTTTTATGGTGTCAATCCAAAAGTATCAATGCCATTCAATTTTGAAGGATTACACGCCAAATTTAATGCCGAGTCGATGAGCACAATCGTCAACGAATTCCAAGGCATGATCAACCCCGACGTGCACACACCCGTCTATTGTTTTAGTAATCACGACCAATCGCGCATCGTTACGCGCTTTGGCGGCGAAAAGCAAGCTCGCTTGATTGCGTTGATGCAACTGACACTACCAGGGCTGCCAGTAATATATTACGGCGACGAGATTGGCATGAATAATGGACCAATTCGCTTTGAAGAGATCCAGGATAAGTCGGTCTTTAGCCACGGCAATGACGAATCTGTCGGGCGCGACCCAGAACGCACGCCGATGCAATGGACGGCTGGCCAAAATGCTGGATTCAGTACCGCTAAACCATGGCTGCCAGTAAATCCTGCTTGCCAGAACGTCAATGTAGAGTCAGAACAGAACGAACCAGACTCATTTCTGGCGCTATACCGCCGCTTATTAACCTTGCGCAGCCGCTACGAAATCTTGCGCACTGGCGAATACGAGCCGCTCAGCGATACAGACAATGACATATTTGCTTACGCGCGATGGATTGGCCGAGAGCAGCATGTCTTTGTCGCATTAAATTTCGGCGACATCAAACACCGTGTTACGCTACCACATACCGGCAGTATCTTATGCGCCACAAACCCAACCGACTACCCCGAGGTTGCCGATGACGGCTCGGTAGAACTACGCCCGTACGAAGGCGTATTAATCGGATGTAGCGAACACCGGCTATCAATTGAATAAAAAAACTGGCCGCTCTAGAAAAGGAGCGGCCTATTCGTATAGAGAAACTTTTTAGTATTTTAGTTAACCAGAGTCTCTTTCACGCGCCTAGAAACAAAGAAGTATAAACAAAGCAATCCCATAGAAATCCCGCTAGCAATGATAGTGCTAGTCATGCTAATAATTGAGTCAGCGTTCGGAGGTCTTTTGACCACGCTATCAACTACCGCAGAACTTGCTGAATAAAAGAACGAGACTACCAGCGCCGCAACCGTCAGCCACTTGCCAAGCTTCTTTTGCAGATTAATAAGCACCACCGCGACAGTAGTCAGTACAGCAATGATTGGCATGAATATCACCGAAACGACAGCCGATGGATCGCCTAGGTTTAACAACGAGGTAAAAAACAAACCAACCGAACAAACGCCATCAATCGCTAGACACACCATGAAGAATGCGAGCCAGCCCTTGACGCCTTTGAGCGACTGCGCCATAACAACATACTGAACTGGCGCAGCTTGCGGCTGCGCGAAATATTGCTGGTTGACCGGCTGCTGTTCATAAGGAACATTCTGCTCAGCTGGCGCTGGCCCGTACTGCGGATCGACAGCACCTGGCTGCTGAATACTCGGTTGCGGCTGTTGTGATGATTGTCGTGCCATTTGTATTATTCTCCTTTACTTTTATTATAATCGTATGGATACTGGACATTATTTTGCGGATATTGCTGCGATACAGGCGGATAAGGCGTTTGGCCTTGCTGCTGGGGATACTGCTCTGGCTGCTGCGACGGATATTGAACTGGTTGTTGTGAGTATTGAGATGGTTGTTGCTGCAACGAATATTGGTACTGCAGTGGCTGATTAGGATGTTGCGGCGAAACTACATATTGGCCGTTTAGAGGAATATTCGCATAATACGCTGGCTTTTCATTCTGGTATTTAAAAACGTTAACACACCAAGCAATTCCCAATATCATCACGCCGAAAGGTATAGGCAAAAAGAACGCCGCATCACCAAAACCTACCACAGAATAGAAGTTTAAATAAATCCAAAAAACAACAAAGGAAATTACCGATATAGAAAGCGTACAGGCAGCTGCGATTTTGGCTACTAGTTTGTTTTTACTCGACAAGTAAGCTATCCACAAAATTATAGACGATATCACCGACAGTGCCAGAACAATTGGCATGACTATTTTCACTACTTGAATCAAATAATAGTTTGCTTCGCTCGAAAAGTCTTTCATCGAACCATTCATGCTGAATAAACCAATCGGAAGGCCTATCGTCAAGAATAAACTGATTGCGTAAACAATCGACAATCCGATGACGTTGCTTTTCCTTGAATAGTTGACATAAACGTATTGATATTGAGTCTGATTCTGGTAAGCTTGTGGCGAAGTGGCTGCTGTCGGCTGATTCTGCTGTTCGGGTTGCGCTTGCGCCTGTTCAATTTGCAGCATTGGCTGCTGGACTTGCTCTATCTGCGGCGGTTGAATTTGTTCGCTTGAGACTGGTTGAGTAACATTCTGCTGCGGCTGGATTTGCTCGGGTTGCGCTTGCGCTTGTTCAATTTGCTGTTGGTTAGATTTGCGCTGCTCGGATTTCTTTGCATTCTTGCTACTCATACATTTAATGTACCATACTATTTATGTTTATGGCGGCGAAAGCGATATTTTCATTCGCTTTTCAGTAAAATTCCTAACGTGCTAGAATAAACCTATGTTCACAGAGCGCACTAAAAATCCGTTGTCACTTTGTCTATTGCTGTATTTTACATGTTTCGCTGTGCGAATGTGGGAATTTTTAGCTTTGCGTACCGATCAATCAGCACTCAGTGAGAATATAGTGCATAAAATTTTCGGCATAGTGATAATTTTCGTTTGCCTGAAATATTTGCACGCTCATTGGCGCGACATTGGCTTTACGCGCAAAAATTGGCTGAAAAATATCGGCCTGGGACTTGCCTTGGGACTTTGCTTTTATACAGTTACGCTGCTGATCGAATTCGGATTTCTGTATTTTTCCGGCGCTAAACCTAACATTTTAATGAAAGCTGGCGGTTTTTCACTCGCTAGCACCGAACAATTCGTCGGCGTGGGAATTGGGTCAATTATTATCTTTAATATATTCAATGTCTGGATGGAAGAAGGTCTGTTTCGCGGATTGTTCGAGAAATTACTGCGCCAAAAATATAAATTTGCGGCAACGATTTTCATAAGCGCCCTGCTGTTCGGACTTTGGCATGCAGCAATGCCGATTCGATCGTTCCTTGATGGCGAGTTTTCGCTGGTTCAGACAGCAACTTTTAGCGTTGGTTATGTTTTGTTCGCTTTCATGTTTGGATTAAAAATGAGCTGGCTATATAAAATGACAGGAAGTTTGTGGCTTGGCGCAGCAGATCACTTTTTTAATAATGCGATAATTAATATTGTGCATATCGTCTCAAACCAAGGAAATGATAGCTTGCAAATTGCGCGAATATTCTTAGCGCAAACTTTATCGTTTGTTTTTGTGTGGATTTTATGGCGAAGATTCAATAAAAAGCCTATCAGCGGTTAGAAGACTCTTTCCTAATTTCTTCCGGCAAGAATCCTTTTTCGTGCTGGAAGCCAGCTTGCCATTTGTAATCTTTACCGTAGCCCAAATCTTTCATTAACTTAGTGGCGGCATTGCGAAGATGTAGCGGCACCGGCGAGTTCGGGTACTTGTGCGCCAGAGAAAAAGCCTCATTCATCAAATCAGTAATCTCGCGGGACTTCTGGCTGCGGGCTAGGGCGATAGCGCAGTGGAATAGATTATATTTGGCTTCGGGCAAGCCAACGCGCTCGACCGCCTCAAAAGTGGCAACTGCCAGGCTCAGCGCACCGTTGCCTGCTAGACCAATGTCTTCTGACGCAAAGATAACCATCCGCCGAGCAATGAATTTCGGGTCTTCGCCGGCGTCGATCATGCGCGCTAAATAATACGCCGCAGCCACCGCGTCGCTACCGCGCAGCGACTTGATGAACGCCGAGATGACATCATAATGCGCGTCGCCTTTTTTATCATAGCCCGGTAATCGCCGCTGAGCCGCCGCCTTGACGACCTCCGGCGTGACTTTTTCGCCAAAGCTCAACGCCAATTCCAAATTACCCAGCGCCACCCGCGCGTCGCCGTCCGCCAATTCTGCTAAATAGTCCAGGGCTTTGGGCGACACCCGCTTGGTTTGTTTCAAAGTCTTCAGCGCCCGCTTCAATACCAGTATAATTTCATCTTTGGTCAGTTGCTGCAGCACCAGCACCCGCGTCCGGCTGAGCAGCGGCGTGATCACCTCAAAGCTCGGGTTCTCAGTAGTCGCGCCAATCAAAGTAATCAGCCCGCTCTCGACATGCGGCAAAAATGCGTCCTGCTGCGCCTTGTTGAAGCGGTGGATTTCATCGACAAACAAAATTGTCCTCAGTCCCAAATTCCAATTTTGCCGGGCATGTTCAATCACCCGTTCGACATCTTTCTTGCCACTAGTCACCGCTGACAGCTCAATAAATTCGGCATTGACTTCGCGGGCAATGATCCGCGCCAAGGTGGTCTTGCCTGTCCCTGCCGGCCCCCACAAAATCAAGCTAACCGGCTCGCCATGCTTAACAATTTGGCGAAGTAACTCGCCCTCGCCCAGCAAATGACTCTGTCCAATCACCTCATCCAAGGTTTGCGGCCGCATCTGCTCGGCCAGCGGTATTCGTCCCATGTTTCTATTATACGCGCCAGACAGGGAAATCTCACACGGAAGATTCAGAAATCATACGTGGAAGATTTGAAAATCATGAGCGTAAGATTTGGAAATGTTACGCGTAAGAATAACATCACAACTAATCAATAACCGTTGAAGTTTGTTCTGAGCGATACGCCCGCACTGCCTTCAGCGCCATGCGTGCAATCAGCCCAGCAGCTAATATTTGCCACCAAAACGCCGCGCAGAAATTCATCGGCCATGCCGAGACAAAGCGCAGCGGCAGCTCAGCTAGCGGCGCACCTGCCAATACCAGCCCGATCAAGCTCATCGCCAGCGACATACCTGTCACCATACACACCGTTCGCGCCAGCGTATGAGCCTCCGCGCTGTCCTTCGCGCGGACAAAACGCTTCATGGCTTTTTGCGCCAGATTCGACACAACTAAACCTTCAACCACCATGACAATAGCAAAAATCACCGGCTGCAGTATTAGCGCTCTTCCTAGCGATTGCATTGACACGCCAGCATGCAAAAACATGTTCAGCAAATTCATAAACATTGACATTGTAAACGCCATCACGACGCCATAAAATATTCCTTCTCGCTTGGTGCGGGGCATATTTCCTCCTTTGATTAATGATTTTTGGGCAACAAAAAAGTTGCGCGTTATCGGTGCAACTAGGGTGTTTTATATTTACAACATTACGCTCTTACCTGGGGCAAAAGCAACGTATTGACCTCTGGAGAGTATAGCAGAGGGGCTGAATTATGTCAAGATTTGTGCAGTTCGTCAACTACTTTAATTGCCGGCTCGAATATAGCAGCGTCAATCAGTTTTCCCCCTTCAATATAATCGGTCAGTTTTGGTAACATATGCAAACTTGCCCAATTGATAATCTGATTTGACGTTGGTTTTCGCTTGGCAAGCAATCTCTCAAACGATGGGCGCACCTCATCGACAGCCGGATAAGGCCTTCCAGTAAGTTGAGGACTTAAATACCCACCGATTGTGCGGCTAGCGATACAATAAGCTAAAAGCTCGTTATACACCGAGCGCCACGTATAACCAGCAGGTGCTATAAGCTTCTTCGGAAGAATAAACGTCTCATATGATAATCTACCCGCTTCTTGAAATAATTTTGATTGCTGGATTAGTCCATGCGCATACTCGTGAAGTATGACGATTCTGACAGCCTCTTTTTTCTGGTCATTAAATGAATAAGGTGGTCGCAGGAGTATAAAGTCACTACTACTAATTTTATGTCCAGCAGGACTGCTTGCTTTTAAGCGCGGCGGCAATAAAAATATGACGTTGTCTTTTATAGCTTGCTTTTCCAACCCTATAAAAACAGCTATTTTCTGCAATTGCATATACAAATCATTATATGAAAAATCATTTATAACATCACACCATACATCAAGGTTCTCATTACAATCTTGCCAAATACTATCGAACCTATCGATAAGAGGAGTAGAAATATGAGCAATTAAACGAGATTTTTCATCGTCAAATTCTCCGCCATATAACTTCCGCAAAATATCGTAAGGATTAGGATCTGACTGTATAATAGTGCGTACTTGCGACAAAATAAGATTATCGGCAGGTTGAATAACTTGGTGATAATAAGTAAATAGTGGATACTCAAACGCATACGATGTATCCCACTTAGAAACTGTTTGCAGCCAGTAAAAGAACGCTGTGTTTTTATTAATCGTCGCTATGATATTCATCTGCCTCATTATAGCAAACATCAGAAACACCATAGGATTCGGCAGCGTCCATGATTACGCTGCCGTTTTGATACTATTTTGGTGGAGATAGAGGGATTCAAACCCTCGACCTCAGCAATGCGAATGCTGCGCTCTATCAGCTGAGCTATATCCCCATGCTTGTGGCTAAGTTGTTTACAAGGATAACTATTCCCAAAAACCGTTTACGCCTAAATTGGTGGACCTTGCAGGGCTTGAACCTGCGACCTCACGAATGTGAATCGTGCGCTCTAGCCAACTGAGCTAAAGGTCCGTGGTGGAGCATACCGGATTCGAACCGGTCACCTCTTCGCTGCCAGCGAAGCGCTCTAGCCAAATGAGCTAATGCCCCAAGCAACATCCCCTCTATCTACAATATCAAAAAACCGCTACAATTTCTAGTAGCGGTTTGTGCTGCTACGCGCCCACCCGGGGCACGGCGTTGGTATGATGTTTGTTTTCGCAACAGGGCGGCCCCATTGCGTACCAGCATAAGCATATTATCGCGCAACATTTAGTAAATTGCAAGCGCTTATTCAATTTGGCTAGCAAACATCTTATAAAATTCACCCCGGCGAGCTACTAATTCGTCAACACTGCCCTGCTCGACAATCTTGCCGTTTTGCATCATATAGACAACATCGGCTTTTTTGATAGTTGTATAACGATGGCTGATAGCGATGATAGTATTGCCATGCTTGCCGAATAGCCGAGCGAAAATCCTTGATTCTGCCAAGGCATCGATAGCGCTAGTTGGTTCGTCTAGAATAACAATTGGCGCCTGGCGATAAAAATTACGCGCCAATGCCAACCGCTGCCATTGTCCGCCCGATAAATCGACGCCGTTAGTACCATCGTCATGCTCAAACCATTGCCCGAGAATCGTATCGCGCTTCCTGGGCAATTTGTCAATGAAAGCGCTGGCTTCAGCCTGCTTGATTGATCTTTGATAATGCTGCTCGTCATATCTGCGCTGAACGTCTCCATACACAACGTTCTCGTAAGCTGTTGCAAATCGATATTTTATGAAATCTTGTTGCAGCACTCCGAGATAGCTATGCCACGAACTCTTATTAATATCTGCCAGCGACACGTTATCAAGCAAGACCTGGCCGCGCGTTGGCTGATACAACCCCAGCAACAATTTAATAAGCGTCGATTTGCCAGCGCCATTTTCGCCGACAATAGCAACCCGTTGGCCAGCGCGAATTTTCAGATTAATATTACTTAACACTAGCTTGTCGTTTTTGAGGTAATGAAACGAAACATTCCGCAACTCAATCGTCTGCGGCGGTTCGAGCAATTTCCGACCTTTGTTCAAGTTTCTCGGCAACTGCATAAACTTTTGGAAATCAACCATCGCTGCAATATCCTGATCAATGCTATTGAACTGTATAATTAAACCGCTCATACCGCCAAGCGCCCTCGACATCATTTGCTCAACCAGAACAAACTGGCCGACCGGCTGAACACGATGGATAATTTGCAGAACAATCGACAACAGCCCAACTAGCTGAGCTATTGCTTCGACAACGTCGGCCGCCAACCGTTTGATAATATAAGCGCGCTCAAATTGAATACGCTCGAGCTGATCTTTGTCGCGCCACTTCGCTCGCATATCTAACATGTAGCGCGCTGCATTATAAATACGCAGTTCCGCCAAATTTTGCGGCTGCATCACATTCCAAGAAATTGAATCACTGCGGCGCCGAGCTTCGGTATATTTACGCCAATGCTCTGTCTGCAAACGCGACAACTTTAGCTGAACTATTGCGCTAGGAATAATCGCTAAAAACAATATCAAGCCAATCCACCAGCTAACAGAAAATAGCGAGGCTAAGGCTACTATTACACTAACAATTGACGCAATTATCCTAGCCATAGCGTCGAAGAAGCGCGAGAAAAACGAAACAAAACTTTGCGCCTTATCAAACATGTCGGCAGTATCCTTGTCGTCATAACGCCAAAAATCAATACTAACAAAATGCTCGTACAGCTGGTCGCTAATAGCCGAGTTGATTTTATACGAAGTGAATTGATCTATATAATTTTGCAAACTATTCCACGCCATCATAAGAATTCCCAGCAGCACAGTCGCTGCAACACACCAAATTGCCCTTGCGCCTGCTTGCTCGTCACCGGCGAAGCCAGCCGCCAGATAAGTAGTCGCTTGCGCGGCCACAAACGTAGTAACTAACGGGATAGCCGAACCGATAATCGTACCGATTATTTTGGTAATCGCCGCCAGCGGAGAAGCTTTGTAAGTCGTTATCGCCACCATGCCAAAAGCTTTTAAAGTTTCGTTGAAAGATAGCTTCTTTGGTTCTGTCATGATTAATCGCATTCAGATTTTATCAGGGTAATAATAGCAGTATCTAGCTCGCTTTCACTATGCCAGGTTTGCGTCTGCCTAGCGAGATCTGGTAAATACGATTTGCCCGCAGCGCTCTGATGTTGCGCCAATAGAATTGACTTATCGCGAGCTATAGCAGCACCGATTTCTATCAGCATACCTTCACTGCGGCGCGGCGAAGTTTGAATCGCTAGTATTTTGTCGCACTCATTCATTTGATCAATTGCTCGCCGCAAAAACTGACGCGGGCTGCCGTAACTTTCGGTCGCACTATCAAACAAATTACAATAAACCTCATGCCCGCAGCTCTCGAGCAAATCAACCACCCGGCGCATACGCGCTTCAACTTTCAGTTTGTCCTCGCCAGTAAAAGCATACGAACAGAATATTTTATGCTTTTTCATAATCCTATTTTATCATCTAGCTGGCAAAAGCTTCGTAAAAGAAGTTATAATCCTCTGGCGCAACGCGTTGTCGAGTGGAACTATCGCTGCGTGATTACGCCCGCCGAGAGTCATGTGTTCAATAATTAACGATAGACCGCGTACAATCTTGATGCAGGCAATTTCTCGCTGAGTCGTCGGCTCCTCGCCCAACTGCTCAATGACCAAACGCCGAATATTGCACATACGTTTGGCAGTTTCGGGGCGTTCCATCTCGCGGTTGTACGTAAAATTAACTACATCGTACCAGCGCGGCCAATCATCACAAAAACTCTCGAAGTCAACTAACCAATATCTATCACCGTCATACAATAGATTATTTTCGGTAAAATCCGCATGCATTGGTCGAGCTTCGCACAAGCTATGATTATTACGCAAGAAATCCAAACTAGCCCGAAATATTTCCGGAGGTATCACTTCTAAATTAAACCCGGAAATAATTCGTTCTAGCTTCTGCCAAATATATTCTCCGTCTTTATTTTGTTGCGACCAGCGCGAGCAACGACGTTTCTGACTGCGAAAATAGTGATCCATTTGCACGAAACTTTGTACAAAAAAGTCATCAGGCACGTTGGCTAGCTCTGGCGTCCATCCGTCGATAAATTGCGTTAAGATTTTCATATCGTCATAATGCAGCAATTTTGGCACAGTAAATGGTATATCGTTAAAATTACGAGTCATTTTACCAAAAGTTCGCAGACCATTTGCTTCGCGCAATATTTCATCTTTGCCAGTCACCCCGGGCTGCGACTGCTTGCAAAACACACGCTCGCCAAGCCAATCTACTTCACTAACCGCAAACCTATGATTCTGGCGAATGACTCTGATAGTTTTTAGGTTGGCGGCATCATTCTTCATCTTATTCTCCTATATGAATTAGGAACTCGACGCCATCTTCATACACTACATCATTAATCGCGACTTCGTAAATATGTTTGTCATCGCGAAACGCAAAAAATCGGACGGTTTTATGTTGCTGCCAGGCTTGGACTACTTCCGCCCGCACGCCATCAGCAATATCGCCAAATACCCACAGCTCATCAGCGCGCGCCACCAGCGTATTATTGGCGCGTCGCACGGTATCGCGCTCTACCGCGTCGAGCAAAAAATAATCAAAACTGGCAAATGGGTTGATCGGCACAGCGCCCTGGTTAAGCACAAATTTCGTTACGAAAAATCTCATGTAAAAATATTTCTTCGACATCGCCGTGAATACAACCGTGTCGGCGGGTTTGATGGTGAGGGCGCGATGCGGTTGCTGTGTCATGGTTGTACCTCCGTTACTGTATGAGTTCTAATAATGTTTGCTCGTCAATAATTTTGGTACCGTATTGTTCGGCTTTTTTCAATTTACTGGCACCGACCTTGCCGCCGGCTACTAAATATGTTGTATCTTTTGCAACAGCAGTTTGGAAGGTGCCGCCGAGATTACGGATTTTTTCAGCAGCAGCATCGCGCCCCATCGACTGCAGAGTGCCGGTGATGACGAAACTTTGGCCAGCCAGGCGGTCGGATTTTTGGCTAAACTGCGGTGTCACGCCCAAGTCAGCAAATTTCTCGAGCAGTGTCACATTGTCTTCATCAGCGAACCACGCCACGATTGACTCGGCAACAATTTCGCCCACGCCATCCACTTCGCGCAGCTCATCAATCGTCGCCGTCATTATCTTTTCGATACTCTCAAACTTATTTGCGAGATCAATCGCCGTCTGCGCACCGACATGGCGAATACCGAGTCCAAACAAGAATCGCTCCAGGGCTGGCTGTTTCTTAGCAGCAATGGCATCAATGAGCTTTTGCGCAGAAACCTCAGCGAAACGCTCCAGCTGCAGCAAATCATCTTTCGTCAACCGATAAATATCCGCCAAATCGTTAACTAGCCCAGCCTCGACCAGTGCCTCGACATTTTTCTCGCCCAATGTGTCGATGTCCAGCGCGCCTTTGGAGGCAAAGTGCGCTAGGGCTCGCTTCAAAATCAGCGGACCGCTCAAACCTTTAACTCGGTACACCGCCTCGCCTGCCGGCCGCACAAATTCTAGCTCCGGATATTGGCGCGCCAGTTCTGCTGGATAATCAATCGGCTTAGCATCTGCCGGCCGCAATTCTTTCAGTACAGTTTGCACCTGCGGAATGATGTCGCCCGCCTTGAAAATTACCACCGTGTCACCGCGGCGCACATCCAGCCGGGCAATTTCGTCGGCGTTATGCAGACTAGCATGCTGCACCGTCGTACCGGCCACCACCACCGGGTCAAACACCGCTACTGGCGTGGCCGCCCCGGTTCGACCGATGGAAATAACAATATCGCGGATGATGGTTGTAGCCTGCTCAGCAGCATACTTATAAGCGACCGCGCCGCGCGGATTTTTCCCGACTAACCCGAGACTTTCATACAACGCTCGATCATTAATCTTAATCACCAAACCATCAGTGTTAAACGGCAAATCATGGCGCTTGTCATCCCATTTGTTAACGAAATTCATCACATCCGCTAAAGTGGAAAAAACGCTCGCCTGCTGATTACGAGTAATTCCTAGAGCAGTCAGCGCCTCGTAAGCAAAGCTGTTGGTCGGCACCTCAGTGTCGTCATCGCGGAGTACATCATAGCCGCGAAAATACAGCGGCCGCGCCGCCACCAAAGACGGATCAAGCTGGCGGATTGTCCCTGCCGCCAGATTACGCGGATTCGCAAATTCTGGCTGCCCCAAGGCTTTTTGTCTATCATTAAGCGCCGTAAAGTCGCGCTTCAACATCACAATCTCGCCGCGAATTTCTGTCCGTCCAACCAAAAACTTTTCAAAGCCTGGCGCCTCATGCAACCGCAATGGCACGTTTTTAATAGTCCGCACATTGTTCGTCACATCCTCGCCGATAAAGCTATCGCCGCGCGTCACCGCCTGGGTCAACACGCCATCAATATAAATCAACGCGCATGCCAAGCCATCCATCTTAATATCGGTAAAAAATTCATGCTTATGTCCCGGCATTAACTTATCAGTACGCTCAATCCACGCTTCGATTTCACTCTTATCAAAAACGTCGTTCAGACTAACCATTCGCCGCGCGTGACGAACTTTTTGAAAACCTTCAAGCAGCTTGTTGCCAACCCGCTGCGTCGGACTATCTGGCGTAACCCACTCTGGGTGCGCTGCTTCGATACTCTTTAGTTCTACCATTAAGCTGTCGTACACCGCATCGCTGACACTTGGCTGGTCAAGCGCGTAATATTCGTAGCTGTATTGATTGAGCAGTTTTTTAATTTCTTCAAGCCGGCTTCGCGTCATCTGCTACCACCTTTCTATACAGCAGATAAATATACGCTGCTAACCAGACAAACAACAGCGCCATCATAAACGCGCCAGCAAATGGCACGATTGGTACCGACTCGAGCCACTTCAGCTTTGACGATAATCCGCGTTCTAGCAATACCAACGACACCATCACAACGCACCATATCACCGAGCTATAGACAAACGCCCAAACTATCCTGAGCATAATCCTTAGTCGCCGGCCAACCACCAAGTCGCTAGCAGCCTGGATTGCCCGCATCGGATACATACCAGGCAAAGCCACCACAACTAGCGCAATAATCGTACTGGTTACCCAGTAGAGTACGAGTGTTAATACACTTGCCGCCAACAGACCAAATAACATCATACCGAAACCTTCTGTTAATATATGCACCGATACCAGCGCCGAATACGCCAGCGCCATAATACCAACTGGCGATAGCTGAATTAGTAATATCAACAATACCACCGACGTCGATATCAACGGTGCGGTTGCGTTGTACAAGCCGTCACGTAATTTTGGCTTAAGCCCAAGTAAAATTTCGCGCAGCAACCACACCGCCGTTAGCCAAGTCATCAACACAAGCAGCGCCAGCATAACTCCCTGTTCAGCCCGCAGCGACGTCGTGTCAATCGCCAGCGACGAAAATGTCAGCATACCAGCATTTAGCAACTGTCCCACGCCGCCGTCGAAAATCTTGCCCAGCGACTCGGACACTAGCTTGCCAATTGAATCATAAGTTGACTGGCTAGTAATAATTCCTAGAAAAATTATTATCAGCGCATACAAGATTATCATGGATAAGAACAAGCCTTTATTCTTCCATAACACGCGATTGACATAGTGAGTAAAAGCAATATATCCAGGCAAACGCAAACTGCGGCGATAATCTCGCCGCCGCGTCCGCCGAAAGCTGCGATGCGGCCGCCGCTGCAGGAAACGCACATTGCGATAGCGCGCCAAATACCACTTCTCGGTAAGCCAATCAAGAAATGCACTACCGTAATGCTTCGGAGTATTATGTTTCTTTTGCTGTTTCATAAATAAGCTAATGGTGCGCAAGGCGGGAATCGAACCCGCACGACTTTTGGTCAAGAGATTTTAAGTCTCTCGCGTCTACCAATTCCGCCACTCGCGCTTGTAATTTTATGGAGGCACGTACGAGAGTCGAACTCGTCTAAAAGGTTTTGCAGACCTCTGCGTAACCGCTCCGCCAACGCGCCGTCTGCTTTATTATACCAAACTACAGTTGCTCTTTGAACATTAACTATGAAAAAATCGCTGGCAGAGCAACGATTTCATGATGTATATTTGGTGCACTGAAGAAGACTTGAACTTCCACGGCCGCAATGGCCACTAGCCCCTCAAGCTAGCGCGTCTACCAATTCCGCCACCAGTGCATAGTGCTTTAATTGGCGTGATTATAATTATACTAACCTCACGGCGTTTTGTAAACAGAAGCCTTACCCGTAGACCACGTCGTTACGTCAGCGTAGCGATCGTTCATAGTATTTAGAGAACCGCGGGGCTCAACAATCGACGCGCCATTGTTCAAAACGTAGCTGCCTACAGATTGATACAAACCAATTGCTGGCGCATCGTTCAGCCATTGATTAACAAACTGAATATACTTAGCTGCCCGCAGAGCTGAATTAGTGCGCGAACGCCCGCCAACCAAGTCGTTATCAACTGTTCGATTAGAATAATTAGCAAAATTGTAACCAGAAGCGCTAGCCTGCGACGAATGCCAGTAGGCAAAAACGTCTGGATCAGCGCCAAGCTCCAATTCATACAACAAAGCATCGTAGTCGCGCGGCTGCAACACGCTTTGCACGAAGCTAGTAGTTGTCGAGCTGGTATCGATTTCGCGCAGCTGGACATCAACGCCAAGCTTCGACCACTGCTGTTTAAGTGCATCGACTATTTTCTTGTATTCATCGCGCCCAGACGAAGTTGTCACAGCAACCGCCAGCGGCCGGCCGTCCTTGCCTTTCCATTGGCCTTGGCTATAAGTCCAGCCTGCTTCTTTGAGCAGCGCTTTGGCCTTATCTAAATTATAATCTGGCGCTGCCGGCAGTTTTTGCGCAATCTGACTTTGCAAAATCGGCGTGTCTAGCCGCGCCACATTGTCGCCGACAGTTGCGCGAATTGATGAAGTATCAGTAGCGTAGCGTAAAGCCTGGCGAACTCTAGCATCTTGAAGTATTTGACTGCGATTATTCATCAAAAGATAGACGCCTTTGTTGAGAAGCCAATGTTTAGTCGAGTACTGTTTAGATTTAATGTTATCAGCAGCCGACAAAGACAAACCCGAAGCCGCCGAAACCTCACCGCTATTTACAGCTTTAACTAACAGCGATTCATTACCGTAAGCTCGCAGCTCCAGGCGCGACAAAGTCGAAACTGCTCCGTAATATTTAGTATTCGGTTCCATCCGCACCACGTCGGTAGAGCTAGTTGACTCGCTAGTTTGAACTCGTTTAACCGCAAATGGTCCGCTGCCGACTGGGTTGCTGCTAAAATCAGCTTCGCGCATTGACGACGGACTAACACTTTGCAAAATATGCTTTGGTATTACTGGAAAAGTCAAGGCATGCGAAAACCCGGCATACACCGCTGGTAGCATAAACTCTACCGTTGAATCGTCAATCGCCCGCGCCGAAATGTCTAACCAGTTAACTCGCAAAGGCGAACGCACTTGCGGGTTTTTGATCAGATTAATTGTATATACAACGTCCTCGGCAGTCAACTTTTTACCATCGTGCCAGACGGCATTGCGCAACTTGATTGTATAAACTTTGTCATCTTTTACCGTCATTGATTCGGCCAAGTCGGTATGCAACGCTCCAGTAACATCGTAATTATACAGAGACGAAAATAACAGCCGTGATACCGCCTGTTCAGGCTCGCTAGCCGCTAGCAAAGGATTAAGCGTGCTAATGTTGCCAATCACTCCCTCGACATACACGCCGCCAGACTTAGCGCCATCCTTCTTGCTGCCTTGTGAATTCCAGGAATACTGAATACCCAAGCCAGCTATCAGCAAGGCTATGGCAGCCAGCCAAATCATAATCTCGGTCATCACTAAGCGGACATTTTCAATACGCCGCAGAATAAAGCGGCTAGCATGGCGCTGCGTGGCGCCTTCGGCATGCTTGACTCTCAGCGCTAGCCGCTTGTAGCCCAACTTCAGTTTGCCTTTACTTGCTTTACTCATTTATATCCACCCTTGATTTATCTATAAGTTCGGCAGAACCAACAGTGCCACAATCGACATCACAAACGCTACAGCCAAGAAAATCGTTACTTCAAACAGGTTTTTATCGAGACCGCGCCGCGTCGTATACAATTCACCAGAACCGCCAAATCCAGCGCCCAGGCTAGCCCCGCGCTGCTGCAGCAGAACCGAAATTATCATCAGCACCGCCGATACTACCATAACAATTTGCAAAGTTAGCGTTACATCCATTTTATGATTTCTCCTCTCGTTCGTCGTGATAACTAAGCTCCAGAACACTACTTACTACATAGTTTACCAAACTTAATATCAAGCCTGCAAAAATCGAGTTCAAGAACGTCATTTGCAAACCTGGCGCCAGCATCAATGATAGCCAAACCAAAAAACCGTTAACAACTATCGTGAAAAAGCCAAGCGTTACCAAAATCATCGGTAACGACAAAATCATCACAATCGGCTTAAGTGTCGCATTGATAATTGAAAAAATCAGCCCGGCGCCGAAAAAGGCCACCAAACTAGAATCGATTTGAGCATTGCTATAACCCGTACCAAAAATCCGCACCGCTACCCAAATTCCCAGCGAGTTCAGTATCCACCGGAGAATAAAAGCTATAAATTGTTTACTCATACTGCTACAGTATACCGCATCAGCCGTATTTTTCATAGTTGCGACATATCGCCGCTCTGGCGGCAAAAAGCCTCATAGACGCGAGTTCCTAGCGCTTGCCCGATAGCATCGCAAATTTCCGCTTGGCTAGCTCGCCTAACTGCCCGCATACTGCCAAAGCGCCGCAGTAATTTGCGCCGCGTTACCGGACCGACACCAGGAATGTCGTCAAGCTCGCTTTTCGTGGTGCCTTTGCGCTTGAGCGTTGTATGATAACTGACGGCAAAACGATGCGCCTCGTCACGAATACGTTGAAATAGCTTTACGACATCATCATATTCACTCATAGTATCGCTGCCGCGCAGATTCCGCGAGTGCGAGCCAGCATTCTGCTGCCCAGCATGCAAATTAATTAAGTAAAAATCACCAGAATCCAGCACACTAATGCCGAGGCGCGGCTCTTTCATCAACTGGCCGAGCAGCGCGTCATCGTCGTTAATATGCGAACGATTCTTGGCGACAACGATTTCTTCTTCGCGCTTCGCTATGCCAATTACTGGCACCGTAACGTCTAGCCTGTCTAATTCGTCGAGTACTGCACTAAGCTGCCCTTTACCGCCATCAATCAACAACAAATCCGGCATCCCCCAATCTTTACGATTTTTCTCGCTAAAGCGCCGCCTGATAGTCTCGCGCATATTAGCAGTGTCGTCGTTACGCTGCACGTGCATCTTGAACTTACGATAATGTGTCCGGTCGCTCGCGCCATTGGTGAAGACTATCATGCTGGCTACAACGTTGGTGCCGCTCATATGTGAGATATCATAGCCCTCAATCCTCGCTGGCGGCGCCGGCAAACTCAATAGCTCGGCTAACTGCGATAGTGCCCGATCTTTCGAAATATTAATGAACTCGCGATCGCCGAACATAATTCGCCGCTGCAGCTCGCGTAAATGCGTCAATTTATTGCGAAGTTGCGCGGCTGTCTCAAATTCTTGATTACGCGCCGCCCGCTTCATATCACGCTCAATTTCTTGCGCAATTTTGACGCGTCCACCCTCGATATATTTGATTAACTTTCGCAAAGATTTCTTGTACTCGTGGCTGGTCATATCAAGGCTGGGCGCCAAACCGATTTGCTCTTCTAAATTAGCGTGTTCGCGTTTAGGCGGCTTGATATAATAAGGAAAAATTTTGCGCAAATAACGCAGCGCCTTCTTGACTGGCAAACCACTATAAAAAGGACCAATGTAGGTCGCACCGTCATCAGCAGGACTGCGCGTAAAAGTCACTGTCGGCCATTCGCTTTTCATATCAATTCGTACAAAAGTTTGCGATTTATCATCGCGCAGTAAAATATTGTAGCGTGGCATATAACGCTTGACCATCTCGCTTTCTAGGAATAGCGCGTCAATCTCGCTCTCGGTTTCGATCCAGTCAGTGTCATAGATCTCGGCGACCAGCGCCCGAGTTTTAGCGTCAAAATCTTTGCCGCTCTGAAAATATTGCCGCACGCGGTTTTTTAACACCGCTGCTTTACCTATATAGATGATCTCGCCGCTCGCCGACTTATGAAAATAAACACCGGGGCTGCGCGGTAGAGTTTTGAACTTTTGCTGCAACTGTTTATTCACAAGTACTATTATATCTTATATCAAACAACTAGGCTGCTGATTATGTCAGCCAACCTCTTCTTCTATAGTCATTTTCTATTCCGTAATATTATTTCAAACAACTCAGGAAAAGTATCGTCGGCCATATCACGCTTACCACAAAAATGCCCATACCCCGGAAATAATCGATAACAGGCAGACGGGAAAGATTTTTTTATAATTTTTATTGCAGTATCAACTCGCACCGAGTCATTGTCAGAGTAGAATATAGTTAGACTACGTACGCGATCAAGTAGCGCCTCGTCAATCTTAAAATCAAAAAAACCGCCACGAAGCGGCTCATCATATGGAGCTTCGGGGTTAAACTTATCGCCAAAAGCTGGCGCAACAAGATAAACGTCGCCTGCACAAATTTGCGGGTTCTCACTCATCCATTGAATCAAAAAGCCCCCGCCACAACTATGACCAACCAATATAGTTTCTGAATTTACATCATATTTTTCAAAAGTCTGTCGCCACAACGAGTAATCTGGTCGCCACGATTCGGGCATCTCGGGCGTCTGAGTGTCAATACCGCAAATTAGCAGCTGCTGTTGCAGCCATGGAATCCAAATCGAATTACTGGTACTCGGTAAATTTGGGTTAAAATATGACTGTTTAGACGGCTTACCGTGAACAATTATCGCCTGCTTCATATTTCAATATTAGCACAATGACAAGCCAGCCCCCGTGTCTGTTCCCTCTTAGAACAATATGAAGAGATAGATAACAACCTTTTCACCTTCATTACCAAGCTCCGACGAAGTAATTCAACTGCCAAATTCCAGGAAACAACGAGCTATTATCGTACCAAAAGCTGGCCATTCGCTCCATCCAAGCGGCGAGAACAAGCACCTAGCGCCCCTCTCGCAACAGCAAGCCTGCCAATTGGTTGTCGACACTGGCTTAAGAATTTTGAGCACCAGCAGCTTTCCGGGCAGAGGATTGGAATAAACAAGAAAGCACTTCAGCGGCCTATCAACGGCGTAAGTACTCTTCCAAAAACTCGCTCCACTCCGGCGCATTCTTCTCGCGGAAATAATGGCGTAAGAAATCAACCATAATTTGCTGGCGGTCTTCTGCTTCCGTCTTCCCTGGCTCGGTCAGCATCAAGCCTTTCAGTTTCAGCAGCTTTTCAAAGAAGTGATTGATAAAGCCGTCGGTATCATGAGTATTGCCATCAGCATTATATTCGTGCGCCGCCAGATTAACATTCGGCCAAACTGCGGGATCAAAAATCCGCCCGCCGTGATGGCAAGCATAGACTAGCGCCCGTTCAATACCGACCGCGCCGATAGCGTCGCACATATCAGCGTCGGACACCAGCTGTCCCGCCAGGCGCTGCGGCTGCTTGCCGTTCAGGCGTTTGCTATAACCAATCGCCGCAATATTTTCTAACACCGCCCGGCTTAAGCCATCGGACACTTCTGCCTGCGCCATAATATTTACTGCGTTCGTTAATTTCTCCGCCTGCGCCTTGCCGACTAATTTGTAATCATCAACGTCATGCAGCCAAGCCGTCAACAACACTTCTTGCAAATCCACCGGTTCGCTGCATTCGCTAGCAAAACGCTCCGCCAGCAGCGCCACTCGCTCGACATGATCATCGGCGTGACCTGAGGTGTCGCCGCCCAGTAATTCACGGACCAATAGTTTAACTTTATTAAGTTCAGGAGTTTGCTTATTATTCATAGCATTTATTATATCTCATTGCCGCCACTAACACATTAGCTGCCCTTGTATTTCTATAGTATTTATGCTATAATATAAAGATATGGCTGAAGTAATCACCACCGCCCCAAAGTCGAAAGAAGCGAAAATCAAACTGTTATTTGTGCCGTTCGGTGAGCTAACTTCGCACTTAGACAACGATGGGGCGTTCACCGCTATAAAAGCGATTGCTAATTTCGTCAACCACCGCAGCCCAGGCGATAAACAGATGCTGCCTGTATCTGATGCAGATATCGCCAGTAAACATACTGATATCGTAGCCTTGCGGCTGCCTGAAACCGAAGACGTTATAGACGCTAACTTTATCACAAACAATGTAGTCGGGTACGTTGGAGCGATGAAACCAATCAAGCATGGCGCCCGCCTAATGTCTGAAGTTGGCTCGCTCAAAGTCGACGATAGCCTGCGCGGCCACGGTGTCGGAACTATATTATTTGGGAGAATTGTTCAAGCAGTACAAGATGAAGGGATAACACCATATGCTTTCTGTAATTCAGATAGCCTGCCCATCGCTAAACGGCTCAATGGACATGAAATAGAATCAGCAGATGAAGTGCCCCTAGAGGCATTGGAGCTATGCCAAGACTGCCCTCTCTACGGCAGAACAGGTGGCAAAAAATACAGATGTTGTGATACTGTAGTGGTATGGGACACGCCGACCGAAACCAACTAGATCTAGTTGAATTAGCTAAGCAGCTCATTGCCATACCGTCAGTATCGGGCAACGAGGCAGAAGCTTTAGATTTCGTTGCATCGTGGATGCGATCAGCTAATTTTGACAAAGTCATTACTGATGAGCGCTTTACCGCCGGGTTAATCCGTGCCAAAAAGCAGATAGCAAAGCGCGCGCTCATTTTATGCGGGCATGTTGATACGGTTTCTCCTGGCGATGAGTCGGCTTGGCGGCAGAGTCCGTGGCAACCATACGTTATGAACGGCCGGCTATATGGTCTAGGCGCCACCGACATGAAAGCTGGCGTCGCTCTACAAATGATAGCCGCCGCCGAATACGCAAACGAACGTCGTGACGACCTTGATGTGTGGTGCGTCACTGTTGCTAGCGAAGAGATTGATGGTGCTGGGTCGGCTGATTTTGCGAAGTATTTTTCAGAAAAGACACAGTACGAAGAAGTTAGCTGCGCCATCGCCGAACCGACGGATAATCGAATTGAAATCGGACATCGCGGCAACAAGTTTGTTGAATTTATCTTTGAGCGCACATCAAGCCACGCCTCGCAAGAGAGCGCTTATTACGATAGTTCGCTGCCAGCCGTGGTGTCGTTCCTGAATGATTTGCCAGAGATTCGCGAGCAGCTTCATGCCGCCTATAGCCACGATATTTTGGGTGCTCCCAGCTTCACGCCAACGCGCGTTGAACCTGCAGGGTCATACTCTAACAACAAAACAGCTGGTGTCAGCTCTGTGATGGTCGATATCCGCACCACACCGCCCCTGGACGCAGACTTTGAAAATTGGGTTGACGAGATAGCTGCTCGCTACGATTGCACATGGCGACATCCCGCTACGCCCGTGCCGTCCGCTTTGTGCGATACAAACGCCAAAATCTTGAAAACCATGCAGCGCCTACTGCCAGAAGCTGAGACAGCAGTCAGCTACGGCGGCACCGATCAAGCGTTCTTCCAGGCCATTGGCGCAGAGACGGTCATCTACGGTCCTGGCGATTTCGACCAAGCGCACACCGTAAACGAATCGGTATCAGTAGCAAGAATTAGACAGACGCACGGCATTTACCAGCAACTCATTCAGTCAATATAGGTTTAACGTATTGCGATTTGCTTGACACAGTAGGTTAAAGATTATCAACAGGTAAACCTCGTGTTACAATATCTGTAAGCTTTGTTAAATTAAGGAGGTTTTATGAAAACGCCAAAATTACTATTAATTATTGCTGGATCGCTTGCGACTATTGCGGCAGTATTAATTGCTGTCAGCTGCATACCGCCGTCCGGACCAGAACCAGAATACGTTTGCGTCAAAAACGGCCAGCCAAGTTCCGGATTCAAAGACACCAAGAAAAATTGCCCGATAACTTCAGAAAGCTTGAAGGCTCATATGGCGTGGGAAGAAGGCCCGTTCGGCAGAGGCAAATATATTATGCGCCAAATAGCCGTCGTATCAATACTTGGCGCGATTGGCTGTGCTGTTGCTTCACCAATTGTAAAGTCAAAGCAGAACAAAAAGTTAGAAAAATAAAACTAACGAACTCATATAATATAACTAACTGGATCTGCCGCCTTTTTATGCAGGTAAGGTTACAAAACACAGTGTAATTTTACGGAAAATTTGACTTTTTGTCCTAATATTGATATACATTAGCTTTTCGCTCAAAGTTTCGAAAAGGGCGAAGAGTCGCCCTTTGCTTTGAGCACATCTCGAGAGGAGGTGAAAAAGAAGTGGACGGAGACTGGGAAAGGTCCGTCGTTGGTAGCTACCTGATAAACATGATGCCGATAGCGATCGGCATCATGATCGGGGTGGCGCTGCGCAGCGTCGTCAAATCAGACGCGCTTTGCTTCGTTCTGGTGGCTACCCTATCAGTCCCCTATGGACTTCTTACGCACAACCTGCTGACGCGCTACTGGCGCAAGCAGGACGGTGAGAAGCGATAGAGGGGCCCGCTGAAAATAGCTCGCTGAAAATTGTTCAATTCGGTTCGAGACGCACATTTTAGTGTCTGCTGGATTGAAATCCAGTTTCCGGCTTGAGCACGTTTTCGGCGGGCTATTTTCTTTTTTTACAAAAACCGCCGCCCTTCCAGCGCGTGCCCGAGGGTAATTTGATCAGCATACTCTAGATCGACGCCCACAGGGATGCCGCGAGCTAAACGCGAGACCTTGGTAGCTAGGTGCGATTCCTTGATTTGGCGCTGGATAAATAGCGCCGTTGATTCGCCCTCGACGCTAGCGTTGGTGGCGATAATGACTTCCTCGACGTTATCATCGCGCAATCGCTGCAATAACTCAGGTATATGAAGCTGTTCTGGCCCGACGCCGTCAATCGGCGAAATCGTTCCGCCCAATACATGATAAGTACCTTGGAATTGCCCGGTGCGTTCTAACGCCACTATATCTAGCGGCTCTTCAACAACGGCAACTAGCTGGCGATCGCGTTTCGGATCGCTATACAAGGGCGAGATTTCCTGGTCAGCGTCAATTAGCGCGAAAGTTTTCGGGCAACTTTTGACCTGCGCGTGCAGCTGCCGCAAGGCATTAGCTAGCGCTTCGGTAGTGCGAGAATCGTTTTTTAGCAAGAAATAAGCATAGCGCTCAGCCGTCCGCGGCCCAACGCCTGGCAAATGACCCAACTCCTCAATAACACGCTCAAGCGCGCTTGGCAATAGAGCCATTAGTTTATAATCCGAGACTTCCTAGCCCGCCCATCAGCGGTTTCATCTTTTCGGCAGCAATTTCTTGTGCTTTAGCCATACCGTCGCGGATAGCAATCTCGATCCAGTGTTCAAGCTGGTGGATATCATCCAGATCAACGTACTCTGGATTAATTTTAATTGACTTGATCTTGAGCTCGCCGGTGATTTGAACAATGACTGCACCGTCGCCCGCCTCAACCTCGACGATTTCTTTGGCTAAAGCTTTCTGCGCTTTGCGCAAATCATTCAACATTTTCATTTGATTCAAGGCCATTTTGACTCCCCTTCTTCAGAAATTAACTCTACCAATTATAACTTATTACGGCAATTTTTTGTAGACATAGAGCCGGTCGCCATTTTGAGCACGAGCGTTAGTTATAATACTCTCTAGCTGCCAGTCTTTCGGAATCTTGCGGCGGGCGGCGCGTGTCGCCACAGCTTGGGTTGCTTCGGGATTAAGCTCGGTAGCAACCGTTAAGGATTTATTGTAGTGAGCAGCTAGATTATAAATAGGCGCCTCATCCGCATCAGCCAAGAGTGTCATATTTTTTTGACGCTGCAATTGGGCATTAACTAGCGATAGATCACTGTTGTAGGCGCGAACAACAGCCGGATTGTACGTATACCCGTTAAAATATTGATTAACGCTGATATAAATTAATCCGCTGACTAGTACGCTTAATGGCAATAAACCCGCAACGCGAGCATATGGATTACAAGGAAATAGCCGATACCAGTAGCGAATCAAGAAATCAAAGCCAGTAGCAACTGCAATTACCATCAGAACAAATATTACATACTGATTATTATAATTAAGCAAGGCGAGCGGCACCATAACCAAACTCATCAAGATAGTAACATAGCTACGCGCTGTATAATGCGTGGCTGCCAGGCGGCAAAAACCTAGTAAAGCAATAGCCGTCAACGGCATAGCATAAGCTGGCCTCAGCAGACCGTCAGCGGCGTTATCGGTAGCAGCAAAGCCAAACAGGCTAAGGCTCGAAAGCAGTGCATTAGTTTTGAGATGCACGAAGTCTGACGGCAAACCGAGTAGCGCCTTGCCAATAACTTTTGGCTCTAATATTAAGGCATAAACTAGCGGCGCCATCGCAGCCAAGCCGACCAACAGCGCAATAAGTAGTTTTTTCTTGGGCAGCCGCTTGATAATCGCTCGGATATGCGGATGAACCAAAGTTACGATAATTATAATTAAGTCCAGACATACACCCATCGGCAAATAAAGCGCGACGCTCATCAATACGCCGCCAAGCACTTTCCAGAATGTATGAAAATGTTTACCGCGCGTTACATACATGCCCGCAACCATCAGCCATACTGCAACAGCGCTAAAGGTAATACCGGGCGTACCGTCTTGCGCCTGAAACAGAAAATGCGTCGAAGTCGCCAATACGACTGTCGAGATGACAGCAACGTTAGGCTTGAACCAAGCGCGAATCAACATGAAAATACCTAGCATCGTCAAGGTGCCGAGCGCAATTGACGGCAGTTTAATCGAAAATTCGCTGACACCAAACACAAAAATTGATAGCCGCTGCAGTAGATAATACGGTAGATTTACCACCATCGACGGCTCAAGAGTTTGGCGCGACAACATACTAGCCTGGCTAACAGATTTGATTTCTTGCTCGCGCAAACCGCCAGGAGTATACAATACGCCGATCCATAGCACTGCCACCAAAAGTACGGCGATGCAAAAATAACTCAAAATATAGCGATATTTATATAAAGTATAGTCCGCAGGTTTACGCATACTAATTATGATTATATCACGCGAGAGATTATTCGTGGCGCTTATCTAGCGACATGAACCGCAGGCGCTCTGGATGGAAGTATAATTGAACTTTACCAACTGGACCATTGCGGTGCTTGGCAATGATTAGGTCAGTAATATTGGCGACATCTGGATTGTCTGGTTCGTAATAGCCAGGGCGATAAATAAAAGTAACAATATCAGCATCTTGTTCGATACTTCCCGACTCGCGCAGGTCAGCCAGCTGCGGAATTGGTGGCGTACGGTTCTCAACTGACCGGCTAAGCTGGCTAAGCGCTATCACTGGCACATTCAACTCGCGAGCGATGATCTTCAAACCGCGGCTAATTTCGCTAACTTCTTGAACACGATTGCCGTTGTAGTTACCATTCGCCTGCATCAACTGCAGATAGTCGACAATGATTAGCCCGAGTGTTTGATTATGCGCGATTCGGCGGGCTTTGGTGCGCATACCGAGAACGCTGAGTGCTGGCGTGTCATCAATATAAATCGGCGCTTCAGCCATTTCGCCCATAGCTTCACTGATCTTTGCAAAGTCGTCGTCGCTGAGATTACCAGTACGAATATTCCAGCTATCAACGCCAGCAGCATCGGCCAACATGCGGTCGATTAGCTGCTGCTTACTCATCTCGAGACTAAAGAATAACACTGGCAGTTTAGCAATAGTTGCCACATTGTATGCCAAGTTAGTCACAAACGCCGTCTTGCCCATAGCTGGCCGCGCTGCCAAGATAATCAAGTCGCTGCGCTGTAAGCCGGCGGTCATATTATCGAGATCTTGGTAGCCGGTACGGATACCGCGCAGCTGGCCTTTATTGCGGTGTAGCTCTTCGATGCGCGAAAAACTCTCGTCGAGGATAGTTTCGATACTGACCAGATCTTGCTTAATCGTTTGGTCAGAGACGTTGAATAGCTCAGCTTCGGCTTTTTCGAGAATTTCTTGGGTTGGTGTTTCTTCGTCGAATCCTAATTCGCTAATTTCGCCGCTAGCTTTGATTAGGCGCCGGCGAACAGCTTTCTGAGCAACGATTTCGGCATAACTAGCAGCGTGAGCAGCCGTAGGTACATAGTTGGTTAGTTCGGTTAAGTACGTCGAGCCGCCAACTGTCTCGAAATTATCCGTTTTCTTGAGCTCCTCGGTTAAAGTCAAGAGATCGACTGGCTTATGCTGCTCGTACAAATGCATCATACTTTTAAAAATCAGCTGGTGCCGTTTGTCGTAAAAATCCTGCGGTTTTACCGTCTCGCTGACATCCGCTAGTACGTCGTCGTCAATCAAAATTGCTCCGAGCAAGCTCATCTCGGCGTCAATACTCTGCGGCGGTATTTTGGCAGCGACTTCTTTTTGCTTAGCCATTACAAATTCACCTCTTCTCCTCCGCCCATAATATCAAGAATAGCGGCGGTTTGGCTATCTTTTGGCGGTTTTGGCTTAGCGCTGATGATAATTTCACGGTCAAGATTTTGTGCCTGTAGAGCGCCAGCAAGCACTGGTAGCGACTTTTCGATTTGATTTTTAGCAAATTTCTTACCAGTAAAAATCGTTAACTGCTGATCGTCTAATTCGTAGCCGCTTTTCGTGAGATAACTATAGGCGCCAGTGGATTTTGCGTGAACAGCATCGAGAAATTTTGACCAGTCAAAATTAGCTGTTTGATTTGGCTGGGCATTTTTCTTCTTTTTTTGCGGAGTATCGCTAGCTGGCTGCGGCGCGTAAACAGGCGCTGGTTCGTTCACGGCCATTGGTTGCGCCGATTCCGGCTGCGCTGGCGTTGACGCCGCAGGAACATCAGAATTAGAAACATTTGTATTAGAACCAAGCGCTATCAGCAATTTGACATACGGCCAAGCGGTTTTCTGGTTTGATAATAATCTGTCGGCTAGCGGTAAGCAATTAGATTTATTGATGATGTCGCTGCGGATTTCGTACAGTAATTGCTCGCTGATAGCATTGGCTGGCACACCTCTATGCTCAAGCGCGCGCAAGGTATTGGCGATAGTTTGTAAATCGCCCGCGCAATAAGCCTCTAGTAGCTGTCGAATTTCAGCCGTGCTTGCTAAGCCTAGCGAATCTTCGGCCATAGCGGCAGTAATTTTCTCGCTGCTTAAATTTTGCATTTGATCTAGCAGGCTAATACTATCGCGGAAGCTTCCCTGCCCATAGCGGGCAATTAGCTGCAGAGCGTCGTCGTCAATAGAAATCTGCTCGGCATCAGCAATGGTACGCAAGTGCGCGGCAACTTCATCTTGGCTAATTGTCCGGAAATTAAAGCGCTGAACACGGCTAAGAATCGTAGCTGGCAATTTATCAGCGTCAGTGGTTGCTAGGATAAACACAGCATGCTCGGGCGGTTCTTCAAGCGTTTTGAGCAGTGCATTGAACGCTGATTTGCTCAGCATGTGAACCTCGTCAATAATATAGATTTTTTTAGGAGCGCTAACGGGCGCAATCTGAACCTTCTCGCGCAAATCACGGATATCTTCAACTGAATTATTGCTGGCTGCATCAATTTCGATAATGTCGAGATGAGTTGATTCATCGCGATACGGCAAGCGATTGATTTCGTGCGCCAGAATCCGCGCAATCGACGTTTTGCCAACGCCGCGCGGCCCTGTCAATAAATAAGCGTGCGCCGTCGTTCCGTTAGCAATTGCCCGCTCTAAAATCGCCGTAATATGCGGCTGCCCGACAATCTCGCTCAGCGACCGGCTGCGATATTTCCGATATAAAGCCTTACCCATTTGTTATATTATAGCGCAGAATCAGCGATTAAAATAGCGAAGCTTGAACTGGCGCTAAATCTAGCTGCTCAACAGTACGGCTAATAGTCATATCGTATCCGATATATTTTTTGATTGGTAAGAAAATAAAGCGGCTATTTTGCTGCATAATTAGCATACCGCCAATTAGCCCTGCGAAGCGTCCAGCGATTTTTGGCTCGATTATTTCTGTTAGATCATCACTTTTTGGTTCGATAGTTAGCATGTATGGCGATAAATTTAAGAACTCGCTGTTATCAAATTTAACGCCTAACTGCTCTGCGATCCGCTGGATTGTTTGGTGTATTTTCTGCTCGGCTAGCGTCGGATCGTAATGCTCATTTGCTAGAATTGTTGCTTTCTTGCGCAGCTGCACACTCTCGCAGAGACCTGGCAGCCGGGCGATCTTCGCTTCGTATTGGCGAGCGATATTAGCGCTGGGAAATATTTCAAGGATAGCAGCATTGCGGGCGCCTTGCTCTAACAATCGTGCTAGTTTGCGTTCAGCATAAGAAATGCCAACCTTTATCACCTCTGGCGAGAAATAAGCTAAGTATAAGATATGCGGCTGCTGATTCAGCTCAGTCTGCTGCTGGCTGATATTGGTAGTATTATAGAACGCTGGATTAAAGCCAGTCTTCTGCTGGCACTCTGGACATTGCTCGTATTTATCATCAAGCTGGCGGTCGCCAGGACAGCGATGACATTGTTTAGCTACCAAATCGTACCAACCAATACATTTTTTGGTGCTAGTATCAAATGATAGAGTAAATTCGCCTTGCGGCTGCATACGCCAGAACTTACCGCCATCATCCATGACGCGCAAATACGGCAAGTTACTACTGGGATCGTAGCTGACCCGTGTAAATCGAAAAGTTCCCTCGCCTAAATCATGCATTAATACCCCTATTTGTGATGATCCAAACTTATAGATTATAGAGCCGCTTCAACTGCCGCCCACGTGGCATCAGGATTGTCTTCTGGCACAATGATAGTAACCTGATCGCCAACATTGATACGGAAATAGGTCACGCTCGCCAGCAAAATCCGATATTCTTTGCCTTGCGCTTCAACATAGTAAGCGCCATCATGCTGTGTAAGCGTACCGATAACTTGCTTGCGGGCAACCGGGCCAATTTGCTTGTATATGAAACCACCATCATCTGCGATAGTTAGTTTGAGGATATCGCCCTCAACTAGCTTAGACTTGCTAGCATAATTAGCCGGTACCGGGTAATTTTTGCCATCCGGGCCGACCATCGTCTGGCCGTCGAAAACGCCCTCGATAACTTTGCCCGAAACATCCTCGCGGCTGTTAGTTGGCATAACGACTTGCCCATCTTCGCCCATTATGCTAATTAGTAACTCTTTGGCGGCAGCCAAATTAGTCTCGGCGTCTTGAATAAGCATCTTGAGCCGCTTGACTTGTTTCTCTGGTAATTCTGACATACTAGTCTCGCAATCCTTTGTATGTTTTTATAATATCATTCCAATTATAACGCATCAGGATATCACGTCAACCCTTTAGGCTATCTTTCCACAAGTTTAACAGATATGAACGCAAAGTCGTTGTAAAAATCGTCGACCGTTTTAGGCATACAAAAACGCCCCCAGATTTTGGAGGCGTTTTCTAAAACAATACGATCGTGCGAATCTGGAAATATATTCGAGATTAAGCGACTTCGACGGTAGCGCCAGCCTCTTCCAAGGCTTTCTTGGCAGCTTCGGCTTCGTCTTTGCTGACTTTTTCTTTGATTGGGCTTGGCGCGTTATCAACCAAAGCTTTCGCCTCGCCGAGGCCAAGGCCAGTTAGTTCCTTGACGGCTTTGATGACGGCAACTTTTTGACTGCCAGCGTCTTTCAAAGTGACAGTAAATTCAGTCTTTTCATCAGCGGCGGCCGCACCAGCGTCGGCAGCTGGACCAGCAACGGCAACTGCGGCGGCAGCTGGCTCAATGCCGTATTCTTCTTTGAGGATATTCTTTAATTCATTTACTTCGAGAACTGTCAATTTAGTCAGCTCTTCGGCAAGTTTCTTTAGATCTGCCATAGTAATTCTCCTTGTAGTTAAAACTTTTTAATTAGATTGGTTGCTTAAGCGGTTGCTTTGTCTGCCACACCGTCCAGCAATGCATGCAGATTGCCAGAGAGCGCGTTGGTAACGTCGTGTACCGGACTGAGCAGTTGTGCCACAGCCTCAGCGATAAGCTGATTCTTGCTCGGCAAGCCAGCCAGAGCTACCACATCGGCAGCACTCTGGGCCAGGCCCTCACCGCTGAATCCAGCGACTAGCTCAACACTAGGATGAGTCTTTGCAAAGTCGTTAAGAACTTTAGCAGCCATCACCTCGTCGTCGCTAGAAACAGCATAAATTAGCTGGCCTTGCAACGCAGAGGTATCAGTCTCTTTGAACGTCTCGCTAGCGGCAAAAGCTACGCGCACCAAGCGGTTCTTGACAACTTTGACGACTACGCCATTTTCGCGAGCAGCTTTGCGCAGCTCTTGCAATTCAGCTACGCTGGTGCCCTGATATTTAGCCACGGCGATAGCTTTTGCACTAGCAAACAACTCGCTCATCTCTGCAACCAAAGCTTGTTTCTTATCTTTGGAAATTGCCATTGATAATACTCCTTTGGTTTATTTGATATTTAAGCGATCGTATTGTTAAGGGGCGACATTCGGCGAGCAACAAAAAACTTTGGCGCTCGCCAAAGACTATACTACAGGAAAAGTTGATTCCCTCGGCGGCATATTAAGCAGAATTGCTCCTGCGGCCGCTGTCTCTGGCAATGTCTAATATCTATTATAGCAAATTTTGCTGCATTACACAATAGCAAATGCTTGACATATTTAGGCGTTTCTGGTACAATAGAGATTCGTGAGAACGAAAGCGAGCCCTGGTGTTCATACGGGGGAACATACATACGCCTAACCCTGCTGACAAGCAGGAGTTTTCCAGTCAACAATATTCAGAGAAATATAATTCAGACGATCTAGTTGACAGTCTGGCTATTGATTATCTAAGGGCCGCCTCCCGGGAGCGTCCTGATTTGATTGAGCATGCTCATAGAGTTTATGGGTTAGTTAAGGCTTTTGCCGGCGATCTTATGCCTGATACGCGCGATGCAATTATGATGCATGATATCGTGTCCCGATTCCGCAACCCAGACGGAAAATATAGCCAAGAATCGCGCGACGCTGCCGGACTAGCACTATTAAGATACTTTACCGATCCCAGAATCCCCCATGATAAAGCACGCTATATGCGGGATATCTTGTCAGATTTCGACAAGACTGAGGTGGCAGCTGGCAGACATCGGAAAACATTAGCCGACGAGGCCGCTGCAAGCTTGCCAGACGAGAATAATCGCCGCAAAGATATAGCCAGCGTCATTTCCGATAGGTACGAAGGTGTCGTTCCAAGAGAAGCTTGGGCTATATCGGAGGCTCGCATAGATCCGGAATACATGAAAGACTTCTTGAAAACTGTAAACATTGAGTCTGTCATTATTAAAGCCTGCGAGCTAGTTGATAATCTGGAACACCCAACGTCCAGACGAGAGTCTGCTCTATTGCAAGATGTCTTGGAAGCGGAATCGTTCTATGCCCCGCTGTGCGAAGTGCTAGGACTGGAAGCTTTAGGCTCGAAACTGCTAGGCCTGGCAAAACGTATCCGCCTCGAAAAGTTAAATAAGTTCGATTCAATAAAACAAGCAAGAGACATGCTGTTCAATATAAAAACGGTCGGGGTCAGGCGCATACTGGAAAATATTTTCGGAGACGAATACGACGTCTCGCTCGTAGTGGGTCCTGATTATAGCGGAGAATGTCCTGCTGAAGTTGGCGAATTCGCAGCTCAACTACCGAACGGCTGTCTGATTTCTGGCAACTACCGCTTGAAGACTATCGGCTCGCTTGCTGATAAATTAAACCGCAGCAACGGCGATATGCCTATGGACCCATTTGCCATGATGGATATCTCGCCCGATAAGCAATCGTCGGCGAAAAATTTTGCTGAAATAGTAAAAATCCTTTCCAACACGCCAAATATTGAATTACAAAAAGCACCTAGTAAAAAATCCGCCCTCTATATCCAAGGCACTGGCGACTATGTCGAGATAATGACTCAAGCCCTAGCCGAAGCTGGCGTAGATAAATCAGAAATCGAAATAAAACAGCAAACCGAAGCAGATATTGAAAAACGCGGCTACAAGAAGATGGAGGTTTCGAAAGTAACGTTTATCGCGAGACAAGAACATCCGTACCAGCCTGGCGAGATAGTTGATATTCCTATCGAATTCCAATTCTTGACTATAGACGAACGCCGGCGGTCGCGAATCGGCGACATTGCGCACATTGCTTACAAGTATATCGATACCAAGCTCAAGAAAGAAGGCTACTATGAGTTATCTGATGACGACCCTAGAAAGAAAGCCCTAGACGAAGAGGCTCGTAAAACGCGTAAATTATTTGTAGGAGTACTAAACGACATCTACGACCGTATGAGCCGCTTAAATCCTGACAGTTACGAAACCAACGGCCAGTCAGACGAAGGCGGCGAGAAACTATTCCATGAGCTTGAACATCTTTTGAAAGAGCTGGCTATAATTGAATTATAGCTGCTGAACAATTGATTGAATTTCAACGTTTATTTGCTCGGCTGTCTTGTAATGACCATTGCTGTAACATTCTATAACGTAAGACGAGGGCAATTCGCTAGCAATTGTACGATAAGCGACATCAACATGTTTTTGAAAATTACTGCTGCGTGACTCGAAAGTATCTGAAGTGTCTATACTTTGGCTGCGCTTAGCAATCCGTTTTTTACGCTCGTTCTCGTTGTCGAGAGCTAAAATAATAATGAGATCCGGCTTCATGTAACGTTCGTCTGTAAAAAGTTTAGTAATTGCCATAATATGATCCGTATTAACTCCCTCGCCATAACCTTGATAGGCTAAAGTTGAAATATAGTTACGCGCCGAAATGACAACAGCGCCGCGATTTAAGGCTGGCGCAATTTTTTGTTGCCATAATTCGCGACGAGCAGCACTAAATAGTGCTAAGTTGATCTCGGGATCACGGGCTAGAGTGCCATTTTTGATTAGCGAGCGCAAGTAGCTAGCAATGGGCGTAGTTTTGCCTGGGTCGTCGCTGCCAGGCTCCTCTACAATTATCACTTCCCGGCCTTGCTGGCAGCAGTAATCAGCTAGCAATTCAGCTTGGGTTGATTTGCCTGTACCGTCGTTACCCTCGATGACGATATAAGTACCGCTCATTACACAATCTCCGGCCTTTACAATAATCCTTCGCTAAGACCAGCGACAGGTTGCGGTAATTCTACCGGCGAAGCATAAGCTCGCGGCAATAGCATACACGGCCGCCAAGCAGCTTTAACAGCAGCAAGATCAGCGCTAATATTAGCTTGATAATTACCAGAAGCCTTAGCATATTCGGTAGCCACTGGTCCGGTAGCACTAAAAACAATTTGCGCTATACGGTAGCCAACTGGTAGCACGATGTACTCATTTTCGTTGAGATTATGAACCTCCATAGTCCAGCGGTTAATATAACCTGGATCACCCCAACCAGCGCAGTAGCAAGCCGAGATGCCGATACGTCCAGTAGTACTACGGGCTTGCATACTAGTAGTACCTGGCGGCAGAATACCGATAAATTCATGAGTATGAGCCAGGATTCGCTCGTTTGGCCGCAAGACGATGACCGGATGATTGTCATTAATACCTTTGATGCTATCAATGCCAGCGACACCTTGATCAGTAATTCGACAGCGAACTTCGCGCCACGGTTTAGCAATTTTGTATTCACCAAAGTAGCGCCGAACGTCAGTTTCGTCGAATGGATTAAATAACCTTTCCTTCCCCTGACCGCCAGCTCTATAAAAATAATAGCCAAGCGTTACATCAACACTGCTACCATTGATACGCGCTGGCGCTGGGTCGCAAACTATATGACCATCTGCTAGTGCTGCTGCAATTTCTCTATCGCTATAAATGCTAGTTGGCTGCGATAATTCGGTCGAATCTGTTCTCATGTCTTTTCATTATACATTCACCGCTACCGCTTACACAACTAGCATGTGATATGATTAAGTTGATGGAACTCAATCAGAAAAAACAGTGTAGCATAGTAGTAGCCTACGATCGCCGGCGCGGTATTGGCATTGACAACAAACTGCCGTGGGGGCGCAGTTTGCCAGCAGATTTGCAGCATTTTCGCCAATTAACCACTGGCGTTACAGTAATTATGGGCCGCAAAACTTATGAATCTATTGGCCGTCCGCTACCAAATCGCCAGAATATCGTATTAACTCATTCCAAGCTGGATGGTATCGCTACAGCTAGCTCGTTAGAAAATGCTTTGCAAATGGCAAGCAAAGATACAATATACATCATTGGCGGAGCAACCGTTTACGCGGCAGCACTCAAATCAAATGTGGTAAGTAGAATATACGCTACAGAAGTCGACGCAGAACTTCCAGCAGATACATTTTTCCCCGAGCTTGACGATGCTTGGCGTAAAACATCAGAAGAATCACATGCTGCTGATGATGCTAACACTTATCCTTATATATTTGCGATATATGAAAAGTAGTCTCGCTATGTAGCAATATTTAGACTGAAATTGGCGCTTTGATGGCCGGCCATGGATCGTAGTTTTTTAACTTGAAATCATCAAGATCATAATCATCAATTGATGGTTTTGGCGTGATATCGAGAGTTGGTAACGGGCGCGGTTGGCGTGTCAACTGAAGTTTTGCCTGCTCAATATGGTTCAGATACAAATGAACATCACCGCCCATCCAAATAAATTCACGCGTCCGCATATCAACCTGCTGTGCAATTATCATAGTCAGCAGAGCATAGCTAGCAATATTGAATGGGACGCCCAGAAATGTATCGCACGATCGCTGATCAAGCCGGCACGATAACCAGCGCCGCTGGTCGGAGTCATTGGAATCAGCGGGTGTGGTATAGAATTGAAATAACATATGGCATGGCGGCAAAGCCATGTTGCCTACTTCGGCAGGATTCCAAGCGGTAACGATTAGCCGCCGTGAGTCTGGACTAGCGCGTAGTTGATTAATAACGTTAGCAATCTGGTCAATATGTTCACCATTAGGTGCTGGCCATGCCCGCCACTGCGCGCCGTAAACCGGGCCGAGATCGCCGTTCTTGTCAGCCCATTCGTCCCAGATATGAATTCCGCGTTCTTGCAGCCAGCGTACGTTGGTATCGCCACGCAAAAACCAAATTAACTCGCCGAAGATACCTTTGGTAAAGAGCTTTTTGGTAGTAAGTAGTGGAAAGCCCTCGCGCAAATCAAAACGCATCATATGCCCGAAGATACTGAGCGTACCAGTACCTGTCCGGTCGCGCTTTTCGACGCCTTCTGCTAGAACACGGTCAAGTAAATCAAGATATTGTCTCATCCCTACCCTCCTTCTAAAAATAGAGCGAGATACTAGGTCTCGCTCTGAAATTATATGGGTTTATTTTGCTTGATAATCAACTTTGATACCGGGGCCCATAGTAGTAGCTACAGCAACCGATTTAATGTAAACACCCTTAATAGAGGACGGTTTCTGTGCCTGCAAGCTAGCAAAGAAAGTATTGGCGTTTTCAAGCAATTTTTCAGCGCCGAAGCTAACTTTACCAATACCGAGGTGAATAGCAGCCTGCTTGTCGACACGATATTCAACCTTGCCAGCTTTGGCTTCTTCGGTAGCTTTGGCGACGTCGGTCGAGACGGTACCGCTCTTCGGGTTCGGCATCAAGCCTTTAGGGCCGAGCAAACGAGCGTACTTACCGAGTTTTGGCATGTAGGCCGGCGTAGCGATTAAGACGTCAAAATCAAGCGTGCCCTTGTCAAGAAGTTTGACAATAGCCTCATCGCCAGCCAGATCAGCACCAGCTTTTTTGGCTTTGTCAGCATCAGTGTCAGCTGCGAAAACAGCTACTCGGACAGTCTTGCCGGTACCGTGAGGCAGGACTACGGTCGAACGAATATTTTGGTCGGCTTGACGCGGATCGACGCCTAAACGAACGTGAACTTCAACGCTAGCGTCAAATTTGCTCGGATTGGTTTCGGTAGCAAGTTTGATAGCATCGGCGAGCGTGTAGGCCTTGTCTTTTTCAACTTTTTCGGCAGCCTGGCGGTAAGCTTTGCCGCGGCGTTCAATCAACGGACGAACTTTTGGCGCTGGACCTTTTTTGACAGCTGCTTCGGCGTCGCCCTGCGGCGTAGTGTCGCCAGCTTCTTTACGAGCTTCTTTTTCAGCTTTGGCTTCAACCTCTTCGATAGCTTTGGCGCTGCGCTTACCAGCTTTGGCAACTGTCGCTTCGCGGACTGAGTGCTTTTCAGTGGCAGCGATGGCCGCTTCAATCTCGGCTATAGTATTTTTTTCGCTGACGTCAAGCTTGAGCTCGGCAGCTTTTTCTAATAATTCGGCTTTTTTAGCCATCAGATATTTAATCCTTTCTGTGGTGCAAGCGACTTGACGTCTCCCAACATTGATTTAATAAAACGTCTACGATTATACCAAAAAATAACTAGAAAGTCCACCTAATTTTCCAGGGGTAGTGTAGCATTACCACTATAAAATTATTGACCAAAATACTACGTTTTGCTATGATTGGTCTCATGTCCTGTGAAAATTACGATTAAAACAATAATAAGCCAGGACATAAATCCACGAGTATTTGAAGTTTAGCCTATCCGTGGGGGTATTTAACCAAGGAGATAATTATGCGTTTATACGGGGTCTTGACGACAATCGGCGCCGCTGGTGCAATATGCTTAATAGCAACGCACCCAGCCTATGCCGAAACGAGTACGGGCCGCTCGCTACTACTCGCACAGCAAAATAAAAATAAATTAACAATTGCAAGGGGAACACCGCTGCTAGCTACCCAAAACAAGAAAGCCTTGCTAGCAAAAGCGGACGAGAAGCAGACCAGCGGGGTTGATGACGATAAAGCCAAAAAACCAACGTCTGCGCCAAAGGACAAATCTAACGAAACAAAACCAATCGAACAATCAACCTACGCGATAGTAACCGCAGGCGATAGCTTGGCATCAATTGCCGAAAAATACAATACAACTTGGACGCGTATCTTTGACGCCAACGAGTCGCTCGGTAACCCAAATGCTATTGACATAGGGCAGAAGTTGCGAATTCCTAGCGCAGAAGAGGTCTTGCCAGACCGCTCGTCAGCTATCGTTGCGGCGCAACAAGCAGCCGCCAGCTCTAACGCAGCGGCGCCATCAGCTCGGACTTCTACAGTTACTACGAGATCGTATAGCTCAAAGCCGATTAACTCGTCAAGCTACTACGTCGGCAACGGCATGTGGTGCACCGATTACGTTCACAGCCGCCGCCCAGACGTCGCTGTATATGGCAATGCCGGTTATGGTTGGATTTCCAGCGCTCAAGCTGCCGGTAAATCAACCGGTAACGCACCGCGCGCTGGAGCTGTCGCGGTGACAAACGGCCATGTTGCCTACGTCGAGTCGGTTAATAGCGATGGCAGCTATACTGTTTCAGAAATGGGTTGGAATTACCGCGCTGGCAATTACAACAAACGTACAGTAAGACCAGGTACATTCGGACAATTCATCTACTAAATAACTAGGTGGAATTAGAAAAACCGCTACATACGCTAGCGGTTTTTTAATTTAGATATAGACAAATTACCCGCGCAAAGACTTATCCGCAGCCTCAACTAGTTCGCGCACAATCACTGCATAATCGTCATACACGCGAAAACCTGCAGCATAAGCGTGCCCGCCGCCGCCGAAATATCCAGCTATCTGCTCTGATACTGGCATATTACTGCGTAATTTTCCAGTTAATTTGCCGTCAGGGTAAGTTTTGATAGCGCAAGCCACTTCAACCCCCTCGACTAAACGCATTTCGTCAAGCACTAGAACACTCGGATTATACTGATCGCTATATTTTTGGATCTCTTCCCACGGAATATGAATTATAGCTAATTTACCATCGAGCAAATATTCGATACGTTCAATCAAGCGGCCTTTATATGCCAAAATCTCTGGCGACTTTTTCATAAATTCGCGGCGTCGTTCTTCAATAGCTGAGTTGCTAGCACCGAGCGCAGTTAATTCGCCAGCGACACGAAACGAGTCGGCTGTGGTATTTTGCGTTGTTAAGCCTAGGCTATCACTCATGATAGCAATCAGCATATTTTCTGCAGCTTGCGGATTAATTACCCAGCCGGCAGTATGCGCTAGATTGTAAATCAGTTCGCCAGCTGCAACTACCGGCTGGTTGACATGAGTAGCATCAAAAGTCAGCGTCGAATCAGTTGCGTGATGATCCAACACTATAACGGGATGCGTCTCAAGAAAATGACGCACACCTGGCATACTTAAGCTTTTACTGATTAATAGTTCAGCATTAGTATCAACAATGATTGCTAAGTTGGCATTCGTGTCAAAATCGCTAGTTATTCGATCCCAGCCGTGAATGTAACGTAAGTATTTCGGTGTATCAACTGGACAGTGCAGCTGAACATTTTTGCCGAGATCACTTAGAATTTCTTCCAAGGCTAAGCTGCTGCCTATACTATCACCGTCAGGATTTTCCGCTTGGACTACAACAATTTTCTGCGCGTTATTGATAGCGTCAATAGCTTTGTCAAACATCACCTAATAGTATAGCAGCAATTAGCTAGCCTTGCATTCGAATTAGCCAGATAAACTCTGCATAGAAAGAGCAGCTTTACGGCTTCTTATCAAGAATGATTAAGTGTTCAATATGCGGCGTACGCGGGAAAAAGTTGTAGCCACGGTGCCAAGTGATTTGGTAACTTTGCTGGAGCAAGGCGACATCTCGGGCTTGGGTGACGGGATTGCAGCTGAGATAAAGGATACGTGGCGGTAGTTTTTGCAACAATGTTGCAATAACGTCGGTATGCAAGCCGGCGCGCGGCGGGTCGACGATGACGATTTCCTTGCCTGTAATATAATTGAGTGCTTGTTCGCTGGGAGCGAGGACAGCGCGGGCGTCGGTGCGGTCAAGTTCGGTGATGTTGCGCTGCATTTCGCGGACAGCGTCGGTATTGATTTCCACCAGCGTGACGTTACTGCCGCCAATAGTCAGGCCGATAGTGCCGACGCCAGCGTAGAGATCGAGGGTTGGTCGATCGGCAGTGAGCAGCACCTCAGAAAAAATTTGGGCAACTTCACGTGGGTCCCGAATTATTTTCTGGTGGTGCCCGAGCTGCCGACCCGAGTGTTGGCTATTGCAATCATATGACACCCACTCCTTCATATCGCGCAGCGCCTGCTCGTAAACCGGAATGTTGACTTGGAAAAAGCCTTCACAAGCGTAGCGAAATGGCACGCCAAGAATGGTGTCGGTCAGGGTGGTATCGCCGAAATGTGCCAAGCGCTCGGTGATGCGGCTGGCTGGCGAGCGCGGATCGGAATAGATAATTTCTCCGCCCTGAGCCGGTAACTTAGCGGCTTCGTCGGCGGTGATAATTTCGGGCAAGCGATCTTTAATATACAACTGCCATACGCAACTTCCCGACTGATCGCAGCGGACGAGCAAGGTCTTGAGCTGGCGAGCCGCGACGCGTTTATGGCGCAGTAAGTCGCGGATCGCCCGTGCCAGGTTATTGATTGCAGGGTGCGCTAAGCTAGTGCCATCGACGACAATCTTACTTTTGCTGCCGCGGCGGAAAAATGCCAAGTCAAGCGTATCACCAGATAGACCATCGCGGTCACTATGCGTATTTACCCCTCGGGTATCATCAGAAAATAATACGAGACCCACGTAAAGTTGCCCAGATTTTTTCTGAGATATTGCTCGGGATACTACCGATTCGCTGTACCAACTAAATTCAACTTTATTGCGATAACCATATGCGACATTTTCACAATAAATGTCAATCGCCGCCGGTAATGCAACATTATGCAGCGCGAACGCGTCGTCGATCAACTGTGCTTTGTATGTTTGTTCAACTTCTAGTGGCATGATTTGCCACGGGCTGGTCGAAAGATAACTATCCGGGTCGCGCGGTTGGATGCGGTCGGGGCTTGGCGAAATTACCTCCTCGACAACTGCTTCGACGAGGTGCGACTTCTTTTTGGTAATGCGAACAGTGACGGTCTCGCCGGGTAGTCCGCCCCATACGAAGCATTTGCGCCCGTCGGCCAGCGTCCCTAGCGCTTGCCCGCCGCCAACGATTTTGTCAAGGTGAATAGTCTCGAGTGACTGTCTTTTCATCGTACTTATTATAACAAAATGAAAGATACTGTTTGGTAGAGATTACGAAGACTGTCTCCACAGTAATGACACGCATACCTTTCCAACGACCAAAATTATGACGCTAGCAACTTAATAGTGTGGCGAGCGATTTCGACGCCTTCATTTGTCGGTATAACAATTATCGGCTTACTGATTGCCGCTTGCGAGATGCTAGTGAACTCGGTCGGGTTAAGACATGATTTGTTACGATTGCCGTCAAGTATGAAGTCGAGGCATTCCAAGTGAGCAACGATGCGCCGGCGCAAATTCGCCGAACGTTCCCCTACCGTGCCAGTAAATACCAGCAAGTCGGCGCCGTTCATGGCGACCACCATGGCGCCGATAGCCTTATGGATACTGTGAATCAAAGTCATCAGCGCTAGATGAGCAATATGGTCGCCATTAGCTTCGCGATCAAGAATTTCACGAATATCGCTAGTTCCGCTGAGTCCGAGTAGACCGCCCTTCTCATCAAGATAATGTTCAAACTGATCATCGTCGAGACCAAGTTTGGTTTTGAGCGCCATAGCAGCAGTGTAGTCAATCGAGCCAGTACGCGTTGCCATAATTACCCCCTCTAGCGCCGAGTAACCCATGGTGTTGTCGATGCTGCGACCATGAAAAACTGCACTCACCGACGAGCCGCTACCTAGATGACAGACGACGACCTTTGGTGGTAATTTACCGCGGTTCCACAGCTCATTAACAGCAGACGAAACCGACAAACCATGATAGCCAAAACGCTTAATCTCGAAGCGATCAGCGTCCTGCAGGTTTATGCCATAGTTCCAGGCGTAGCTCGGCTTGCGAGCGTGAAAAGCACTATCCGAAATTAGCGCCACTGGTACAGTCGGCAGCGACGAGCGCAGAGCCTCTAGCTCTTGCAGCGTACCGGAGACGTGAATCGGGTCAAGCGGCAGAATATCGCGTACATGCTGGACGACGTCGTCGTCAACAAGCCTGTCTTTGAGAAAATAGTTGCTCGGTGCAACAATACGCAGGCCGATCGCGCGAACATCACTAGGACTTTCCAGTAAATGTTCGCGGTTAAAAATGCCATATAGGTGTGCGGCCGACTGGGAGATGTCAGCAAAACCAAGCGGTACTTGCCGCGTATCGCCGCCAGTACGCAGCGTCGCGATTAATTCGCTGCCACTCTGCTCGATATGTAACGCAGCAACCTCTTTGAGCTTGTCGTCGACCAGCGCGTATTTGCGGCTAGCGCTGCCTGGATTTGCGATTAGTAGTAATGACATTCCCCCACCCTTTTCTTTACGTTAATTTGTTTGCCCGTGCCAGGCTTCCTCTTTTACCTCGTCTAATCCGCGCGCTGCTGGCCACACCCAGGCGTCAATTTCTGGCAAGTCAACGCCGTTAGCCTTGATGTAAGCAGTATTCTCGTCAATCTTACCTTGGTAAATCGAAGCTAAGTGCTCGGCCTCCTCAAACGGAACGACGCCATTGCGGCCCAGCTGGCGGAATGCAGCAATTGCCAAATCATAGCGGCTGGTTTCATTGCGAACATGCATATCAAACGGCGTGGTCGTCGACCCGATCTCTTTGTAACCGCGAATATCGAAGCGTGTCGAATCGACAGCATAGTTAAAGAGAATCGATTTAACTGTCTGCGGATAGCCATGGAAATTGAAGATAACTGGCTTATCATCTGTAAACACCTTGTCAAAGAACTTTTGGTCGGCAACGCGACGCAATGTACCAAAGCCAACAGTAGTCAGACTCGAAACGTTAACACAGCGAATTTTAGCGTTCGGGCAATGCGTTTTGACAATATCAATAGCTGCCATAGTTTCTTTGGTCGGATAATCGCCGCAAGCGGCCATAACTAGATCAGGATGTTCATCGCTAGCAAAATCCCAAACCATCAGACCAGCATCGACCTGTTGGCGAGCGAGCTCTGGCGACAGCCAGCGCGGCTCGAGAGTTTTGCCGGCCACCAGCGCGTTAATCTGGCGAACGCTTGACAGCATATGCTCTAAGCAAACTAGCGTGACATTACCGTCCGACGGGAAGTAAACATCACTGAAGTTACTCTGGCGGCGTAAAATATCGTCGATAAAGCCAGGGTTCTGATGACTAAAACCGTTATGATCTTGGCGCCACCCGCTCGAAGTCAGTATATAGTTAATACTAGGTATAGTGCCGCGCCACTCGACGTTACGGCTTTGGGTGAGAAACTTAGCATACTGGTCAACCATGCTGCCGACGACTTGCAAAAATGCTTCATAACTAGCGAACATAGCGTGGCGACCCGTTAGTACGTAGCCTTGCATCAAGCCCTGCATATTGTGTTCGGACAACATTTCCATGACTCGGCCATCACGCGACAGATCCTTGTCCCACTCCATGATCGGCCATTGCCAGCTACGGCTAGTAGCCTGGAATATCTCGTCAAGCTTGTTGGAATAAGTTTCGTCTGGGCTCATGAAACGGAAGTTCTTATTATCAGCGTTGAGACGAAAGACCTCGGTCAAGTAAGCGCCAGCCCGGCGCATACTGCTAGAGCCAATAGTACCAGGAATTTCGGCATCTTCAGCGAACTGCTCGACATCTGGCAGTACCAGCGGCCGATAAACAGTTGCGCCGCCACGAGAATGCGGCGACATACCCAAGCGCTTCTCTAGCTGTTCAGGCAAGATATCCTTGACAAAATCACCAAAACCTGTCGTTTCGTTGAATAGCTCGTCAAACTTATAACTCTTGAGCCACTGGTTCAAGATTTTGAGCTGCTCGGGATCAGATTTTGCTTCACTGAGCACTGTCTGGTGCGCCAGGCAATTACCTTCAATTTTGTTGCCTTCGACAAATTTCGGCCCAGTCCAGCCCTTTAGCGTGCGCATGATAATCATCGGCATGCGCGGCGCTTCTGTGTTCGTACTAGCACGAATCTCGGCAACCAAATTGTGAGCCCACTCAAGCGCGTTTGCCATTTCATCGTGCGGATCGACGCCGTCTTTTGTAGCATCAACAATGCGCGGCTCATAACCGTAGCCGCTAAAGAGCGTCATCAGTTCGTAATTACTCATTCGGCCGAAAACAGTCGGCGCCGAAATCTTATAACCATTGAGGTGAAGAATCGGCAATACTACGCCATCTTTGCGTGGATTGAGTAATTTGTTAAGATGCCAAGCACCAGCCGTCGGCCCAGTCTCGGCTTCGCCGTCGCCTATCAAGCAAGCTACCGTCAAGTCGGGATTATCCATCGCCGCACCGTAGCTAGTGCTGAGCGCGTAACCAAGTTCACCGCCCTCGAGAATCACGCCCGGCGTCTCGGGATTAGAATGGCTCGGAAAACCGTACGGCCAGCTAAATTCGCGGCACAGTTTGCGAATACCATCCAGATTGGTCTCCATCGAAGGATCAAAATTAGCAAGCGTACCTTCCAAAAACAGATTAGCTTGCAATGCTGGGAAGCCATGCCCTGGCCCCAGTACAAACATCATGTCCTTATTATGCTTCTTGGCCGAATAGCTGAGATGCGCGTAAGCAAAGTTAATACCTGGCCCGCTTCCCCAGTGTCCGAGAATCCGCGATTTGATATCGTCAAAAGTTAATTCCTTTTTCAGCAGATGATTTTCTGCCAAAAATATTTGCCCCACCGTCAGATAGTCTGCCGCACGCAAATATTGCTTTATCGAGTGTTTTTCGTGTGCATTCATAGCTTACTATTATAAAGGTTATGGTAAAGATTGCCAACTAGTTGGCCGCTTTTCGTGGTAAAATCGCATTATGAGACGCCAAGTCGCCACCCATTCGCAGCATTTTTTGCGTAATCCACGCTTGATTGCCGAGCTGATAGGCCACAGCAACATACGCCGCGGCGATTTGGTAATAGATATCGGCGCTGGCAGCGGCGCCATTACGGCAGTGTTAGCACGCCGATGCCGGCAAGTTTTAGCATACGAAAACGAACCAGGCGCTCTCAACAAACTAAAGCAAAATATGCGCCGGCACAAAAACGTCAAAGTAATAGCACAGGATTTTCTGCTAGCAAAACTACCAGATGAACCATACAAAGTTTTTGCTAATATTCCCTTTCACTTGAGCGCCGACATAGTACGCAAATTGACTAGTAACAACGAGATGCACGCACCGCGATCAATTTACCTAATCATCCAAAAACAATTCGCGCAAAAATTAGTACCGAGCGACCGGCACTTTACCTCTCAATTAGGCGCACAACTAGCTCCATGGTGGCAGACACGAATCCGCCGACCGCTACGCCGCACAGATTTCACACCGCCGCCAGCAGTCGATACCGTGCTGCTAGAGCTGAAGCCGCGGTCCGAGCCGCTCCTATCTACATTAGAACGCGATAAGTACCAAAGTTTCGTCGCGAAATGCTACGCTTCGCAAAAAGTCTTTGCTGCCGTACCGCGTGTCAAAGCCAGCATCAGCCCTGAACGCAAACCGTCAGAATTGACTCCCGAGGAATGGGTGCGACTATGTTCTATGTCGTAATTTCCATATCGTTGATGAGCGTGGTATAATACTTGTTGCACGCTCGTTTATTAGTGGGTCGTCGCCAAGTGGTAAGGCACTGGGTTTTGGTCCCAGCATTCGCAGGTTCGAGTCCTGCCGACCCAGCCAAATTATGCAAACGAAAATATCATAAACCGCTCAGATCTGGATAACCTAAGCGGTTTATTTTTATGAATCGTATCGACATTTAGCAAATTCATAGCTTACTTTGTTTTATTGACGCCACCCCCAAATACCATTAGTATAATAGATATGCGAAAAGTGTCTCTGCCGAGCATATTGCGATACAAGAAATCTTACTTGCGGCATGATATCATAACGGCGTTGTTGATAGCCGTCGTGAATGTTCCCAATGCGTTGGCTTTTTCGGTAATCGTCGGACTGCCGCCCGAGACTGGCTTATATACGACAATTATTGGTGCGCTAGTATTTGGGTTGTTGGGGTATTCACATCGATTAGTGGTTGGCGCAGATTCAGCGACGGCCATTCTGCTGGCGTCAGGTGCAGTGCTAGTAGCGCAAGCAGGTACGCCAGAATATGTTAATGCAATCGCAGCGATGACGTTACTATCAGGCGTTCTGCTACTATTGCTGGGGCTATTCAAATTTGGCTTTTTGGCAGATCTGGTGTCACGGCCAGTGATGATTGGTTTCATGGCAGGCGTAGGAGTACAGCTAATTGTTACACAGATACCAGCTCTACTAGGCTTGAAAGCATCAGGCGGTTTCTGGAGTCATTTAGCGTCAATTACCGCGCAAGCTAGTTCAATCAGCTGGATGACCGCTACGCTAGCACTCTTGGTGCTAGGTGTAGTGTTGTTTTGGCGATCATCGCGAATACCGAGCGAACTAATCGGCATCGCTATGGCCGTAGTATTTGCAATGGTATTTCACGTCGACGCATACGGTGTAGAGTTTTTAGGTTCGCTACCAAGCAATATGCCAAACTTAATAGTACCCACGGTGTCGCTCGAGATGCTAAATACAATTATGCCAACCGTATTATCAATTGCGCTCGTAGTACTAGTCCAGAGTTCCATGACAGCACGCTCCATTGGCAGCGAGCACGACGATAAAATCCAGACCAACCAAGATACGGCAGCCCTTGGAATAGCTAATGTTGCTTCAGCTCTATTTCACGGTTACGCCGTTAGCGCCTCGCCGCCGCGCAGCCAGTTAGCCGACTCGCTGGGTATGCGTTCGCAATTGAGCGGTATTGTTGCCAGCTTAACGACAATAGCATTGATTATTTTTGGTGGCGCTTTATTACACTACGTGCCGCTAGCAGCACTAGCAGCGATAGTTTGTACGGCAGGTTTACGCTTGATTCGTTTTCGTGAATTGCATTATTTGTGGGCCGTTCATCATGAGGAGTTTATGATCGCGCTAGTTGCTCTAGCTTGTACGGTACTATTCGGCGTACAGTTAGGTATTTTAGTAGCGGTAGCAGCCTCGCTGATGGAACGATTACGCCGGCAGTATCACCCCGATGACGCTGTGCTGCTGCGTGATGGCGAGTTGTCGTCATGGGCGGCTGATCGCGTAAAAGATAAGATAGGCTCTTTGCCAAAAGATACATTAGTTTATGCTTTCGGCGAATCGCTTTTTTTCGAGAATATTAATTATTTCGCTGAACGGTTACGGCGAGCTATTCATCGCGCTAAACATCCAGTAACATACGTGGTGATTGATGCCGGAGCGATTGATGATATCGACTATACAGCGGTTGAAGCGCTCAAACGTTTGTACCGCGAGCTTGGCGAAGATGGTATCGAGATTGCTTTTGCGCACGTGTCACCGGGATTACGCAGCCAGTTTGATATCTATGGTATTACCGATATAATTGGCAGCCGCAACATTTACACAACATTGTCTCTGGCATTGGCGCATCAGAAGCAGGCTTCGGCAATTGAAATGATCAGAGACCTTAAAATCGCTAGCGATTCGTATATCGTGGTCGGCGGCGCCGTACTTGATATGATGCATTTGCGCGATACACCTAATGTTGATTTAGTAGTATCGCGCGAAGTTTATGACCGTTTCGCGAGTAAGAAACATTGGCGCGAGGTGACACTAACTAGCGGCAAGCGAATTTTGGTACATGAACAATACAATCTGCTAAAAAGTTGGATGGGTAATTCCTTGACAGCATTACAGCGAGATATGCAAACCATCGATGGAATACCCGTGGTCTCGACCGACCGGCTGATTGCCGCCAAACGAAAGATGGCTCGTCGTAAAGATTTAGCTGATTTAGAACTATTGCGTGGACACATCAAGCGCCGGAATTAATTAGCAAACTTTTTATTTTTCTTGAGCGGCCGTTTAAGACGCTTGGTAATTCGCTGAAGATTCGGTCGCTTACCAAAGAACTTTCGCCCTACCCATTTATGCAATTCGATTAAGATAATAGGTATAATGAGCGCGGAGATGGTCACCAAGAGAAGATGTATGTTACTTACTGACGTAATATGCAGCAACCGTCCAAGTGGTGTAGCTAGGGCGGCAATCTGCAGCGTGACAGCGATGATTAGTCCAACAATGAACGGTGCGTTCCGCTTGCGCAGACGACCGATCAATGATTCGTAATCACTGCGCGCCTCGATAGCGCTAGCCCACTGTGCGGTTACCAGCGAGCAAAAAGCAATTGTCCGAGCATAGTCAGCACCAAAGCGTTGATTGAAATAAATATAGAATCCCAGCGTCATTGATGACATAATTATGGCAATCAACAATATTCGTGAAGTCATAAATTTACTGAGTAACGGCGCGTTAGCGCGTTTTGGCTTCTCTAGCATATTCCGAGGCTCGCCCGGCTCCAGTCCAATCGGAATTACCATAGCGCTATCAGTGACTAAATTAACCCATAAAATCTGCACAGGCGCCAGCGGCAGCGGTAAACCGGAGATCAACGCGCCCAGCGACACGATAACCTCGCCAAGATTAGTCGCTAACAGATACGTTACCATGCGCTTAATATTGGCGTAAACAGTCCTGCCTTCGTGAATAGCCGAAACAATTGAGCGAAAATTATTATCAAGCAAGATAATATCGCCTGCATCTTTGGCAATTTGTGCCCCTGCCCCCATAGCGACGCCGACATGAGCATTGGTTAGTGCCGGAATGTCATTGACACCGTCGCCAGTCATGGCAGTAATGTTATCGCGCTTGAGTACTTCAAGGATGCGATGCTTATGCTCAGGCAAAACGCGCGCGCAAACACGAATAGTACGCAACCTTTCAGCTAGCTCATCGTCAGATAATGTAATAATCTGCCGGCTATCAAAGACTTGATTGCGATACTCAACTAGGCCAAGCTGCTTACCGATATGATAAGCCGTCTCGAAGTGATCGCCGGTGACCATACGCACGCTGATGCCAGCGGCTTGCGCGCGAGCAATGGCACCTTTGGCTTCTGGCCGCAGTGTATCTGCCACACCTACAAAACCATCAAAAACCAGCGGCGTATTATCTGGAATGTTTTCAAGCGAATCAATTGGTTTACTGAGCGACGCATGCGCTAGCGCAATTACCCGGAAACCAAGTCCAGTCAGATGATGCAATTCAACTAAAGCTTTCTCGCGTTCGCCTTCGGTGATATCACAATGGTCAACGATTTTCTCTGGTGCTCCTTTGACAGCTAGAGCATACTTAGCGCCATCATGCCGTAAATTGCCGCTCATTGCCATTGAATGCTCAAATGTAAATTCCCGCAAAGGCTGGCCAAGCTTGGGAGCCGTTTCGAACGAGTTAATAAACGACACGAAGGCTTTATCAAGCGGATCAGCAGTTTTCCTCTTGTTTAATAGAATACTAGCAGCAAGTGTCTGCAAAATACGTTTTTCGTTGTGGCGCGGATGCCAAATTTCTTGAACAGATAATTTGTTGCGTGTTAGCGTGCCGGTTTTATCAGTAGCGATAGTCGTGATAGCACCGATTGACTCGATTGAGCCCATAGTCCGTACCAATGCTTTGCGGCGAGCCATCCGACGCATCGCTAATACCAAGATAACTGAGATGGCGATTGGTAAGTTCTCGGGTACTGCACTAACACTGAGAGCAATCACAAAGCGCAAAGCTTCGCTCCACTCAACACCGCGAGCTAGCGCCAACCAAAAAGCAAACAAAGCAATGCCCAAGATAACAGCCACTATACGCGTGATAAGCCTATCAATTTTTTGCTGTACAGGATTGACATTATGGTCGCCAGACGATAAATCGCTCAAACGACCAAACTCGGTATCGTTAGCAGTAGCGGTTACTATCGCCATGGCAGTACCGCCAACGACAAATGAGCCTTGGAAGACCATATTGGACTGCTCATAAATTTCGCGGTCGCTCGGCAGGACGGCACAAGTTTTTTCAATCGGCAGCGACTCGCCGGTTAGTTGCGATTCGTCAACACGAAAAGAGCGCGCCTCTAGCATGCGGGCGTCAGCAGGAATTTTATCGCCTTCATCAAGGATTATCACGTCGCCTGGAACTAACAACGTCGCAGCAATCATCTCACGCCGCCCTTTTCGCAGTATCTCGACTTCAGCCACAGACTGTTTTTGCAGCGATCGCAAAATCCGCTCAGTCGAAAACCGTTGCACATAATAAATAATTGCGTTCACCGCCATGATAAAAATAATCAACCCAGCATCAAAATACGATTTGTGCCACAAACTAACAATTGCCGCCACTATCAGCACTGCCATAAAAACCGACTTGAACGGCTCAATAATTTTACGCCAAAGCGGGTCAGACTTAACTTTGATCGTGTTTAAGCCGTAGTGACGTAACCGCTCATCGCTCTCGATATCGGATAAGCCTTTAGTGGTTGATTCAAGTTCAACTAGTGTTTCTTTAATGGTTTTATCATAAAAAGCCATAAGCATATTATAGCAAATTTTAGTTTTTAACAATAAAGCGCTATACTGAAAATATGAAGGTTAAAATCGAGATAGACACTATAACATTCGTACGTTTTTGGCTGGTAGTAATCGGCTTTGGACTAGCAGGCTTATTAATTTGGAATGCTCGTACAGCGTTAGTAATTATTGGAGCGGCAGCATTCTTAGCACTAGCTCTCAATGGGCCAGTCAGCTGGTTGGCTAATAAGCTACCCAACCGCAGCCGAACCCTCAGTACAGCTATCGCTTTTATCGTTATTGTAGCAATACTAGCGGCAATTCTGTTTTTGGCAGTGCCGCCGATAGTTCAGCAAACAATTAGCTTTTTACAAACTCTACCCGATACGATACGAACAATGTCGGCGCAATGGAAGGGTTTTGGTGCTATAGTATCGCGTTACCATCTAGAATCGCAGATTGATCAAATGGTTGTTTCAATACAAGGAAATGCAACGTCGTGGCTGGCAAACTTTGGACAGAACTTTCTCAGCGGCGTCGGAACAACAATGTCGCTAATCACCGAGGCTTCGCTAGCGCTAGTTCTAACATTTCTAATGCTAGTCGAAGGACCGCGCTGGTCACGATACTTCTGGGGATTATATAGCAACGATAAGCGAATGCAGCACCATCGAATCATCTTCCGGCGGATGAATGCAGTAATCTCTGGATATGTAAGCGGACAATTGATCGTTTCGGGTTTAGATGGTGCTTTTGCCGGCTTAACAGTATTTATCTTGAGTCAAGTTTTTCCAGCAGTACCAGCAAACATCGCTTTGCCAACGATTGCTATCATGTTTATCTTGTCGCTGATCCCAATGTTCGGCGCAGGAATTGGCGGCATTATCGTCTTTGCATTACTGGCAATTAATAGTATGCCAGCAGCGATAGCTTTTGGTATTTACTTCATCATTTATCAGCAGATTGAGAATAATGTAATTTCGCCAACCATTCAATCCAAGCGTATTGAACTTTCACCGCTAATGGTTTTGATGGCGGTAACTATAGGACTATACATGTTCGGTATGGTTGGCGGTATTATCTCGATACCGATAGCTGGCTGCGCCAAAGTGCTTGCAACTGAATATATCAAAGTCGAACGCCACGAAGAACCAACCGCTAAACCGACAAAGCTTGCTCGCCTACTCAAGCGAGTTCGCCGCGAAAAAAGTAAACCAGAGGCAGCTAAATCAGAAACTGAAGTCTAGTAAAGGATTAGGCCAGCCAGCTCACACCATTCAAAAAGAATCTTTTAAACACTCGAGTCTACTCTGGCTTTTCGTCAGCATACGCCCATAAAGTATCATGTGCAGTATCTTTGACAACTACGCCGTATTCATTGAGCAGCTCGTCGCGTAATTCATCGGAATTTACCCAATTCTTGTTATCGCGAGCACGGCGGCGTTCTACTAATAACCGCTTACATTCATCATCAATATCGGGAGTTGAGTCTAACAACTCAAGTCCCAATGCCGCATCAACAAACTCTAAAAATTCGATTAATCCAGCTCGATAGATTTTCTGCGGTGGTTTTTTGTCGAGTTCAGTTAAGGCTTTATCGACAATAGCTAGCGCCCGTGGCGTTTCTAAGTTATCGTTTAGCGCTTCTTTGACAGCGCCAATAGCCGCACTTGGCGAGAAATCATGCCGCAGGTCGTTGTTCTCGGTATCGCTATGCAAGCGATCGTGAACTTGGTGTCGCAAACAAGCCACGTCGCGCCAATGCTGCAGCCGGTTGTGTGCTGCCTGCAAATTCTCGAATGAAAAATTACCTTCGTTAGAATAATGTCCCTGCAAAATAAACATTCGCAAATCCATCGCCGAGAAACCACGCTGCTTTAGATCATCAAGCGTGTAGCCATTACCGAGAGACTTACTGATTTTGCCGCCATTAATCTTCAGGTGGTTGCAGTGCAGCCAAAAGTTCGCAAACCTTTGGCCAGTTGCCGCTTCGCTCTGGGCAATTTCGTTAGTATGATGCACCGGGATGTGATCAATTCCGCCAGTATGAATATCGATTGTCTTGCCGAGCAAACTCATGGCGATAGCCGAGCATTCTAAGTGCCAGCCAGGAAAACCCATAACTGGCTTGTCATCTTTTGGTGGCGTATCTAGCAAATCAGCAGGCGTCTCCCACTCCATATCGCGCACTTTACCCTTCTCGGTAAATTTCCAGAGCGCGAAATCCCATGGTTGACGTTTCTCACTATTAGCATCGACGCGAGCGCCAGCTTTTTGGGCGCTCAAATCAAGCTGCGCAAAGTCGGCGTAACGCGGAAAAGTACTAGTATCAAAATAAATACCGTCACTGGTTTGATAGGTGCAGCCGCGCTGTTTAAGAGCCCGCAGCAAAGAAATCTGCTGCGAGATGTAATCAGTCGCCTTGGCTATATGCGTCGGCGGAATAAGATTGAGCGCTTTCATGCCGTCAAGAAAATGTTGCGTGTAGTATTCAGCGATTTCCCAAGCAGTTTTTCCATCGCGACGAGCGCCCTTTTCAAGCTTATCCTCGCCTTCGTCTGCATCACTAACCAAATGTCCAACATCGGTTATATTCATCACGCGATCAACCGTATAGCCGTCAATTTGCAATGTCCGAACTAGCGTATCCCAATAGACGTAGGCTGCCCAGTTACCGACATGTAAATCATCGTAGACAGTCGGTCCGCAAGTATATAAAGTCACTTTATCAGACGATAGCGGAGTAAAATCATCAAGCCGACGCGTCAGAGTGTTGTGGAGTCGTATCATTAATTATATTTTACGTCAAAAATGAGTATTTTTGAAGAGCACTATTTATTCTAACCATTGCTTAAGTACTACCGCCTGGTTAAACTCCGCATCCTTAGCGCTATACAATAGCGTAACGATTGGATGATTGGGCCAGTCATTTCTCGCCTTGATAGCAGCAGGATTTTCGTCTAATTCTTTTGTATAACGTTCTGAAAATTCTGTAAATTTTTCTGGATCATGATTAAACCATTGGCGCAACTCATCGGTTGGCGCGATTTCTTTAGCCCACTCGTCTAGCGCCGCTCGTTCTTTACTGATACCGCGCGGCCATAATCGGTCAACTAGCACGCGGTAGCCATCGTCCGATTCTGGCGATTCGTAAATTCGTTTAATTTTATAGACTGTCATGATAGTGCCTCCTTAACTATCGTTTGTAGAACTGGAATAACGTCCGATTCAAACCAGGGATTACGTTTGCGCCAACCAATATTGAGCGGCGATGGATGGACTAATGGAAAATAATCTGGCAAATACATATTAAAGTCCGCCACAGTTGCTGTCAAATTCTGCTTGGCGCGGCGATCAAGATAATATTTCTGCGCATACGAACCAACCAAAATTGTCAATCGCACATTCGACATCTGCGCTAGCAAACGCGGGTGCCATTTCCTGGCAAAGTCCAAGCGCGGCGGCAAATCACCGTGCACTCCCCTACCTGGATAATAAAAATCTATCGGCATCAACGCAAAGAGATCGGGATTGTAAAACTGCTCATCCGTTACGTTCAGCCATTGCCTAAGTAAGCGACCGCTAGCATCATTCCACGGCTTTAACGTTTGCTGAGCAATTCGACCTGGCGCCTGCCCGACCAGTACAATTCGCGAACTTACTGAGGCAGAATACACAGGCGACCAACCTCTATTGACAAAATCAGCATTCATTGGATCGGCTGCGATTTGGTCATATAAAAGCGGTTTAGAGTGCAGTATCATTGCAGTTATACCTTTAACTTAGTCGTTCTCGTTACGTTGTGCAACTTCTGCGAGCACTGCCTCGAGCGAGAGCGGATAACCAACTCTAATCACTTCGCTACTATCAGTGACAACCCAAGGAGCTTCACCCATTGCTATGGAATTTTTATCAAATTTACGTATAATCCAGCAGTTTTTAGATCGTTCAATTTTATAAGCGTCGCGTGAATCACCAGAAGTTTTTTCAAAAGCTTCCCATGCATTATCTTTAGGCAATTTAGCTTGACTCATGTAATGTATCCTTTCGTAGATTACTTAATATCTTATATTAGCATTAATAGTTTATACATTGGTATATTATTACCTCAGATTCATTGAATAAACCTAAATAGCTAGCTAGCAATACCACCAAGAACGTTTACAAAACTCATAATTTAGTTTTGTAAATGATTAACAATAAGCTATAATGCGATAAATATATCAATCAAGCTTCGTACAAAAAAGTTTTGATAAATTATTATTCTGCGACAACATATTAATCAGCATTTTCTCTAGCTTTTTCCAACGCATCAATTAGCATCTGCTTTGACTTCATACCGATCAGCTCGGCAACTTCCTCGCCAGCAACAAAAATCTTCATATTTGGGATGCCCTGCACGCGGTAGTGCATAGCCAGTTCTTTGTTGTCATTACTAGCATCAGTGTCAATTTTAACAATATCAAAATCTGTCTCGTCAGCGATCTGCTGCAATATAGGCGCCATCGCTCGGCATGGCGGACACCATGGCGCCCAAAAATCGACCAAGACCGGACGCTTGCTTTTTAGTACTTTTTCTTCAAACTCTTGTTTAGTTGTAATACTAATTAATGCCATAATTCCTCCTTCTATTTTTACATTGTTGACATACTCCAGTAATGACTAAAGGACCGTCGAAACAGCAGCCGTCAAGCTGGCGCTCGATCTGGCAACGCACTGAATCAGGAACTTTAATATCCTGTAAACTATCACACTCGCTGCATAGAAAATGATCGTGTAATTCCGGTGAAAAGTCGTATCGCAGACAACCCTGTCTTGAGGAAGGCGCCAGTCCAATAACGCCATCACCCTGCAGACGTTGCGTAATACGATGCACCGTAGTGTCGCTAACATTTGAATAAGACTCTCTCAACCGGCTAGCAATCTCGGCATTAGTAGCATGCTGCAGCTGGCATAAAATCGATAGTATGCTATCAGTATATTTCGTGATTCGTCGACTAACTATTTGTGTCATATTTTTATTGTAAATCATTTACAATAAAAATACAATACTTTTTTACAAAACTTACCACACTACACTTCTTGGTCATGTTTTTATAATTAAATTGCTGATCAGACTAGGCTATTTTCGCCCGCCACCTAAATTAATTTTACTAGCGAGAATTCTACTAAACTTCAAGCTACAAAATCGCGTCAAAAACACCAAAAGTTTATTCGGCCAACCAACTACATACACTGCTTTGTTATTCATAATAGCGCGATAGCTTCTCATGGCAACTACTTCTGGTGTATAAACTCTAAGCCTAGTGAACATTGCCGAGTTTATCATTTGAGCATTTCTTTCAAAATTAGTCGCTACCGGACCTGGGCAAATCGCCGTCACCGACACGCCAGAACTTTTCATTTCTTCATGCAAAGCTTCAGAAAACGAGCGGACAAAAGCTTTCGACGCATAATACATCGCCATGTATGGCCCAGCTTGAAACGAGGCAATCGATGCAATATTAACAATCTTACCCTTACCGCGACGATCCATATCTTTACCAAATAGATACGATAACTGCATCACGGCCAACATATTAACGCTAGCGAGCCCTTTCTGGCGCTGCCAATCGACGTCAACATAGCGGCCAAACGAACCAAACCCGGCATTATTAATTAAGATGTCTATATTAATGCCTTTATATTTAATCTCGTCATAAACTTCTTGAGCGCTATTCTCAGCACTCAAATCTTTAACTATGTAGACCATTTCAACGCCAAACTGGCATTCTAACTCCTGTTTTTGCTGTTGCAATAGAACTTCGTTACGTGCAACAGCAACGATATTATAACCATTTTGCGCAAATATACGAGCAAATTCTCTACCCAAGCCACTGGTAGTGCCTGTTATTAAAACATACGAGACTGTTTGTTCTTGACTCATACCAAGATTATACCTTATAATTGGTTAATCTATGAACTCTAGCCAAAAGAGTTCCTCTAAATCTCGCGTTTGAATCACCTTATCAATGATCAAACTGCTCACAATATAAACTGCACAAAAGAAGGAGATGCTTTTGAAAAATAAAATTAACGATAAAGAAATTTTACGCCTGTTCTGGCAAGTATCTGTACCCTACAGGCGCCGCAGGAATCTAGCGATATTTTTTGCAATTACTACGATTGTTATTTCTATTTTTGTCGGCCCGCTTGTTATCGCAGAGCTGCTTAATATTATCCAGCACAACCAGCTGCAAACTGCCAACAATTTATGGACGCTAATTGTTCTATATGGCGCTAGCGAACTGTGTTCAACGGTGATTGGCTGGCGCTTAGTATTGTATCTCGTCTGGACATTCGAGACTGCATTGCAACGCGATTTACACTCGCGCTGCTTTAGTAAATTGACCAATCAAACAATGTTTTTCCATGCTAATAAATTTGGCGGTTCGCTCGTCAGCCAAACTAACAAACTAAACGGTGCAGTCGAACGTTTTTGGGATACAATTTTTTGGTCGATTTTGCCATTAGTTATCTCCTTAGCTGGATCAATAATCATTTTATCGACATTAATTTGGCAGTATGCTTTATTCCTGTTTATCTTTTCAATTATTTTTAGTATTACCGTCTATTTTGGCTCTAGGCCAATGGCTAAATTAAGCGAAAAAGAAGCTAAAGCCAGCAATAAAGTTAGCGGCCAATTAGCCGACATGGTTTCAAATATTCTGGCGGTTAAATCATCTGGCGCTGAATCGACAGAGCAAAAGCGCTTTTCAAAAACGGTCAGTTTATGGCGCAGCACTAGCCTGGGCACGATGCGCGGTTTCCTGAAAGTTAGTACCGTTTATTCGACCATCAACACAATTATCAAAATTGGCGCAATTGCTTTTGCAGTATACGCCGCTCAGCACAATTTAGTATCAGTAGCATCAGTTTATTTAATCATAACGTATACAGGCAGCGTAGCGCACGAGTTGTGGAACATGAATGGCATCATGCGCAGTTACAATCGTATTATTGGCGATGCTCACGAGATGGTAGAAATTCTTAAAACACCAACGACGCTAGTTGACCGCAGCGACAAAAAACTAAAAATTAAACGCGGCGGCATTGTCATGGACAATGTGACCTTTACGCACGACGAAGGCCAAGGCGATACCTTGTTTCATGATTTCTCGCTCAATATTCAGCCAGGTGAAAAAATTGGCTTAGTCGGATCAAGCGGGTCTGGCAAAACTACCCTCACCAAATTATTACTACGATTTGCCGATATTGACTCGGGCAAGATCACAATCGACTCGCAAGATATTGCTGAAGTTACCCAGGTAAGTCTACGCGAACAAATCGCCTATGTGCCGCAAGAGCCGCTGTTATTTCACCGCTCCGTCAGCGAGAATATCGCCTACGGTCGACCTAATGCGACCGATGCCGAGATTGAAAAAGCTGCCAAGAAGGCTGGCGCCTATGATTTCATCGTCAAACTGCAAGACGGTTTTGACACGCTAGTCGGCGAACGCGGCGTCAAACTTTCGGGCGGACAGCGACAGCGCATCGCCATTGCCAGGGCGATTTTGAAAGATGCGCCAATTCTAGTCCTTGACGAGGCGACATCAGCATTAGACTCAGAATCAGAAGCGCTAATCCAAAAGTCGCTGGAAACGTTGATGAAAAACCGAACGTCAATTGTCATCGCCCACCGTTTATCGACCATCGCTAAGCTCGATCGCATCATTGTTTTGGAGAACGGACGCATCGTCGAAGACGGTTCGCACGATCAATTGCTCGCCAAAAAACGCGGCGTTTACGCTAAGTTGTGGGCGCGGCAATCAGGCGGATTCATTGAGGAGTAATTTCTAACATTTCCGACTATAGTAAAACACCGCCAAATCATGACGGTGTTTTTCGCTATTCTAAGGTCAGACTATTCTGACGTTTCAGCTTTTTCAGCTTCTCCCGTAACCTCGACTTGTTCGGCGTCAGCGGACTCAGCTTCGCCGGCCGCCGCATCGTTGGCAGCTGCTAGAGCGCTCGGCTCATAGACGTTTGCCACAACCAAATCTTTGACCGTAATGTCGTCGTCAGCCGTGCCTTCGCGGCCGTCGTCGTTCTCGACCAGCTCAACACCATCCGGCAAAACAATGTCGCCCACGGTCACGCGGTCGCCTTCTTTAACGAGACCATCCGTCGGCGCCTCCAATGCTTCTGGCAGATCCATCGGCAAGGCCTTGACCTTGATCTTTTCAAGCGCTTGTAGCACTACCAAGCCGGCACGCTCCGCCTCAGATTCTCCTGTACCGCTCAAACGAATCGGCACTTCGGCAATCACCGGCTCATCAGCCCGAACTGCGTGAAAAGAAATATGGCGAAGAGCATTTGACCTAGTCGGATATGATTCAACATCCTTAATCATCGCTATGCGCCGCTCGCTGCCTAGCAACTGGACGGGCGTATGCTTGCCAGCTAGCTTATAGACGCGCAGCACTTCGCCAGCTTCAGCCTGAATCGGCACCGCTTCCATACCCGCACCGTAAACCACGCCTGGCGTAATCCCTTGGCGACGTAGCGTCTTAACTTTTTTACCAAGCACTTCGCGCTTAGTAATCTTCAGAGTAATTTTTTCTCCCATTTCTCTCTTCCTTTCGTTAGATACCTTTTCGGAGGTTTACTATTACTTCTCTATTATAACATGTTTATGATAATATTCGAGCTAAGTCTAGTAGTTCATAATAATCTTGATCCGTTTCGACAATAAATTTTTAGACCCAAACCTATTCCATTAGCTGGTGCTAGAAATCTGTGCTATAATCAGCTCTAGCATGGAAGCCTTTATTAATTTGATTATTCATCTCGGCGTGCCAATTATCTTATTGGTAGTTTTCGCTGAGTCGGGTTTATTAATCGGCTTCATATTTCCAGGCGACAGCTTGCTATTTACGGCAGCTTATATGGTACAACAGCATATTTTGCCAATTGATATTCATCTATTCGCTATCCTGATATTTTTGGCAGCCGTGCTAGGCGATAGCGTTGGCTATAGTTTTGGACATAAGGTCGGCCGCAAATTATTTGAAAAAGAAAATTCGCGTTTTTTCAAGAAAAAATATTTAGAGCAAACTGAAAAATTCTACGACAAGCACGGTTCAATTACTATCGTGCTAGCTCGTTTTGCGCCAATCGTCCGCACATTTGCGCCAATCGTTGCTGGCGCCAGCAAAATGCATTACAGAACATTTTTGGTTTTTAACATTATCGGCGGATTCTTGTGGTCATCACTGTTCGTTTATCTAGGTTATTACGCCGGTGAATTACTTACCAAAGCAGGCGTTAACATCGAGGTTGCTGCTCTTATAATCGTATTCCTCTCTGTCTCGCCGATGATTATTCACGCGCTCAAGAAACCATCAAACCGCGCGGCTCTCAAAAAACAGCTCCAAGTTTTATTCTCAAAAACCAAGACGTCCAAACGGAAAAAATAACGTAAATCCGCACCGAATCTTTCATCTGAGATTAGGCTTTTAGTCTTTGCAAATATTATCTTTTATAACAGCTTCTGTAAGTATTTCCCAGTTTGACTTTCTGGATTGTTTGCGACGTCTTCTGGCATGCCAGCAGCAACCACTCTGCCGCCGCCTTGTCCGCCCTCCGGGCCCATATCAATAATCCAATCAGCGCATTTAATGACTTCCAGGTTATGCTCAATGATTATCATACTGTTACCACCATCGACTAATTTTTGTAAAATCTCGAGCAATTTGCGCACATCAGCAGTATGCAAGCCAGTCGTTGGCTCGTCGAGTATATAAAGTGTTTTACCAGTCGAACGACGTGATAGTTCTGCTGCTAATTTAATGCGCTGCGCCTCACCGCCAGAGAACGTCGTCGCTGGCTGCCCAAGCTTCACATAGCCCAAACCAACTTCGTTAATTGTCTCGAGCTTGCGGGAGATAGCTGGAATATTAGTAAAGAACTCGCAGGCTTGCTCGACCGTCATTTCTAGAATATCGCTAATGGTTTTGCCCTTATATTTAATCTCTAGCGCTTCGCGGTTGTAACGCTTGCCGTGGCATTCTGGACACTGTATATAAACGTCAGGCAAAAAGTGCATTTCAATCTTTATCACACCGTCGCCTTGACAATTCTCGCAGCGGCCGCCCTTGACATTGAAGCTAAAGCGCCCCGCTTTGTAACCGCGAATATTAGCCTCAGGAGTATTGGCAAACAATTCGCGAATCTGCGTAAACACGCCCGTATAAGTTGCTGGATTAGAACGCGGCGTGCGGCCTATCGCCGACTGATCAATGACGATAGCTTTATCTAATTGCTTGACGCCGTCAATCCTATCATGATCGCCAGGCACAGTCTGCGCTCGATGCAGACGCGCCGTCAATTCATTGGCTACAATGTCATTAACTAGTGTCGATTTGCCGCTACCGCTAACGCCAGTCACTAGTGTCATTACACCCAACGGAAACTCGACATCAATATTTTTGAGGTTATTTTCCTTAGCACCGCGAACGACAAGTTTGCGATCTTTCTCGACCGCACGACGTTTCTTAGGCACCGATATTTTCTCTGCTCCAGATAAATATCGTCCGGTAATACTGGCCGGATTCTGTGCCACCTCGGCTGGCGTGCCAGCGGCTACAATCTCGCCACCATGTACGCCAGCACCTGGGCCCACATCCACCAAAAAATCAGCTGCAGCGATTGTCTCCTCATCATGTTCGACCACCAATACGGTATTACCGAGGTCGCGCAAATGTTTGAGCGTTTTGATTAATCGATCGTTGTCGCGCTGATGCAAGCCAATTGACGGCTCGTCTAATACGTATAACACACCTTGTAACCCAGAGCCAATCTGTGTCGCTAGACGAATCCGTTGCGCCTCACCGCCGCTCAGAGTATTAGCAGCTCGCCCCAGTTCTAGATAATTCAACCCTACGTTATTCATAAATCCCAGACGAGCGTTAATCTCTTTAACCACTAGCTTGACAATTTTCATTTCGTTATCGTCGAATTTCAGCTGGCTAAAGACGTCTAAGGCATTCTCGACATCTAAATTACAAATATCCATAATTGACAAGCCGCTAACCGTCACCGCTAAAACTACCGGTTTAAGGCGAGCGCCTTTGCAGGCTGTGCATTTGCGTTCACGCATAAATCGCTCAATATCTTTGCGCATGAAGTCGCTATCAGTTTCGCGGTGACGACGCTCGAGATTTGGGATAATCCCTTCAAAGGTTGAATCGTAGTGTCGGCCATTACCTAGTTCAACACGATATTTTTGCTCGCCTGTACCATACATCAATAATTTCCGCACATCGTCGCTTAGTTCGCGCACTGGTACGTGTAGGCTAAAACCATGTTCAGCCGCTACCGCTTCAAGCCGTTTCATATACCAAGCATCAACACTAAAACGATTAAACGGACGAATTGCACCTTCGGCAATCGTCAAATTTTTGTTAAAAACCAAGCTAGGATCAATCTCCATTCGTGTGCCCAGCCCCGTACATACCGGACAAGCACCTTGCGGCGCGTTAAAACTGAATAACCGCGGCTCCAATTCAGGAATTTCCTCGCCCGGGTGATCCACACAAGCATAGCGCTGGCTATAAGTCAAAATTTCGCCGCTATCAGCATCCAACACTTGGACTATACCGCCAGCCAATTCTAACGATTGTTCGACTGATTGCGATACGCGTGAAACCATGTCTGGACGCATCACCAAGCGGTCTACGACCAGTTCAATGTCGTGCTTATAGTTTTTTTGCAATTCTGGAAACTCATCTAGTGCATAAATTACACCGTCCACTCGCGCTCGAGCAAAGCCGCTGCGCATATACTGTTCAGGGATATGCTGAAACTCGCCTTTTTTCTGGTTAACAATCGGCGCCAGGATCATTAACTTTGCGCCTTCAGGCAATTTCATGATTTCATCAATAATTGATTGTGCTGTTCGTCGTTGTACCGGCTTGCCGCAGCGCTTACCATCTGGCAAAAGCGCCGGACAATGAGGTACGCCAACACGCGCGAACAACAAGCGTAAATAGTCGTAAATTTCTGTTACCGTGGCAACCGTTGAACGCGGATTACGACTGGTTGATTTTTGATCTATTGAAATTGCTGGGCTCAATCCATCAATTGAGTCAACATCTGGCTTGTCCATGATACCCAGGAATTGCCGCGCATAACTGCTCAAGCTTTCAACATAGCGCCGTTGTCCTTCGGCATAGATAGTATCGAAAACCAGGCTTGATTTACCGCTGCCGCTAAGTCCTGTTACTACCACAAACCTATCGCGTGGAATTTCCAAACTCACGTTTTTTAAGTTATTCTGGCGTGCACCGGTGATCTTGATACTATCTGACATGACTACTTATTTTAGCATTTTTCGGTAAAAAAATCCATTACCGCAAAACATCTGTGCACGTATTACACTTAAAATACCATCCAAATAAACTAAAACTGTATCGCGCTTATCGTTGCACATACTATAGTATATTTGCTATAGTATAGTCAAATGAGAGCATTAATTGAACTATTCGCTGTCCTCAGCATCAGGATTCGTGTTGTATTGGCGTGCCTTATCGGTGTACCTCTATTTTTGCTGCGCCACGACATTTACGATTCGCTAATGAATTTCGTACTAGTCGGCGCTATACCTGGCACGCACATATCAGTACCATACTGGGTTATGTTATTACTATACGCAATGATAGTCATAAACATATTCACCTACATAGAAAATACTATTCAACGTCCTTTACCTCCAAAAGAATAGCGGCTGGCACGCGAAAAATCTAATCGCTAGCTGGTAATGTAGACTCAGCCCACAACTGCAATTCTTGCAATATAAACTGCTGCTCGTCAGTTGCTGTCGGCGCTAACTGCTGCAGAGACGCCATAAACCCTGGCAGTTGCGCCTGCAAGTGCTGGGCCCGCCATGCTTCCCATTGCGCCAGGTCATCTTCGCTGAGTGAGCGCGGAAAATTACGCGCCTTGTAGTGCAGCAACAGCGGTGTTAACCGTTCGTCCTGAAACTCTGGATGAAAATCCGCCAGTTCACGCTCATCGGCATTACGCACCGCCTCGACACGGATACGATCACGGTCGTTCAAAAAGCCGTCATACAATTGTGCTTCTGGATCAGGCAGTTTCTTGAAGGCTGGCTTATTTTCAAAAATAGTCCGTAATTTTTCAGCAAAGTCTGGATGATTCAGTAAAATATGTTGATGCCGCTGGATAACCTCTGCACTAAGTGAAATCTTCCGCCAGCCATCGCCTTGTTCCAGCACACCCAGAGGCGCCACCGCCGGACAGCGATTGTATTGCAATTCTTTGACGGGCAATTTGACAAAATCCTCAGCCTGGCGCTCCTCCCAGGAAGCAAATATTTTCTTCGCCAATTCCTCTTGGCTCAGCCCAACAAACGGTGCCGGATCATAGCGTAAGTCATAGACAACCACGCCGCCATTTCGGCTGGTCGTCAGTGGAAAGACCACCGTAGTTTTAGCAAATTCTTTATCATAACGACCGCTGGCATAGACAAACGGTTTTTTGTCATCCACGTTGACCAGCTGTTGGACTACTTTTTTATCACGCATTCTTAGTAAATAGTCGTATAGCTGCGGCTGTTTTTGCTTGATCAATTTCGTCACAGCGATCAGCGCTGTCACGTCCGCCAAAGCGTCATGAGCATTTTCGTGGGCAATGCCATTGGCGCTAGTGATTAATTCCAAACGATTGCTCGGCTCACCCTTAGCATCAAGCGGCCAATTAATTCCTTCCGGCCTAAGCGCCCGCGTCAATCGCACTACATCCAGCAAATCCCAACGCGAGCGGCCATCCTTCCAGCTCCACTCGTACGGATCATGAAAATTACGCCACAACAAATGGCGAATAAACTCGTCATCAAACCGAATATTATTAAATCCAACTGCGATGGTATCCGGCGTAAAAATCTCCTCACTCAGCATCCGTGCAAATTGTGCCTCGGTGTAGCCTTCCTCGACCGTTTTTTGCGGCGTGATGCCAGTTACCATCAGCGCGTCAGGACTCGGCAAGGTATCATCATTCAGCGTCACCAGCAGATTATAAGGCTCACCAATCGGCTCGAGATTCATGTCTGTCCGCTGCCCAGCAAACTGCATAATGCGGTCTTGCCGCGGATTTAATCCGCTGGTTTCTAGGTCATAGAAGAAAAAAGTTTGTGCCATACCTATAGTATAGCAAAGCTACGAGATGACGCCCAATTCTACTGCTCAACCAGCGTAAACGGCGTCGATTCGCCAATCTGCACCAAGCTATCACCAGTAGCACCTTGGCGCATTAGCTCGTGCGCGATACCATAACGACGCATGATATCGCGTAAACGATTGACGCTTTCAAACTGATCAAAATTGGTGCGACGAGCAAATTTTTCTATCTTGCCGCCAAACACGCGGTAGATTTGCTTATCAGCATCGTATGAAACTTCCCAACTGCTCGAGATCGTCTCGTTGCCACTGAGAGTGATTGTCTCAAGTTTATCGTTATTCAAATCGTCAGTCTGCTTCTGCTCATTCTCAGCTGCGCGCATTGCTACAACTTGCACCTGCAGAGCTCTCAGTACATCAATTACGCCTTTATGCGATACCGAGGAAATAGCGAAAACCTGCGTATCCTCGCTAGTGACAGCTCTTAAGGTGTCAATTTGCATTTGAATGATATCCTGATCTAATCCTTCGCATTTAGTTAGGGCTACTATCTCGGGACGCGACGCCAGTTCAGTGCTGTACTTTTTGAGTTCGCGGCGAATCGCCAGGTAGCGTTCAGCTACGTCGTTACTATAAGCGTCCACCAAATGGAGCAGTACGGCAGTCCTCTCAACGTGCCGCAAAAAGGCATCCCCCAACCCTTTACCGTCGCTAGCCCCCTCAATCAGCCCTGGAATATCAGCAATTAAAAGCGAACTGTCATCGACATCAGCTACACCGAGATTCGGCGTCAACGTAGTGAACTCATAATCTGCAATTTCAGGGCGAGCATTTGACACCACACTCAAAAAGGTTGACTTACCGGCATTAGGAAAACCCACCAAACCGACATCAGCCAATAATTTCAATTCTAGTTCTGCTTCGAACGATTCGCCGAGCTCGCCCACCTCTGCCATACGCGGTGTTTGACGAACACTCGACTTAAAGTGAGCATTACCAAAACCGCCATCGCCACCCTTAGCAATAACAGTTTTTTGGTTTGGTTTAGATAAATCAGCGATGATTTTACCATCACGCTTGACTATGGTACCAACTGGCACTTTAATGACTAAATCCTTACCAGCGCGACCTGCCATTTTTTTCTTGGCGCCCGAGACACCATTTTCGGCCTTTAGCTCGGGTTTGTAACGAAATTTTAATAACGTATTAAGCTGTTCCGTCGCCAAAAACACAACATTACCGCCGCGACCACCATCGCCGCCATCTGGACCGCCTTTATCAACGTAAATCTCGTGGCGAAAACTGACCGCGCCGTCACCGCCGCGACCCGCCTGGACTAAAACTTTAGCTGTGTCAACAAACATACAGACACATTATACCAAAAACACCCCTAATTTGACAGAGGTGTTAATTAGTTTTGTAAAATACTTAGTGAATATATCTATAGTAACCGCTAGTGGCCTCACCCCAGGAAATCTGGCCATGACCAACGCGGTTGAAACCGCCGCCAAAGCGATAACCGTTCATCTCGCTAATTGTGATTGACACGCCCGGATTAACGCTCTCGACAATTGCCACATGGCCGTATCCGCCGCCGTTTTGCATTATTGCACCAGGCGCCGGCGTACCATTAACTGCCAATCCAGCCGCTGCTGCCGCATAAGCCCAAGTACTAGCATTACCCCAGAAACTACCGACTGGGCGTCCTAGCTGCATTCGGCGCTCGTAAGCATACCAAGTACAGTTCCCCCATGCATACTTGTTACCAGCAGAGATAACCCCATTGTAATTACTTCCGTAACCGCCCAGGCCCGACCCATACCCATAAGCGCTGCGCCGATTACTAGCCGCAGCACGAGGAGCCACATATCCTGGACGTTCATTTTCTGGCAAAGCACCGCCAGGAACAATAATGTTCCTACCTTCAGTTAGCGAACCAGTAAGCTCTAGGTCATTATACGACACCACATCAGCCTTATTACCGCCATACTTGGCAATAATACTATCAACAGAGTCACCCGCCTTAACGGTATGCTGAACACCATCAACTGGCAGAATTGTTAAAGTAGTATTCGGCTCTAGTGCATCAGACGATAGATTATTAGCCCAAGCTATAGTCTCTTTCTTGAGTCCATATTTGCTGGCTACTGCATCGACTGTATCACCAGCCTTGGTGGTATAGGTAGTAGCCGCCCGCGAATTAGCTGTCGGCTGGACAATCTGCGGCTTACTAATCGCATTGCTGGAGGTCTGCGACATTACCGTTTCAATAGTTAGCGTCTGAGAAAGTGTCGCCACGTTAGCGCTAACAGGCATGCTGGTAGTGTCTGCTAGTGACGAAGCTATGTTCGTAGCGACAACCGGATCTACCGTACTAGCGGAAGTTGCAGCTGCTACAGTATTTTTAGTGCCTGAGGTAGAGGCATTAGCCAGCGGCGTATTATTACTACCTTCCTGAACGCCGACTGGACGTTGTCCGATAGCAATTAGCGTTGCTATGAATAGAAAAACGCCGACATACGATACTACGGAAGTCCAAGAAACACCACCGCGCCTTTTAGTTTTGCTAGAATGAGCCTTTGCGCTCGGTACAAAATTAGTTTTAACTCGATTTGGTTGCGTACTAATAATGGTTCTCCTAGAAAATCATATTATGAGCACGATAGAGCTGGCAATAATTCATAATTGTTCCTGCAAGTCCTCGTGTATACTCTATATTATAGCAAATCACTAGCGTTAATGTCAATACTTTATACGATACTACACAACTTCTGGCAGTATTTGTCAATATTGTTTTTATGTTCCTCATCGGTTTTGGCGAAATATATTAAACCGTCATCGCCGGCTATGAAGAATAAGTTATCGCCAGGCGCCGGATCAGCGACCGCTTTAAGCGATAATTCGCCAGGTGTCGCAATTGGCGTCGGCGGCAGACCAGTATGCTTGCGAGTATTATACGGAGAATCAATATCCACCTTAGGCTTAACACCAGCTTTGTCTGCAGCATAGATAAAGGTTACATCAGAACCAAGCTGCATGTTTTTCTTGTAGCGAGCTATAAACACCTGCGCAATGCCCCGCTGGTATTGATAACAGCGATTTTTGCGCTCGACGGTCGGCTTATCTTCGCAACCCAATTCCCGCTCAACAATCGAAGCCATAGTCAACCCTTGATAAAGCGTCAAACCTTGCGCCTTAAACTTATTAACTAAGTCATTTTTCTGCACAACCTTGTACATGTGATCAAATACTGTCTGTAAAACATCTTTAGCTGTAGCGTCACCCGTAAATTGATACGTCTCCCCAAAAACGTAGCCCTCCAAAGACGACCCGCTTGGACGATCAGCAAACAGAGGACTATCGTATTTCGCTTTGAAAGCATTTGAGATCTCATCATCAGAGTAGCCTGCTTGGCGCAAGATATAACGGACACTCGTCTTATCAACACCATCAGACGACTGCGAAGCTTTATACTTAGAACTCTCTAACGTACCGCCAGGATAAAAAGTAATGGTTTTGAAGTCATGACAGCCATTATTCATACGGTTAACAATATCAGCGACCGACTCAGACGGGGCAATCATACAAGTGCCAGCTTTGATGCTATTCTTATTATTAAGGCGCACATAAACTTCAAAAGCTAATCGGTTGCGAATAAGATTTTTGCTGGCTAGCGTATTAGCAACTACTGAAACCGAGGAGCCGTCTTCAACAGTAACCGACACCTTATTGCTATCGCTTGAGACTGGTTTTAGCTGCATCTCGTACCACTTAAATAGTACTGCAAAAACTGCTGTCAAAAACACCATGACTGCTATCAAAATAATCATCCAGCGCCGAAGACAACGTTTCTTCTTTGACACTTTCTGGCTCGCAGCGTCATGGTCGGAGTTAAGCGAAATATTAGCCTTTTGCCCCATTGGCTGATTTGGGTCAATAGCACGAGGTGCAGGACGCGGAGCTGCGCCAAGCGGCGGTATTTGCCGATTATTATTCGGCCGATAATTAAATTGTTGGCCATTCTGCCGTTTAAAACCATCCATTATTGCGCCTCCAGATAATCTTGTAAAATAATACTAGCTGCCATAGAATCAATCTCACCCTTACTATACGGACGTTTTTGCGATGCTAAGATATTCTCTGCTTTGACGCTCGTCAACGATTCGTCCTGGAATACAACGTCAGATTCAATTTGGCCAAGACTATCAACGAAATCTTCGACATACCGAGTCTGCGCAGTCGGCTCGCCTCGTTGATTGCGCGGATAACCCACTACCAAAATATCTATTGATTCGTCAATCAGCATCTCGCGGATAATATCGAGTTCCTTGCCGTCGACATCAATCCAGTCGCCTGGTACGGCAATCTTAACATCGCTGCTTGCCGATGCCACGCCAATTCGCCGCTCGCCGACGTCAAGCGCCAAATACTGCTTAGCCATCTATCTGAAACTTTACACTTATCTTCTTGGTGTCATCTGGAACTCTATAAACCCAAAATGGCGAAAGGTTCACATCTACTGATTTTATGCCTTCAACTGTCTTGACGCGCTCTTGAACCTCGCCAACCGATTGGCCTTTGACGTATTCCTTGATGGCATCTTCGTCGATTTTCGGACCAACTTTACCGTTCGCCGAGACTGTCGCATTAATCGTATCGCCCGAAATAGCTACGTTAGTCAGAGAAACTGTTTTGCTGCCAGTATCATAAATTTTCTGGTTTGACTTGCCGTCAATGCGTTGCTGGCAGTAAGCTTTGAGAAACGTGTCGAACTCGCTGCGAGCAATGCCAGAAAGCGAAAACTTCATTGTACCAGTAATTGCCGCTTGGCCGTCGTTAGCCTCGCTATCAACAGCAGGCTTATTAATGCCAGCAACATCCGCCGCGAATGACTCATTGATAATTGTGTAATCCTTGCCAAACTCAGTTTGCAAAGCAGCTTTGTTTTGGTTCTTATCGTCCTCGGTGACGAGTTCGCGCATTGCTTTATTTATATCGCTTTGTTGAACGACAGTAATAGTTTTGTCAGTACCTCCCGTCGTCGAGCCGCTAATACTTGCTGAAATACCGCTAGGCGCCCCCTTGACTGTACCGCTAGCGCCATTATAGCTGGCGCCGCTGCGTGCGGCAGTAATTTTCACCTTGGCATTACGATAATTACTAAGCGAGATTTTAACGCCTTCATTGGTAACATACTCGGCGCCAGAATCTGTCGTCAAAGTTGTTCCTGATGGGATTTCTGTACCAAGATTGTCAATATCGCGCGTCGAAAAGCTTACTATGCCAGTTGCTTTTTCGCCGACATCCTTCTTGCCGGTAGCTGTAAATATTTTAGAAATCGCTTTTTCTCTAGTTTTGGTCGTCAGTTTGACAGTACCATCTTGCAAGCTAGTGTTAACAGCAGCGCTTGATTTGATATGAGTGTTAACAGCCACGCTACTAGTTTGCGCAGAAATGACAATCTGTGCTCGCGGCGCAAACACAAACGCCCACACCAAACCGGCGATCAACAAAATAACAGCCGCACCGATAATGAAGAATTTTTTACGAAAAGTATTAAAATCGGGGATTTTCGGACTTTTTTTCGACTTGCTATCCGCCTGGTCAGCAGATTTCTTATCGCCGTCATCCTTACCTTTAGAAGACGGCAGCTCATCCTCTCCTTCGTCTTCAATTTTGCTAAGCTCATCATTAAGAGACGACTGCCCTTTCTTATCGCCAGGAGCTAACGTGTTAGGCTTAGCGCTACCGTTCAACGTTTCCGATCCATCAATCACGTCATCGTCACTATTGATTTCAAGAGCCGGAATCTCAGCTAATTCTGGACGACTCTGCAAATTTTTGGCCACCGGAATACCCGCGCTGCCCGCAAGCGTCGACAAAGCATCATTATTGGTAATAATTACCAGTTTTTTATCGACCCGCTCAGCCGCGCGATGCACCAATTTAAGGTTTACTGCACTCTGAATCGCCCCAATTCGCTTTGGCGGCACCAAAGCAACAATGTTCGAATTAGCGGCTTTTATCTTGCCAATAATTGAAGTAACGTCGTCTTCTACATCTATATAAATGACATCTTTTTGCATATTATTTCTCTATTAAATTCGCAAAATCCTATTAATTTTACTGCGAACCGACTGAGTGTCGCCTGCTCCTATTATTGTATCATAACCAACACGCAGCAGACCCATCGCCGTAATAAAAGTATGATCATTGACTTCACCGGTTTTATCCGTAATACCAACAACTTGATCAGGACGAATACGCTGTACTGTCGGACGCTTAGTAAATGGCAGCTCGCTGTACCAATCGCGCTTTTCGAGAGCCGCAACTAATTGAGACAAGCTAGCACCGCCACCGCACAACAAAATACGCGGCGGCAGCTGATCAACTGCATCAAACTCGCTCAACGCAAGCTCTACTCCAGCTAGCCAAACCTCGAGAGTTTTATCAACGGCAACTGCTACATCTTTTTTGACGGTAGCTTTAATTTTACTGTCCTCGATATTTACTTTGAGTTTTTCTGCCTGATCGTACGGAATTGACAACTCGTCAGCGATAGTTTTAGTAAAACTGCGACCACCGATGCCAAACATCTTGGTGCCCTCAACGCCGCCGTCATTAACCACTGCAATATCAGTTGTACCACCACCTACATCTGCTAAAATTGCCGTAAAAGCACTACTGCTATCAGTACCAAGTACGCTACGGCTAACTGCAAACGGCTCAGCAGCGACCGCTAATAACTCCAAATCAAGCTCTTGCGCCACTCGCTCTAACGCGCCAATATGCACCATCGGCGCAAACGCTGTATAAATTTGCACTGCTACATCCTTACCCTGAAAGCCAATCGGATTCGACACTTTATAGCCGTCAATATGAATGCTAACCAGCGCCGAGTTGACCAGCTTGACCTCAACCTCGTCATTACCCGTCTCTAAGGCGATCTGTTTTTGCGCCCGTTTAGCAGCGCGATCTTGAACCTTCTCGATAATAAATTCGACTTCTTGCTCGTCAAGCGGACGGTCGGGCTGCGGACGACGATAACGAATCGTGCTAGTTGTACCCTTTACCAATTCGCCAGCTATACCGATGACAGCATGCTTGGCCTGCAAGCCAGCTTCGTCTTCAGCCTGAGTCAGAGCGTCCTCGCAGTGTTGCACTACGCCAGCAATATCAGCAATCGCGCCCGAATGCATATCTGAAAATTCTTGATGAGCACGTCCAACACCAAGAATCTCAATATCGTCGCCGTTAACGCGAGCTAATAGTGCCTTAACGTTTTCGGTACCGATATCAAGTGCAACAATATAGTCATCGTGCTGATCGTCTGACTCGCCCTTTAGATTATTTAGCTTATTGCGTAATCGCTCTAAAACCATAACTACATCTATTATATACTATTTTTGCTTATGGTTGCTAGATTTTGCCAAATCATAGGGGCTTACAAGGATTAACTCAAAACCGCTTTAATCCGGCGAATTCCCGCCGAGCTGGACTCCTCCTTGGTAATTTTGAAGCGCTTGCCACCCTCGGCCAAGACACCCGTGTGTTCAACGTGCGGGCCGCCGCAGACTTCGAAACTAACGATATTGTCGCCTTCGCCGATGGAATAGACTTTCACTTTATCACCGTAGCGCTCGCCAAAGGCGCCGATTGCACCCATGTTTAGCGCCTCGTCAGTCGGATAAATCTGGTAGCTAACCGGCAAATCAGCGTCAATCCAAGCATTAACTTGGTCTTCCACCGCCTGTTTTTCTTCTGGCGTCAATTTATCGTGGTTGAAATCAAAACGCAGGCGCTCAGACGTGATATTGCTACCATGCTGCTGCAAATCCGGCGCCTTCAGAACTTTGCGCAATGCCGCCCCCAACAAGTGCGTCGCCGTATGATATTTCAGATGGATTGGATCGTGACCCTCCAGGCCGCCGCTAAACTGCCCTTTGCGCGCTGTCTTGGAACGTTGGCGTTGCTCGGCCATTCGCGCATCAAATTCAGCACGCCAATTATCAGAAAGCTTAATGCCCTGTTTATATGCTTCTTCGGTACTCAGTTCTACCGGAAAACCAAACGTATCATACAGCATAAACAACTCTTCGCCAGTCAAGCCATCGTCAATATAATGCTGCATTTGCCTAAGACCTTTACGCAGCGTCTGGCGGAAGGCTTTTTCTTCCTTGACTAGCACAGCGATGATATTATCACGGTTATCCTTAACTTCTGGGAAGTCCGCTTCATATAAGTCAGCGATCGCCGGCACGACTTCCTCCAGGAAATTCTGCTCAATCCCCAGGTCAAAACTATAGCGAATCGCTCGGCGCAGCAAACGGCGCATCACATAGCCCTGCTCCTTGTTACTTGGCACACAGCCATCAACCGCCAAAAATACCGCCGCCCTGAGATGATCGGCGATCACGCGCATTGACGCGGTATGCGTAGCGTATTCCTTGCCGCTTAAACTTTCTAGCTTTTTAATAATTGGCTGTAGTAGACTGATTTTAAATACGTCAGGACTGTCAATTGCTGCCGCGGCAATCCGCTCCAGGCCGCCGCCGAAATCAACATTCTTACGCGCTAGCGGTTCAAAACTACCGTCGTCCAGCCGGCGATACTGCATGAACACTTGGTTGCCAATTTCCATAAATCGACCGCTATCGCTAGCTGGATGCGCCTGCCCAAAGCTGGCATCATGATGCTGTTCGCCAAAATCATAAAACACCTCGCTATCCGGCCCGCACGGATCACCGATCGGCGTACTATCAATCCCGCCGCCGCGGCTCCACCAGTTCTCTTTATCGTTGTAAAAGAAAATCCGACCGCCCTGCATACCCAGCTTGTCGCCATTTTCAGCGCTATCCAGCTCGACGATTTTAGCTTCAATGCCTTTTTTAGCAAAAACTTCCTGCCAAATTTGTGCCGCTTCATCGTCGCGCGGAATGTTATTTTTATCATCGCCGATAAAACAGCTGACATAAATCTTGTTCGGATCTAGCCCAACTATTTCTGTCAAAAATTCGAAAAACCACTCAATCTGCTGGCGTTTGAAATATTCGCCCATACTCCAATTACCCAGCATCTCAAAGAACGTCGTGTGTCGATTATCGCCAACATCCTCAATATCCTGCGCCCGCAAACACGTCTGGCTATCAGCTAATTTCGTACCCTGCGGATGATCCTGACCCAGCAAATACGGTAACAGCGGCTGCATGCCCGAGCCGGTGAATAACGTCGTTGGGTCGTTGTGCAGTATAAGCGGCGCCCGCTCAATAATAGTGTGGCCGTTCCTTTGACAAAATTCGAGATATTTCTGGCGGATTTCTTGTGTGTTCATAGAGGTAATTATAGCACGAAAACCAACTTGAATATACGAAGAAGTAACGCAAGCTAGATACTCAAATCACCAAGCCACCACCTATACACTCTTCACCGCGATAGACCACTGCCGACTGACCAGGCGCCACAGCTCGTTCGGCAGACTCTAGATGTAGCGTGTCGGCACTATATATAGCGTTAATAAGCGCCCCGCGGTGGCGCAACCGGACCTGTATTCGCGCACCTTCAGTCAAAGGTTGATTGATCCAGTGAATATCTGTCAGCTTAATCTCGGTTCGCCACATGTGCTCGTCGTTGATATTACGGCTAACGTAAACTTCATTCTTATCCATATTTTTGCCAACCACATAATACGGCAACCCGCCGCCAACATCCAGACCATGTCTTTGACCAAGCGTATAAAAAATTGCGCCGTCATGCCGGCCAAGCACCCGGCCCGATTCTTTGTCAATGATATCGCCCGGACGCGTCGTAATATACTGGCTAAGAAATTCGCGCATACCGACATTGCCAACGAAACACACACCCATAGATTCTTTTTTGCGAGCTGTCCATAGGCCGCGATCTTTGGCAATTTGGCGCACTTCAGGTTTGGTCAGATTTCCTAATGGGAACACGGTTTTCGCTAATGCTTCAGACGTCACGCGATATAAAAAATAAGTTTGATCTTTGTTATCGTCGCGAGCACGAAGCAAGCGTGCAGTATCTGCTAAACGTTCAACCCGTGCATAATGACCAGTTGCGATATAGTCCGCCCCCGCCGCCAGCGAGGTCTCTAAAAATAGTTTAAACTTAACTTCTTGATTGCACATGATATCTGGATTCGGCGTTCTACCAGCACGATATTCGTCAAGCATGTAATCAACAACTTTTTGGCGATACTGTGTTTCGAAATCAAATACTTTAAAATCAATTCCTAATTGCACTGCCACCCGCTTGGCATCAGCCAGGTCCTCAGCCCACGGGCACTGCATACCGGGTAGATCTTGACTCCAGTTTTTCATATAGACGCCAGTAACATCATAATCTTGGTCAAGTAATAATGCTGCCGCGACGCTGCTATCAACGCCGCCACTCATACCAACATAAACACGCGGTCTGGTCATTCCGCTGCAACTCCCACAATCTTTACCAGCTCTTGCAACGCCAGCTGCCAGCCTATGACAGTTGTCCACCACATATTCGACCATTGATTATCTGCAACTACTGGATGACTACGCGTTAGTATATTTGGTGCTGCTTTAGTAAACTCAATTGAAACTCGCCGCGAGTGGTAAGCACTTGTCACCAAAATTACCGATGATATCTGCTTTTGTTTGAGTAGTCTGACAGTTTGTTCGGCGTTCTCGGCAGTCGTTTCGCTGGTTTCCTCTATCAGAATATCACTAGCCGGTACGCCTGTAACGATAGCTTGTCTCTTCATTGCTCGAGCATTACTCGGGCCAGTTTTATCAGCTGCCGCACCAGAGAAAACTAATTTGTGCGCCCAGTTATTCTTGTACAATCGCACCGCTTCAGCAGTACGAGCGCTGGTATCGCCGCCGCTCACCGCTACGATCGCATCGGCTGCCGCGCACTGTTGGCGTGCCGCATCTGGAATATCGCCGCAGCCTTGTAAATCGTTCTTTGATAAAAACAAAGTAATGCCGATGATTATTGCAGCCGAAACAATGGCCAGCGTAACGATAGCTATTAAAAATCTTTTCAAGCTAACCTGGCCTGTTCTGTATTAATCGCAGCGATAATCTCTCGAGCAGCCGCCGTGCACGTTTCAGAATCCGATAAGCGGCCCAGTGTCAAACGCAAACTTCCGTCCGCCGCTTCTGGCGCTAAGCCAATCGCTTCTAGCACGTGCGAACGAGTCCCGGAATTCGCAGCACAAGCACTGCCAGTCGCTACCAGCACACCTTTCTGCTCAAGCATAAAAACTAGACGTTCAGCGTCAATCCCGGGGAATGATATATGCAAATGACTTGCCAGGCGATGTTTTTGATCGCCGGAGACAATCGCCCACGGAAAAGCTTCTGCCAGCTGATTTTGCAGCTGGTCGCGCAACTGGCGCAAGCGATTATTCTCAGAATTACGATGTTGCTGCGCTAATTCTAGCGCTACTGCAAACCCAATAGTGCCCGCAACATTTTCGGTCCCGCTGCGCAAACCCCGCTCTTGCCCGCCGCCGCGAACTAGCGGCTGCAAGCGTATCATCCGATTACACCAAAGCAAACCAACTTGTTTCGGGCCATAGATCTTACCAGCATTTAGCGTCAGCGCATCAACGCCTAACCGCGCCACATTGATGTCAATCTGCCCAGCCCCTTGCGAAGCATCAGTGTGCAGATAAATTGGCGTCGGTTCGCCCGCTTCCAACCGGCGGCGACGCTCAGCACGAATAACTTCAGCAATGTCGCGTAGCGGTTGAATAGTGCCAAGCTCGTGATTAGCGATAGCGATAGTCACTAGTTGCGTATCTGGCCTAATAGCTGCTTGAATATCGCGCGGCGCAATATTGCCTTTTTTAGATGGAGCCACCAGCGTTATATTATCACCAAGCGCTTTCAGTACTGCATCATGCTCAATGGCACTTGATACGATATGCCCGTCAACGCTATTTATCATTAAATTAATAGATTCGGTAGCGCCAGCCGTCACAACCAGCTCGCTAGCCTGTCCGCCAAGACAAACCGCCAAACGATGCTTAGCTTTGTTATAAGCGCGCTTGACTTCCACCGCTGGAGCGTAAGGCGCCGAAGGATTATAAAACATCTCAGAAAAATACGGCTGCATAGCCGCTAAAACGCGCTCATCTAGAGGCGTGGCAGCAGCATGATCTAGATAAATTATCGGTGATTTCACGCTTTCTATTATACCAATTTTTGGCCAGTCTCAGGATCTCGTTTGTAAACATGGTGCGCAACTTGCTCGTAATACATTTGCGTAGCAATACTAAAATTACGCAATTCATCACCCTCTAGATACGAATAGCGCGGACCAGGCTGAGTTTTTAGGATACCTCGATCGGTCACTTCGTATTTGATTGTGTGAGTTTTAAGCTTATGTTTGGCGTCAATCCACTCCTCGTGCCACATCCATGTTTTTTCGTCTAAACAGAAAAATTCGCGGCGATGGCCCTTTGGCACCTCGCCAAAAAGTTCCGAGCCAATTTCGCTTTCTAGCACTAACAGCTCGCGCTCGCTCAGTTTCTTGAGCGGACGTTTTTTGCGGAGTTTAGGCAAACCGAGCGATAAGTCATCGCCGACAAAAAGTTTGAGAGTTTTTGTGAGAACGCGCTTGACCATAATTTATGCAGCTAGACCAAATCCATCTAGATATTTAGCATAATCTTCATCATATCCATTTCGCAGATCAACCACACGTTGACTAGTAACAGCAATTTCCTGCTCAGGAGTAAGCGGGTTTTTTTCGGGTTCTGGATTGTTCAATTCTTCTATATAGTCAACCTGGAGCGATTCGGTTGTTTGATTGGCCGACTTACGCGCTAACTCGCCTAAGCGCTCTAACTCGGGATTGCGATAAGAATTGCCATTAGCAGTTTGTTCATAATTAAAATGACCGGCATTTTCTACCGGTGCATAAGGTTTTACTTTATTATTAAAACTCTCATTCATAATTAATCCCAAAAATTTGCCGCGCGTTGCGAGTAGTTACACTAGCGGCCTCTTCTATAGCAAGGTCACGAGCGCGCGCATGATATTCTGCTACCTGCCTCACATACGCTGGTATATTCACTTTACCACGAAATGGCACTGGCGTCAAGAAAGGTGCATCAGTTTCAAAAACTAAGCGTTCAAGCGGAATTTGGTTAAACATTTTCTGTTGATTTTTATTTTTAGTAAAAGTACTTATACCGTTAACACCAACGTATAAACCACGATCCAACCCATGCTGCAAATTCTCCTCAGAATCGGTAAAGCTATGCAAAATGCCGCGCAAACCTTTGAATTCATCGAAAATCGGCCAAAAATCCGCCCAGACTGCGCCAGCAGCGGTTTTTTCGTCGCGTACATGAAAACTAATCGGCAGGTTAAAATCTCGCGCTACCTCGAGTTGCCGCCGCAAAACGCTCTGTTGTATGTCACGCGGACTATTATCATAAAAATAATCCAAACCAATTTCACCAATGCCGACGATTTCATCGCGATTGCCTGCTACCAATTGGCGCAATTCCTCGACGTTATTTGTCGCTGCGTCGTGCGGGTGAATGCCGACAACCGGCCAAGCAAAATCATGCATCCTAGCAAACTCTAGAGCCTGACGCGAGCTGCGCAAATCTGTACCGACACAAATCATCGCTACACCATTCTTCACCGATTCCTGGTAAGCCTTCTCGCGCGCCGAAGCGTCATAGAACTCGCTATCATGAATATGACAATGCGTATCAACTAAGCGAAGTAACGAATTCATTTGGCTTATTTCTTTTTACTAGATACCGTTTGCGGATCGGGCATATGAATATAGATTTTTGGGAAAAGCGGCGCTGCTTTCTCGGGCACGACTCCTGCCGAGAACATCTTATGAATAGTGCTAGCAGTCACTGGCATAAACGGAGTTAGCAAATCAGCAATTTCCTCAAGCGCACCAACAGCGTAAGATAAGATTTCCGATAAATGCTCGGCGGCATCAGTGTCTTTTTGGCGCTTCTTGGCGACCTCCCACGGTTTAACGTCATCAATATATTGATTAAGCGCTCGCACCTGTTTCCATACTTCATCTATTGCTCGATCAAAATCAAGCGCTTCCATCGCCTGGCGGTATGGCCCCATGTCGTGTCCCGGGCGAGGAATCTCGCCAATTACACCCGACTGATAACGCTGAATCATAGCAATAACCCGCTGCACTAAATTACCGAGATCATTGCCCAACTCTCCGTTGTAAGCCTTCTCAAACTTCTCCCAGGTGAAGTCACCGTCATCCTTGGTCGGAATATGCCGCGAAAAGTAATAGCGAAAAGCGTCAACGCCGTAATCCTTGATAATCTCCATCGGATCGACAACATTACCAACAGTTTTACTCATCTTAGCACCGCCCACATTAACGAAACCGTGTACTAACAGCGTCTTCGGCAGCGGTAGACCAACCCCTAATAGCATTACTGGCCAAATACCGGCATGAAAACGCAGAATATCCTTGCCAATCACTTGCACGTCAGCTGGCCAAAAATCTTTCCACTCCGGCTGATCTGGGTAACCTAGCACCGTGATGTAATTAGCTAAGGCGTCCAACCAGACATACATCACCTGGCTGTCGTCTCCTGGTACCGGTACTCCCCAGGTCAGGCTCTTGCGCGGCCGGCTAATTGATACGTCGTGCAAACCGTCTTTCATTAATTCCAGAAACTCTTTTTTGCGAAATTCTGGTACAATTTTCATCCGGTCCGACTCGATTGCTTGGCGGACTTTATCAGTATAGGCGCTCGCTTTCAAATAATAATTCTCTTCGCTAACTTGTTGATAAGGCGTTTGGTGGTCAGGGCAAACCCCGCCAGTTTCTTGAACTTCTTTATCAGTAAAGAAAGCTTCATGACCCATACAGTACCAGCCGTTGTAAGTACTTTTATAAATCAGCCCCGCTTGGTCCAACTGTTTCCAAATATAGCGCACCGCCCCCATATGATGTGAATCAGACGTACGGACAAAATCAGTATATTCGGCGTGCTCAGCATCCATCAGTATCTTGAAATTTTGATGAGTTTGATCGACATATGCTTGCGGCGTCAGATTTTGTTCGGCAGCCTTGGCGGCGATTTTATTACCATGCTCATCAGTGCCAACCTGAAAGCGCACTTTTTTGCCTTTCTGCTGCTGGTAGCGCGACCAGATATCTGCAAGCAAATAGTCTAGCGCATTACCGATATGCGGCTTGCCATTGACATATGGAATCGCCGTTGTGATATAAAGATTCTTTCCCATTGCTTCTAAGTATATCAGAGGCGACAGAAGTTTACTAGCACATTATCACCCCGCAATACAAACCTGATCAGCAACAACCGAAACTACATCTTGAACTAATTTTCGTCTTTGATATTTCCTGGTTCGACACTAGTTTTCTGGAAATAGTAGATAAGCCATCTTTTTACTTTACCTGCCTATATTACGGACGTTTCGCTTACTTTTTGAACAAAACAATACCAGAAGCTACAAAGATAGACGCCGCCAAGACAAACAACACTGTATTTGAGCCTGTTTCAGCCAGTCTGACACCAGGCGATTTTGGCAACTCCGGAGACAGCGTAGAGGCAGACGCAGGGTTCTTCGTCCATTTTGCATACAAGGTCAAGTCATTGTCTGGCATCGTATCGTTCGCAAAGTCCCAAGCAGTCGTAAAAGCAGTATCTGTGTACCAGCCGGCAAAAGTGTAGCCAGAGCGGGTCGGAGCGACCGGCGGTCTGAAAGGATACGTATAGCCTACCATCTTATTTGGAACGGCAGAACCGGATTGCGAATCAAATGTTACTTTATGTTTTGTACACAGCCTGCCATCACTAGTGATTACCCAGCCGTGTCCGCCGTCAGCGACAGGCTTTATGATGTTATCCCGCGCCGAAGCGGCTGCACAAAATTTCAAACCGGCCGCACCAAGCGACATTGGCGATTTTAGATTTTGCGCATTCCAAGCAATTAGCATAGCATCGTAATTCTGGCGCGAAATCGCTGTATGATCAAGCGCGGCCGCCGCACCGGACAACGGCTTTCCTGGCAGAATAACCAACGAATCTAGTTGCCAAGCAGCTAGCGATTGATTGAACGAGGTTGCGCCGCTCAAAAAACGAACAAGAAGTTGCACTTTTTTCATATCCCACGAGCCAATCGGCTGATTGAATGAAGTTGCCCTTTGAAACATGTCATTTGCGATTACAAAACTCGACGTATCCCAATTCGTAATAGAATCGCTGCCTCCGTTATTGAAAGCACTGGCGCCGTTAAACATACCAGCGGTATCGGTCACCTTTGAAACATCCCAAGAACCAATATCTTGATTAAATTGGTTTGCATTTCGAAAGACACCCGACATTTTGGTAATAGTTGATGTATTCCAATTCCAATTAGCAGACTCGCCTTTCAGCGATTTATTTCCAACAAACATCCACGATAAATCAGTGGCTTGGCTTAAATCCGGCGTATCAGTCGCCTCGACATCCATATTCTCCGCACCAGCAAAAGCAGAACGCATATTTTTCCACTTGTTCGTACCCCATTGATCAATCGAAAGCAGTTTTAGCCTATCACCCCTACCATTCACGATAAACCATGGAAAGGCGCCGCCAATGCGTATGGTATAAATTCCTGGCGTAGAATAATTGCACGTATAGCCAGACATTCTTCCAGATACCTCAGCTACACCGTCATTATTGCAGTCAACAGTATAATTGTACCCTGAACCGCTTGTCGGAATAACAAACTGAGTGTCCGGCGACCCCGGCTTTCTGGTATCGATAGTAAATACGAAGTCCGTGTTGTTGATAGCGTCAGCTGCGGCTTTTGGCGAATAGAGTGTTGGCGCAACAAGTACCGACAAGACACCGAACGCAGCAGCCAACGTTTTTAATGGTAATTTGAACTTCTGTATTTTTGTTGTTTTATCGTGCCTGCTCACTGGTTATTAGTATACTTATGCTTTAGATTTTTAGCAATGGGTTTTACGACGAGATTATTTGACAATAGAAAAATTATATACTATAACAATATTTATGAGAAGGTCGCCCAACTACGCAGCCGAAAGGATTCCTTGTACTATATTCTCGGGAAATAACAGAGAACCTACTTCTGGGGTAATCGATAGAACTCCTAGCAGAGAGTGAGCAAGTCTCATGGAGAGGATCAAACAACATTTCATACCAAGCGCTCTAGGGTATACGGCGATAACTTTGGTTGAATTTGGCAATGGCCCGTCCGGCAATACTATCGTCTACGGAACTGGGTTCATGGGAAACCCTACAACGACAGCAGCACGGCTAGAGATGGCCGAAATAGCCAAGGCCTGGTGCGACGAAGAAGGAAATCCAGCTTCAGTCTTGACACTACCAACCAGCTCTATGAAAAAGAGCGTTGCTCATAAAATTTTAGAAACGGACAGTTTCTTACCCTTAGCAGAAGAAATAGCGCCTGAGCTAAACGAACACCTAACTTATTATAGCGACCGGGTAGGTATAGTTGGACATTCGTTTGGCAGCAGACTTGCAGCAAGCGTACCCGCTGTTCTTGATGATCCTGAAACTGTCAAATATATTTCCATAGATGATGCGCCAAGCTGGCAAAAACCGCTAGGCGCATTTATTGCAGCAGCGCAATTGGCAGAAACAATTGACCTGTCAAGATATATCAAACATTCACCCGATCCCGAAGCTCAGAAAGCTTGGCAAAAAAACGACGGAGAAAAAATGCCAGCCGTGCCGCTGTTAATTCAGCTGAGAGACGTCATTGCGATGTCGCGCAGCGGTTTTGTTGAAGATCTCAAGAATTCACTCAATAAACTGCAACCCGGCACGCCCGTCACCCTTTTTGCGCCGGAATTAAGCCGCATGAATTATAACAGCCCAGAAAATATACGCAAACTTATAGCGACGCTTAGCCAGGAGTTCCCTGGTTTAGATATTCGCGGCGTACTAGTCGAAGATAGTACGCACAACGTATCCGTAGCCAGTCCGGCATACTTTGGGCAGATGATAGAATTGTCCAAGAAGTAAGCTACAATATTGACGACACTGAACAACCGTCAAGATTACTTTAACCATATATACAACTACCATTAGCAAGCTATCTTCGTTTAATCAGCTTAATCGCGATAGAACCAACCGCTATAAATGCAACTGCTGCAGAGAAAAACATTCCCGCATCCACCCCAGTCTCAGCCAGCTTGGTCGATGAGCTTGAATTGTTTTCCGAAGCACCACTGCTTGTTGCAACAGACTTAGGATTCTCGATCCACTTTGCATATAAAGTCAAATTACTGTCTGGCATGGTATCGACAGCAAAGTTCCAGGCTCTCGCAAAAGTGTTATCCGTATACCACCCAGCAAAAGTATAACCCTGCCGATTTGGCACAGCTGGCGCGGTAATTTTATCAGTAAAAGCAACTTCTTGGCTGGCAATTGCCATTCCGCCCTGGGTATCAAAAACTACAGTATGCTTCGGACACTCCTTTGCATCGCCATTGATGGTCCAGCCATGCCCGCCGTCGGCGACTGGCTTGATTAAATTTTTTCTAGCCGCATCAGCAGTGCAATATTTCAACCCGGCGGCCCCTAGTATAAGCGGAGAGTTAGTCGACCGAGCATTCCACGAAATTAAAGTATCATCATAATTTTTCATAGATAAACCACTATTATCCAACATCCTAGGGGCGCCAGACCAAGGACTATTTGGTAAACCAGTTGTCGAAACGAGCGAATCTAGCCGCCAATTTGCCAAAGATTGATTAAAGGCGCGAGCGCCATTAAACATTTCGCTCATCAGCTCGGCTTTCGAAACATTCCACGACCCTATCGGCTGATTAAACTTAACTGCATTCTGGAACATTGCATTCATTGCAGTCATTTTGCCAGTGTTCCAGTTTTTAATTGAATCGCTGCCGCCACTATTAAATGCTGTCGCGTTATTAAATAAACCGCCAGCAAAAACAACGTTAGACACATCCCACGACCCGATGTTTTGATTGAAATTTTCAGTATCGCTAAACGCACTACCCATATTAGTAATGGTCGAGGTGTTCCAATTCCAGTTAGCATTCTCACCCTTGAGAGAAGTGTTGCCTCTAAAGACAGAGTATATCGAGTCAGTCTGCGACAAATCGGGAGTGTCGGTTGCTTTTACGTCCATATTTGCAGCACCGTAAAATGAAGCTACCAACGATTTCCATTTATTCTTCCCCCACTGATCAATAGAAATCATCTTCAGTTTATCGCCGCCGTTATTGAGATAAAACTCTGGAAACACACCTCCGATACGAATCGTATACACACCAGGTGTAGCGTAACTACAAGTATAAGATCCGGTCTGAGCGGTTGCTTCGACCGTACCATCATTATTACAATCGATAGTATAATTATATCCGCCTCCTCTTATCGGAATGACGAACTGGGTATCTGGCGACCCAGATTTGCGCGTGTCCACGGTAAACACAAAATCTGTGTCATTGATGGCGTCGGCGGCAGCTTTTGGCGAGTAAAACATCGTACCAGAAAACGCTGCTAGCACACCTATTGTCACGACTAACGCCTTGATGGCCAATCCAAATTCCAGCCTTTTTGTTTTCCAACATCTATTCATTTGGTACCATTATACTTATACTTTATTTTTTTAGCAATATACTAATGCTAATAAAGATAACACACAACATTGCCATGACGTTTTGGAGCTTATTTAGTAGATTTTATCTCTGCTAGCACTGCGAATCTTCCCCCTGTATCACCAGCTGAATGTGAGAAATAGTTCGGATCATCCGCCGTATCAATTGGCGAAATGAGAATGTTATCACCAGGAACGCCTGCCTGGACGGCCAACGAACGATTAAATCCTTGCATATCCAGATAAATTCCGTCAGCCGTTTGACGGCAGAAATTGCGCCAATTCGTATCATTTGCATGATTGAAATAATCCATACGATAATTTTTCTGGGTGATGCTTGGCGACATCCAAATTTGTAAATCTTTTGCCTGGCTACCGCGCTCGACAAAATACCGAACTGCCCGAGACATTAACTGCGCAATCGTCGAATGTCGACCCAAATGCGCCAGCATCAGTGCCCGGCGTTTTGGATCATAGATGACGGTGGCGATACAGTCCGCCACTGGCAGGAACAATCCTACACCGGCCGATTCGGTATATAGCGCATCAGCAAAAATCCCCTCGTTGTTGTACTTAACCGTGTCAGCTTCAGTGACTTCGGCAATAGCATCAAAAGTTTGCGCTTGGTTGTATGAAATCACGTGATAAACAACGTCGTCATACTTAACACCAATCTGATCGCAAAACCGCCGCCGATTCTCTAGTACCTCAGCTACGTGACGACCGCGAATACGGTTGAGCATGGTGCCGTCGTCTTTCGATGAAACCGCAATGAGCAGTTCAGGCGGTAAATAGGTTGGCTGGTCTGTCCTAATCATCTCTACCGCTCAATTCCATATTGTCGCATCAATCGTCTATACGCATATATAATATAACAGCCATATGTAAGCGTCGCCGTTGCACCACCCGCGCCAGCCACTGCGTATAACACCGTCCAAGGTTCGTTTGTAAAACATCCTAAGTAGATAGCCACTACAGCAGAAAAAATTGGCACTGGCGCTACGAAATAATCAATTTTGCGACTCATGATTTTCGCTTGCGGCACAAAATGAAAACCAATTAGCAGTGTCACCATCGGCATGATAAATTTTGCCTGCCCAATGACAGCCAATATGATGCCCAGCAGCCAAATCGTGCTATATGTAATACCGCTCAAAATACCCATGGTCCGGACGATTCGCTGCCCCTCAGCTGTCTGTGCTACGGGAAACTGTTTAGCGTGGCAGACATTCCTCACGCTAAGCACCACTATAATCAACGCCGCTACACATACTAGCCCGAGCAGCGTCCAGCCAGCCCAGCCCCAGGCAAGCCCAAAGCACGCGGCATAAACCAGCGCAAAGATCGCCATCATCACGCCGTATGGCGCAATATTCTGGGCAATTGTACCAAATTGCGTCGCATTAGTATTAGTTTGATTACTCATTGTATTTCCCCTCGTTATGTTTAATATTTTTCTGAACCGTCAGCAGTCGCTGCCAATCGTCAATCGCCAAATCCTCAGCACGGACATCAGGCGAAATGTTAGCCTTTTTCAGCAACTGTTCGGCGCTAGCTTTACTGACGCCCAGTCCGCCGCTCAAGCTGGAACGCAGTTTTTTACGTTTGGCTGAAAAACCGGCTTTGACGATGCGGAAAAAGTTTTTTTGGTCTTCAGAATCAACTAATGGTTCGGTGCGAGTTCTCAATACCACCACTTGCGAATCAACTTTTGGCGGCGGCGTGAAGAACTGCCGCGGCACCTCAATATCGAGTTCTGCCTCAGCAAATAGCTGTGCGCTAACCGCTAAAATGCTCATTTCACCAGGCTCGGCCGCGATACGCTCAGCAACTTCTTTTTGTACCAGCAGTACCGCCAAACTCGGCTTATTTTCTGCCGTCATCAGCTTTTCAACAATTTTGCTGGTGATATAGTATGGCACATTGGCGACTACTTTATAGCCCTTCGGCAACTGATTCAAATCAAACTGCAAAATATCTTCATTGATTACTTCCAGATTTTTGCCAGGAAATTGCCCTGGTAACTCGCGCGCCAAATCCCCATCAAACTCCACCGCCACCACCCGCCCGGCTCGCGCTAACAACCGGCTAGTCAATGTGCCAAGTCCCGGCCCAATTTCCAAAACTACATCATCTTTGCTCAGTTCCGCTGCCTCGGCAATCTCCGCCAAGATTTCTGGATCTCGCAGCCAATGCTGGCCTAATTCTTTTTTCGGCCCACGCGCTGACGCCATCTAACGTCCGTCCCCGTTCGTCCAATCAGTCGCCAGGTCAAACCCATGCGGATGCCGAGCAGCAAACCCGCCAGTATCATACACCTTGCCAGGACCCATGCTGGTTTCCACCACCGAACAGCGCGGATAATTGCCATAATTTGCCGCCACTAAAATATAGCCGTCCTTGTCCATCTTGGCGCCGTCCGCCCGCACCGTGTAGCCACCGCCGCCGCAGGCGTTAGCAACAATATTCATCGGTAAATCATAATAGGTTTCGCGGTGCGCCACGCCTTTGGAATCAGTAAATATCTGCGCGCCCTTGCCTTTGGTTAACGGATTTTTAGGCTTGGTGCCGATCACTTCGATTTGCTTTTTAGGCTGCTTGATAATTTCGCTAGAAATTTGCTGACGGCTAATTTCATCACCATCGTGCGCTTCAACTTTATAAGTCAATTTGCGCAGCCCTTTAGCTCCCGCCTGCTTTACCTGGCGATAACCAAGAGGCTGGCTGTCGTTGCGTATTTGCTCAACCGGGAAATCAACTTCTTCCTCGGCGGTCACAGTACGCCGAGTTGCCCGCGTAATCCTCATTAGCAAGCTCGACCCATCCAAAGCGACATCCTCTGGCGGCGTAAATCGAACTTTATCCTCGCGATACAAAACAATCCCCGCAGCTTGCGCAATCTGTGTTGGCGTCTGCGCTGCCGTATTGACTCGCATGCGGCGAGCACCTTCGACTATCGTTATCGTCCGCGCCCGATAAATATTTATTTTGAAGCCATTGTTGGTAATCGGTGTATCCAGACCCGGTTCGACAATATCATGCTGTTTATCCAATCTTGCGCCGAATTCTTCTAGCGCTTTCTGTACTGTCGATGCCTTAGTGATTATCGATTGCTCCCGGCCACCGTCGTAAATGGTGATTATATGACTAGATGGTTGTGCTTTAATCGCAGCTGGACTATCTGCCGCCGCGGTATTCGCAAAAAACGATAACATACCAGTACTAGAGATTGCCAAGACCGCACCAAAAACACAACAGCAAATACGTTGATAATATCGATTTAAGCTCATTTTATTCAAAATCACCCACTGTATCTCTTATATTATAACAAATTATGCGTCGAATGTCAATCAGTAACGTCGCAGACAATCAACAACTACCGATATATATCCTGTAATCCCATTTTAATTTTACAAGACGGCCAAGGTTGCCAACCCCTCCTCTTATAAGTCTCCCATGCTTTCTGATCTTGGACATCAGCCGGAGCTTGAGCAGGATTGTTGTAGCCTCCGAAATTACCCCATGTACTCTTATCAAATTGATACGCACCATAATAACCGTTACCTGTATCTGATGTATAACTACCCTCGCAGCTACGCAAACGCGCCAAAGCTTCAGCGAAACTGCCATTAAACGTAGCTGAAGTTTTAGCACCAATAATTTCTACTTGCTTAACTGGCTGCTGAATAATGTTGCTATTGATCTCGCGGCGTGATACTTCAACGCCGTTTTGGACGTTAATCTCATACGTAACTGTACGCTTGCCGTTAACACCTTTGGTTTGAATTTCTTTGTATCCTTTATCGCGATTAACATCTTTGATTTGTTCAGTCTCAAACTGTATATCTTCGTCAACGGTAACTGTCTGCGTGCCGTTACGATACAAGCGAACATTCATGCCTCTAGCTATTTTTGTATCTTTATTCGGGATAATAATATCATTGGCAGACATTTTGATGTGCTTCTCGGCTAGCATTTCGCCGATGGTTTGAGCTTGCGTGTAAGAAGTGGCCTTTTTACCATAAAAATCAAAGTTAAACGGTACTGCTCGTTTAATAGACAATACTTCTGCTGCGCTATCGCGCATTGGACTATTAGACTGCGACAAGGTTAGAATATCTTCATCGCGTACAGCAATGCCAGCTTGTTTAACTATCTGCTTTCCAGTACGGTACGATGTAATAATTTTAGTGAGCTGAGAGCCATCCTTGACAACCACCGTTCGGGCTCGATAAATATTAACGTTATATGAATTTGCTACCAAGTGCTCATCAATATTTGGCTCGGTCCGATCGTTACGATCTAGTTTGATAGCTGCCTCAGCGAGAGCTTCGCGAAGGGTCTGTTTTTTGGTAATAAATCCTTTACTTTGACCGTCATCATGAACGGTAATGATATGCTCGCCAACCGCTAGGCTATGCTCGTCAGCCCGCGCTTTTGGCATAATTGCCGTATAAACAGATAATCCAGCCAAAGCTAATAGCATAGAGCCAGTAATCAGCCAACGTAATTTCATTCTCGCAATATTTTTCATACGTAGGCGCGCAAACTAGCGCGCAGTTATAATTATAGCAAAAGATTGATTATTTTGCTACAGCTTCTCGAGGCGAGCGTATTCAACGTTGAGCTTTTTGACAGCACCATTATTGAACTTCACGCTAACTGCCAAACCGTCAATGTCAATAATCTCGCCATCGCCAAATTGCAGCGAGCGCACTCGATCGCCAATATCATAGTTCATCACTGGCTCGTCAAAATCATTATAAACTGGACTCGAATCAATAGTGTTAGGTTCAACCGCGAACAATCCCATACCCATATCGTCGAGAAAACGCGACGGCTGATTGTACGATCGCAAGCCGAATTGCGCACGGCTTTGCGCGTACAACAGATATAACTCTTCGCGCGCCCGCGTCATACCGACGTAGCACAAGCGCCGCTCCTCCTCGAGATTGCGCGGACCCTCTTCAAGCGCTCGCTCACTCGGAAACAGGCCATCTTCCATACCGACCATGAAAACCACCGGAAACTCCAGTCCTTTAGCGGCATGCAAGGTCATTAATGTGACCTTTTCACCATCACTTTGCTGATCGACGCTGCTCATTAGTGCTGCCTCTTCGAGAAAGTCTGGCAACGTCGCGAAAGATTTAGCGTCCGCTATGAGCACGCTCAAATTATCATCACGCTCTTCAGCTTGCGGCGTTCCATCCATGACATAATCTCGATAAGCAATCTTTTCAATTAGCTTTTCAATAATATCGCTTGGGCTAGTATCAGAAAGAACAAGCGCCTGCAATTCGCGTAAAATCTCGCCCAGATGCAGCAACGACTTTTTGGCGCGCGGCGTCAAAACGCTAGTTTGCTCGACATTCACCAGCGAAGCGATGATGTCCATATTGTTATCGTTTTGCCATCGTAAAAATTTCTCTAGACTAGTCGCGCCGATACCACGAGCTGGCACATTCGCAATTCGACTAAAGCTCATCCGGTCGTTCGGTTGATATAATAAACGCAAATAGGCGATAATATCCTTGATTTCCTTGCGATCATAAAAGAGCACGCCGCCAACCAATTGATATGGAATTCTTTGCTGCATGAAGGCACGTTCAAAAGCAAAGCTCTGCGCATTAGTACGATACAATACTGCAAAATCACCGTAGCGACGAGCGCCAACCGAAACTTGAGCCGCGATGCGGTTCGCTACCACGTAAGCTTCTTCGGACTCATCGCGTACCGCCTGAACTTGCACTGGCGCACCATTGCCAGCCGCCGTCCAGAGTTTTTTGTCAGTCCGTTCGACATTCTTGGCAATAACCTTTTGCGCCGCCTCTAGGATAGCGCCTGTTGAACGATAATTTTGCTCTAGTTTGATCACCTTTGCGCCAGGAAAGTCTCGTTCAAAATTAAGAATATTCTTGAAATCCGCCCCGCGCCAGCTGTAAATCGACTGCCAATCATCACCGACCACGCAAATATTACGCGCATCGTTGACTAGATATTTAACGATAGCATACTGCGCAGCGTTAGTGTCTTGGTATTCATCAATAAGGATATGCTTGAAATATTGACGATACTTTTGGCGAATTTCACTGGCATCGCGCAGCAAACGTACCGTCTCGATCAACAAATCATCAAAATCTAGCGCGCCAGCCTCGCTGCGTAGTTGCTCGTACCTATCATAAATCTTAGCGATATGCTGCTGATTCGGATATTGCGCAGCTGCTGCGTAATCATCTGGTGTAAGTAAATCGTTTTTAGCGTTAGAAATTGCCGCACTAACTGAACGTGGTTTGAGTTTATCAGGAGCAATTGACAGCTGCTTCATCGCCTGCTTGATCAATCCTTGACGGTCGGCTTCATCATAAATAATAAAATTCGACGGCACGCCAATCGCCGGCCCATCGCGCCGCAAAATTCGCACGCAAATCCCGTGAAATGTACCCATCCACGGCATGAATTGCCGCGTGTTAGGCTGATCAATCAAAGCCGCCAAGCGTTCGCGCATCTCGCGAGCCGCTTTATTAGTAAATGTCACCGCCAGAATTTCGTTCGGCCAGACTCTTTCGTGTGTCAATAGATAAGCTATGCGGTGGGTTAAGGTTTTGGTTTTGCCGCTGCCAGCGCCCGCCAAAACCAACAACGGACCATCCGTATAAGCGACAGCTGCTTTCTGCGCGTCATTAAGACCATCAAATATATCCATCACTATTCATTATATCGCGTTAATAGCGAGTCAAGAAGAAATAGCCAGCGCCCGCCAGCGCACCCAAAGCCAAGAATACTATGATCACCAAAAACCATTTCAAGCCCGAATGACGCGACTGCTTATGTTTCTTGTCGTCCTTGAATTCAGTATAATATTCAGAAGTATCATAAATAGCGCCTGATTCAATTTCGTCGATGGTTTGCTCGCGAGGCGGATCTGGTTCTGTAGTAGCGGACTGTACAGGCGAATCTACCGTCTGATTTGTCAGAGGTTCAGCTAGTTGCTCGGGTTGCTCGCTCGTATTTTCTACATTAGTAACAGGAGCTTCGGCAGCAGGAGGATTAGGAGTTTTTTCAACAGGCTTTGGCTTACCGCCAATCGGCATAAACCGATGTTTTTTAGGAGCTGGCGCGTCTTGTATTCTAGCGTCATCTTCATCGTTTTCGGCTGAAGCGTCCTCAATTGATTGAATGTCGTTAGCTCGCGATTCTGCTTGCGAAAAGCCAATCTCGTTGCTAGCATCTTGCGCGTCTTTCTGTAGCGACTCAATAAGCTCGGCAGACGGTGCAATATCCCTACCGTGTGTACCGCCGATAGAATACGATCTTTTTTCGTTTTTGCTGTCGTCTGCTTCATCATAATCATTTTTGTCTTCAAAACCAGGATTAGACTGTGAAGCTTGAGACAATGCGCTGCTACCGTGAAAAACTCGCGATTCAGACGATTGCAGTTCGCTAGAAACGTTATTTGTATTTGCTGCTACATTTTCGTTAGAACTAAACTGAGTAGAATTAGCAGCAAGACGCTGAGCGCTTCGCTGGCCGGTTGGTCCTAATTGTTGAGACGAGCCGCCAGAAATATTAGATGACACATTACTTAACGACTGTGCCGGCATCGTAGAATACTTAACTTTGCTGGCGGGGTGTTTGTTGACACCTGGCTGCGAACTAACTATGTCCATGAAACGGCCGCGACTCTTAGTCTTCATTTTTTTTGGTAATCCCGATCGGACTGGCACAGCTCCGCCAATTGCCGCTACCTGCGGCGGTGTTGCGGCTTGCGGCAACGGCTGGGGAGCTGGCGATGGTATTGAACTATTTAGAGCTGAATTTTGAACAACAGTAGAAGCCTGAGAAGCGACCGACGCACCAGCCGAAGTTGAAGCACCGTTTGTTGGCAAAGTCTGAACCTGAGCGGTAGACACCCCAACAGCTGGCTGTGCTGGAACTGCAGCCGAAACCGGTACGCTAGTTACTGGCACAGACAAGCTTGGTTGCTTAGCGACGCCAACCGTTGCGGCCGGCGAGGGTGAAGCCGTCATATTCGCAACTGGACCAGGACCAGGAGCTAATTTATTAGGCTCAACTGAAACTGGCGCAGCATTAGGGGAAGGATTTGAAGGCGTAGAGACAGCCGGCGGCGTTGGTGTCTCAGCATGTTGGTCGTCCTCTTTTAATAATCCGCTCTTGGACATAGCCTCGGTAATTGAACGATCTAGCTCGTCGAAGTCGAATTCTGTCATAGCTATTTACCTCTCTCTACTGGCAAGGATGGCATATCTTCACATTTTTTGATAATACCAGCAAAAGCATAGACATCCAAGCTTGATTCACCGATAAGCAAACCATTTACACCAGCTGTTTGCAAATACGACATAGCGTTATCAAGATTAACGCTACCGCCGTAAAGCACACGAACATTCTCGGCGGCAACTTTACCGAAAAGATGCTCAATTTGCCGACGAATATATTTAACGGCGCGTTCAACGTCGCGCGGTGAAGCGAATTTACCAGTACCGATTGACCACACTGGCTCATAAGCTATAACAATCTGGCCAACCTCAACGCTCGTGATATTAGCTAGTCCTCCCACCAACTGATCGCGAATTACATCAGACGTTTCCTTGTTGGCTCGTTCTTGTGCTGTTTCACCAATACACAATACAGGCGTAATATTATTACGCACTGCTGCTTGCACTTTGCTGCGAATATCTTTACTGCGTTCAGCAAAGATATGCCGGCGCTCGCTGTGGCCAATTATGCCATATTGTACGATACCGCGCAGCTGCGACGCTGATACTTCACCAGTGTAAGCACCGCTGTCACGCCAATAAAAGTTCTGCACTGCCAGGTTAAAGTGATGATGTTGCACCTGCATATTAAGCGGCTGGAGCGCTAACATGGTCGGTGCCAACACTACCTCAGTATTTTTGAGCTTGCCAACCAGCTTGTCGAGTTTATGAACATACAAACTCGCCTCATTGACAGTGAGGTTCATTTTCCAGTTTGCAATAATAAGTTTCTTGCCCACGTTTTATACTTGCTTATGTTTACCCTTGCGTCTAGTTTACTACAGTTATTAACGCCCGTCTAGTTTTTTGCATGAAAACACCCCGCCAAAAGCGAGGTGTCTCTTAAATTTTTGTTGTATTTTACTCAACAACACGCACACGCAATGTGTCGGTACCGCCGGCTACACCCGACTGACGGCCGCTGACAACAACCGCGGTTAATTTGTCATCGCGCCCGAAAGTACCCCAATCAAGCAATTCTTTGGCTAATTTTGTACCAACATGCTCGCCCTCTTTACGCACATATGAACGGGTAGCGTATGACAAAGCTAACTGTTGAGCCACACGCTTATTCGGCGTTACCGCAGCGATTGGCAACTCTGGACGACAGGCAGCAATCCGCGCAGCCGTCGCGCCAGATTTAGTTTCGGCGATAATCACATCGGCGTCTACTTGGTTAGCTACTACTACCGCAGCATTAGCAATCGCATTACGGCGGCGGTTCTTCTCGCCATATTCAATCGGCATGTCATTCATCGGCCAGCGCGACTGTGTGTAACGCACCGTCTTGGCCATCATTTTGACTGCCTCGACAGGATAACTACCATTAGCTGTCTCATCAGAGAGCATCACCACATCAGCACCGAGGATTACTGCTGTTGCTACATCGCTAACTTCGGCGCGAGTAGGCTCTGGATTATCGACCATACTGGCTAACATTTGCGTTGCCACTATTGATAGTTTACCGTATTTGCGACACAAGCGAATTGCTTCGCGCTCAACAATCGGTACAATCTCGGGACTAGTCTCGACCGCTAAGTCGCCGCGCGCAATCATCACGCCATCAGCAGCCTTGACTATTTCTTTGAGCGACTCCATCTCGATGGCTGCTTTGGTCTCAACTTTCGCAATAATCTGTGCTGTTGAACCGTGGCTTAGCATAATCTGCCGCAAGTTATTAATATCGTCAGCGCTCTGAATAAAACTGAGGGCTACAAAATCAATATCTTTGTCGGCGCCAAACTCTACGTCAGCCAAATCTTTTGGCGTTAAAATATCGCCGCCAAAGTCGGTGTCTGGCAGATTCAAGCCTTTACGGCTCATCAAAAATCCATCATTCAGAATACGAATCTTGATTGCTGTATCGCTAACCCGCTCAATCATCTCGCCGCGAATCTTGCCGTCGAACAAGTAAACTGGCTCGCCAACCTTGACTTTGTTAGCTAAATTGTATTGAATCGGCAAATTCGTACTGCCATCGTGTTCTTGAATTGCATGATCGAGAACGATCTCGTCGCCAGCTTTAACATCTAAGTGGTTGTTCTTTAGAACGCCGAGACGAATTTTTGGTCCTTGTAAATCTTGCAAGATTGCTACCGTTCGGCCAACTTCGGCGCTAGCATCACGAATCCACTTGATCTGATCGAGCCGTTCTTCGTACGATCCATGGCTAAAGTTCAAACGAAAGCCATTTGCGCCAGCTTCAATTAATTGTTTGATTTTCTCTGGTGAATTTGTGGCTGGCCCCAGAGTCGCCAGTATCTTAGTCCTTTTAAATGTATTACTCATAGATAGTTATTATACTCTAATGTGTTCCACAAAAATAGTACGCCCAGACTAGGACGTACTTGACAAGTGCAAGTTTATATTATATGGTGACCTTACCGGGAATCGAACCCGGATTGCCAGGATGAAAACCTGGTGTCCTAACCGTTAGACGATAAGGCCGCACTTACAGATATATTAACAGATTGACCTTATTTGCGCAATAAACAACTGCTAATACCGCGGTGGCAGCTCGGTTGTGGTGTCGGTTGAAATAGAACTGTTTGCGTTAGCTTTATTATAGGCCCACAAGTACGTATCCATCCGCGCGTTAATAATCTCCGCTGGCGTGGTATAACCATTCTCATTACCAGCCGAACCGTCAGCTCCGTGAGTACGGCGCAGCTGCAAAACACGCGCCGACACTACCCCATTAATCTGTAACGGCTTGTCACAAACCGTCGATTTCAATCCGCTAGTATAATCAGATCGGATCAATGCTGATCGAACACCGCTCTCATCAACTTCGCAGGTAGAAATTACACCGCCCACGCCAGCATTAGTACCCGAAGCAATTAGCCAAGCATCAATATTAGTCACACTATCCTTAACAATAATATTGCGTGCATAGATCACAGCCTGCGGCAATTGACTAGCGCTAGAGAAATTACCAGTATCATAACGTATGTCGCCGTCTACGACCACTGTCTTGTCACCGGCATCAATGATAACCGACCTACCCACCCCAACAGTGCCGCCCGACAAATTCACGATTGGGCGCGACGATGATAATTTGTACGAACCATCCAGTCCGTTAAGCGAGATAGTCTCGCCCGCCAACGGACGCTGAGCGCCAAAATAACTAGATTTGACAGTATTTTGCGCGCCGATAGTTCCCCATTGCCCATATCTAGCCTTATTATTGGCAAATGTTAGACCATTTAACTCGCTATCTGCCGCTATACCCAACCGCGATGTCGTACCCATGCCAGAAAGAGCACCTCCTGATGCCGACACAACATTTGACCGGCTATACGAGGAAATTTCTGGCGCAAACATACCATACTCACCCCAGCTGCCGATCGAATGAGTATTGCCACTCATAGTTAACGTACGCGCGCCGCCAGTATAGATGCCCGACTTATACTGCTGGGTGATTAAAGCATTCGCGATATTGCTCGACCCGACACGCACATCGCCACCCCAGATTTGTACCATTGGCCTCTTGGAAATACGGTAGCAACGCGGATACGATACACGGCGTTTTGAAGAATCTCCCGTTGTATCCCAGTTATACTTATTAACAGTAGCTACCCGGCAAATTACATCGCCAATCTTGTATCGTGCCGTATCAAGCGCCGATGTATCAATAACTTCAGTCCTATCAAAAGCACTCTGCTTGTTATTTGTTGGTGTACAATCGCTGATTTTACCAGACAACTGGGGCTGAGAATTGAGCCAAGAGCATGTGTTCACGCCTGCACCATAGGTCGTATCGGCATAATGCCTGTCTCCATCATTCTTATTGAATATGCCATTTAGTATACTGCCCAGTTGACCATCCGACATTTCTGCAGCCGATCCGGTGAAGGCAAACGTAAAGACATCGGCATCACTACTGCCGCCAGCTTCGCGACGCCCGCCCGTATTGTATATGGCGCTATCTAACGTTGTCGCATTACCTTGTTCTAGTACGCCAATAGCCGTTGACCCGCCCGCCGAACCAACTCCTGGCACCAAATTAAAGTCCGAAGCCACCCTTGCGCAGGCAGGTTCGCTCGAAGCCCAGTCCCTACGTACTACCGAGTCTGGCCACGTCCACCATATCTGCGTACATATATAAGACCCCGCTCGGCTACCGTCGTTGGGTACGCGAATCTTCATACAATCGTCACCATCCCGACCACTCCAAGTATTTGTATTATTAGGACTTTGCACTAAGTTATTAAGCGCTGACCGGCATTTATTATTATAAATATTACTGACCGCTCCGCGTGCAATGAGAACTCTATGTCCATTATTGCTACCACCGCAATGGCGCCAATCCTTACTGGCACAGCTAGCAACATCGTGCAGATTATTAAAATATGCCGACTCTATAACTACTTGTACGCTAGAATTTGTATGCTGATAATTTGAATACGGAGTATTCCGAAGAGTCGCTATAAATTCGGCCTGTTTTCCAGGAAAAACATCTGGTTTACCATCTAGATGCCGTTCAGCGTACGGGCGAGAAGTACCAAAGGCATTGGAATTATTATAATTCGCATAAGTCTTGTTGTCGGAACGATTATAGATATAGCTTTCGCCTTGGACTTTCCAGCCGCTAGGTCGCGGCTTACGGCGTACCCACAGCGAGATATTGTCGGTACCGCAGTTAACATGAGAACCGCTATAAGTGTATACTTTATTACCTCTCATGACCGCCAAACAGCTTTTCGCACCAAACGTAACTAGCTCTGACGGGCCGCCAGGTTGAGCGACACCGTTAACGTCAGCTCCTAGATTTAACTGATCCCATTCGCTTTCACCGTTTATCCATTGATATTCAGGACCACCGCCGCCATAATAACCCCTATTAAAGAAATAATTGCCATTGCCGTCTATATGACCTGCTGGATTAGTTACCCAAACAGACCTGCCCTGCCCGTTGAAAGTGAAAAGAGAGTAAATTCTAATTGGATTACGAAATCGTTGGGTATTCCACGAGCCTCGTATGGTAAAGTATAGTGTTGTTGCATTCCAGTCCATCTCGATCGGGTTGGTCGGTGAAGACCCCACCATACTGAAATAGTTTGTATTATGATAAGACGCCCACCAGACAGCGCACGGGTGATTAATATAATCGCCGCAAGGATCGCCGCCCCAAGCTTGCCGTTCCATATCGTTACGTCCAGAATTCCAACCATAAACCGCATACGACGTATCACTTCTCAGCAAACAGACAACACCTGCGGCCACTACAATAACAAAACAGCCAAGCCACCACTTCAAGCCACGCAGCAGCCCCTTGTGCATTATTGCTTATTCTCCGGAACTGATTGCTTACTGCGCAGTAAATTTAACTGCTCGACATTAACTGGCACCTTCAGTCTGCCGCTAGCGTATATTCCTTTGTCTGACAGGTTTTTTATTTTGTTATATAACTCGTCCGTCTTCTGGCTATGACCGTTCACATCTGCGGTCGTATGATAAAAATACAAAGCAACAACACACGTGGCGTCATCAGCGTAGTGATTCTTTTTTTCTATTTCGCCAGCAATCTTCTTCAGATTATCAGGGGAAGATATACTACCATTAAACTTATCAATGATATCATTTCCGCACACATTATAGTAAACCAGCGCGCGCTGTTCTGGCGTTTTTACGCCGCCGTAAAGATATCCCAGTGCTGCCGCAGCGACAACAGCTGCTATAACCGCCAGGCCGCCGCCTATGATAAATCCCGTCTTCCTCTTCATAAATAAAAGTATACCATTTATGCTTTGCTGCCGTCTAGAGCTGGCGGCGACTTTAACTCCGCAATCGGTAGCCGAAAGCCAAAAGTACTACCCTTGCCGAGCTCCGATTCGAAAATCATCGTACCGCCATGCCCTTCGACTACTTTCTTCGCCAAGAACAAGCCGATTCCCGTGCCGTCCGGCCGCTGCCGCCGAGCGTTATCGCCGCGAAAGAACTTAGTGCCGAGCTTTTTCTTGGCAGATGGCGATACGCCCATTCCCTTATCGATTACCCGCAAAACTGCCTGGCCATCTTCAATTGACAATCGGACCTTTACCGTATTAGCGTCTGGTGAATAATAAATAGCGTTATCAATGAAATTCATAATAACTTGGCGAATCTTGGTGTCGTCTAGATACAGCAGCGGAAAGCGCGCTGGCTGGCGATACGTGACCTTGACCTTATGCGTATTTGCCACCTGATCTACGTTCGCAACCTCTTCGGCAACCAGCTGCGACAAATTAACCGCTGTACGATTGATAATAAATTTACCAGTCTGCAAACGGCTCACGTTCAAAAAATCACTAACCAATCGCACCATCCGCTCGCTGCTGCGAAAAGCCTCTTCTAGCAGCTGCCGCTGCGGCGGTGTAATCTCGCCAGCGTCGCCCTCGAGAACCATACTCAGGTAGCCCTTCACGCTGGTCAGCGGCGTCCGCAGCTGGTGGCTGGCCATACTGACAAACTCATCTTTAGTGGCATCCAGGGCCTGCAATCTTTTGTTGGACTGGCGCAGCTGACTGGTCGCCTCATCGACTTCCTTCTCTAAATTTCCAGCTAAGCGGCGAATCTCCTCTAGGCGAAACATGTTCAAAAGCGCCACCGATAGATTACGCGCCAAAACATCAAACAGCTCAAATTCCTTACCGCGAATCTCGCAGCCGTCACGCCGCTCGCCAATTACCAGGCAACCAATTTTCTGATCGGCAACACATAGCGGTAAGATTGCTGCAATACCATATCGAGTATAATCACCAATGTCGCCAGAACCAAGCGTCTGCGAATCCAACCATGCCGGCACATTACGCTTGCCAGCAATATACGGCTGGTGATATTGATCGCAAAAAGCCACGCCAGCAAAACGTACTTGCAGTACACTAACAAAAGTTTCTAAATAGCTATTTAGCAATGTATCAATATCTTTGGCATCAACCATTTTGCGCGTCAGAACGTCCACAACTTGTTGCGAACGATACGATGGACGGCGAACTCTACCAAAAAACCGCTTCATTGCCTTTATAGTACACTTTTCTCGACGATAACGCTAGAGCTTACTCGAAAAGTAACCGGGATATGCTATTATAAAAGCATGACAACTATCGCTATTATCGAGGACGATCAAGTAATCAACCAAATGTACCGGATGAAGTTCGAGGCGGCTGGATTCGATGTGGTTACTGCCAGCGACGGCGAGACTGGCGTCAAAGTGGTTCAGCATGCTAATCCTGACATCATTTTGCTTGATCTGCAAATGCCGAATATGAACGGCACCGAAGCGCTGCGAAAAATCCGCCAGCAGCCCGCTAATGCTAATACGCCAGTTATCATTCTAACCAACCTAGGCGAAGAAGAGGCACCTGCCGAGCTGCGTAACCTAGGTATTCATAGTTATATCGTCAAGGCTAATCTAACACCTAGCCAAGTTGTCATCCACGCCAAAGAAGCACTGAACGATAAGCGATAGAATTACTATAACTTACCAACTTGCCGCAAGCACGCCTCAATCAGATGATCAAATAATACTGCGTATGTCAACGGACCGACACCGCCCTTTTGCGGTGTAATCTTAATATCGCTGCGCTGGCGAACTGCATCGTCAACATCGCCGACCAACACGCCACCTTCGCTCGCCGTACCAGCATCCACCACTACCGTCTCTGGCGCGATCATTTCGGAGGTGATCAAGCGCGGCACGCCGGTCGCTGTTACAATTACGTTACATTTTCGCAAACTATCCGCGGTAGCTGGATTCGCTTTGTCGTAGACCTGCACGTTTAGACCGCGCTGCTGCCACATTTTTTCGAGCGGTGCTCCGACAAGCTTACCACGGCCCACGATGGCAATTTGCTTATCCGGTAACTCGATATTATACCCAGCCAATAGCCAATCGATTGCCTGCGCAGTAGCACTCGGATAGATACTATTAACCCCTAAACCATCAACATCTTTCTCTGGCGCGATTAATTGGCACAGCTTTTCGGTCTGCGACACGTCATCAATCGGCAATTGCAAAATTATCCCCTGCACCGCTGAGTCGTTATTAGCTTGCTCAATCGCCACTGCTATATCAGCTTGCGCGACTGTTTGTACGTCAACATCAATCAGAATATCTGCTGCGTAACGTGTTTTCATCCGAACATACGTTTGAATCGCTTGGCTAGCGTTTTTGCTCATTATAATAACTAGTTTTGGTACCACACCATATTCTTGGCGTAGATTTCGTACTTGACGCGCTTGGCGCTGCTTAATAAAACCTTGCAGTTCCTTGCCGTTTAACTCTTTCATGATATACTGTCCTTTCTATCATCAATAAAAGCTGCCCATTGCCGGATCTTGCGCAAAATGGTTTTGAGCGGTAATTCGATTAACATATCCAACACCATCGACACAATATTAACCTGCGCGTATTTATCACTCATCCACCGGCCAGCGACTACAAACGGCAAATACAGCGTATCGCGTACAAAGGTAAAGCCGTTGCTAGCACTGCGCACAATCTCGAGATCGCGAATCAACCGGCTCAAGCGAAAGCCTAGGAAGCTCGCCGCCGAGAAAAATACAAAGAAAATAATAATATGCACTGGTGAAAAACCAATCAACGTCAGCAGCCAAGTCGCCAGCGCGAACACCGCCAGACTCATTACGCCGTACATAATCGAAAACATCGAGCCATACGTCCGTCCCGCTAATTGCCGCCGCATCAGTACAGTATTATCGCCGCCGTAGAGCATCTGATCGACTCGTTTAATCAGCGCTTCGGTATTTGCGTATCCCGGCACATTCAGCGTTAAGCGCAGCAACACCATGTATATCGGCGGGAAGAACAAATTGATCATCAGCACCAACCACTCAATTTGTCCGTGCGCCCATAGGTCATACGGCACTTCAATAGCGATGCCAATCAAAAACTTAGTAATTACCAAGAAGACCACGCTGCGCATAATAGCCCGGTTAATTCGCGCCATCATGCTAGAATATTCACGGTTCACTTGCCGCTCAAATTCGTCGAGAAATGCCTCGCGCTTTTGTAACAACGCCGGGAAGTCGTCTTGCGTCTCCATCATATGGCGAATAACGCGCAGCGGCGCCCCCTGCCGATCAACCACGCGGCGCAGTTCTTCAACCGACGCGCTGCGCAGCATCTTATCAATTTTACGATTAAATTCGACAAAAGCATCAAGGGATTCAACGCTTGTTCCGTAACGCACCAACAGCCCTGCGCGCACCGTGGCTACGTCGCTCTTCATCAGCGCCTGCTGAATAGCCACATAAAGCGCAGCTCCATATTCATCAGCCGAAGTCGATTGCAGCGCATCCCGCGGAATTGCTGTCTCGAAATATTCATACGCAAAATCAATAAACGCATGATCGCCTGCGTGATCAACCAATACATTCGCCGCCAATACCGACAGAGTTTCTAACAGCCATGCCGAAGAACGATCTAAATTGATTGAACGATCAGCAATCAGCTTTTCATACGCTTTATAGTGCGCTGTTGCTAGTTTTGAAATCTCTTTGATTTGGCTGCGCGACACGCTATCGTTGGGCAAATATCCCGCAAAAGTCAATTCAACCACCAATTCTTCGCCGCTTTTGCGGACCAACGCCTCATCGCGAACAATAAACGATTGTTTGAAAAACCGCCGGATAGCATTTTGTAGCAGCAAGTGCTCCTCGGTATTTTCAGCGGCGTTGCGCAGCTGCTCGTAAGCCGCCGTCAACATGCCGCCAGCACCAACGACATTAATTTTATCAGCCTGACTAAGTATTTGTTGCCGCTCATCAGACTGCCGCTGTGCACGTATAACACCTGCCCGCAAGTGGGCGCCAATTTGATTCAACTCTGGCATTATTCGTATATTATCGTCGATTTTCACAGAATTAGCAAGAGTAAGCGTCATCATTTGACTACCCAACAGACCGAAAATTCCTAGCGTTCATATTTACTTTTACCTCTATCTATGCTATAATGAAAAGATAAGGGCCAGTAGCTCAGCTGGTTAGAGCACCTGCCTCTTAAGCAGGGTGTCGAGGGTTCGAGCCCCTCCTGGCCCTCCACGAAACTCCATGTAAAAAACTCATCATTGCGATGAGTTTTTATTATCGGCTAGTTGAATAATGGTACCCCGAGCAGGGTTCGAACCTGCGGCCTTGAGCTTAGAAGTCTCCTGCTCTATCCAGCTGAGCTATCGGGGCACTCTGAAAATGTATTTAGTCGCCCGATTCGCTTAGACAAAAGCTGGATAGAGCTATGCGATTTTTGTCGCTGAGGGCTCGCCAGCTGAGCTATCGGGGCAAATATTTTGGTGCGGGTGCGGAGAATCGAACTCCGATCTCGAGTTTGGAAAACTCGCATACTAACCGCTGTACTACACCCGCGCACTATACATTATATCATTACGTTAGTGTATAATAAAAGCATGGGACGTTTATTTGACCGCTTCTCAACTAATAGCACACAGAGCGATGCTATGCATTCAAGCGGATTAACCAATAACAAGCCACAGATTGGTGGCAGGATTGCCAAAAATAGCTTTCAACAGCGCCAAAGCACCAACACTAACCGGCAATATATCGGCGCATACAAGGATTCTGGAGTCAGAAACGCTTATCGCAAAGCGTGGCAAGACCAGAAAATCGCCGCAGCCAGCACCAATGGCACGCAAGCGACTAATAGCAACCAGCCGCAAAGCTCGCGGGTCTCTGATGCAAACTCGCGAAGCGCAGGAACCACGCAAACAAATAAATCGTCGCTCATTACACCTACGACCGAACCGACTGTTCCGTCGCGTACTTTCACCGAGCCGATCAAGCCGTCGCGCGACCCGTTCAACCGATAGTATTTATGATTTAGAGTCAAATAAAACACCCGAGACTAATGAAGAAAACCGGGTGTTTTATTTGGGGCGAAAGATGGGATTCGAACCCACGGCCTCCGGAGCCACAATCCAGCGCTCTAACCAACTGAGCTACTTCCGCCATAATGAATACTACGAAATGTACTAGCAGAATCTTGTCAGTTGGTTAGAGCGAGCGCTATTTTTGATGCTCACGGCTGTCCAACTGAGCTACTTCCGCCATAATGAATACTACGAAATGTACTAGCAGAATCTTGTCAGTTGGTTAGAGCGAGCGCTATTTTTGATGCTCACGGCTGTCCAACTGAGCCACTTCCGCCACATTACCCCCTTCTCGGGGTATTTATTACTATAGCAGACAGGCGCTTGATTGTCACTATTCCCAAACGGTTTCGATATCTGCACCTAGCGAGTTCAGGCGGTTAGCAATATCTTCGTAGCCGCGATTGATATTGTAAACATCGCGCAGTACCGATTTGCCAGGCGCCGCCAACATCGCTAGCAAAATCACCACGCTCGGACGCAGTGCGGCTGGCGCTGTGATATCAGCCGGCTTCCAGCGAGTCGGGCCAGAGATATAAACCCGGTGCGGATCGACCATATTTACTTGAGCATTCATTTTAGTTAGCTCAGTAAAGTAGATTGCTCGATTTTCGTAGCTCCAATCGTGGATCAACGTGCGGCCCTTGGCTACCGTGGCGCATAATCCTAAGAACGGTAGATTATCCATGTTGATACCCGGAAACGGCAGAGCATGAATCTTATCTTTCGGAGCATGTAATTCGGATTTTTTGAGCACGATATCAACTAGACGAGTGCAACCATTGCGCGCCATGTACTCTTCGGAAATATCGTATTGCAGACCCATACCCGCCAAAGTCGCTAGCTCTAGCTCCATAAATTCAATCGGCACGCGCCTGATAGTAATTTCTGAACCAGTCACGACACCAGCCGCCACGAAACTCATCGCTTCAATTGGGTCTTCGCTTGGGAAGTACTCGACGTCACAGTCAATTGATTTTTTGCCAGTAATCTTGAGAACAGTGGTACCGATGCCCTCTATTTTGACACCTAGCTTTTCTAGGAAGAAACAAACATCTTGCACCATATAGTTCGGGCTAGCATTGCGAATAATAGTCGTACCATCATAAAGCGCCGCCGCCATAACGACATTCTCGGTGACCGTATCGCCGCGCTCGGTCAAAATAATTGCTCGATCAACTCGCTGCGGTTTAGCCGTGGCAATATAGTTGTCATTGGCTGCTTCGACGCTCAAACCAAACGGTGCTAGACCCGCCATATGCGGTTCAACCGTCCGCGTGCCTAGGCTGCAACCGCCAGCAAACGGTATATTGAACGTCTCGTATTGGTGCAATAGCGGACCCAAAAACATAATGATACTGCGCGTTCGCTTAGCGGCCTCGACATCCATACTGTCGAGCTGCAAGGCTTTCGGCGGATCAATCTCGAGGTCGTGCTCGCTAATCCAGCGGCATCGCACGCCTATACTTTCCAGAACCTCAATAATTCGATTAACTTCCTCAATCCGTGCTACCCGGCGCAGCGTCGTTTTGCCTTTGTTGAGTAGACTAGCGCATAGCAATCCAACAGCAGCGTTCTTGCTAGTTTTGATTTCAATTTCACCATGCAATTCCCGGCCGCCGTTGATACGAAAGTTAGTTTTGCCCGAGCTATTAATCCGTACTATTTCGCTTGACAGTACCTCGCCGATACGCGCGATCATTTCGAGACTGATATTCTGCTTGCCGTTCTCAATTCGATTAATTGCCGACTGGCTAGTGCCAAGCTCCTCTGCCAGTTCGTTTTGAGTCATATTGCGTGCTTGGCGCGTTTCTTGGATGAGCGCGCCAATATTTTTGAGATACTTCGCCGTTTTCATGTCACCATAATATACCTGATATGATATATTGTCAAGAAATTTAATCGCGACCAACTCTATTTCAAAACGTTACAGTAAATGATTATAAGTGCTAAAATATAGATAAGAAAAAGGAGGATAATCATGACAGACATCGCAGTTGCTGATTGCATCGCCGGCGAAGAAGAGCGCCAGCGCAACGGTTTGGAACTAATACCAAGCGAAAATTACGTCAGCAAAAACGTTCGCGAAGCGCTTGGCAGCGTTTTTACCAATAAATACAGCGAGGGCTACCCCGGTCGACGCTACTACGGCGGCCAAGAATTCACCGACCGCGTCGAACAGCTAGCCATCGACCGCGCCAAAAAATTATTCCGCGCTGACCACGCCAATGTCCAGCCTCACAGCGGTGCGCCAGCTAATGAAGCAGTTTACAGTGCTTGGTGCCAGCCGGGCGACACTATCTTGGCGATGGACTTGAGCCATGGCGGGCACCTGACGCACGGCTCGCCTGTCACCCGCAGCGCTAACTTATACAACTTCGTCCCGTACAAAATGAAAAATATCGAAACTGGCGAAATTGATTACGAAGAGATTCGCCGCTTAGCACATGAGCATCAGCCGCGGATTATTTTGGCTGGTTTCAGCGCCTACCCGCGCGAACTGGATTGGGCTAAATTTGCCGAAATCGGCCGCGAAATAAATAACTGTCTGCTGATGGCTGATGTAGCACATATTGCTGGATTGATCGCTGGCGGCGTAGCCAAGAATCCGCTTGATTACGGCTTTCACGTCATGACTACCACCACCCACAAGACACTGCGCGGTCCTCGCGGCGGTTTAATACTCAGTATGGGCAAGGTGACTAGTCCGCTCAAAAAACCCGCCAAAACGCTTGAGAACATCCCCACGCTGATAGATCGAGCGGTATTTCCGGGTATGCAGGGCGGCCCGCATATGAACACCATCGCCGCCAAAGCGGTAGCTTTCGGCGAGGCGCTGCAGCCCGAGTTCCGCGACTACGCGAAAAATATCGTCGCTAACGCCGCACGGCTAGCCGAAGAACTGCAAAAACGCGGCTTCCAATTAGTGACTGGCGGCACCAGCAATCACTTGATATTAGCCGACATCAACAAGAGTTTTGGTATCGATGGCAAAACTGCCGAGATCGCTATCGATAAGATCGGTCTAACACTAAACGCCAACGCCGTACCCGACGACCCGCTACCGATGTTCCGGCCTAGCGGCATCCGCCTAGGCACGCCCGCTATCACCACCCGCGGCTGCCAACCCGACGACATGTCGCGAATCGCTGAGTGGATCAAGCAAGCGATTGACGCTCGTGAGGACGAGGGGAAATTAGGAGTTTTGCGCGAGGAAGTAAGGAAGTTTTGTAGAGAATTATAGCCATCATTAGTATAACTTTAAGTCTGTTACAATAGAAACGTCCTGATACACACCAGGACGTTTCTATTTTCAACTGAATCTTCTATAGTTATTTAACAGCCAGAACCAATCTTTCGCTCTCTTGCCTTGCTCGCTGTGTAGTCATAGTAAGTGATTTTTGCGCCAGTGGCGGGACTACCACAAGTCGCATAGTTCAAGACGTTCTCTTTGCTTGGCTTATTCGCATCAGTAATAGCAGTACTGCTTACTGTCAATGCATTGGTATCCACGTGCCAAGGTTTACTAGCATTAGCCGGGTCAACCATTTTACCTGGAGTAGTCGACGAAGAATCTAGGTCGGCAGGTTTTGGATAGTCGCTCTCATTTGTGAAATAAATCTGAACCTTATCAGCCAGCGTCTTCGCGCTTGATTCTGCAGTTGTTGTACGTGCCTGGTTCTGAATACCATTATAAGCAATCAATGAAATCACCGTCAAAATCGCGATGATGACGATCACAATCAAGAGCTCAACAAGGGTGAAACCTCGGTTTTTAAGTTGTTTTGTTGTCACAGTAATGTGCCCCCTATTTATTATGTTAGTTAATTGTAATTTGATAATACTACACCGATAACGAAAGCGCAAGTGGTTTTTTAATAGATGTAGCGGTTCTGCGTCGGGCGCAAGAATAATGATTCGGTTGGTGCGCGGGCATCAATATGGGTACCGTCACCAATCTGCCCGGCGTCATTCAGACCCCAGCAATACGAGTGTCCGTTTTCTACCACCGCGCATCCACGGTTAGCACCGGCAGCTAGATCAATTATCCGTTGCCCCGCCGGAATCCCGCCTGGGCCAACCAATATCTCTATCGGTTTTACCGATCGATTGTTAGGAAGCGCGCCAGGAGCAAGATTTGCCCCCAAATGACCATAAGCATTAGTCCCCCAGCAGAACACTCTACCGCTATTCATAAGCATGCATGAATGCCAAATGCCCACTTCAACCTTCTTCACTTTATCTGACGGCGACAAGCCTGCTGGCCGATCAACCTTGACTGGAGTAGCCTTTTTGGCAATATAGCCGATATGCGCCATACCTAATTGCCCAGCGCGACCATTACCCCAGCAGTATGCCTCGCCGTTAGCAGCAGCACATACGTGAGTAAACCTGTCTGCCTCGCCGCTTTGAGCCAAATATCCATCCTGTGATATATTTGTAACATTAGTCAAACCAGAAACTTTCATAGGACTATAAACTGGCTGAGTGGCAGGGCTAGCAGATGTATTATTGCCAATCTGACCAACATTATTCTGGCCCCAGCAATAAGCAAAGCCATTGGCGATAGCGCACATATTCATAGACCGCGTACCACTGGTCGCTAGCGCAGTTGCCGTATAATTATTCGGCAGACCGCCAGAAACACCTGCTCTAACTAAAGTCGGCCATGGGCGCACCTTTGTTTTGTCACCAGTACCAGTCACACCGTGATAACCCTCGCCCCAGCAATATATTTTGCCGCCAGCAATGGCGCACGAAGTATTATATGAACCGCCGATGCTAGTTACTGTTTTACCAGCCAGCGCCCCCTTAACCTCAATAGGAACATTTGAATGTTCTTCGTCGCCGGATCGTCCATTACCAAGCTGACCAGTACCATTGTAGCCCCAGCAATAAACTTTACCTTCAGCTAGAGCGCAGCTATGATACTGAGCGGTAAATAAGTCATCAATTCTCTTACCGTAGAGAACTCCTGTTTGTTTAACTACTTTGACTGGTATATCGGAATCGACGCTAAGCGCAGCTTTTGCTGGATTGCCTGGATTATGACCAACAGACCTCCCGTTGCCCAACTGGCCATAACGATTCCTGCCCCAGCACCAAATACTATTGGATAGAATACCGCACGTTCGATAAGTACCGCTAGAAGACTTCGTAGCAACCAGACCGGGACGAGTGATAAGCTTTTTAACCGAAACAGTGTACTCTCGCAAAACCATACCGCCAGAGTCCACAAGCTGCGTTTTGCCAACAGCCGAGACATCCGAATGATGATCATCATGAAAATTAAGGTCGCCAACGGTGAAAATTGTACGGATCGAACCTTCGCTCATAACGTATTTGTTGGTCGGGATCTTGCCGTCTTGACCTTTGCAGTCGCTGCTTGGCGTCAGATACAAGCCAGCAGCTCCAGCAACATGACCCCATGTTTGTTTCCAGTTGTTTATATCTAGACACGCATTAGCTGCCGCCGTCCCCGATTCGCCAGCTTCTTGAGCCAGCTTATAATAATACTCCTCGCGAGAATAAATATACGAACGCGTAGTAACGCGATATGCAGCTGCTAGCACCGCCAATATAAATGTTGTCATTATAATCATTACTGCTAGAGAATAGCCCTTATCAAAGCGAATCATTCCTCATTTCCTTTCCGAACAGTTAATGACTGAGATATTTTAGACACTCCCCCCACAGGAGGACTAATTGTTATATCAATTTTAACCTTGTTAGCATTTTCAAACATATGGTCGGAACTGTGAGCAGCATCGTACTGGTTGGCTATTGGCGTATCATCCTTAAAATATTGAACATCAAATGCCGAAACGTTGCGAGCAATTGTTTCGTCGCGATAAAGCGATCGCCCTGGCGTTGCACTGCCAGTAAATTCGGATGACTGCGGAGGTATGGATTGTACTGCTATCTTGCGCCAAAATTCGTTATTTTCATCGCCGGTACCACATATAGCAGAAGCATTAACACCAAGGGCTTTGTATCTTTCGCTTTTTATATCATCAAATATAACCCTTCGATACAATGTATTGTCCCGCATGAAGTAGACCACCATCTGTCTGTATTTTGGCTGGAGACGTCTTTCTGTACTGCAATTAAACCTTTTTGTTGCAGCATAAACTACCTCGCGAGAGCCTGCCCCGCGCCGCAAATTAGTCGCATATTGTATCAGGAGTAAGGCCCGCCTATTACCACCTCCGCCAAAATATTTCCAAGTTTGCAGAGTAGGTGCAGGATTACTTACAGCGCTATATCCGTATCGATCAAGCATATTCATATCACCCCTTCTAGAAGTAGAAGCAATCTCGACTGAAGCCAAAACATCCATTTCGATAGCGTCCATCGTCACGTGCATGTCACGCGTCATTGAAGCAAGCGCATCTGCTGCTATAGCTTGACGGTAAGATGCTGATATAATACCGCCAAATACTACAACCACTATAAACATAACAAACGTCGTCACCATTAGCTCTACGATAGTGAATCCAGATTGGTTAGAATGCCGCATATGCAACATGAGTTACCCTCTTACCATTACCATATGTTACTACAGACTCAACACGAATCGGCATACCCAAACTGCTGACGGTGTCGCCGCAACCATACGGCGCCGATGCCACAACTTTTTGCTTGGTATTTCCGGGCAACTCGCTAATATGCCCTTCTGAATCAAGCAATACTTGCTGCACAGCGCCTGGCAGCGGATCGGTACACAAAAACCACGTTGGCGGAGCTCCGTTGACATATTTACGCATATTATCGTAGGCTAGATAGCTAGCTTTTTGCTCTTGGCGATTGATGATCGAGAGTATGCTAACCTGAGTATGCATTGTTAGTATGCCAAGCGATATTATCGAAATAAATAACAGTGTAACTACCACCTCAACGATTGTAAAACCTTCGTCCGTTCTCACCTTGACCATATGCTGTTCACCTGATAAAGCGCATTATCTGATTCGCTATAGTAATATATTCTGAAACCGACGCAAACATCCTTACCCGAAGCGCCGTAAATTTTATCGCAGTCGGATCTCTCTCTGTCTTGAGCACAATACCTATAGAGCATTTTCTGCTCGTCCGTCCAGCCCCAGCTGGCTGGTATCGGGCCAGCCGCCGGGCAGCCCTTGACTAGTCTATTACCAGAACGGGAGGGATCTTGCACAACTGTAGTGTCACTAAAATATTTGCCTATATCAGCTAACAGCGCGTTGCCAGTTGGGTACTCATGCCCCCTGGAAGTAGTGTTGTATTTATAATAACGTTCAAGATCTAGAGCCATGGCTTCAGCGCGAGCTCTACGGGTTGCATCGCGACCTTTCGCCGTCAAGCCATTGAGCGTAGTCATAGCAATTATCAGCAGCACGCCGATGACGGTAACTGCAATAACCACTTCAACTATAGTAAACCCGCCCTCTTTACGCTTCATGACTTAATTGTAGCGCACAATTTATAAAATGGCTATGCTTTTTCTGAGTTTTTACCAGGTATCTCTAACGGCTCTTGCTCAATGGTGATACCAAATTTTTGGTAAACGGTGTCAATAATTTTTTGGCGAGCTTGCGCTAGATTTTCATAGCTCTGTGCCGACTCATTGATAAGGACTAGCGCGTTTTTGTCGTGAACGCGCATACCATAATGAAGCGTACCTTTGAGCCCGCATTGATCAATTAGCCAGCCAGTTGGAATTTTGTATGTATCATGCGACATATCATAATGCGGGACATCAGGATACTTCCGCTGCAATTTAGATAATTTATCAGCCGAAACAATAGCGTTCTTGAAGAACGAACCAGTGTTTGGGCGGACTTTCGGGTCGGGCAACTTATCAAAGCGAATCTTCATCACAACTTCGCGTAATGTTTGCGGTGAATAATCGTGAATATTGTGCTCGTCTAAATAACGCTGAATCGCTGCATAAAACGGCGGTTTAGATTGATACCGCGACAAGTTAAACGTTACTGATGTTATAATATAGCGCCCCGCCCAACGACCGCGAAAAATACTATGACGATACGCAAAGTCACACTCAGCATTGCTAATAGTTACAAATTGGTTATCGCGCGTATCGTAGGCATTGACCGAGACAATCGTCGAAGCAGCCTCTTGTCCATAAGCGCCAATATTCTGTACAGGCGCCGCACCGACCGTACCAGGAATCGCCGACAAGCATTCCACGCCGCTGAGATTCATCTCGACCGTCCGCCGTACGAAGTCATCCCAAACCTCGCCAGCACCAGCTACAATCGTCACCAAATCGTCAGTTTCGTCAACAACTTCAAAACCTGGGATGCGATTGAGTATAATAAGTCCGTCGAAGCCCTCGTCATGCGCTAACGTATTACTGCCGCCACCGAGAACGTATATATCCAGATTGTGCTCATGAGCATAGCGTACTGCTTCGGCGATATCGGCGCGAGTTCTAGCCTCGACAACTTGCCGAGCCACGCCGCCGAGCTGCATAGTTGTAAGCTTTTTGAGAGAGATGTCCTGCTGTATGTTCATAGTTTGATTATACAATATGTGATATAATTGCGATAGGCGCCCGTAGCTCAGCGGATTAGAGTACTTGGCTTCGAACCAAGGGGTCGCAGGTTCGAATCCTGCCGGGCGTACCAAATGTGCCCCGTTAGCTCAACTGGATAGAGCGTTGGTTTCCGGTACCAAAGGTTGCAGGTTCGATTCCTGTGCGGGGTACCAAAGATAGCAGCAATGACAGCTGTCTATTTTTTTAATTTGATCAATCAATTCGTTATTTGACTTTCCATATCGCCTATGCTTAAATTGAAGTATTGTATTCTGAGGAGAGGAATATGGAAAACCAACAAGCGAACCATAGAAAAATAAAAGTTGTTATCGGGATATTGGCCGTTGTACTAGCAGCAGTTTTGTTGTACTGGCTGTTTACCAGTTTGATTAGCATGAATCAGCATAATCAGACAAATCAAGGACCTAGCCATAGTACTACTTCTCAAGTAGACGACGAAAATAGTAAGCCGCAGCGACCAGATTCGGATTCAGAACCAAGCTCAAACCCGGACGGCAAGAACGAGACTAGCCAGACCAAGACTGACGAGTCCACGAACAGTTCGCCTAGTGATTCTACCAAGACGGCTGGAAATGGCGTCTCGGTTGTCAGAAATCACAATACTTATCATTACCGCCAAATAGCGTCGCCGGGCAGGCCGTCAATTCACAATACCGCCAACCATCAACCTGCGAATACTCCGTCCACTAAGCCCAGCAATAACAAACCGACTACACCGCCCAATCCATCCAAGCCGCCTAAGCCAACACCCGAACCTGCACAAGCAGCTGTAAAAATCGTCGGCGCCGCAGAAGTCGGCTCAACCCTAATCGCGCAAATCGACGATCCTGACGGGTTGAAAGACGGCGGTATACGGTATTATCAATGGTTTGCCGACGGCGCGGCTATTCCTGGGGCTAGTTATTTCTCATACAAGTTGACACCATCAGAAGTGGGTAAAAAAATCACCGTCAAAACAACTCATGCTAACAACAAAAACGTAATGAAAGATTTAATTAGCTCAGCTACGATAGCTGTCGGCAACGCCGCATCAAATAATAACCATGGTAGCGTCACCATCGACGGAATAAACCGAGTCGGAAAAATATTCACTGCTTACATTACCGATGCTGATGGCGTGCCAGAGAGCGGTATTACTTACAGGTGGTACGAATTTTACGGTAAATTCCTGGGAACTGGCAAAACTCTCGTGCAAACCAAAGACCACCTCGGTATGCAAGTCATCGTCCAAGCCAGTTACACCGACAAGAAAGGACATAAAGAGAGCGTCACCAGCGGATTTAGCGGGTCAGTCGTTGATGATTTGGGCGGCGGTACTGGCGCGGGGATAATCAGTCCTGCTGCGACTGCGCCAAAAATTACTCTTCATGGACCAGCCAACGTCAAAGAAGGCGAAACCGCTGTTTACACGGCAACTTTAGACAAAGCAGCTAGTACCGATGTTAGCGCGGATATCAAAATCACGCACAATACTAGCAATCCGAACAATCTCAATGTCCGTTGGGACAGCCAGCGAGTGGTTATTAAAGCCGGAGAAACCAGCGCCAAATTCTACGTTGATACCAATGCCGGCACTGGCGGCAAGGGTAAGACTTACACCGTCTCTCTTAGTAACGCTGTCGCTGGTATGGTTAATAAAACAAATACCAGCCCTTCTACTACAGTCAATGCTCAATCGGTCTTTATGTTATCTTACGTTTATCCGCTCGCTGAGGCTGGCGGCAGCGAGTTCTCTGACTACTGGAAAGCGGTTCATACAGCAGGCAGCAGCAAAATCCCGTATACACTCATCATGGCAGACGGCAGTCCTGACGCCAAGCTCGACCCAGGCTATGTGCGGCTGCTAAAAAAGAACGCCGAGCTTGGTTTCAAAACTGTAGCTTACATCCGCACTATTCATCAAACTCGCCCGATTGCCGAAGTTAAAGCCGCCATGGCTAAGTTCATTGAACTTTACGGGGCAGATAAAATTCACGGATTCTATTTCGACGAAGTGTCGTCCAGAAATAACGGCGCAACGGCTTACATGGCAGAATTATACAACTACACGAAAAGCACCTACGGCAACAAGTTAGTCGTCGCCAATCCTGGTACGCACATCACCGACGCGATTGCGCCATACGCCGATATTTTCATGACCAACGAAGGCACTGCTGACGAATATATTAATAACTATAAGACCGCTTACTCTGCCTTTGAAAAAGACCCAGCTAATTCCCATCGTATTTTCCATACGATTTATGCCGCAAAGGCTAGCGATTACCAAAAAATAATCAATTTATCGCGCCAGCGCAATGCCGGCTGGGTATTTATCACCACCGATAGTACGATACCTGATGGCAGGCCGTATAATGATTTGGCGAAAAATTTCCCTAGCCTCGTTGATAGCGTCAACAATTTAGGCCGCCAGCCGCTTGATCCGAATAGGGTCACGGAACAGCCTTTGCTATCCGGTGCGATAATCAGCGGATCATCTGTCACCACAACTATACTTAGCCAATAATCGCATCAGTATGCTACACTATGTTTATGGTTACCAAGGCAAATAAATCTCCCAAGAAGACTCGCAAGCAGCGTGTCAAACACATTACAAAAACAGACACTCACTTCATGGTGCGCCGAAGCTTACTGGTGTATGCGATATTGGTTTTTGTGCTTTTTTGGCTAACAGCTATGAGCGTATATCTAGTCGACAGAATGGTCGTAGAATACACCAACACTGCCCGCTATAACCAAATTCATAGTATATATAGCAATTTGAAGCTAGATGAATCGTATAGACTGGCGGTTTATAAAAGTAATATTTCAAATGATAAGTCTATCACTACAGAGTATGGGCATAATGCTTCCGTAAGTAAAACTCGTATGGATTTAACCAAAAAAATTAAAAAAGCTGGCTTCTCGCTTATCAATACAAAAGATAAAGATACTATCGTTCAAAGCGATACATTCAAAGATACTAACGGCCATATTTTATACCTGAGCGTTATACCGCAAGCGCTACATAAAGATTATGTATACGGCACCTCCGAGATAGCCAAGCCGTACACGAAGATGACCACTAGTGAATTCGACCATGATCAAACTAGCTACGTCACTATCAAAATAAGCCTTGGCGACTAGTGAGATAATTGCCAGCAAAAATACGAAACGCATGCCTTGCATTAGATAATTTTTCGTGTTATAATATAAGTATGGAGACTAAAGACAGCGAGTTGGATTTTGGCGAACTTTCAAAATCGACCGCGCAAGCAACTCGCGATGGATCCTATTACCCTGCTGCGACACTAGCGATAATGGCATACGATACAACGTCAGATCCATCCGAAAAGGCTCGGATGGCGCGCGACGCGGGTAATGCCTATAGACATTTAGGCAAGTACGAAGAAGCTGAAAAGTGGCTTACTGAGGCAGTTAATCAACATGAAACTTTAGCCGAACAAGAACCAAATCGCAGCACGCTGCGCGAGCTGGGAGCTAGCGCAGCCATGCTGGCAACCATGCAATTGTCGCGCATAGCAAGCGATGAATTTGATACTCCAGAAAATAATACCAAGACTGTTGAAACTTTTCGTTACGGACTAGAGAAACTCAAGGATTCGCACAAACATGCCGACGGACTAAATCGTATTGATCAATATGATATTAATTTTACCGCTCGAGCCAGCTACGCCGAGACGCTTGCCGGCAATAAAAAGCGAGGCTTGGCACTCGGCGTCAGAGCGGTGCGGCTAGCATTCTGGTCCGAGTCGCCGCAGCTTGATACCACTAATACGTCCCTCAGCAAAAAAGAACGCTACAAAACCAAAGCACGGGCACTCGTGCGCGGTATTGGCGCGCTAGCCGTTGGTATTGTTGCACCTATCAATCGCCGCGCCGCTAAAACTCTTGTTAGAAAACTTTCTTAAGCTTGGTTCTGCTGGTTAGGCACATCGCCTTGCAATGGAGCTACTTGCGATTCAGATTCTTCAAAAATTCGCCGTACTTGCTCGACATCAATGTTCACCGAATCGCCCGGATTGACCGCCCCCGATAGCATGAGCTTAGCGATAGTATTCTCCACCGCTTTCTGAACGACGCGGCGCATCGGCCGAGCGCCTAGCCGCGGGTCGTATCCTTGCTGAACGAGAAGCTGTTTCGCGTCGTCATCAACAGTCACTGACACTTTTTGCGGCAATAGAGTTTTGTTGACGCCAGCCAGAATCAGATCAAGCACTTGCACCAACTCGGCAGGCGTAAACGGACGAAAGAGCACAATTTCGTCGAAGCGATTGAGAAACTCTGGCCGAAACTGGTTCGAACTAATCAATTCGTTAATAAACTGCTGTTCAAACTGCTCAAGCCGATAGCCGCGCTCGATATATTCGCGGATCCTATCAGCGCCAGCGTTACTAGTAGCAATTACGATGGCATCGCGAAAGCTGATCTCACGGTTCTTGGCGTCGCGCAAAATCCCTTCGTCGAGTAATTGCAGGAGTGTAGTTAGCACTTCTGGCGCGGCCTTCTCGATCTCGTCGAGCAACACCACACTGAAAGGCTGTTTCATTACTTGCGCGGTCAAGCTCATCGGGTCATCCGCGCCATCAGCGATTAAACGAGCGACATCATCGGAGCGAACAAACTCATTCAAATCTAAGCGGATTAACTTGCCTTCGCCGCCAAAGTATACGTCGGCCAGTGCTTTTGATAGCTCCGTCTTGCCGACACCAGTCGGCCCCAGAAACAGAAAAGTACCAATCGGCCGATTCTCATTACGCACGCCCGCGCGAGCGCGGCGCAGAGCATCACTGACGACATTAACGGCGCGAACTTGATTAACCATTCGTTCATGAATTAAATCCTCCATATGCAGCAGCCGCTCGCGGTCTTCGGTCGTATTAGCCACGCTAACCTTAACGTCCATTGTCCGCTCAATCGCTTGCTGTACAGAATTCATGGTCACGATACCAGACTCGCTGAAACTAGCTGCCGACTCTAGCAATTTAAGCGCCCGGCCAGGCATAGCTATATCATGAATGTAACGCTGGCTCAAGCGATAAGCTTCGTTAATCGCTTGTATCATATAAGTAACTTTGCGGTTGAATTCAATAGCAATCAACTGTTCTTGCAGAACCTTTTTAGTCTCTGCTTCGTTGGTTTCGGCGACATTAATGCGGTTAAGCGAGCTGGCTAGCGACGGGTTGCGGCGGCTGATCTCTAGATAACGCTGTTCGTCCATGCTTAAAATTAAGCGTAGTCGGCCAGCATCTAAAATCGGCTGCAAGACATTTGTTAAATCTACTGACCCTACGCCCTCTTCGAAGAATAACTGCGCGTCATCAAGACAAACAATTATATTCTTGGCATTGTAAGCTTCACCTAGAACCTGCATGATTAAGTTTTCAAGCTCGCCGCGACCTGGCGCTGCCGCAATCAACGATGCCGAGTCAAGAATGAAGATCTGGCGGAAGCGAAGATTTTCGGGTACATTCGCATCAGCGTCCAAAATTCGTTCCGCGAAAGCATGAATTACTGATGTTTTACCAACACCAGCTTGACCGATAAGAACCGCGTTTTGCCGCCCGCCCGTACCAAAAGCTTCCACTAGCTGATCAATCACCTGAACATGCGATGGTACGTCAATCGACAAGGTATTACGGCTAGCACCAATTTGCTCGCTGATATTCTGCCCGAATCGCTCAAGGTGCGGAATCCAGCCAAACGACCAATCACGCGCCAAGCCGCCAGTCCGCCGCCGCTGGCCAAAATGCCGAACAATCTCCATCAAATGCTCTTGCCACAAAATACCAGCGTCCAAATCTTCATCTCCTAAATGAGTTTGCGCTATTATCGATTGATAATTCGGAAAGCTCCTCACTAGCGCTGTAGCTAATACGGCACCGCTGATACAATCTAGCTGATTGGCTTGGCGAATATCGTCAGCTACACTCCACAGTTCGTCAACGGAAATCGTAGAACCCTCAGCGATAGTGGCTAAAAATGACGGCGTCATACCAAGCCGTACCCCCATGAATTGACCGCTTGGCACCTCACCAATTACTTTAGCAATCTCTCGCACATTCGGTTCTCGCGACAACCGGCCCAACACGTCGCCAGCTAACAAATCATCAACTGAGCCGCCCCTACCAGCCGGCAGATCGTGAACGTGCCAATTATAAAATTTCACCGCCATATATAATACTGCCGCCAGAGCACCGCATAACCAACCTAGCGACAGACGCTCCATAGTTACTAGCATAGTACCCGATATCACTAGTAATAATGCTAACCATGAAAGACTTTTTGCAATCATCGGCGACAGCAGCCGCCCAAAGCGCGCTTCGCTGGCTCGCTGAGACGCATATCTAAAAGTACCTAAAGATGCCATGGTATCCACCCCGATATTGCCGCAACAACCATTACCGCTGGCATCGCTGGCACCAATGGCCAAATAGCCAAACGCAGTAGACCAATCAACAGCATCAAGCACAAGGCTGCTACACCTATCAGCAGCGTTATTATCCTTATAAAGCCGCCAATAATCCGCGATACCAAGCGATCAAAAAACGCCCGCAGCTGCACCCCGATTGGTCCGCGCACTTTCCCGGCAGAAATTTGCCGCCACGGCGCGAACAGTGTCTTCAGCAATAATCCCAGCGAAAACGTGTCGTATAATCGCTCGATAGATTCCCAAACATCTATTGCTGCCCGCTTCCATCCAACGCTATACCACCACGAAATCATGCCCACAATAAACATATGCTTTTTATTATAATTCAAAAAGCATTTGGACGCTACTATAATGCGCCAAAAACAGGTATAATGAGTTTTATGCGTCAAACTCTCACGACTATGCTGGGGAAGACTGTCAAGAAAGCTGCACAGATTCGCGGCGGTAGCGGCTCAGCCTTACCAGGCTTGGTAATTGAAAAAATCGACTCAGATTTTGTTAGCCGCACATTACAGCAACTACCAATGGGTATAGCACTCATCAGCGGCACTAATGGCAAAACCACTACCACCAAAATTGTTGTCGAATTACTAGAAAGCCAAGGCCTGAAAGTATTTACCAACCGTACTGGCAGCAACTTCACGCGCGGCGTGGCAGCAGCGCTATTAGGCGAAGTTGATTTGCACGGACGAATTAACGCCGATATTGCCGTGCTTGAACTCGACGAAGCCTATGCTGTTCACTTTGTAAAAGCAATCAAGCCAAACTACTGTTTGCTGCTCAACGTTATGCGCGACCAACTAGACCGCTTCGGCGAAATTGACAATACCGCCAAACTCCTCCATAATGTTGCAATAAACACAACAAAGTGCGTAGTCCTTAACCGCGACGACCCGCGACTAAGTAGTCCTGATTTTGTAAACGATATTAAATCACCGCTGCGAAGTTTTGGTGTTAACCCAAAATATTCGCAGACTTTCCCTTCTGATGATTCTCTACGTAGTAGCGAGCAAAATGCGGCTAAATTGTACGCTGACGACACCAGTCTTGAAGAGTTTAAAGACCAGCACGCCGTTATCGGCTTCAACGGCAGCGATCACTCGGTGAATTTAAATCTGCGCGGCATCTACAATCTTCAAAATGCTACTGGTGCTGTTGCTTTAGTGCGCGCGATTCTCGGTAATAGTCTAAATGTTGATTCTATGCTCAAAGCGCTATCAGGTATTAAGCCAGCTTTTGGCCGCGGCGAGCAATTAATAATAGATGGACAACCCTGCGAGCTAGTGTTGGTCAAAAACCCGGCTGGCTTCCGTTTGGCCCTAGCTTCGTTCAACCCAGCAAACTACGCCACTATGATAGCTATTAACGATGCTTACGCTGATGGCCGCGACATGAGCTGGCTTTGGGATGTAGATTTTGATAGTTTACAAGAACAAGGCGTCGCAGCCGTATCTGGCGTCCGCGCCTATGACATGGCCCTGCGACTAGAATACGACGAAGTGCCTATCGATTTTGTTGATACCGACCTGGCGGTTGCACTGCGCCAGCTCATCACTAAACACACTCGCCAGCCAAAGCGCATTTATTGTAGCTACACCGCGATGTTAGCACTACGACGACTACTAGCCCGTTATACCGACGTGGAGGAAATCCGATGAAAAAGCAACCGCAATCTATCACTATCTTGCAACTTTATCCGCGCGATATGAACATTTACGGCGACTGGGGCAATGTTCTGACTCTCAAGCGGCGGCTAGAATGGCGTGGTTTTACTACCAAACTAATTGAATACAATGTTGGCGACACTTTTCCAGACGATGTTGATTTAATCGTCGGCGGCGGCGGACAGGACTCCGGACAGTTACGAATTAGTGACGACCTGCAAAAGATTGCCCCTCAGCTCAAACGATTAGCTGACGACGATTTACCAATGTTAGTTATCTGCGGTTTATACCAACTATTCGGCCGCTCGTTCACTACCAAAGACGACGACATAATTCCTGGTATCGGTATTCTTGACCTAGAGACAATTGGTGGTGACGAGCGCATTGTTGGTAATATTATCGTCAAAAGTCCAGAATTCGGTGAAATTATCGGTTACGAGAATCACTCCGGGCTAACTACGCTTAGCCAAAATACCACAGCGCTCGGCGACGTCATCAAAGGCATAGGCAACAATAATATTGATGGCCGTGAGGGCGCCCGTTATTGTAACGTTATCGGTACCTATTTGCACGGTCCGCTCTTGCCAAAGAATCCGCACATCGCCGATTGGATGATTTCGCAAGCTATAATCCGTAAATACGGCGCCGTCGTTTTAGACCCGCTTGAAGATAAATACACTGAACAGGCTCGTAATATCGCCAAAAAACGCCCGCGCTAGCCGCTACTTTTAACACTATCCTCAGATTGGACCTGCTATACTGGTAGAAGTGACCAAAATGAGCGCTGTAAAAAAACCAAAAATTAATCGTATTGTCAGCCTGGATTTAATGAGAGGCTGGTTTTTGGTGATAATCATACTTGATCATTTGAGTTATTTTCCAAACGGCCTCGTGTTCATCAGCGGCGACAGCAGATTATACGTCACTGCCGCCGAAGGATTCTTTATTATTTCTGGATTAGTATTAGGTATTGTCCGCGGCGCTAAATTAACAGAGCGCTCGTTTAGATACGCTGCTAAATTGATCTGGCGGCGAAGCTTCATGCTATATCTAACCAGTATCATCATTACAATATTATCGATTGCGATCGGCTGGCATTTTGTTGGTAACGACGGCGTCAAATCGCCTTTGCCTCCGCTAGATAGCAATATCTTTAGTCTATTTTGGAGAACAGTTACTTTGCAAGAATTCTACGGCTGGGCCGATTACTTGCGTCTATATGCGATATTTTTGGCTCTAACACCAGCTGCGCTTTGGCTACTGCGCCGCGGCAAATGGCACATCGTTCTAGCCGTCAGCACTCTAGTTTGGCTGCTAACACCAAAGCCGGTTAACGAATTCACTCAGCCATTTACTTGGCAATTTATTTTTTTCATCGCCTTCACGCTAGGATTTTACTCGCCGCAAATTAAATCATGGTGGAATAGTTTGTCCGCCAAAACGTGGTGCCGTACTAAAACTGTCATCTTTACCCTGTTTATCATCACTTTTATCGCCAATGTTTTTGCCGAGTTTTTCGCGCCAGCCTTAAATGATAATCTTTCGACAGCTATTAATAATTTTCGCCCTATCCTAGCGGCCAGCTTCGATAAGCTAGCTCTGACGCCAACGCGCGTAGCTATGTCTCTACTCTGGTTTATTGGGTTTTTTATGATTTTCCAGCGTTTTGAAAAACAAATTAAACGCTATCTCGGCTGGCTACTTATTCCGTTTGGGACTAATTCGCTTTACGTTTATTCAATTCATGCCTTCGTAGTCATGGGAGCGCATCTGATAGTCAATCCGCAATATGGCGCGCCGGCTAGTTATTTTAATTCTTTTGACCGTCTAGCCGAGGTTCCTCAAAACCTCGCGCTATCGATTTTGGTAATTGCAATTATTTACCTAGCAGTGCGAACCAAATTTTTGATGAAGATTATTCCGCGCTAAACTTAGTGATTTTTAGCGGTGATAAATCGATCGTTTCAACCTCTCGATAGCGACCTGACAGACTAGCTTTCATATCGCTATAGTAGACGTTATAAATATTTTTTGCGTGGGTAAATGTTTTTTTCGTGTCGACAACTTGGCGGCTGCTACCATCTAGCGGAGCATAACCGCCGCCAAGATGTTCGTCACTGCTAGCAAAGTATATTTGGCAATTCGGTAGATAGTAGTCTAGCTCAATCGCCACATACGGATCGGCCGCTAACACCACATCGTTTTCGCTACATTTAACCATAGAAGCAACGGAGTTAACGTTTGGCTTTTGCATACGCTGAAAGTTATAATTGCCAACCTGACTGAGGTTAGTTGCCCCGACCACCAGAACTACCAGCAGAACTAACGGTGAGGCTATTCGCCAAACTTCACGACTCTCGTGTTCGGTCGACAGCGCGAGACTAGCTCCCACGAGCATAACTAGGCCAATCGCAACGTGCGCCAAATAACGCTCGACATACATCGGTTTATACAGAGAAATCACCATCAATAATATTATCGGCACGCTAATATAACTAACTAATAACCACAAAATATCGTTTTTTTTCTTAATATGAAAAGTAATGACAATCGAGCGGACAGATACAAAAAATATCGCTAACACCAATACCGAAGCAATTACACCCAGTTGCCAAAGTGGTTGATAGACTGTATTAAATGAGATAACACCAGCTAACTGCTCGAGATTCATTGGCTGTCCAATTGGCGCGAGTGCGCCATTGCCAACCTGTTTCAAAAATGATGATAGCCAAGGGAGAAACAACAACAAGCTAAACGCATATACCCCTATCCAACGACACTCTTTCCATGAAGACTTACGCAACCGACCAGCATCCATCGCGACTAGCCAGGCTAGATGAGCCAGCCACAAAAGCGCCAAGTAGTATAGAGTGTACATGCCGAGCGCCACCAACGCTCCATAAATAAGCCAGTCAGTCCACCGCTTGCTAGAGTATGCCCGTACCAACATTGCCGTCGCCGCTACACCGATTAACGACGCCATAGCGTACATGCGAACTTCGAAACCGTAGCGCATTAATAATGGCGCCAGAAGCAACATCGTTAATACATAAATGGCTGCTCGCGCATTAAAATGCTTTTTAATAAAACAACCAGCTACCGCAATTGAGGCTCCATAAAAGATCACGCTTAGCGAGCGCAATGCCAGTTCGCTCCAGCCAAAAACATTCGCCCAAATTTTCAGAACGAGATAATACAGCGGCGGATGAGTATCAAGTGCCGACAGCCGAATAATCTCGCTGGCAGACCGCTTGGCTACCATTATCGAATATGCTTCATCAAACCAAACGCTCTGCCGCAAGCCAATCCATAAACTAAGAGCTGCCGCTACTACTGGCACAACAATTATCAGCCACCTATAAACCTTGTCATAGTCATTACTATGCTTCCAAAATAATATTTTCATGCTTTGATTATATTACGACTAGGAAAAACTCGCAAAATAATATATAATAGCTTTGCACATCTATCGGGGTGTGGCGCAGTTGATAGCGCGCGCGGTTTGGGACCGTGAGGTCGAAGGTTTGAGTCCTTTCACCCCGACCATTTGAATTATGAACCTGCCGACGAGCGGCAGGTTTTGCTATTGTCCTATTTTGCCCTCCCATACTCCTCATGCTATCATAACTATATGAAAAGCAAACAACACTCGCGCCGCCGCATAGTCGTTAATATTTTTGGCACATTAGGGTATTTGTCAGTATTTTTGCAGTGGACGTGGACGGCAATTATATTACTATATCCGTTATTCCAATCAGAAGCTGTACAAAAGATTTTTCTACCAGAACGCCAAGCGCCTCGACCCGTCGTGAGCCACTCTGGATGCTATAGCGACGCCGCCCCCTTCATTGCCATTGTCTCTATTGCCATTACAGCTGCAATTATTGTTATGTCAATAATCACGCTAATAGGATTGCCAAAGAAAATCGGCAAGACTGGCGCTAAAATCACGCATTCGGCAGCCAACGTGATAGCCGCCAATACCCGCCCGCCAAAACAACAACCAGCAAAAAAATGGAAATTAAACTTGTCGTACAAACTGATAATTTGCATTAAATTAATATTGACGGTTCTGCCAGTCATTCTATTACTCTTTGCACCGACAATTCCTAAACTACCGCACCAAGTTATGACTATCGTCGGTAATTTCTGCTTAGTGGTATCAGCTGTTTATTGGCTTATCCAATATGCCTTAGCCAAAATCCTACGCGTGCCGCATAAAGAAATTTGGTAATTCAAGCCTTCGGCGGGATGATGTCTATGGTGCGCGTTTGCTTATCTAGCGGCAATTGATGACCAGCATCAAACTTATAGACGAGCAGTGTACCGAACGGCATTTCCACTTTGCCAATCTCTTCATCAGGAATCTGGTCGAGATACTTCATCAGCGCGCGAATAGTGTTACCGTGCGAAACAAGCAGGATATTTTCGCCTATTTGCAGCCGCGGCAAGATTTCGCTCTGAAAATATGGAATTGCCCGCGCATAAACATCTTTGAGTGTCTCGCCACCTGGTACTGGATAATCCCAGCCGCGGCGAATTCCCTGAAATGCCTCACTGCCAATCTCGTCTTTGACTTCCCATTTGTTTTTGCCGGTTAAGTCGCCGTAATCGCGCTCGTTAAGCGGCTTGGCGATAATCCGTTCGAGATCCGCCTGGTCGCCCTTGCCGCGCAGAATTCCATCGCAAGTCTGCTGCGTACGTTTGAGCTCGCTAGTATAAGCGGCATCAAATTGAATATCGCGAATAATTTCACCAAGCTGCTCGGCTTCGCGCATGCCTTTTTCTGTCAAATTGACATCTGTCCAGCCAGTCCACTTACCTAATAAATTCCACTCGCTTTCTGCGTGGCGGCTAATAACTAAAATTCCCTGTTTTTGCACTTCCATAAATTCATTATACCGCGAAAATCAAGTTGCCTGAATATTTTATCCGTGAGATTTCAAACAGTCTAGTCTTCTGCATTAAATGCTATAATATAACTATGAACGATTTCACAATTCAATCAATCAAAGCAAGACAAATCCTCGACAGCCGCGGCAACCCAACCGTTGAAGCAGACGTTATTTTAAGTAACGGCACGCTTGGCCGTGCTGCCGTACCGAGCGGTGCTAGCACTGGCTCGGCTGAAGCGCTTGAATTGCGCGATGGCGGCATTGACTGGTCGGGCAAAGCGGTTTACCAGGCAGTCCGTAATGTTAACAAAGTCATTGCACCAGCGCTAGCCGGACACGATGCCAGCGACCAAGCTGCTCTCGACCAGATAATGCTCGATTTAGACGGCACCGATAATAAATCCAAACTCGGCGCTAACGCCATTCTCAGCGTCAGCCTAGCCGCCGCTAAGGCCGCCGCTAGCGCTAAAAACCAGCCGCCGTGGCGCTACGTCGCAGAAATGACCGACAGCACACCTGTCCTGCCATTACCAATGATGAACGTGCTCAATGGCGGCGCTCACGCAGCTTTCGCTACCGATATTCAAGAGTTTATGATCATTTGTAAAGGTGCGCAGACTTTTGCAGACACACTCAAAATGGGCACCGAGATCTTTCATGCGCTAGCCAAAGTGCTAAAAAATTATGATTATCCAACTACTGTCGGCGATGAAGGCGGCTACGCACCGCGCGTCCGCAACGGCAACCGCGAAGCGCTGGCCTTATTGTCCGAAGCTATTCAAAACGCTGGCTACGAACTCGGCCGCGACGTTGTCTTTGCAATGGATGCTGCGTCAAGCGAATTCTATCAAGAAGGACGCTACGAGCTTAAATGCGAAGGCAAGTCGCTAGCAAGCAGCGAAATGGTTGATTGGCTAGAAGCCTTGACAAATGAATTTCCAATTGTCTCAATCGAGGATGGTCTAGCCGAAAATGATTGGGATGGCTGGAAGCTGCTGCGCGAACGGCTCGGCGACCGCATCCAGCTAGTCGGCGACGATTTGCTTGTCACGAACACCTCGCTGATTGAACGGGCTATCGCTGAACAAACTGCCAACGCGCTGCTAGTTAAACCAAATCAAATTGGCTCGCTGACCGAGACTATTCAAGCTGTTAAAATGGCGCAAAATGCTGGCTGGCGCACCGTCATGAGCCATCGCTCTGGCGAAACCGAAGACACGACAATCAGCCACTTGGCCGTTGGCCTGGGTTGCGGCCAGATTAAAACTGGATCGCTATCGCGAACCGATCGTGTCGCTAAATATAACGAGTTATTACGTATCGCCGAAGCTGACCAATCATTGACGCTAGCGCAGCCATTTAGCGAATAAATAAAACTGTAGGTTTTACTTCTAACAAAGCGAAAAACGCCTCTTCTTTGTCAAGAGGTGTTTTTCATATCAAACTAATTATGTTATACTACTAACGAATAATCGTTTTAGGAGGTTAGTTGCTCTCGATCAAACAAAAAAAGCACCGCCGTCCATATGCTATTTTTGCAGTGGCGATATGCCTGATTAGCACTGGCGTGTATTTTATGATGCTGACCTTATCGCCGTCGGTAGCGCCTCTGATTTTTACCAAGCCGATTGATGCTAAATCGCTGCCAAAAGCCAAAATCGGCGAGAACCGTATTGTTATACCGCGCATCGGCGTCAATATTCACTACGACAAAGGCCGCACCGCACTCGATCGCGGTGCTGAATGGCGACAGCCAAACCATGGCAACCCCAAAGATGGCGGTAATTTCATTATTGCTGCCCACCGCTTCAGTATCCAGCCAACACCGCAGGGTACTGTTGAGAAATCGCCTTTTTATAACATTGATAAGATGAAACTAGGCGATAACATTGTAGTCGATTACGAAGGTGCTCGCTATGCTTACGAAATCACTAAAATATTTGATGTCAAACCAGACCAGACTGAAATCGAAGCTCCATCCCAAGAAGCAAAGCTGACTCTATACAGTTGTGAACTTGGTGGCTCTGATGCCGGACGTATCGTCATCACAGGCAAACTGCTCGGTCAAGTCGAACAATAAAATACTCTACCAGTTATCATACGGTAGAGTATTTTGATTATAAATTACAGGCAGATAAAAAGGTAGTTATTTGGCGAACTCAACCGCGCGAGTTTCACGGATAACATTTACCTTGATAGTTCCAGGATACTGCATAGTTGACTCAATCTTAGTCGCAATATCACGCGCCAGCTTGATAGCGCTAAGGTCATCGATTTTCTCTGGCGTGACAATCACGCGAATCTCGCGGCCGGCGCTTATGGCGTATGCTTTCTCGATTCCTTGGAAACCAGTCGCAACATTTTCGAGATCACGCATGCGCTCAGCGAAATTCTCAGCAGAGATATTACGCGCACCCGGCCGAGCAGCACTGATTGCATCGCAAATACGAACGACGATGGCCTCTGGCGTAGTCGCTTCAATGTCGTCGTGATGAGCCTCAATCGCATGACAGATACCCTCGCTCAGGCCAGCTTTGCGAGCCAGCTCGGCACCGATATGGTGATGTTTGCCTTCAATTTTGTGGGTAACCGCCTTGCCCATATCGTGCAGCAGCGTCGCTATTTTGGAGGTGCGGACATCAGCGCCAATCTCGCTAGCAATCATACCGGCCATATGCGCCATTTCGGTCGAATGCTTAAGAACATTTTGACCATAGCTAGTTCGAAATTTCAGCTCGCCAAGTAGCTTTAACAAATCGCGCGGGATACCGGTAACGCCAACTTCGCGCGCCGCATCTTCGCCAGCACGCTGGGTTTCCCTGTCGATTTGCTTTTCAGCTTTCGCAAAGACTTCTTCGATACGCCCTGGGTGAATACGACCGTCTTTCATAAGCATCTCGAGACCGAGACGCGCTACCTGGCGGCGAATTGGGTCAAAGCTCGATAAAACTACCATGCCTGGCGTGTCATCAACCAAAAAGTCCACGCCAGTAACGCGCTGCATCGCTTGAATATTACGGCCTTCTTTGCCGATAATTCGACCTTTCATGTCGTCGTCTGGCAGTTTAACTGCAGTGACCGTGCGCTCAGCAGTCACCTCGCTAGCCATGCGTTCCATCGTTTCGACGAGGATAGTTTGCGCCCGCTCCTCGGCGTCAGCTTCGACGTCTTGCTGCATTTTGGCAACCAGATTTAGTAGATCACCTTTGATGTCGCGTTCAGTCATCTTCATCAGCTTGTCAGCAGCGTCTTTTTTCTTGAGACCAGCAATTTTCTCAAGCTTTTCCTGCTGACGCGTACGAATGTCACGGATCTCATTCTTCAATTCTTCAACTTCGTCTTCTTGCTTGCGTAATTTTTCACTGCGTTTATCAAGCTGGTCAAGCTTTTTGTCAAGCGACTCCTCGCGGTCCGCCAGACGATTCTCGGTTTTTTGAAGCTCTTTGCGGCGCTCTTTCTCGATTCGCAGCGCTTCATCTTTAGCTTTGAGTACGATATCGCTAGCTTTGCGCTCAGCTTGCGCTATGACCTGTTCAGCCGTATTTTTGCTCTTGATCTCTTGTTGGCGATCATATACCACTTTACCGCCCACGCCAGCAATAATACCAACAATCGCGGCAATAATTCCCTCAACCATATTTTTCCTTTCTTTCGCGGTAATTAGTCAACGCATCAAGTCAAAAAACCGCAAAATTATCAAAATTAAACTTATCAATGTCACATTCGTAGACATTACCATTGTACCGCGTTTATAACAAAATAAGCAACTATTTACGCGGTTTGGTGACGCGAGCCTCAGCGCCATATTCTGGCAAAACTATTTCATCATTGCGGCCATTCTGCAACCGCTCCAAGCACTCTTCACGCCAAGCATCGCCGGTAACTCCGACGATCGGAATACGTTGTTCGTGCGCTATCGTATTCAACACTGCCAGACCAATCCTCAAACCAGTGAAACTCCCTGGACCGCGAAATACGCCAATGCCCGAGATATCAGCAAAACTGGCCCCATTCTCTGCTAAGCGGTCGCGCAAATAAGCTAGCATGTCGCGCGCGAGATTGCGTTCAGCCGCCCATTCGTAGTCGGTTCGTTTGTCACCATCAACCAACGTTAATTGAACAGTCATTTCAGCGCTATTCCACAATACAATCATCGCATTTTCTCCACAATTCGATAAGATTTTTCACCGCTGCTCTTCAAAGTTAGCTTACGACTATCATCAGGCTGCACCTGGATGACGATCTGTAATACGTCCGTTGGCAGTACGTTATTTACTACATCGCTCCACTCAATCACAGTAATTGTATGCGAATCGTGAATCGCTTCATCAAGTTCCATTTTCATAATACCAGCATCTGGTAAGCGATAAAAATCATAATGAGCCAACCGCAAGCCGTCCGCAGCCTCGTAATTGCGGCTAATCGTAAACGTCGGACTCTGAACCTCGTCGTCAATCTGCAAGCCGCGCGCCAATCCCTTGGTCAGTGTAGTTTTGCCAGCGCCAATATCGCCGACAAGCTCGAGCGTCTCGCCGCCATGTAATAAGCCGCCAAGCTTCGCGCCAAACTGTATCAAATCATCCGCCGTCTGCAAGCTCACCTCTAATATCATATATTTATTATACAATATCGGACAGGGTTACTGTGTTAAAATACGTTTATTATGAGTAATTTCTTTTGTAAATACCAATCGCCGCTGGACGAAATTACCATAGCAAGCAACGGCAGCGCTATCACTGGCCTGTGGTTCGCTAAGCAAAAACATTTTGATGCTGAGCTAGGCGAGAATAACGCAAATTCTGATTTACCGATTTTCACTAAGGCAATGCGCTGGCTTGATGTGTATTTCGCTGGCAAAAATCCTGGAGAAATCCCGCCAATACAGCTTGATGGAACGCCTTTTCAGTTGGAGGTCTGGCGTATCTTGCAAACCATACCGTACGGCGAGCGCACTACCTACGGAGAAATTGCTAAAAATATCGCCAAGAAACGCGGTATCGCCAAAATGTCGGCACGAGCCGTCGGCGGAGCAGTCGGACGCAATCCAATTTCAATTTTCGTACCGTGCCATCGGGTTGTCGGCAGTAATGGTAAACTGACGGGGTATGCTAGCGGAATCGAAAAGAAAATTAAATTGTTGAAGCTAGAAAATATACTTTAATCTAAAAGAAAGACGCTACCTTTTCGGACTTTATACTTACTCATCAAACCTGACCAACAACGTCTCTGTGTATAGATTATTACCTCACTGTCAGAGTCGGGCCCTATTTCTTTGCAACTTTTTTCTGCTTATTCCTCTGTCCTTTGGCTACCACAACCACCACTGCCGTGATAATCGATAGTCCGGCTAAAATAGCCAGCGCGTAGGCATAGCCTGACAGCAAGTAAATTAAGGCCAGCGTCACGCCGACAGCACCCCAGATAGTAATCAGCCGCCTGCCGAGCGCCAAGCCGATGATAACCATCAGCGAATGCTCGACTAAGAACAATATCTTCATAACATTGTCCCCCGCTAGCGCCAGGACAAGGGTCGATAAACTAAACACAGCGAGTGCCAGCACCAAGTGCGCAATGGTGTATACATGAGCATATCCTAGCCAGCGCCACGACATCACCGCCCCTGAAAGAATTGCTGCTGACCATAGATACGGCACCACTATGTCGTGAACAGGCGCAATTAGCATATGGATAGCAAATAAAATACCGCACAATATTAAAAGGACGCCCGAGTCGAAATATGGAATATTCTTTTTCGGCATCCCCTCGGCTATTAGGGCGCTGCCGTTGACCGCCCACATTAGTGTTACTAGCAGTACCGCCTCGGTTGTGACGCTAGCTGGCATAGCCATCAGCAGTAAAAGTATCGACCAGCCAATGGCGCTCCAAAATGATGCATAATACCAATAAACTGATAATTTTCTAGTTCGTGCGACCACGGCGGCGCCATAAAACACCGCAAAGATAATCAGCGAAATAATCGACATAAACTCAAGTTTAATGCCGAGCCATTGTGCAGTTAAGTAGAATAATAACACCAAACTTGGATGTGCCATTGCTGCCATCAACCACCAATACCGCTTAGCATATACTGCCATATAAAGTGCCGCGACAGCTGCTAACCAGCCCAAAATTTTGAATGGTAATTCGTATGTCGTCGACAAATTTATCATCGGTAATATCACCGCTGGTACCGTAGCAGCCAATAGAGTCATATCGCTAGCGATTGACGCTCGCTTATTCATCGCTAATGACCAATATACTATCCCGAAGCCAACGAGCGCCACCCAAGCAGTGATGGTGAAATTGTCGCTTAGCGGTACGCTCAACCAATGCAAGAATAACAGCACCAAAGTAATCGTCGCCAAGTATGCTCCGCCCATATAACCATCCTCACGCCGCCGATAAAACGCATAATACAGCAGCGCTACTAATGGCAGCCAAACCGCTGGATGAATAGACGAAAAGATGATCAGGCCAGCCGCGCCAATAGCAGAATATAACAACAATTCGCGGCACTTAACCGCCGCCTCTTTGCGGTAATTGTACAGCCACTCTACTAATAACAGCAACGACAAGCCGTTCAACCACGCCATCAAAATAGCAAGATTTTCGCCAGCCATCTTGAAATACAAAGCCATCAGCAGTGCCATCAGAAGTAGAGAAGTATGAATACCAATCACTAAGCCATAAACCTTCTCACGCCACGCAGCGATACCCATGATGACAGCAGCAACCGCCACCGAATCTGACAGATACAGCAAACCTTCTCCTGCTGGATGAGCAGTCAAAAAAGCTAAGGCTATAAACACCGTCATTAACCACCAAGCGGTCGCCGCGCCGTACACTAGTATTGCTTGACTTTTCGTAATATTTGGACGTTTCAAAACTAATAATCGGCAGATAACCGGCAGAAAAGCCATAAGCATAAAGATAGAGTAATGTGTATGCAAGGTTGTTATGGGTTCGAGGCCAAATAGCCTGACGCCAGCTGGCACTAACAAAATTCCAGACATTACTACCATACCGCCAAAACGAGCGCGGCGCAGCAATGAAAGCGCCATAAAACTCACTGCCGATATCATACTCAGCAGGATAAATATGATCATATCTCTTAGCGGGCTTTCGACGCCAGCTATGACCAAGAAAGCAGCCAGCGACACGACAAAACTAACCCACAGTACTATTTCGTGCTGCTTGTCGGGCTGCTTTTGGACATACGTCGATCTGACAGACCAAACCATATTACCAAGTGCCACTACCCCAAGCGCTACACCCATAACCAGCCTGTCGTTATTCGATAAGTAAAGCGCAAAACTAGCAGTCATCGCCATCAGCAGCACGCGCGCCGTCGTTAGTTCATACGTGCGCATATCCTTTGATTTTTCGACAATAGCCACAGTAAAATAATATATAACGCTAATGAGCAGCAGCATACTGACGTCAAGCGTTCCCATATGCACCGACGAACCGATAGCGAGAAGCAAAGTAGACGGGACGATAAATGGATTAACCAGCGTCAACGGCTCGGTGAATTGGCGTGGAAAACGACTAGAAAAATACGCAGCCAAGGTCATCAGGCATCCAAACAATAGCACCGCAGCATAATACCACACCAACTGAGCATGCATGACAGCTGGCAAGCTGGTCGTCATCGTAAACATCGACAGCAGCGAAATATAGGCGAGCGGCTGGCTATTGAGCCTGACCGTAGCATCAACGCATAGGAAAGTACCGATGAAGGAGGTAACAAGCCAGCACAGCGCCGGATCAATCCCCAAAAGCAAATGCATGCTCCACCCGCCAATCGGCACAGCAGCCAGCGCCGTACCAATAAACGCCGTTGAGGCCGGCTTTAAGATTGGGAGGCGGGCATATAACACCTGGCCAGTGGCATAATAGACAAAAATAAACAGCCACACCAAACCAAACCTGAGCTGCGCCGAAAGTTCAATCGTTTGTGCCAATAATAATATACCGGCGGTTAGCAATAATGATGCCGTATAGAGCGCCACATTGATGGTAGTTTGACGATTTTTCTCTTTATCTTTATTACTGGCTGGAGATAGCCACTTGACAATCTGCGTCTTTTCGTCAGGAGTATTTGTATCTTCTTCAATTGGCACAGCATTAGTAGGCAATACTACATCAGGCTCGTTCGATTCGTTGCGAGTTACTACAAAACCAGCAAATTGTGAAGCTGCAGCCTGATTCTCGGTAATAAGTTTGACCTGACCGTCGCTACCTTCAATTTTCGCACGGCCATTCTGCGCATCGCACACGCCGTCCCAGTAACCGCGCCGGTAACCCTCGGATTGACAAGGTAGTCGATTATTACCTCTCTGCGCCACCTTAATTATCACGATGACAATCACTAACAGAAAAATTAATTCCATGCTTAATTCCCCTTATGCTAATTTTAGTATAGCATGTGAGGGCTTGTTCGTAGAGAAATTTTCGAAAGAGGCACCGAACTATCGTAGCGATAACGTTTTTGCTCGCCTTTCAGAGCCTCGCCTTAGTCTATCGTACGCCACCGACTACCGAAATTCCACCACTCAACTGTGTCGTCCAGCGAAAAATATAATACCCCAGAGACTTGGGGTATTATATTAGCCTAAATTAGATAGACTCTGCTATTTCTCGTCGACCACTTCGCCTTCGACTGGTTCGTCCTTGTCAGACTTTTTGTCATCCTTAGATTCGTCAGTCTTTTTGTCCTCGGCAGCTTGCTGGTACATTTTGGCGCCGATCGGCATGATGGCATCCTGCAAGGCTTTGGCTGCTGCCTCCAGCTCGTCTTTGTTGTCAGCGTCTTTGTGTTTTTCTGCTTCTTTGACCGCTTCGTCAATCGCCTTCTTGTCGTCGTCAGAAATCTTATCTTTGAACTCATCCGGCATTTTCTTTGCTTGGTAGATGGCGTTTTCTAGCTGGTTTTTAGCGTCAACAGTTTCGCGCTTTTTCTTATCCTCGTCAGCGTGCAGTTCGGCTTCTTTCTGGGCTTTTTCGATATCTTCCTTGCTCATGTTGCCTGAGTTTTGGATGGTAATTGATTGCTCCTTGCCAGTGCCCTTATCCTTGGCAGTGACATTGAGGATACCATTCGCGTCGATATTGAAGGTCACTTCAATCTGCGGCACGCCGCGCGGTGCTGGCGCGATGCCGTCAAGCACAAAGCGCCCCAAACTCTTGTTGTCATTGGCAAATTCGCGCTCGCCCTGCAAAACGTGGATCTCCACTTGCGGCTGATTGTCGGCAGCGGTTGAGAACACTTCGCTCTTGCTGGTCGGCACAGTAGTGTTGCGCTCGATCAGCTTGGTTGACACGCCGCCCATTGTCTCAATACCAAGAGACAAAGGCGTTACGTCCAGCAACAGCACATCCTTGACGTCGCCGGCCAACACGCCGCCCTGAATGGCTGCACCAACAGCCACCACTTCGTCTGGGTTAACACCTTGCATTGGGTCTTTGCCAAACAATTTCTTCACCCGCTCAACCACCGCTGGCATACGAGTCATACCGCCAACCATCACCACGTTTTGGATGTCTGATTTAGAGAGTTTGGCGTCTTTGAGCGCTTTTTCAACTGGGCCGTCGAGGCGCGCTAGCAGATCTTTTACCAAATCTTCCAACTTGGCCCGCGTCAAGCTCAATTCAAAGTGCTTTGGCCCGTCAGCATCAGCGGTGATAAACGGAATATTGACTTCATATTCAGTAACCGTTGACAGCTCCTTCTTAGCCTTTTCAGCTTCGTCCTTTAGTCGCTGCATGGCAGCGTTGTCTTTACGCAGGTCAATGCCTTCTTTAGACTTAAAGTCATCCAGGAAGTAGTTGACGATGGCATTGTCAAAGTCCTCACCACCGAGGTGAGTGTCACCATTGGTGGCTTTCACTTCAAACACGCCGTCGCCAAGCTCCAGGATGGAAACGTCAAAGGTACCACCACCGAGGTCGAAGACCACGATAGTTTCGTCATTTTTGCCTTTTTCCAGGCCGTACGCCAAAGCGGCGGCCGTCGGCTCATTAATGATGCGCTTAACTTCCAGGCCAGCAATTTTACCAGCGTCTTTGGTGGCTTGACGCTGCGAATCGTCAAAGTAGGCCGGCACGGTGATGACCGCTTCGGTGACTTTTTCACCGAGGAAGGCTTCAGCATCAGCTTTGATTTTACTGAGGATCATCGCTGAAACTTCTTCTGGCGTGTATTCCTTGTCGCCCATTTCCACGGCCACGCCGGTGCCTTTTTTAACAATTTTGTACGGCATGATGTCCAAATCTTTTTGGACTTCCTTGTCGTTAAACTTACGGCCAATTAAACGCTTCACCCCGTAAATAGTGTTCTTTGGATTGGTCACGCGCTGGCGCTGCGCCACTTGTCCAACCAAGCGCTCGCCCTTTTTATTAATCGCCACCACTGACGGCGTGGTACGGTTACCTTCGGCGTTAGCGATAACTTCTGGCTTGCCGGCCAGCATGTACGCAAATGCGCTGTTGGTTGTACCAAGGTCAATTCCGATAATTTTACTCATATGATTCCCCTTTCTTGTTTCGATCACATCTGGTTTTTGCTTATATCCATTTTAGCACTCTTTATTCACGAGTGCCAACTATTTCAGTATAAATAATTAGCACTCCCATGTCAAGAGTGCTAATTTGTTTTTACATCACCGCTTATTTTACAGTATTCGACCGATCCGACAATGCTGTCGCCGTATTTCTGGCTAGTATAATATATCGTAAGATCGAACTTACATAAGCTGCTAAACCAATCAAAATCAATCCGTAAGCAACTGTATAAGTACCGCCTGCATTACTAGCCAGCATAAACGTCACATACGTGACAACAGCACCGGCCAGCGGAATCAGCGACGAAAGAGCAACTGCTTTACGCGCTACTAGAAGGCCAGAACTCAACTGCTTACTCCTACCAATAGCAAACCAAACAAACGATCCGACCGTCATGGCTGCTGCAGCAATTGTCACCAGCAAGAAAAAATATTCCGCATAAGAATTAGCTTCGCTAGCAGCCTTATTCACCTCTTCAATTGCTGCAGAATATTTTTTGACAGAGTTACGGGTTTTCTCCAAATATTGGTTTACAGCGTTATAGTCTCTTTCGCGCAAAACGACAGCAATCTTGTCAAGTAACACCTTAATTTCTCCAGCATACTTTTTAACTTCCGCTGACTTTTTGATGTATTTGACACCTAGTTTAGAGGAGAAATTATGGCTAGCAACATTATTGAATGCCGAAGATGCAGCGACGGTCTGAGCAATAACCGTACCATCAGCCACAGACTTCTCGTCATTTATTGCTTTTATAAAATCTACATAAGCCTTGTTCGAAGTGGCGATTATATCAATGTCCGATTGGTTTGCATAACTAGCGGCGCTAGCAAATGAGCCTCCAGCCGATGTTACAACAAACATAGCTAAAATTATCTTGAAAATTTTACGCATGATTAGAATTATATACGCAAGTTCTAGTTTTACCAACCGCCGCTGGCGCCGCCGCCCGAGAATCCGCCGCCGCCAAAGCTGCCGCCAGACGAGCTGCCTGAACTGTTAGAACTACCGCCCGAACCGATACCGCCAATCCACCACCAGCGATTTGATCGGCGTTTGCCAGATTGGGCGCCCCTCCTTGTAGCTATTATTACAACAATAAATATGAGGATTATAATCAGTACTAAGGAGACTATCGATTCCATGTCCTCGCTATCGGCTGATTGGTCTTTACCTTCCGCGGCGTCGATGATTCGTTTCACGCCAGCCTCAACGCCGCCAGCATAATCGCCGCTGCGAAACTTTGGTGCGATTGTGTTACGTATAATTTGGCTAGCTCGCGCATCGGTTAACGAACCTTCCATACCATTGCCGACCTCGATTCGCATTTTACGATCGTTCTTGGCGATAAGTAACAATACGCCATTGCTGTTTTTCTTGTCGCCGACACCCCATTGGCGAGCTACTTTGAGACTATATTCCTCTAGACTATCATCACTGCCAAGCGTCGGAATCATCAACACGCCAATTTGGAATGATTTTTTCTGGCGCTCAGCATTAATCAGCTGCGCAATGCGGTCAATATCTTCATTTGCCAAACTTTCCGTCTGGTCAATTATAGGACGTTCAAGCGGCGGCGCAGCTGGCACTTCTAGTTTAGCGAAAGCCGTATTACTAAACAGGCAGCCAAATAACACTGCCAATGACAACAATCCAACTAAACTAATTACAGAGCTTCGCCAACGCATATCTAGTTTTCTTGTTTGGTTGAATTTGCAGCGCTGAAATCAACCGACGGAGCTTTATTAGCACCAGCATCCGACTCAAAATACGGTCGCTCCTTGAAACCGAACATGCCCGCTAACAAATTTGTCGGGAAAGATTTAATTTTCGTGTTATATGATTTAGCAGCGTCATTAAAGTCATTGCGCGCCACCGTTATACGATTTTCTGTACCTTCTAACTGCGATTGCAAATCTTTAAAGTTTTCCGTTGCTTTGAGCTGCGGATAATTTTCAGCGACCGCCAACAGCCGGCTAAGCGACGAGCTAACCTCACTTTGAGCCTGCTGGAATTTGGCTATATCATCTGGATTATTAGCATCGACTTTAATTTGCGTAGCTTTAGCGCGCGCCTCGACTACCTTCGTTAATGTCTCTTGCTCGAAATTAGCCGCACCCTTTACGGTGTTCACGAGATTAGGAATTAAATCGCTGCGCCGTTGATATTGCGACTCAACCTTGCTCCATGCTGTATTAACCGACTCGCGGCTAGCCACCATGCTATTATAAGATCCAGCGACTATCATTATTAGCAGCAACACCACGCCGCCGATGACTGCTGGGATTTTCCAATTTTTCATTCCAACCTCCTACTTGCTGATAGCCCTTATTTTATAGACAATTAGCCAAAAGTGCAACAAAAGCGACTGTCGCCGTGAATTCCGCGTCAAAAAGGCAGTTTACTGCGGCAGCTGCCAAATCCGGACCCAGTCAACTTCCATCGGCCAGGTTTTGCCCGTGCCCAATATGACATCCATCGCTGTCTCTGAATCAAATATCGCGAGCGGGTTACTAATTGGCGATGGACCACCGGCTTGCGTCACCGGGTCTTGCCGAGGGTCGTTCGGCGCTAGCTGATCGCGGGTAGCACCCCAATAGTAGCGTATAGTTAATTTACCATCAATATACCACTCAATTTTTTCGGTAGTCCATAAACATCCGTATGTATGCCATTGCGACACATCTAGCCCTGCCTGCGAAGTATAATGTCCTCGGTTGCGTATAATTTTAGTTTGATCCATTGAATCATAATACGCCCATGCCGACCCTAACATCTCGCCCGGCCGCATGATTTCAACCATATCAAGTTCAGCAGACGGTATGGCGTTATTGCGATGCCTGGAATGCGATTGCGCCCAAAATGCCGGCCATGAAGAATTTTCCGGCGGCACATTGCGCACGCCATTAGCGTCAACGCGCATCCGCACTTCGTAATAGCCATGTTCAAACGACTGTCCTGCATACGTATTCGGGTCGCGCGTCATGAAATTACGGTTGTAAGTACTGTGCGTCGGAGCAATCCGCAGCACCGAATTATTCACGGAATACTCGTTGGGCTGGGTATCGGGCTTGCCCCATTTGTGTACGCCCGCCGGGTACCACTTGAAGCCTGGCGCGCCAGTATTGCCGGTGTCGATGGTGCTGATTGAGTCAAAATCATCTTCAAAAGCCAAGCGATTATATTTGCCAGCTGCTGCCGGGACGGTTGGTGACGGAGTCGGTGTAGGTGTAGGTGTAGGTGTAGGTGTAGGCGTAGGAGTTGGTGTCGGATTTGGAGTTGTGTTATTATTTGCCGAAGCCGCAGAAACCGGTCTCTTGGCATAACCCAGATACTCATAGCCGTCGATCTTTGGTGGCAAATACTCAACACTTTCGCCGTCTTGCACGGTCACCGTGTCGGTTGCGCCGATACTATCAATGATAGCCGAAGCCGCTTGATTGTTAAGCGCCAACCCGCCAACGCTAACCGCTAGTAACAGCAGAGCTCGGCCCTTTTTGCTGCGCAGCAAGAAATAGCCGCCCAGCGCCGCCAGCAAGCCACCAACAGCAAAATACGCTACCAAAATCCTCGCATCGCTGCCTGTCTCAGCCAAGCGTCCGCCGCCTTGGTACGCCAGCAAAAATTCCGAATTGGCGTCGTTAGTAGTCAACGTTATTTTTCCTGAGGCGATGGAATTCTGTTCGGTTTTCGATAGCGAACTTTTGACCACACTGCGAAGCCGAATAGTTTTTGAACCGGCATGCGCAGCCGGCGGCGCGACAAAATTCACCGCAACAACAGCGGCGATGAATAATCCTACTATTTTCTTTTTCATTGAATCCCTCAACTCTTTTTGTTTTAACGCCTGATGACGCTTATGATTATATAGCTAATGACGATACAATGCAAGCGAAATAAGTACGGGAATGCTGGATTTATTGGCGCGTAACTTTGACCATCGCGTCGCGAATCACTACACCGTCTAGCGTGTAGCCAGCACGCAGTTCCTCGGCAATCACTTCTTTGTCGCCTTCTGTTTCTTCGTCAAATTGAATAGCTTGGTGCAGTTCAGGGTTAAACGGCGTACCGGGTTTGGCGTCAATTTTCTCGAGGCCGATTTCTTTGAGTTGCTTGTCGAGCTGTTTATTCAGGCCAGCCACGCCTTTCGCCCACGGATTATCTTTCAGCTCCTCCGGCACATTGGCAATCGCCCGCTCAATCGTATCGATCACTGGCAGCAGTTTCATCACCGACTTCGCCTGGCCCATTTGGTGTGCCGATTGCTTTTCCGCCTCGACACGCTTGCGATAGTTCTCGAAATCCGCCCGCGTCCGCTGCAAGTCCAGCGTCAACTCGCCCAATTGCTGCTCTAAGTCTTCAGTTTTGTTAGTCTTATTCTTTGTCATTTTTTCCTCCTACAACATTCCCTCTAGCATAGCACCGGTTCGGCGCACCAGCTCCATCGTTCGGCGATAATTTTGCCGCGTCGGGCCAATCACGCCAATATAGCTATCATCGCTAAACGGCGAACGGAATTTACTGATAATCAGCGTAGCGCCGCTTGCTTTACCAATCGGGTTTTCGCTGCCGATAAATACATTCAGCGGCTGGTTGGGCGCGGCTTCGGCCAGCCATGGCTCGATATTATCAATTAGCCTAGCAATCGCCTGCACATGATCGCCGCCAGCGAACTCCGGCTGAGAAAAAAGCTGCGTCATACCATTCATGTATAGCTGCGCGCCAAACGATGCGAAACCAAAGTTGCCCGTCAGTTCTACCAAGCTATCGACGGCGCTGCGAATCGCCCGATCCGACTTATCAACATGCGAATTAACGTGCGCCTCGATCGCTCTCGCACTGCGATCGATACCACTGGGCAGTTCAGTCATCTGCGCGTCAGTAATGCCGTTAACGTAGAATCGGTAACCCTTATCAGTCGGGATGCGGCCGGCGCTAGTATGCGGCGCTTCGATAAAGCCCATCTCTTCCAGCTTAGCCATTTCGCTGCGAATCGTCGCGCTACTCACGCCAAACAATTTCGCCAGCGTCACACTGCCTACTGGCGCAGCAATTTCAGCATACTGCTCAATGATAGCGGCGAGAATAGCCTGTTGACGTTCGGTCATGAGCTAATTATAGCGCACTTTTAGCACTCATGCAAGGCGAGTGCTAACTACTCGCTTTCAATTGCTCTAGCAAATCTCGCGCCGCCAGTCTAGCTTCATCGTCTTTACGGTTATAGACGTCTGGCTTTAGAGCGATTGCCCGCACAATCCGCGCCGTCTCATCAATATCATCATTAATGACGAAATGATAATACGGCACTTCAAGCGCATGGGTAATTTCGCGAATCGCACTATTGTAACGCTTCGGCCATTCGCGATCAAATTCTTCCTGCGAAGCATAACGCACGCTAAGACGGCGGCGCCATTCTTGATAATTTGGCGGTAACAAGAATATCGCCACCACACCAGGCGAAAGCTTCTTATATTCATCGACACCTTGCACATCAATATCAGTAACCGCAATTTTACCAGCATCGCGAATATCTTCAATCTGTTTGACACCGGTTCCGTAAACCGTACCGTGCACAAATTTCGCCTCGACAAAAGCATGACTTTCCAACAATCTAGCGGCAGTCGCTTCATCAATATAGTTATAATCAATACCTTCACGCTCCCATATACCTTTATTTTGACGCGGCTGGCGAGTCGTATACGACACAATATCAGCAAACTCCGACGACTGCATTAATCGCTGCTTGGTCGTATCCTTGCCTGCGCCCGATATACCGACGAGCAACACAATTTTAGTTTGAATAACAAGCTGGCGAACCGACTCGCTAGGTTGATATTCTTTGATAAGCTTTTCGATCTTTGACATAATATCTGCTTATAATAACTCATCCAGCACCGATTGCCAATCAGGAAATTCGGGAGTGCCAAAATGAATATGCCGGCCGACAAACTCAGCAGCGCCTTTAGTTGTCCGGTCATCAATCAAAATATCACCGCGACTCAGCTGCTTGACCGACGAAAATACGACTTTGCGAAAGAAAATATTTTCTTGGCCATCGCCGCCAAAGTGCTTCTTTACCCACGCCAGCTTATCATCCAGCGCTGTCGGATTTTCCCATGGCGACGACGACAAGATGTATAGATCGTACTTTTCTTTCAATGCATCTACCGCCTCAAGGGCGCCTGGCATCGGATCCATTAGCGCGAAAATGCCCGGAATATTGTCGTACTCACCCGCAAACTTCTCAAGCATCTCGGGCGGAATCTTCGTCAAAGCTGATTCAAAATCAACCAGCACGCCATCCATATCGATGTAGATGATTGGTTTGCTATTTAATTTCATAAATTACTTCACCAATTATAGCACTTTTGTAGTACAATAAAGACGTCTACATCTAGAACATGTCCAATCGGGAGTTGATTCACACGCATAATGGGCAGCCGTTATCGGACGTGTGAATTTACGTTCTAGGTGTAGACAGCCAATTTAACGGCTGTCCTTTTTGTTGGGCAGCATTCCTAAAGGAGGGATTATGAATACAAAAGAGAAAAAGCCAATTTACAAAAAGGTTTGGTTTTGGGTATTGGCTGTTGTCATCATAGGCGCAATTGGCGCTGGCATGAACGGCACAAAGAATCAAGCCAATGAAACGACCAAATCAACCAATAACTCGACAAGCCAACCACAACCGGAGCAAAAAACCAGTGAAAACAAAGCACGCTTGACACTGGATGACGGCTGGAAAATTGATAAAAGCAATCAATATCTCACAAAGGTTGTCGGCACGGTTTCAAATAATTCTAACCAGGCAATTAATGGCTATATTCAAATTACTTTTTCAGGACTTGATGCTAGTGGCGCTAATGTCGGAGATTGTCTTGCTAATGCTAATACTGTTGATGCCAATGGCAAGTGGAAGTTTGAAGCAATGTGTTCTGGTCAAAATATCGAGACAGTACGGTTCAAAGAAATTACTGGGTTCTAATTAATTATATAGACCGCAGCATGCAATAATAAATAGTCCGACGTTTGCGGACTATTTTAATCTCTCTTTAACATCACCATAAACGCTTCACTCGGAATGTCAACCTTGCCGAAGCGTTTCATACGCTTTTTGCCGCGAGCTTGTTTGGCGAGAAGTTTCTTTTTGCGGCTGACATCGCCGCCGTAGAGGTAGCCGGTGACATCTTTGCGGTAAGCGCCGATGTTTTCGCGGGCGATAAATTTGCCGCCGATTGCCGCCTGTAATGCCACTTCAAAGCTCTGGCGCGGCACCACGTCTTTCAATTTCTTGACGATTTCGCGACCCAAACCTGGTGCCTCCGAACGGTGACACATCACGCTCAGCGCATCAACCATTTCGCCCGCTACATAAAAATCAACGCGCACCAAATCTTCCGGCTGATAGCCCGCCAGCTCATAATTAAACGAACCGTAGCCGCTGGTCACCGACTTCAATTGATCATAAAAATCCGTCAGCAGATTTGCCAGCGGCGCCGTAAAGGAAATCAGCGCCCGCTCGTCGATGTAGCTGAGGTTTTTCTGCCGGCCGCGCTTGGCGACAATCAGCTGAATCACCGCACCGATGTAGTCCTGCGGCACCACAATTTCACCGTCAATCCACGGCTCGCGAATTTCTTTGATCTGCGCTGGGTCAGGTAGTTCGCTGGCCGATTTGATATCCAACTCCTCGCCGTTCGTCAAACTAACTTGATAATCCGTACTCGGATTGGTGACGATGAGATCCAAATTATACTCGCGCTCCAGCCGCTCGCGAATGATATCCATGTGTAGAAGCCCCAAAAAGCCAATCCGCACACCATACCCCAACACTGGTGAATTCTCCGGCTCAAACTGCAGCGCTGAATCGCTCAGACTCAGCTTTTCAATAGCCTCTTTCAGGTCATTATAATCTTCGTTAGACACCGGAAAAAAGCCCGCGTAGACGAAGGGTTTAACTTCTTTGTAGCCGGGGAGGGGTTGGATGGTGATATGAGACATATTAGTAAAGTGCATTATAACATTTTTGTCCGAAGACGTCGATTAAGCAACGTATTTCACAAAAACCACGCTAATTGATATACCGCTCAATACGCTTAGCTCGCAGAGTTAGCACCTCAGTCAAGCCTTGCAAATATGCCGTATACTGCTCAACAGTCTGAGGTAACGGTGACGATTGAAAATCATCAAAATCTGTTAGTATTTTAACTTGGTATTTATCATCAACAAAATCTTGCAACAAGAAAAAATCGACATAGCCCTGAAAATCACCAAACCACTCAAAAAAGTCACGATAACGATCAAAAACATTAGCGAGTGGGCTGTCTTTACCTTGATACCAGCGGGCAATACATTCTAAAGTCAGGTCAAACCGATCACCAATTTTGCGGTGCCAACCTCTCGCACGATTGATGGTCTGCGTTCCGCCGCGTAGTTCGCTGGGGAAAATAATCTCTGAGCCGATGCGCCAATCAATATTATCTATTGCCGTCAAAGTATCTCGTGATGTCTGCTCAACAATCAGCTTATTGCGCTTCCAAGTTTCAAAAGTAGCTACCATATTATCACTTGAAACAGGAATCTGGCGCCGACCATCACTAGCCATCAAGTACGCTCCTTGATCCAACATAGTCAGCTGACGACCGTCAGGCAGTGGTTTAGTCCATAATTCAGCATGATAGCGCTTTAACGTCGGGCTGTGCTGATCTGGATCTTTATTGTTAGCGTCTTGACGACAATCAAACCAAACATCAATCATTAGTGTCGCTCCTTTCTTGGTACTAATTTGCATATCGCATACAATATACAAATTAAAATACTCAATCCGCCGCAATAACGTCCCCAACAGACCGCCGCTTGGAATAAGCCTGCCGCTCGCCATAGCCGATGCGTAGCAAAATAGTCGGGTATTCTCCAGCCAGACCCAGCGTCCTTGCCATCTCTGAGGCAATCTCTGCTTCTTCGTTTGGCTGGTTCAGATAGGCATGAGCGATCCCAAGTTCCGTGGCAGTCAGTAAGAAACGCTGCAGCGTCCGACCCAAGTTCACCCATTCGCGCCGACTATTTTCTCTCGTCGTAAAAAGAACCAGATGAGAAGCCGATGCTATCTTTTCGCGATCGGCCTTATTCTGCATCTTAGCATTGATAGCCATCGACATGATTGGCTCAGCCATCCAGCGCGGCACATTAGGCGCGCCAAACACGGCGTAACTCAGCCCATCAAGTGTTTGATCTTGATGCTTCTTATTAAATCGCATCCAGCTTTTCAATTCAGCCTTAAACGCCTCTTTTTGCATTTGACGCGTATTGCCCTGAAGAACGTATTGCTCAATATCATTAAACTGTTTAGTTTGACGCGCGTAATAATGAACCGAGATACCCTTTTCACTGCGGATAGATTGTAATTTCTTTAGTACATCTAAGGCAATTTCCTCACCGTTATAAACACTGCGGTTAGTCTGCCGCGCGTCTATCTGATTGAACAATGGATTTGGCTTAATATCCGCCTTTTCCATGAGCGAAACCGTGATAACCCCCTTATCACCAACCGAAACGGCAGATTTATAGCCCTTAGTTTGCGCCGCCAAGCAAAGATTCTCTACTGCACAGCCCAAACTCACAAACAACTCCCTGTCATCAGGATCAACTACCGGCAGCCTTCTGTCAAAATCAGGGTGAATTTCTACTGCCGACTCGTTCTGACGAAAGCGCCACGGCTGAGTATTATGACCTGATGGCGCCTTGACAGCTTGCGCAACCAAAAATTCAAAGTTAGCTGATGATATATTGTTACTGCGAGACATTCTTACCATAATTCTACCCAATACGCGAGCCTTCCCATCTCGTTAGCTACTTCTTATGACCAAGTATACTCGCCCTATAGGAGCGAGGTCAATCAATATCACCAAGACTAAGCTTTCAGCCATTCTTCTTGAAATCATTGTAATCTTCGTTGGATGCCAGGAAAAATATTATTAGATTCTAACTATTTGGTATTATATCAGCTCAGCGTTTTCGTATAAACGCACAATAAATCGCTCCTTGCACGCCTATTTATTCTCAGCGAATTATTCCTTGCGCATACTGCGGCCTAATTTATAACTGCTCAAAAATCTTATGAGCTTGATTCTTGCCAATAGTCTGAATCAATTCAGCGTAGCCCATCCACCGCCCGCGTTTAGTTTTGTCGCGACGATAATCCTTCTCATCGGTGATATCGCCCTTAACTATCGCATCAACATTATGCCAAGCAATCCAAGGTGTATCATCGCTCATAAAGCTATAATCTAGATGAACATGATTTTCGTTGATTAGTTTATAGTCTGACGACGAAAATCCGCGTGCGTACAACTCACGTAGAATAACGTCTGCCAGCTCGACAAAACTGTCAGCCGTAACGTATAAAAAGTCATCATACTCCTCGCCAAGCTCGTACGATCGACCATTCATAAAAACACAATGCAAATCATCGTCGACAACTTTTTCATCCAGCCACACGCGGCGGTCGCGTGCTATCGGAATCACCCGGCAGCTAATTTTCTCTGTAAAATTTTTGAAGTTATTCATTCTGTATCCAATTTCCGCCTCATGCGCTTTGCGTATCTATATACGATGCGCTATTTAATATTTCTTCAAATACTTTACTATTTTGTTTCCAATATTCATTGTAAGAGAATACCGATATGTAACGAAGACATCCGTCTTCGCGGCCAACAGCTAAGCGTGTTACCATTTTAGTATTTTCAGGTCGAGAACCGCAACTTGATGTAATTCTAACAATACCAACTAAACCATTTTGTTCCAAAGTATCGTCCTTGATATCGACAGTCGCTTGACAATTTTCCAATCCCTTAATAGTAAAGAATCTTTTCGCGTCTTCGCGCAACTCTTTGCTATCATAAGCCATTTTGCGCACTAATTCATAAGCTTCATCAGGCGCAGCTGGTAACACCAACCGCTCCGAATCCTGAGTCACGCCAACACCGCTAATTGACTTATTATCCTTGCCCAGTTTATCGCCGTAACCTTCAGTTTTACCGTTTTTTACATCAATCCTTTGCCACTGCTTTGGTATTAGAAAACGGGTTTTCTGAGTTCTTGCTTCAACCAAATTTTTACTTTTCAGATAGACTGGCACTTCATGCAGCAAATAATCATACGAAGTATAAGCGCTTACACTGAAACACACTAAAGCTAAGATTAATTTGAGTATTTTTGTTTTCATTTGTACATTTTAATAATAGCACACGTTCCTACAGTTCTACATCCGGCAAGTCCTTCAATTTCTTGCCATCAAAACAAAAGTAGGCTGCACCCTGGTACGCGCCGCTATCATTAACTTGATTCCTGTCCTCAAATATTTTTCGCACCAGCGGCGACAAAAACCACCTCTGCCCGCCGTACTCAACTTCGCGTTCACCGACAACTTTAGCGACAATCGTCTGGTCTTTACTAAAGACAATTTTATCGCCGTTTTTGAGGCCTTTTCGATAAAAGCTAAACTTTTGATTACTGTTCTTGGCTTTGGTGATTTTATCAAATTCCGCTTCTTTATTTTTCTGCTCCGGAAAGACCACCTCGCCCTCAAACGACAGCAACAGTTGTCGCACCAAATCATAATCAAGCGCAAAAAGCTCGCTACTACCGACTCGATGCTTGGCAAATATTTCGTGCAATAGCGTTTCTTTTTCGGAATAATCAGCCACCTCGATCGCAAACAACCGCTTCAAACCAACCACATTGTAGTAGCCGTTCGCCTCGAGAAAGCGCATCCGCTCTGGGTACTGCTTGGTTTGTGTCTTGCCGATTTTGATAAGACCTGACACTGCAGTGGTCATGACGTAGATGATACCTTTGCTCACTTCTAGCCTCCTATTTGGTCTCTTTCGTGAAGTACTTCTTCAGCGTCACCGTATCACCCACCCGCGCTTCACGCGTGGTTTTTAGGTTGGTGACGATGTAGCCAATTTCACCAGTATCCAGCGATGGGTCGGCAATCATACCGGGGCTAAGGTGACCAACTTCTAGTGCCAAACCATTAGCACTGGTCGCCATCATGTGAATCGCTTCGCCTTTTTTAATCTGGCCGTCAACCACTCGCACGTACAAAATCACACCGCGGTAATCATCATAATAACTATCAAAAATCAGCGCCCGTGTCGGATCGTCCGGCTGGCCAGTTGGTGCTGGGATTCGCTCAACAATCGCCTCCAAAACCTGATCGACATTCTGCCCGGTTTTAGCAGAAATATGAATAATTTCGCTTTCATCACAGCCCAGCAAATTGATCACCTGCTTGGACACCCGTGGTACATCGGCAGCCGGCAAATCAACCTTGTTGAGCACTGGGATAATCGTGAGATCTTGCTCCATCGCCAGGTACACATTCGCCAGCGTCTGCGCCTGAATGCCCTGGCTGGCGTCAACCACCAACAACGCGCCCTCGCACGCCTGCAGGCTGCGCGATACTTCGTAGCTAAAATCGACATGGCCGGGCGTATCGATAAGGTTGAGATCGTAAGTAACCGACCGCAACGGCCTGTTAGCATCGACTTCGCTGGCACTTTTCTCTTCAGGCCGCTCGGCCGCCAACTGATCTAGCTTGCGCTCTTGGCCTCGCTTTGCCGGAAAGGCAAAGCCTTCAGAGAAAAGACCAGCAGCAGTCGACTGATATCTCATCCGCACCGGCGCGAGCTTAATGGTGATGCCCTTTTCACGCTCCAAATCCATCGAATCCAGCAGTTGCGACTTCATCTCGCGCTTCTCCACCGTCCCCGTCATCTCCATCATCCGATCCGCCAGCGTCGATTTGCCGTGATCGATATGAGCAATGATGCAAAAATTACGGATACGCTCCACTCTAACGCCTCACTCTGCCGAATAGCAGCTGTCGTAATTTCGCAACAATCGGATCCGCCTCTTCAAGCTTAAATACTTTGCTTAAAGCTATATATACCGCAAAACTCACCACCACAATAACGGTAAACTTCGGGAAAACCGCCATAAAATTCATATCGCGCGACTGCAGCTGTAACATCTGTACTACAAAATAAGTCACCACACCCATAATTGCACTGGCAATCATCATAGTAATAATACTGCGCAGTGTCTTGCGATTAAAAATACCTGGTGTACGTACGTGCAATATAGTTAGCAAAATCGCAATCTCTACCACCGAAACAATTGATTGCGCCCAGGCCAAACCAAACACCCCCCAGCCGAACAGCTGCGTGAAAATTATTGCCAATACAATATTCAATGATATCGTCGCTATCGAAATATACAGAGGCGTTCGCGTGTCTTGCTGTGCATAGAATGTTCGCGCCATAATATGATAAAGCGTCCGGAAGAATATTGATATCACCAACGCGCCGAGAACACTAGCAATCGCCGGCTGCCCGCCGTTCTTGATAAACGCCACCACATAACCACGCGCAAAGAAAGTAATCACAGCAATCGGCAAGGCCAACCAGACAATCCAGCGGAAAACCGAGCGCAACTCTTTCTTGAAGAGGTCAACTCGCCCTTCCGCTAGCCGTTCAGTCATCCGCGGAAAAGCCGCATTGCTAATAGCTACGCCGACTAGATTTACCGGCATCAAACTCAAGCTTGACGCCTGCTGGTAAACACGCATAATTCCGTCGCCCATCCGTGACGCTAGATTAATTTCAACAATTCCATTAAAATAATCAATCCCTTGATCAATTGAGCGCGGCGGTAGAAGTTTCAAAACTTGGCGAAAACCTTTGTTACGCCAAGAAATCACCGGGCGATAGTCAAAGTTTACGCCAACCAGACCAATTGAACTAACCACCAGCTGCAAAATTGCCCCTAGCACCACGCCAAGAGCCACGCCCATAATGCCGCCTTCAAAAATCTGCCAGCCAAAAATATTAATGCCGTTAGTGAAATACTTAGCACCGACGACGATACCTAGATTATAGATGGTTGGTGCAAGCGCCAAAAAAGTAAACCGGCCGATTGCCTGCTGCATACTCGATACTACTGTCGCAATCGCAAACAAAAACGGATTGACGGCAATTATACGCATCATACTCACCGCCAAAGCATGTCCTTGTTCGCCAAAGCCCGGGCCAACAACATAGCGCACCAGCGGGTCGGCAAAGATGATAATCAGCACGCTAGTGATTAACGTCAATACCGCAAAGAGATTCAGTAAGCTTGAACTCAGCTCCCACGCCGATCGCTTATTGCCGCTCGCCAAACGCTGATTAAACACTGGGATAAACGATACGCTCAAAGCGCCCGACACTAGCAGGAAATACATAAAATCCGGCACGGTAAACGCCGCTACATAGGCATCAGCACCCACTTTATAAGTGTCTAGGTACATGCCATTAATTAAACGATCGCGGTAAATCCCCAGCAAGCTTGACAGCATTGTCGATCCAGACAGCAGAATTGCCGCCCACTGTACTGACAATTTGCTATTCGCTTTCGCAACAACCGACCGTACTCGACTTCCTCGCCCCGCCATAGTTTATGCGTGTAGTTTTACTTCCTTTGGCAGCACCGCATCCTTCATGTATTTAGCGGCGTCTTCTTCTTCGAGAGTTTCGTTTTTAAGCAAAGCATCCTTGAGCTTTTCAAGCACTGCCCGATTCTTGCTGAGTATTGTCTCGGCACGAACCGACGCTTCCTTAATCAGCGCCTCGACCTCGTTGTCAATCTCTTGTGCTGTCGCCTCTGAATATGGCCGGTCGTGGGTAATTTTGTCAAAAACCATGCCGCCATTGTCCTCGTGGAAGACTTGGTCGCGCAGTTTCGAGCCCATGCCTTGTTCAATTATCATATTGCGGGCAACTTTAGCGGCGTGGCGCAAATCACTGCCAGCGCCAGTAGTGATACCATCATCACCGTAAATCAGCTTCTCGGCAATCCGGCCGCCCAGCGCTCGCGCTAGAATATCTTTGAACTCGTAAACATTAGTGTAGCTTCTGTCTTCTGGAGGCAAGAACCACGTCACGCCGCCCGTACCGCCGCGCGGAATGATAGTGATTTTGTGTACTGGATCGCTATCTGGCAAGACATGACCAACAATGGCATGGCCAGCTTCGTGATAAGCAGTTAATTCCTTTTCGTGGTCGTTCATTACTTTAGCTTTACGTTCTGGGCCGATAGCCACTTTTTCAAAAGCTTCGGTCAGGTCGTCATTCGACACTTTCTTGGAGTTGCGCCGCGCTGCGATGATTGCTGCCTCGTTAGCAATATTCGCCAAATCGGCACCGCTGGAGCCAGCCGTCTTAGCTGCTAATTTATCGAGATCAACCGTGTCGTCAGTCGGCTTATTTTTGAAATGAACTTTCAAAATAGCTTCGCGATCTTTGCGCTCCGGCAAACTAATCGTCACGTGCCGGTCAAAGCGGCCTGGTCTGAGTAGTGCCGGATCAAGCACATCAGCCCGGTTGGTCGCCGCGATTACAATCACATTGGTGTCCGCTTCAAAACCGTCCATCTCTACCAAAATCTGATTCAATGTCTGCTCGCGCTCGTCATGACCGCCGCCCATACCACTGCCGCGTTTGCGCCCGACGGCGTCAATCTCATCGATAAAAACAATCGCCGGCGCGTTTTTCTTGGCCTTCTGGAAAAGGTCGCGCACACGGCTGGCACCAACACCGACAAACATTTCAACAAATTCTGAACCAGAAATCGAGAAGAAAGGTACATCCGCCTCGCCAGCGACTGCTCGCGCTAGCATCGTCTTGCCAGTACCTGGATCGCCAACTAGCAGCACGCCCTTCGGGATTTTGGCACCGAGACTTTGATATTTTTTCGGATGCTTGAGAAAGTCAACGACCTCTTGTAAATCCTGTTTAGCATTATCATTGCCAGCAATATCGTCAAATACCACGCGTTCTTTATCGAGGCCGTATAACCTAGCCTTACTCTTACCAAAACTCATCGCCTGGCTATTCTGGCCCTGAGCTTGCCGCATCATAAAAACAAACAGCGCGCCGATCAGCAATACTGGCAAAACCACCGTCATCAAAGTCAGCATCACAGAATTATCAACTGGCGCGCTATCTGAAACGACTGCACGGCCTTTTTCGTTAAGTATATTGTCTTTCAGCAGCGACGAAACCCCGCCGCCTAAGTATGTCCGCTTAGACGGCTTATTTTCACCTTTCATGGTCACCTGAAGGTCGCCGCCTTGGCCTTCGATCTTGGCTACTTTGCCTTCGTTGGCGTCTCGAATCACCTGAGCGATTGGTACTTCCTGGAGCGGCTTAGCCGGCATAAATGCCGCATATAGCGACAGTCCTATCAAAACGATAATTGCCCAGAATAAACCGAGCCGAACTTTATTACTCACCTTTTGTTTACGAGGTTTAGGCATTGAAATATGTATCCTTTCGTGGTTTTATAATCAAATTCAGAATATCTCTGTAATTATACCACCTTCGCGCAGTAAGTTCGAGAGGTAATTTCTAATTGCACGCCATCGCCGACATCAATTTTAGCACCCGGCCGCGCCGTCTTGATAGCCAACAAAACCAGTTGAGTACGCGGCCGAGTCGGGCGCAGTCCGCCAGTTTGCCTGGCAATATCGCTCGCTAGTAACTCTAACGCTACATCATCATCAATCTGCGACAAAAAATACCGCGAACCACTATTGCGCAGCGTGATCCGCTCAGTTTCGCGTTCAATATCTTTCCGTAAAGCTAGCTGTCTAGCGCGCAACTGCAATAGTTTTATAATTGTGCGTCGATTAACAACACTTTTTAGTGCTTTTCTGACACGATTGCGTTGATAAAGACCGCTTACGTTCGTTGCGTCCTCAACCCACTCCAAGCGATGCTGCAGCGCATAATCGTACAATTGCGTCTTGGTAAAAGAAATCAGCGGACGTTTAATTCCTGCGCGCGCTAGCACAGCCAACCCGCGCCATCCCGTACCTCGCTCAATATTGATAGCAATTGTTTCGGCAACATCTTCAGCATGATGCGCCGTAACCAGCACCGCGCCAAACTTCTGTGCCTGTGCTAGCAAAAAGTCATACCGCTTCTGGCGCGCTAATTCTTCGCTAGCATTTGACCCGAGATTAAGCGACACCGAGACAAACGGCAAATTATATTTCTGCGCTAACGCTGCCACAAACCGCGCATCAGCGCGCGAAGCCTCGCCGCGGATTCCATGTTCGACATGCGCTACAATTAGCCGATGCTCTGACCGGCTCAGTATATCCAATAAGCACACGCTATCCACACCGCCAGAAACTGCCACTAGGTACGTCATATTACTTTTTATTATAATCTATCAAGATACTAGCGTTAACCGACACCACTAATAATATATTTTATAAATAGCGCGTACTACCAAACGGAATCTTGGTGCGAACCGCCTCGGTATTAAGCGTACTAGCAGCGTGAATAGTCCGAGCGCCGTACCGCTGATTAATCTCGTCAATCGCCCAAGTGGTTTGCCGCTCGCGCGCTAATTCGTCGCCAAACAAACTCAGTTGATCGCTGGTGCTGTTATACAGATTATAACAATGCACGCCTATCTCGCGTATATCGCCAGCCGGCGCCTGGCAGAATAGCTCTTCGGCCACGCGCCACAACGCAGCATCGCTAAACATTGGCAGCGGCGCTAAATATTTACGCTGCCAGTAATTACCCACGCGACCCCAGCGTCCATTATTCGACGATAGCTTTGAGCTGCTACCCACACCCGCCATTCGCACATAAATACCGACGCCGCGCACCGACTTGCGCTGCGAACGCAATTTTTGTCCAACCGCCTCGACTAAATTATGTAATCGAGCGGCTATTTGTTGCCGCGGCATATTGCGCTCCTCTAGTACGTATTGGCGGCCGCATGTTTTAACGTCGCTTATCAAATCATCGACTTCCCAGCCATGCAGACGTTGATACCATTTTTCACCATTAATACTATGAAAAGCAGCATGAAGCGCCTCTGGCGACGATTCATACATTTGCAACGGCGTAAAAATACCCACCGCGTTCAGCCGCTGCTCGTTGTGCCGCGCAATTCCCGTCAGATCGCGTAAAGTTAAGCTAGATAACACCGCTTGCACATTTTGCGCCGTCACGACATCAAGCCCGTCAGGTTTGTGCAAGCTAGCCGCCATCTTGGCCCAAAAACGATTAGTACCGATACCGATATTACAACGCATGTACGAGCCTACTTCGGTGCACAATCGCTGCTTTATCTCTTTGCCGATGGCTTCTAAGCCGCGCGACCGCATTGATTCGGGCGCTACTGCAAAATCAATTATACCTTCATCAATGCTTTTCATTACCACCGACGGACTGTAGCTGTTCATAATTCGTAGCAGCTGCCGATATACCCAGCGATACTTCGGCGGATCGCTGTCGAGCGCTACTAGCTCGGGACACAGGCGTTTAGCTTGGCGGTATTTCATGCCAGCCTTAACACCGTAAGCTTTCGCTTCGTAACTCACGGTGATAACCGAAGTGTTCTCGACCAAACGATTAACTACCGCCACTGGCCGCCCGCGCAGCAGCGGCCGCGACTGCTGTTCAATAGTCGCAAAACAACTATTGAGATCTATATGCATAATCAGCGGTAATGTTTGACTATGTTTCAAGTTTAAGCCATTCGAGAAGGATTGCTTTCTTTGGCTAGCTGATTCAGCCACGCTCCGCCTCGCGCGTCAATCGCCAAGTCAACCGCTCGCTATCGAATTCCAGCCGATAATCAGCTTGCCCGTCCGTCACATCAAAAACATGTATTGTTCGCCGTCCTTTAGCTACTGGATGCCGCAAGCCTAGCTCACTTACTTCAACCTCACGCCCGTTCGGACGCCTAAACCGCCGCGGCACGCACAATTCTAAACCGCTGCCAAACGTTGCAATAACTTCTACTCGTTCATTCAACTCTAGCTCATCGTTCACGGCAAAATTATAGCACAGAATAGCAAACCGCCCTTGACACAGAAGGGCGGCTCACTAGAGAAGTACGGGAAATATTTCTCGAAGCATATTGTCCGCCAGCTTCATTAAATTATCCTTAAAAAACCTAGCTTGCCACCGATTACTGTTATCTGCTATAATCTACAGTGCTTTACTCTTGCGGCACTGTAGCTCAGTTGGTTAGAGCGTAGGACTCATAAGCCTAAGGTCACTGGTTCGATCCCAGTCAGTGCTACCAAAGAAAGCTCCCCGCCTTTGCCGCGGGGATTTTTCTTTGCGCTTAAACTGCCGCTAAAACGCAAAATCCTCAACGTCTAACAGGTCATTACGGCGATTAATAAATTCGCGCAGTTCAACCGTTGTACGCGGCCGATTCCAGGTGGCATTCTCGTTATGTAATGAGTTATTTGATTCGGTGACTTCCATTTTTATTTTTCCTTTTTGTATAAGTTAATTACTTATACTTTTAGTATAACACAAACTTGCCAAAAAAGCAATAGCTTTTTACAAAATCTTTTGACTTCGCCAGACCGCTTATGGTATAAATAAGATAAGGATTATCAAGACAAACATGAATACTCTCATCGCTGTTAGCATCATCGCCCTGGCAGGACTTATCCACGCTAGCTTTCAGTTAAGCGTTAGTATGGCTACGTCTCTATCGGGGCATGCCTTAGGACGCAAGCTGGCCGCTCGGCGCACGTTACGGCTGTTATTTAGCTTTGTAGCTGGCGCCTTTACTATGACGCTTTTGTGCGTTAGTTTCGCTAGCTATGCTATCGGCGTATTCGCGCCGCACAGTAATTTGTTGTGGATCACTTTGACTGCTGGTCTGATGATCGTTGGCTTGGCAGTTATCCTTTTTTACTATCGTAAAACCGAAGGTACCGAATTGTGGATTTCACGCAGTTTTGCCCGATTCTTGCGTAAACGCACTGCCAAAGCCAGCCTTGCCGCCGAAGCGTTTAGTCTAGGATTGACTAGCGTTGTTGCAGAACTACTATTTACTATCGTGCCAATCATTACCGCAGCCTGCGCCATCATCGGGCTGCCGCCGATTTGGCAAATCGTTGGCGCAGCAGGTTATACGCTAGCTGCTTCGCTCGGGCTGCTCATCGTTACCCTATTGATTGGCAGCGGACGCCAACTGAGCCGCATCCAGCGCTGGCGCGAACAAAACAAATACTTTTTACAATTCGCTGCCGGGCTGGGTTTGATTATCCTTGGCTTTTATATATATGTTAATACTGTTTCCGACTTAATCATTCAGGTGAACGCTGTATGAAAGTTACTGTTTTCAAACGAGGCAAGCGCCCGCCAGAAGATTTCGATGCCAAAAAGCTGCGCGCTAGCCTGTACGCCGCCTGCCTTAGTGCTAAAAGCCCCGAGGGGTTAGCTCGCAATTTAGCCGATCAAGCTGCTCGCGAGGTCGAAGCTTGGAGCGGCCAAAAATCAGATATCACCACCACCGATATTCGCGCGCAAGCTGGACGATTTCTAGAACATAATCATCCTGACGCAGCATATTTATATAAACACCACAAAAAAATGATGTAGGAGACATGAATGGCGAAGAGACACAATAAATTTGATTACGATTTAGTAGTTATCGGTAGCGGAGCTGGCGGATCAGCCGCTGCCACTATCGCCGCTCGCAATGGCGCGCGCGTAGCAATTATCGAGGAAGATACCTTCGGCGGCGATTCGCCTAACTGGAGCGATGTACCAACCAACGCTTTATTACACGTCGCGCACCTCTATGATCAAGCACGCCACGGCGCCAAGTTCGGCTTACGCTCTAACACGCTTGGCTACAATTATCCGAGTATTCGCGCCTGGAAAGATCTCGCCGTCAAGCGAACTGGGGCTGCTGGTAATCGCAAATTTTACGAAAACCAAGGCATTACTACCTATACTGGACATGCCCACTTTCTGTCGCCCAATGAAATCTCCGTTCGACGCAAACACATCAGCGCCGAAAGATTCTTGGTCGCTACGGGCTCGCACTGGGTAGCGCCAGAAGTGCCAGGATTAGACGAAATCCCATTTTTGACAGCGCGCACCATTTTAGAGTCGATGCGTCCACCGAAGAGCCTTTACATCATAGGTGCTGGCAGCGTTGGCGTCGAGATTGCGCAGCTGATGGCTACTTTCGGTACTAGGGTTTATTTGACTGATATCGCTGCCCGCATTTTGCCAAAAGAAGACGAAGAAGTTGGCGAGCTGCTAGAAGCCTACCTCAAGAAGCATAAAGGCATTACGTCATTGACACAGACACGGACAGTCGCAGCAGTCAAAGACGGACTCGGCTACCGCGTATCATTCCTGCGCGGCGGTGTCGAAAAGTCGGTACGCGTCGAGGATATCTTGGTGGCGACTGGACGTCGGCCAAACCTTGATTTAGGACTAGAGAACGCCAGCGTCCAATACGACCCAACCGGCATCCATGTTAACGAATATTTACAGACAAGCGCTCGCCACATTTATGCAGCTGGGGATATTATCGGCAACTCTGAGCACACGCATACTGCGCTGCTAGAATCGCGGATTGCTGCTCATAACCTTTTTTCAAAGAATCAAATCGCGCCAGATTATACTGCTACGCCGCGGACAACTTTCACCTTTCCGGAGGTATCGTCTGTCGGCCTAACCGAAGACGATTGTATCAAACGCGACCTCAAAATCAACAAAGCCATGGCACCGCTATCAATCATCGGCCGCTCAAATACTAGCGATTTCCGCGACGGCTTCGTCAAACTAGTATGCGACAAGAAAGGCGTTATAGCCGGCGGTACTATTGTCGCGCCGAATGCTAGTGATAGTATCCACGAAATTGCCCTAGCTGTGCGGCACGGCCTAACCGCCAAAGACTTAGCAGACACGCCGCACGTTTTCTTGAGCTGGAGTGAAGCTATTCGGGTCGCTGCCAGCAAATTAGCTTAAACCAGTCAGTTAACCAAGAGAAAAGCTCAACCAAAAGTTGAGCTTTTCTCTTGGTAGCGGGGGCTGGATTTGAACCAGCGACCTCTTGGTTATGAGCCAAGCGAGCTGACCAGGCTGCTCCACCCCGCGATACGGGTACTATTATAGCAAATTACGTATCACTTCTGCAAGCGCGAAGCAGCAGTTTTGCCAGTTAGAAAATCAATCCATTGCTGGAAGTTTGACTTGTGCACGGCAGGCGTATTGTTGCGTGGAGCTGTTTTAACATAAGATGAGTTATCATCCTGGCTGTCGAGAGATTTCACTGCAGCGCTATTCTCTGGCAGTATTAGCTGCTTCTCGCCAGGATCTGCCAGACCTAACTTGCTGCGCGCTTCTAGCTCTTTATATTCATCGCTCTTATAATAATTTTGTTCGTATTTCAGCGTCTCTACTTCTAGCTGCGCCAGCCGTAATTGTTGTTTTTTTTCGTCAAGCGCTCGTTGGGCGCTAAAGTTCGTCTGGATCGTCGACATTGTACCCATCACCCAGCTAATCGCAATGATAATCGCCAACAACAGCACCAATCCATTAAAGTTCGCATAATTGAACCAGATATAATGCAGTTGTTGGCGTAATCTTTCAACAAGTTTCATCTATCAACTATTATAAACCATGAGCGGTAATCGAGATAGCGAGATAAAACGACTCTTACTGGCGGCGACGGATGATAGCGTATGCACCAGCAGCGCCGCCTAGCACCAGCACGCCAGCGCCGATAATATAACCGTATAGGCTATCGCCAGTTTCAGATAAGCGTCCGCTGTTAGCGGCAGCCTTGCCATTCTTTGCTGGAACTCCAGGTTGATTGCCACCATTAGTTGGCGTAGTATTCTCCGACCGCTCATAAATTATAACCGGATCGTCGATAACGCCGTTAGCGGTCTTATCCATGTCGCCAAAGCCGCCATCGGTAATTGAGTATTCAACAATAGTGCGTTTGCCATCGACTGATGTTTTGAATGCGACTTTCTCGGTAATATCGGTAGCATTAGCGCCATTAATACTGTACTTGATTAATTTTAGGCGATTAACTTTGTAGATACGCGATAATTCGAGAGTAATTTTGGTAGTATACCCAACCGCTGGCTGCGCATGTCCGTCACAGTTGATCGTAAACTTGGCCGAGCCCTGCATCTGATAGCCAGTCGGAATATTTTTCGGCTGCCCTACCGCAGCAGCGTTTTTGATGTTGTAGCATTTATCGCCTGAGGTAGACAGCGTAATATTGGTATTGTCTGCTTGGTGAATTGTTTGCTTATTGACAAAGGTTTGGACAACAATCGCATCTAGGCGCGCCTGAAGGTTTGTCTTAACGGCTTGATCCTGTACTTTATCGACTAGTGTTCGCGCATGCGCTATAGACTGAGCAGTTTTCTGGCTTTCAGCATCAGCAACAGCTGCCTGCGCGGCTGCCTGGGCGTCAGCTTCTTTCTTCTGAGCGGCAGTAATTGCCGAATTGAGCTGTTGTATCGCGGAACTAATGTCAGCTGGCGTCGAGCTAGCAGCGGCCTCAACGTTCTTGGCATGCTGCAAAGCAGATTTGACTGCAGGATCGTTTCGGATATACGCTGGCTGCGCTTCCGCCCGAGCAATCACGTCGCGCAAAGTAGTCTTGTCTGGCCGCAAGGCATCGAGAGCCGCTTGCAACTCTGACGCCGCCGTTTGCAGGCGCATTACTGATGCTGAAGCGTCGTTGTAGACTTGTTTAGCCTGCTTAATTTTAGCCTTTAGCGCATTGACAGTGTCAGCACTCATACCGGTCGTATCGACAGCCTCAGCTTTAGTAATAAGTGTGCCAAGCGTTTGTTTAGCATTGCTGAGCTGCTGCGATACAGCGTCAAGCCGCACCTGCAGAGCAGACTTAACCGACGCGTCTTGGACAGCATCAACGAGAGTTTGAGCCGCCGTTATCGACTGCGCCGTTTTAGCGCCTTCTGCTGCCGCAACCGCATTGGCAGCAGCTGTTTGAGCATCAGTTTCTTTCTTTTTAGCAGCATTAATTGCCGACTTCAAATTATTGACAGCTGTGTTAACTTCTGCTGGCGTTGGATTAGCCGCAGCATAAACATTTTTAGCACGTTGCAGGGCAGTTTTAACCGCTGAATCGTTCTTGATATAAACTGGCTCTTTGTCAGCATCCGCTATAGCTTTGGCTAGCGCTGTCTTATCAGTTTTGAGGTTATCAAGAGCTGACTGCAATTTGGTTTTGGCTTCAGTGAGCTGCGCCACAGTTGACTCTTGGTCGTTATTGACTGCTTTAGCTGCAGCAATTGCGGTATTCAAAGCAGCAACAGTCTCGGCCGCTAGACCATCCGTCGGCGTGTTCTTCGCCTTGTCAATCAATTTCGATAAGGCTGTCCGCGCATCAGTAATTTCCTGTTTGACGGCGTTGAGCTCATCTTGCATCGCTGATTTCTTGTCTGCGTCCTGAACGTGCGCTAAAAGTGCCTCTGCAGCGCGAATATCAGCAGGCGACTTACTGTTTTTTGCTTTATCAACCGCTGTCCGTGCGGCCGCTTGAGCTGCCGTTTCTTTAGCTATTGCGGCGTCAAGTGCTTGCTTGAGGTCGTTTGTCGCTTGGCTAATTTCGGCAGGTGTCGGATTTGGTTTAGCAACAACGTTTTTCGCAGCTGACAGCGCACTGGCTACCGCCGCATCTGCTTTGATATAATCTGCAGAGTTATTCGCGCGATCTATTTGCGCTTGGAGCTGAGCTTTATCAGCTTTTGGCAGCGTTGCAGACACTGTTAGCTGACCGTTGAATTGGGCGGTAGCAGCGCCAACTGTAACATTCTTGGTCCAAGTTGCCGACAACTCATGAGCATTATTATCATAAATTGGCGAGACAATTTTGACACGACCAGCCCCATCATTAGCCAAATCAGCGCTGTTGGTTATAGCAACAGCCGTACCCGATACATCTTTGAGCGGCGATGCAAACGGCGTTGTACTCGTACTCATACGGACACGCTGATTAGAAACGTCAAGCTTAGTTAATTTAGTTAAGCGGCCCGCAAACGACATATCGCTAATATTACTGCGGTCTGCTTGCAGCGACGTTAATTGCGTCATCGCGCCAATACTATTCAGATCGTTATCGGTTAACGAGGTTGACGATACTTGGAGAGTCGTTACTTTAGTAAGTTGCTTTAGAACTTCGCTATGCACTAACTGCGGCGTACCATTATCAGCACCAGACAACTGCAATGTCGTCAAGGTGCCCGCACTCTTGGCAAAATCAGAAATATCAAACGCTGTCGATTTACTATCGACACTTACTTGTGTCAAATGCGTCAGATTAGCTAGCGGCTTGGTCGAAGCAATCGGATTACCAGACGCTAAAAGTACGCTTAAGTTAGCCAAATGCGCCAACGGTTCGATTGACGCGACTTTGTTATTTGTCATTGTCAACTTGGTCAATTTTGCTAACGATGACAAAGGCGCCAAATCAGCAACTTCGTTATTGTCGATCTTCAGCTCTTGCAGATTAGTTGCCTTCTCGAGGCCTGTTAGATTTTTAACTTTAGCACCGCCGTCTACGGTAAGTTGCGTCAACTGAGCTAGCTCGTCCACTGTGATATCCTGGGTGCTCGGACGATTGCTGTCAAGCGTTTTATTGATAGCTGCCTTGAGGCCAGCATCAGGAATATTGACAGTTACTGGAGGTGCCGGCGGAGTCTGCCCGCCCGTCGCATCCATCAGCACATTAACCAGAGCACCAACATTTACCGGTACGCCAGCTTTAACAATTTTGCCTGTTGGGTCAATCGCTTGCGCTACGTCGCTAGATAACAGTTTACCTTTATTGATAGCTGGGCTACCTGGTTTGAGATTATAATTGCTCTTTTTATAGTCGTTATTATTTGCTGCTTCTTTCACGAAATACGGATTATTTGCTCGCGAGCCAAAAGTATCAAGCGAATGCGCATCGCGGCCGTCAATCGAGTTCGACAATTTTGGATTATTCGCGATATCAGAAGCTCTGCTTATAACTGTATCGGTCTTTGAAGGAATCTGTTTGAAATCCCACACCGACAAATTTATATCGTCTGATTCGTTACGGTAATATACATTATAATCAAACCCTTTGAGCATATCGTTGGCATCGATATACGGTCTATTTTGATCATTCTGAGATCCTTCAACACGCAGTGAATATGCGCGCTGATAATTACCGCCAGAAAGATCCTCTGCTCGAGCTAACGGCCGTGAAGATATAATGTTGTTATACAATTCAACGCCCGAAGTATTCCAATCTAGGCCCAGCCCCTGCGACCAACTTTCGTTAGCTACACAGGACCCGCCTTTCCAATAATTGCATCCGTCAATACGACTGTCTTCAAATATGTATATTGGCCGATAAGTGCGAGATATGGTATTGTTATACACCTTAACATCGTCGCTGCCAGCTACGCGAATGCCCGTACCGGAGCTCTCGATTATATTAGAGGCAATTATACCATTACCAGAAACCTCATACATGATAGCAAGCGGAGAATTAGTAAAGAAGTTGCCAACGATTTTCGTTTCTACGCAACCCTCGTCGCACCAAAAACCAATCATACCTTCGCTATTGGCGTTGGCAGCAGTAGAATACGCTTTAGTGTCGCGAGAATAATCAACAATATTATTGCGGAATGTGAAATTTCGCGTATGCGTAACTTTGATATCAGCCATCGTACAATAAGCTCCGCAGCCAATCGTCAAGAAACCTTCCGCGTTGTTGCCATATAATTCACCGTTAGTAAATACTGTGTTGTGAGATTTGTTAGCCCCAACTCCCGAGCCGCCATTATCTATCGCCTTTACACCACGCGCCGTCGACGACTCTGCTTTGTTAAAGAACAGGCCTTGGCTTGCACTTTGGGTGACAATCATATCTTGAACTAGCGAGCCAGATCCATTAATACTCACCGCAGTTGGACCCGAATAAACCCCTCTGTCAGCGGCAGGATCGTAAGGATCATTAAAACCCCAAACCTGAACAGGTGAATACTGAGCAACGTTAATGCCTTTCACAGAAACGTTTTTGCCAGTACTAGTGAACGCTCGCGCCCGCTCTGATATCTCGGTTACGCCGCTAGCTGGATTCTTGCCAATATAATAAGATATCGCATCTTGCTGGCCAATATTATAGCCACCTGCATTATTGTTAGGAGTTTTGAGTGTAGTAGGAGTATTGTCTTCGACATAAAAAGTATTACTACCAGGCGTTACTTCTGCTTTGGTTTTAACCTGCTTTAGCGGCTCATCGTTAATGAATACCTGCTCTGGGTAGGCCGCGGTACCTTCAACGCTTGGATTGGCATTTGTGGTACAAACATGACAGAAGTTGTGATAATTCCCAGTTGTTTTCCATATGCCATTTTCACTAGTCCATGAATTTACGACATCGCTGCCCTTTAGCCAAACTTCTGCCCCCGGCGCCACTTGAATAGTCACATTATCGCCAGAGATGAAAAAATGCGGTTCACGATAAATACCCGACTTCGCGACTACCGTGCCGCCATTACTAATAGAGCTGAGAGCTTTCTTGAATGTAGCGTACGGCGAACCCTCGGAACCATTACCTGAGGTGTCGTTGCCATTCGGCGCTACCCACGCGACATTACTCGTTGGGACGGTGTAATTGGTTTTAATAAAAGAGTACTTTTTGTTAAGCTGCGACGCCTGAGCTCGCGGCAAATTCACCAGCACCAAACTTAATGCCGCAATGAATACGGTTATTCCAACGCCAATACGGCGATATTTATATTTGATATTTTTCCTGTGTATTTTCATACTCCTACCTCACTTGGGTTATATACCTGACATAGTAGCATAAGCAAATCGAGCCAGTCAACAAATAATCTGTACGTCACAACGATTTTACGCTATAATATCAGCAATGGGGGCGTAGCTCAGGGGTTAGAGCAGCGGGCTCATAACCTGTTGGTCGTTGGTTCGATCCCAACCGCCCCCACCACCATAATCAACCACAGAGATCAAAAAACCTCCCTTAGGGTAATCGGGAGGTAATTTTGTGCACCTGTTTGTTTACATATCTAGAGTAGCAAACTTACTATCTAAACGCAAGCACTTCGCCACTACAAAAACCCTCAGCTGACAAGCCGAGGGTTTTAAAAAACAGCAAAATTTATTTCTTCTTAGAAACTGTCAGAAAGCCATTGCGCGGATTTTCTTTAACGACGCGATCCTCTGGCAAATCGCACGGCTCGCCTTTTTCGTTTTTCTCTACCTTAGTGAAAAAGTAGATGGTTTGCGGTTTGCCGCCGCGAAGTGTAACTTCAGTTTTGTGTAGATAATAAGTGACGCCCTTTGAATTCGTGTGCTTGTAAGCCATTGTTTTATACCTCCTATTAGTATTGGTTTACATCTGTTAGCTTATCGTAACCTGCATTGAGTGTCAACACTTTACACCCCTAGCCGTACCAGTCAAGCAGCTCGATATTTATAGCGCAATAATAGGTGTAATATTACAAGGCTAATCAAACGCAGTACTATAACTACCAAAATCACTACTGCCAAAACTATCGACCAGCCAGCAAAATCAGGCGTCCAAAGCGGCGACGTATATTCGTGGCGGTATAGTTCAGTGTTGGGCAATTCTGGGTCTTTGAGTTTGTCAGAGGTGGGATATTTTGATAATTCGTTAACAAAGCATTGGATATAAGCCATCGACCAACCGCTATATTGCGGATGGCAAACCGCCTCAGCCTGAGCATGAACTCTTGCGTTCTCAGACGACGCCGCCGAAGCTCTCTTGATAGCCGCTTGCGAGTCGCGCTCATACTGATGCTGTAGATAAATCACGCCGCTGCTGGCATTCATATGCGTGGTTGAGTAACGCTGCAAATCTTGCAGGCGATTAAATATTTGTGTTTCGTTGCCTGATTTGTCAGCTGTCGCCACAGCACTGCGGCGCTGTATCATGCCAACATTATTGATACGTAAAAAAGTTGCCGCTACAAAACAAACTAGTACAAACAAAATCAATAATTGCCAGGTCTTGACTCGCTCAAGACGCCGAAGATTTCGCCTCGCCGCGCGTTTATCGGCCATTATTCCCGCCCTTCATTACTTAATAGTATACCACGAGCAGCTTGATTGCGTTATAGTAGAAGTATGAATATTTATTTCTCTGGCATTGGCGGCGTCGCTATCGGACCGTTAGCTGAATTAGCTCATGACGCCGGGCATAGCGTACAAGGCTCGGACGCGCACTCGAGTCTAGAAACTAGCGAATTAATGCAGCGCGGCATTGTCGTCACTAATGACCAGTCTGGCGATTACCTAGAATACTGCCATAAGCAGCACCGTATCGACTGGCTCGTTTACACCGCCGCCTTGCCTGCTGACCACCCAGAACTAGTGAGAGCGCAAAAATTAGGCATTTACACAGCCAAGCGCGACGAGCTACTGCGCTACATTATGAGCGAGAAGAACCTCAAGATGATCGCTATTGCTGGCACTCACGGCAAAACAACAACTACCGGTATGATGATTTGGGTGCTGCGCCAACTCGGCGTCCCAATCAGTTATTCAATTGGCACCACTATCAGTTTTGGGCCGAGCGGGCACTACGCGCCGAACAGCGAGTATTTTATATATGAGTGCGATGAATTCGATCGCAACTTCTTGCATTTCAGCCCATACCTTTCGCTGATTACTTCTATTGATTACGATCATCCAGATACATACCCAACTCAAGCCGCTTATACCAGAGCTTTCCAACAATTTCTCGGACAAAGCGAACTATCTATTCTCTGGAAGAAGGACACTCTTACTGGTTTAGAACCAGTTAATAAATCTTGGGTGCTCAAAGACGAGGAAGTTAAAAGTTTTCGCATTCCAGGCTGGCATAATCGAGCCAATGCTACACTGGTTGCCAAAGCCTGCGAGCGGCTAAAGCTAGGTAATCCTGATATCGTGAAGGTGGCCGTCGAGAATTTTCCTGGTACGCAGCGGCGATTTGAGCGTTTGGCGCCTGGGCTGTACTCCGATTATGGTCACCACCCAGCCGAAATTTATGCCACGCTGCAAATGGCGCACGAGATATCCCGTGAAGTAACTCTCGTTTACCAGCCGCACCAAAATGTCCGCCAGCACGAAATTCAATCAATGTACACAAATGAGGTTTTTCGCTACGCCGACAGCGTATATTGGCTGCCGACATATTTGACACGCGAGAATCCGGATTTACCGATACTGACGCCTGCAGACTTAACCAAGAACCTCACCCGCCCCGAAGTACATATTGCCAGCCTCAACGATGATTTGTGGAAGTCTATCATGCTTGACCGCGAGTTAGGCAAACTAGTCCTCTGCATGGGCGCTGGCACCATTGACGAGTGGCTGCGGCAACATCTGAAGATTTAGAGCTTTACCGATTATCGCCGCTGCCATGTAGTTGGCCGCGCTGCTGGCGGCTGGCTAGCTTTTCGTTATTAAGCCGCGCCACTTCTTCCAAGCTAGAACCAAGCAAATACGCCGCCGAAGTGACGTACCACAGCACATCACCCAATTCTTTGATAATTTCTGCGCGATCATCAGCAGTTAGTTTGCCTTGCTTATCGCGGATTAGCTTTTTGAACTTCTCCATCACCTCGCCCGACTCGCCGGCCAAACCTAATACTTGCGCCATCAAATCAGCGCTGATATCACCGTAGGCGTGGCTGCTCGTTAGCGTTGAAATAGCTTTTTGCGAATAATCTTGAAAATTCATATTCCCCTCCTGTTTGTATGTATTATAGCAGCAACTACCAGCCGCGGGCTATTTGGCGCGAACCTGATTATTCGCTTTCGCGAGGGTTTGGATTTGGGTTTGAGTTTGGATTATATTTGTCTAAACGTGTAACCAGGTCTTTTACTTCTTGTAGAAATCCTGGATCTTGCTGGCACCTTTTAATATAATTGCCGACAGCTTTTCTTGCAACACAACCCAAGGTTTCGCGCCTTACCTTTGCAACCGTTGTAAACCTATCAAATAATTCTCCTGACATCTCTACGTCAACAGTACGCCATCCTTTACCCACTGGTACTTCTGAACAATCTATCCCTTCTGCGGACTGCGACACGCCTGCACAATCGCAAGGTTTTCCTTCAATATTTGCCATAACATTCTCCTTTCGTTACCAGCAAATCATATCGTACCACTGCTGCCGATTCCAGACAAAATGGTTGATATTTTATGACAATTTTGTTTTTTATGCTATATTACAGATATGGATTTTTCAATTATCGGCTTGTCTATTCGTGACAAACGCGTATACGAGGCACTGCTGGCAATTCCTAATAGTTCGCTGCGAGCCATCGCAGAAACCACAAATATTAACCGCGGCAGCGTCTATGAATCTATCAAAAGCCTGCGCGCAGCTGGACTTGTCAACAGCGTCACTCAGGGCAAACAGCTGCGCTACCGCGCCGAAGATCCAGCCGTCTTGGCAGAAATTTTACGCGAGAAGCAGCAAGCTTTGCAGGTAGCCGGCCAGCAGCTTGATCAATACATTATCCGCCTGCGAACTGCAAACAAAATCGCCGAAACCCGGCATATGGCAGCATTTTACGAGGGCGACGAAGGCTTGGCAAATATTTTGCGCGATATATTGAATACTTGCCGCCTGCAAAAGGTTAGCCTGTACCGCGTAATTTCTTCGCCGCGCGTCAGCCGCTATCTGTACAACAACTTTCCGAATTTTAGCCGCGAACGCGCCAAACGAAATCTACGAGTACGCGTCTTGCGCTACGCCAAGCCCCTGCGCATAACGACAGGCTTAGCGGACAGCCGCTACTTAGCCGGACCAAAACTAGACGACGGCTGCTACACAATATTGTATGCCAGTAAAATGGCTATTATTACTCTGGACAAATATAGCTCTATGCACGGAGTAATCATCGACAACGCCAGCCTAGCCTCGGTGCAAACACGCCTGTTTGACATTGCTTGGCAGGGTGCTAGCGAGGGTTAACCCGCGTCCACTGGTACGATAGCACAACATCAACGCGTAGCCTTCACAAAATTAATCGCCTTGCCCTCGTTCAGCCATCGCTGCTCGTATGTCGTCATGATTTTGTATTCGTCGTCCAGAGATGATTCGTGCAGGTCGAAGCTCAGTTCTGCAATTTGCCATTTTTCTGCCACCAATTGCTCCAAACTCCAACAAAAAAAGTCGCGGTCGTCATGCTTGAAAAGCAGCTCGCCGCCAGGTTGCAATAATTGCGCGTAACGGCGCAAAAAATACGGATGCGTCAACCGCCGCCCAGCAGCCCGCTTTTTCGGAAACGGATCAGGAAAAGTCACCCAAATATTCACTAGCGTTGACAAAGCGAATAAATCGCCAGTTTGGTCGGCGCGCGCCCGGATAAAATAGATATTTTTCAAGCCTCGCTCTAGCGCGATGTAAGCGCCTTTTTGCAAACGGTCAGCCTTAACATCAATCGCCGCAAACAGCTTATCTGGATAACGCGCCGCCAATTCGACGCTAAACAAACCGGTACCAGCGCCAATCTCTAACCCGAAAATACTCGGCTGGCGCTGCTGGTAAAAATCGCGCCATTCGTCAAACTCGAAGCAATTCTCGGCGTTATGAAACTTGGCAAATTTGTATTTTTTGCGCTTGCGGGCGATAACAAAATCGTCAGGGTTGAGCAGTTCGCTCACTAGTTTGAAGCCTCTCCGCTTGACGTTGTTCCCGATGAACGTTCATTAAAGACTTGAATTGAACTATCTGATAGCGCCTCGCCACCAAAACTGGTCGATGCAGCCGCACGTTTGGCGTGTTTATCGTACACATTTTTGAAATCTTTGATAGTTTTTTGATCAATCTCCCCTTGTGCCGAGAAACCTTTTTCAGTTTCTTCGCTAGCGCCAGCCTGCTTCTGCACAGAGCTAAAACCTGGGCGACTCAAATCGACTTGTGCTGCGCCGCTAGTATTATACATCTCTAAAGCTACCGCCACCATGACGAGCGATATTATAATTACACAGACCAGCATAGCCGCAAAGCCGCACCGCTGACAAATATGATCAGCCCGCTTTTTCAGGCGAGCACGGGCGTGAAATCTAGTCATTACTACCTCCTTGACTACTCAAACCCGCTTTTGACAAATCTAATTTGTCGATTTGTGAGCTATATTGCTTAATTAGCTTTTCGAGTTCGACTACTGCTTTTCGTACATCACCGCGATAATAACGCGCTCGTTCAATATCCATATAAAAGTCTGCTGGTTTATCTTGGCAATCCGTCTGGGCTATATGCGACATTATCTGCTCGTAACGCTGATAAGAGTTGCGAAATTGTCCTATTTGATGGTCGAAATCGACGGTTGTCTTGGTTAAGTCGATGCCGTTGAGCTTATTGAGAGCAATACGGCTATTCATCGGCGCCATCAGTTTGGTAGAAATTGCATCATATTCGCGGCCGAGGTTGATGCGCACCAAAGCGTCGTTAGCACGAATACGCTCCAAAACAGCTTTGGTCGTCGCACAATTACTGCGCACCAGATTAAGCTGCCGCTCAGTCAATAGAGTCATAGTTGGACCTTCGGCGCTAACCGTTGGAGCACAAGCGACATAGACTAACGCACACAATATAATAAGGCTTCTTTTCATTACGTATTATTATGGCGAAATATTCCCAGACGGTCAAGTCTACGTGTTAGGCTGCTAATTTATAACCTGCAAGTCACTTGCACCAACCCGACGCTAATTTACATCTTTAATACTAAAACCAAACTTATTGGCAACAAGCGCAATATTCGGCTTGCCAAACTCATCTGCTAGCGCCTGAAATTTGGCTTGTTTATCGCTGCCAAATTTTTGCACCAGATTATAATACCATTCAAACGTGCAAAAATATGGTGGCTCTTTGGGTGGTTTGCTTTTGGAATGAAACTTGTCCGCATACATTAGTAGCCGCTCCTCGGGCGTGCTAGCGGTATAGTCGGCTGTCTAAAAGCTGCGCCGCAATCGCGTCAACCACTTGGCAATGAGTGTAAATCAACGCAAAATCAGCATCAGTTTTGGCGTATTTTTTGTGCAGGTTTTTGATTTGAGTATCAGTTGGTAGTTTTGTTTTACTCATATACTTATTTCGCAGACTAGTCTATTTATCAAATTTTAATTCCGCAAGTTTCTCGATGTCTATACCGATATTCCGGTATAAATCAGAGGTGCTTTTCGTTATCAAATCGCTCTCAGCAAAGCCAAGCAGCGCTGCCGTTTTTACCACTTCCGCTACGCTGTTCGCTTCTATTTCGACATATGGCTTTAACTTCGGCCAGCGGTCGATGACAACCTGAACGCCGTCGAGGTCGTATTCTTGGCGTTTGTTTTCTTGATAACCGCGCGGCTTGATACCGATTTTTGCTAATATTTCCAGTGTCGTTTCCATATCAGACACTTCAACTTCCCACTCGTGAGTACCGTCAATGGTGGCAGCGGTTATTTCTTTGACTGTCAAAGTCGCCTGTTTCCCATCAGAGCGCAATCGCACCCAGCGATCTGGCACCGCTGGCATCGTATCAAATACGTAACGGCAAAAATTGTAATTACCGACTTCCTTAGCGCCGAGATTTGTCAACTTTTCTATGATATCGGCCGGATCGACATCATATATTTTTGCTTCATATTCTATGTTTGACACGAAAATCCTTTTAAATCCTCACATCGCCGTCTAAACTAACATAATTCTTAGCGCCGCTGCGGTACATGGCGGAAGGTCTATTTTTGTCATCAAACTCATATTTCATCAGCTCGCCAAAATAACTAAAATGATTACCCTTCACAATTTTTAAGGTGGCGTCATCGACTATTTCCAGCTCTTCAGCCATTTTGAATGGCTGCCAATCATTAGACCATAAACCCCTCAACCCTTTTTCTGTATTAATAACTTCATACACGCCGTAATCGTTAACGAACCGCGCTTCAAACTTTCGACGTTTTTTATCAGAAACGTCACCAAATTGATCAATAATTCCTAATATCGAATTTGCGACTATTCCTGGCGCTGTATCATACGCGTTCGCCAGCACCGAAACAGTTATTCCGTCGTCTATCCGCGACCAGGTACGACCGACAAATCCTGGATAACCGCCGCTATGGCCGACGAGCCGCTTACCGTCTTTGGCTTTTGCGGCATCGATGCCCAATCCGTAACTTCCTACGTTTGCCTCGTCGGCGACTTGCCATGATGGGCGCTGCATTTCCCTTTTAGAAGCATCGCTCAATAGTTTGCTTGAGCCAATTTGCAGAGCAGCAAAGAATTTCACCAAGTCATGCGCCGTTGAGCAAAATCCTGTGGCTGGCTGCAATACGCCAGTTGTAACGTGTTGAAAGGGTCGACGCTGCTGATGCAAATCAAACCTACTATAGCCAGTAGCCATACGAAGTTCTGGCGAATATTCCGTGGCGGTTTGCGTTAAGTCAAGCGGCGCGATGATGTTTTCCATCATAAAATCAGCATAGGATTTCCCGCTAGCTTGTTCAATCACCAAGCCAAGTAAGCCAAAACCAAAGTTGGAATACTTAAACTCAGAGTTTGGTTCAAACACCAACTCCGATTGCATAATCTGCTTCTTGAACTCGTCTTCATCCGGAAATTCTCCTTGGAACTGCCAAAAGCCTGACGCCTGGCCATCGCGAATCACGCCTGCTGAGTGGCTCAACAATTGACGCAAGGTTACGTCGCGCCAACGCTGGTCGCTGTGCTGCGCCAGCCACGGTAGATGCTCTGTCACTAAATCATCGATGCGCAACTTGCCGCGCTCCTGCAGCTGCATCACGGCCGTGGCAGTAAATGTTTTTGATTGCGAAGCAACGTGAAAGAGATGGTTGGTTGTTAATTTCTCATTATTTTCTATATTTGCCAGACCGTAGGCTTTATTAAAAACCACCTCGCTATCTTTGGCTATCGCCACCGTAAATCCTGGCCAGCGCGCCCACTGGCTGCGCAGCGTTAGCCATGAGTCAGTGAACTTTAGCGTTCGTTTAGGAATTGATTTCATAACTTATTTACACCTCCTCAGATATACATTCCTTATGGCCACCACTTCAGCACAAAATCCCGGTAGCCTGGCGCAATTTTGTCAGTAGCTTCGACTTCTGTTCGCGTCAGCCAAACTATACGTTCCTCGCCGCCATCACACGCCCGGTCTGGCAGTTCAGCGTTACTGTCAACTGTAGCCGTATAGCCAAGAATAATTTTATGATCTTTGACAGCACTACCTCGCGGATAGCGCATATAGAAATCAGCTGGCGTCGCATCAATTGTGATACCCAGCTCCTCGCGCAGCTCTCGCTCTAGCGCCACGTCAGGCGTTTCGCCAGCGTCAATATGTCCGCCCGGCAAGCCAAAACCATCATCATGCGGATAATACATCAGCAGTACACGCTTGCCGTCGCTGCTATACAGCGCTGCTTTTACGCTAACCTCGTGTCGATCATACATTGCGCTCATAACCCCAATTCCTTTAACTGCGCTGGATCAACCGTTGATGGCGAATCCATCATCACGTCAACGCCGGAGCCGTTCTTTGGAAAAGCCAAGGTTTCGCGGACGTTCGTTTCGTCGATGAGCTCCATGAGGATGCGATCCACGCCAAAGGCACAGCCAGCGTGCGGCGGCGCGCCGTATTTGAAGGCGTTTAGCATGGCGCCAAATTTTTCTTCGACGTAGCTTTCGCTAAAGCCAAGTAGATCAAACACTTTGTATAGCACTGCTGGGTTGTGGTTGCGCACACCGCCAGAGCAGATTTCATAGCCGTTCATCACCATGTCGAACTGGTCAGCCACGATAGCCAGTTTTTCAGCATCGGTCGTCGCCGATTCCAGTGCCCCTAGACCGCCCTTTGGCATACTAAATGGATTGTGTCCAAAATCAAGCTTCTTGCCATGATCATCCCATTCATAGAACGGAAAATCGATAATCCAAGCCAAGGCCACCACACTCGGGTCTTTCAGGTTGAAGTGGGCGGCAAATTCGTTTCGCAGACGGCCAAGCACAGCATTGACGACTGGGCGAGTGTCGGCGCCAAAGAACACGGCGTCACCATCAGCTGTACCAGTTTTTTGCTGAATCGCCGTAAGCTCTGTTTTGCTCAAGAACTTAGCAATTGGTGATTTTGCCTCGCCATCTTGGTAAGTGATGTAAGCTAAACCGCCCGCCCCTTCACTTTTAGCAATGTCGGTGAATTGATCGATTTGCTTACGGCTGAGACTGGCGCCATTTTTAACGCAAATCGCCTTGATACATTCAGCGTTTTTGAACACGCCAAATTTGGTGTTGGCGAATACATCAGTCAGATCAATCAGCTCCATGCCAAAACGTAGGTCTGGCTTGTCCGAGCCATACGTCTCCATGGCGTCGCGGTAGGAAATGCGCGGAATTGGCTGGCCGTCACCCACCGGCAGATCGCTCAAATCCAGCAATTTTTTGCCAGCGAAATCGGTCGCTAACTGCCTCATCAATGGCTCGACTTCCTGGCAGACTTCCTCGCCGTCCTCAACAAAGCTCATCTCCAGATCCAGCTGGTAAAACTCGCCGTACAGTCGGTCAGCTCGCGGATCTTCATCGCGAAAACACGCCGCCAACTGGTAGTAGCGCGGCACGCCGCCGACCATCAATAGCTGCTTGAACTGCTGCGGAGCTTGCGGCAGAGCATAAAACTTATTTTCCTGCAAACGACTAGGGATCAGGAAATCGCGCGCACCCTCAGGGCTGGAATTAGCCAAAATCGGCGTCTGAATCTCAATGAAGTCCCGAGTATCCATATACTGATGCATCCGCCTATACATTTCAGCACGTTTTTTCAGCATCTGTTGCATCTTCGGGCGACGCAGGTCGAGGTAACGATACTTAAAACGCAAGTCCTCGCCCGCTTGGTTTTCCTCAGCAAATGGTTGGATCGGCAAGGTCTCGGCTCGGTTAAGTAACGTCAACCTCTCGACCACCAATTCAACTGCGCCAGTCGGAATTTTATCATTCTTTAGTCCAGCCGCGCGTTCGCGCACCATGCCTTCGGCGCGAATGACAAATTCATCGCGCAACTCCTCAGCAAGCGAAAATATTTCCGGATCATCGGAATTAAAAACTAGTTGCAATAAACCAGTGTGATCACGCAAATCAACAAAAATTAACCCACCATGATCGCGGCGCGAGTGTACCCAGCCGCTAACTGAAATTTTTTCGCCGGCAAGTTGCGCCGCCTGTATATTAAAAGTTCGCTTCATATCTCTGTTATTATACTCGATTTGACCATCCTTTACCAATCTGCGCTGCATTGATAGCTTTTCTAAATAAAATGCGCTACAATTAGCATAAGAATTATGAGGATCCTAAATAATACTCTGGTCAAGATTCTGACGCGTAATAATATTGCGACCGAAGAAACTCTCAAGCCGCTAATAGAAGAGGCGGAGCGTTCTTCGCGGCCGCTGCAAGATATTGTATTAGATTCAAAGCTTGTATCTGAAACCGACTTGACAAAGCTTTTCGCGCAATACGCCGATATACCTTACATTGAGGTCGATCCACGTAATATTCCGAGCGAGGTACTGAACCGCATCCCAGAGCGTATCGCCCGCCAGTACAATGCAGTTGTTTTTCAGATTGATGAAGATGGCACTATGCACTTGGCGATGGATGATCCAGATGATGTGCTGGCTACTAATTTCATCGAGAAAGAGATCGGCAGCAATACTAAAATTTATATCGCACCGCATTCTAATATCTTGCAGTGTTTAGAAAATTATCGCGGCGATGTCAATCAAGAGCTCAATGAAGTCATTGACGTGCAGCGCGAAGATGACGGCTCGGACCAGAAAGTCTCCGAAGCTGATGTCGCCGAGGATTCGCCAATCGCCCAAACCGTTAATTTGCTGCTAGAATATGCTATCCGTTCTCAGGCCTCAGATATTCACATCGAGCCGCGTGAGAATTTCGTGCAAGTACGCTACCGCATCGACGGCGTCCTCAAAGAAGTCAACCAGCTACCGCGCAATGTGCTAAATGCACTGGTCAGCCGCATTAAGATTCTATCCAACCTCAAGATTGACGAGCGTCGCGTGCCGCAAGATGGCCGTTTCAAAATCAAAGTCGCCGGCAAACAATACGCCTTGCGCGTTAGTACCCTGCCAATTACCGACGGCGAGAAAGTCGTTATGCGAATTCTCGACGAATCCAACCAAGCAATCACGCTGCAGCAACTTGGCTATTGGGGTAAATCGTTAGCCATCATAAATAGCGCTATTGCCGAACCAAACGGTATGATTCTAGTAACCGGGCCGACCGGTAGCGGCAAATCTACCTCGTTGTTTTCGGTGTTATCTATGCTAAATACACCGGAAGTTAATATCTCGACTATCGAGGATCCAGTCGAATACAAGATCCCCGGCGTCAACCAAACTCAGACCAACGCCAAAGCTGGTATGACTTTCGCCTCAGGGCTGCGGGCATTGCTGCGCCAAGATCCGAACATCATCATGGTCGGCGAGATTCGTGACGGCGAGACCGCCAATCTAGGCGTGCAGGCGGCATTGACTGGGCACTTGGTATTTTCAACCTTGCACACCAACAATGCGGCGACTTGTCTACCACGTTTATTGGATATGGGTATCGAGCCATTCTTGATCGCTTCAACAGTCAAGGCGGTCGTTGGGCAGCGCTTAGTACGACGACTGTGCATGAACTGCCGCGAACAATACGTACCGACGCCAGACGAGATCAACGAAATAGTCTCGCTGTTCAATCTGCGTCCAGACCAAACGTTTGCACATATTCATGATCTAGAATTACAAGCCATCGAGCAAAAAGTCGGCGGCGACACACCAGCTGGCACCGACGAAACTACTATTCGCACCCTCTGGCGAGCGCACCCAGGCGGCTGCGACGAGTGCGGACACGTCGGCTTCAAGGGACGCGTCGGTATTTACGAAGTGTTGGGCATGTCGCGTGAAATTCAAAAAATGATAACTTCCGACGCCACTAGCAACCAGATTCAAGATCAAGCAATCAAGGAGGGAATGATTACAATGCAATCTGATGGATTAGTTAAAACATTACGCGGCAACACTACGCTCGACGAGGTGCTGCGTGTTACGAGGGAATCCTAATGGCATCTTTCTCCTATGTCGCAACTAATAAGTCTGGCGATGTCATCCAAGGCAACATCGAGGCTAGCGATCGACCTGGAGCTTTATCTGCTCTAACCAAGCAAGGCTTGTCACCGCTCAGTATTGACTCGCTTGAAAAGAAAGGACTAGCTAGTATTAGTTTTGGTGGCGGCAAGAAAAAAGTTAAAACCGACGACATCGTGATGTTCACCCGCCAGATGAGCGCCATGGTTAGCGCTGGCGTGCCGTTGCTGCGAGCACTTTCTTCACAACATGATCACACTGATAGTCCAGCCCTCAAGGCAGTCCTTGGCGACATCATTAAAGACGTTCAATCTGGTATGCAGCTAGCCGATGCCCTGAGCAAACATCCAGCTACTTTTAACGATGTTTATGTCAATATGGTGCGTGCTGGCGAAGCTGGCGGTATTCTTGACGATATCCTTAGGCGCCTAGCTATTCAGCAAGAAAAAAGCGCTGGTATCCGCAAAAAAATTAAAGGAGCGATGACTTATCCGTTAGTTTTGCTGGTTATTACTATTATGGCCTTTTTGGTTTTAATGGTGTTTGTCATCCCGCAAATCGGCGAAATGATTAAAGGGTTTGGCGGCGAGGATGCTGAACTACCAGCTTTGACTCAAGTGATGCTGTCAATTAGCGGCTTTTTGACGACTAAAGGATACTTGCTGATACCAGTACTAATCGCTATCGTTTACTTCTTGCGGCGCTGGCTGAATACTACAGCTGGCAAACACACTTTTCACCGTTTTGTCCTCAAGATACCAGCTATTAGTAGCATCATTCAGAAAGTAGCTGTTGCCCGCTTTGCTCGTACGTTTTCGGCGCTCATGGGGTCTGGCGCGGCTGTTCTAGAATCGCTTGAAGTCACTTCGCATTCAGTCGGCAATGTTGTTTACGAAGAAGCTCTGCTGAAAGCTGCCAAGGAAGTCGAAAACGGCAAAAACTTATCAACAATCATCGAAAAAACTGGATTATTCCCACCAATCGTCTCGCAGATGCTAGCCGTCGGCGAAGAAACTGGCCAAACCGACGTCGTGCTGGTCAAAGTAGCTGATTTTTACGAAGAAGAAGTTGACGTCGCCATCGACAGTATCGGCTCAATTATTGAACCGGTAATGATCGTGCTGATGGGTGGCATGGTGGGGCTAATTGCTGCCAGCGTTATGATGCCAATTGCTGGCTTATCAACGAGTATTAAACAATAAAACTTATGCTATACTGTATATAGAAAAGGGCATCCATGGTAAAACTATTTTTCAAAGACAAACCGATCATCGGGCTCGACATCAATTATACTGGTGTTAAAGTCATGGCCATCAACCAGAAACACGCTGACGTTCGCGGCTACGGCTCAGTCGATCTTGATCCGGTTAAGACACAGGAGGCGCTCGACACCGATGATCACGAATATCTGCGCGAGCATATAGCCAATATGTTTCGAGATCGCATTATCGGCTCTCTGCCTTCTAACCACGTAGTAATTGGCTTGCCGACGAGCCGCACTTATTCGCGCACCTTTACTCTACCAGCGAGCGAAGAAAAGCATATTGCCAGCGCTGCTCAGCTAGAAGTCGAACGCTATATACCAGTACCGTCAGACTCGTTATACACTGACTACGAAATTATTAAGCGCACCAAAGAGACCCTGATGGTTGTCGTCTCGGCCTCACCGCGCGCGCTGGTTGATACAGTTACGCAAGTTGCCAAGGAAGTCGATCTGCGTCCAGTTGCCGTTGAACCGAGCATGAATGCGGTCGCCCGCATCCTGACCAAAACCGAGGAAGGCAATCGTACCACGCTAGTTATCGACGTCGGCGCCACCAGTACCGATATTGCCGTCCTGGAAGATTCAGCGATTCTCATTACCGGTTCGGCTAATGTCGGCGGCAATAACTTCACTCTAGATATCGCTAGTAAAATGCAAGTGTCGCTAGAAAAAGCTCACCAGTATAAAGTCCTCAACGGCCTCGGGCAAAGCGATGATCATGACAAAATTGAAGCCGCCCTCAAACCAAGCCTCGGTCGTATCGTCGGAGAAGCCAAAAAGGTCATCCGTTACTACAGCGAACGTATTTCGGAGGATAAAAAAATCGAGCAAATTCTTATCGTTGGCGGCGGTGCAAACATGCCAGGTATCGGCGAATACTTTACTAACGCTTTCATTTTGCCGGCCCGCGTCGCTAGCCCGTGGCAAGATCTTGATTTCGGGTCGCTTGAGAAACCGCACCGCCAGTTTCGTCCGCGTTATATCACCGTCGCTGGTCTGGCTAGCGTACGACCATCGGAGGTAAAAAAATGATCAACCTACTTTCGCCCGAAGAACGCAAGCAAATTAAGGCCGCCCGGGCTAACTCAATTTTGATGCGTTATGTTGTCATGTCGCTGATAGTTGTTGTGATTATCGTAGTTGAATTAATCAGCTCGTATTTTATGCTAGTATTCAACCAGTCTGCTAGTAGAGAAACCATAAATGACAATCAAAGTAAATCTTCAGCCTTCAGCTCGGTCAAGAGCGATGCCGAAAAGTATCGTTCTAACCTGCGGGTAGCAAAATACATTCTTGACACTCAAGCGCCATATACTGATATTCTAAATGCGATTGCCAAGAGGTTGCCAAACGGCGCCTCGCTCACTGGCATATCAATCGACCCGACGACTTTTGGAACTGCTTCCGTGCAAATTCAAACCCACGTCAGTTCGTACGCGCAAGCCATTGAAGTCAAAAATAGCTTGCAAGAGACATCTATCAATAAAGTTAAAGTTTTTGACAGTGTTAGCCTATCAAACGCTACGCACGAAATTGGCGACAATACATTTCAGGCAAATTACACTGTAATCTATTCAAAGAAGGTACTGCCATGAAATTCATTCTAAAACCAACTACATTCCGCATTTTGCTTATCGTGAGCCTACTAGTTATTGCGGCAGCGGGCGCAGGCAGTTTCGTCTTCGGACACCAAGAGATTGTTAAATATGCAGAGGAAACCCGCAAACTCAATACCGAAGCACAAGCCTCTAGCAACGAATTACAAGCCCTTTCAAGCCTCAAATCGAAACTAGACAACAGCAAAAGCGACGTAAAACGCGCTGAACAAATCGTTTCGACCAGCAAGAAATATCATTATCAAGATCAAATTGTCAGCGACATCGAAAATCACGCAAATAGCGCTGGTATTAGAATCGCTTCAATCGATTTTTCAGCAAATGAAAGCAAATCCAGCAGCTCATCAAGCTCATCGTCGTCTAGCACTGCTAAAAACACTAAAAAACCAGCGCCAGACGGCTTCAAATCGGTTACTGCTACCGTTAACTTGAGTAATCCGGTATCTTATGAGCAAGCGTACATTTTCTTGCGCTCTTTAGAACAAGGGCTTTTCCGGATGCAAATTTCTAACCTAGCCTTAGCCAAAGATGACAACAACGGCATCACAGTTAGCGCACTAACTCTGGAGGTATATACAAAATAATGGAAGTCTCAGACGCATTTCGCATTCTCGGCGCAAAGACAGCTAAATTCTTTGGCCGGTATCACTTTTTATTGTTTTTCATGTTAGCTGCCGGCGGATTGTCAGTTGCTACCATCCTACTCTACCAAACACTCACTACGCCAGCAGAAGAACCGCAAGCTAGCACCTCTGCTAGTTTTGATGATACTACCATCAAACGCATCCGCAAGCTAAAATCAGCTGGCAACGCACCGAGCACGCCGCCGCCAGCCAACGATAGGACAAACCCGTTTTAGTCTATGATTTTGCTCGGTTCAGCGGTACTCAATGCAGAAATATTCAGTATTCAAACTGGCGGCAAGGTAGCGCGCACAACCCGCGCAATCATTAATCCTGCCAATCTGCAAATTATCGCCTTCGAAGTGTCAGGACCGCTAGTTCAGCAACACCCCGCGCTGATGTTGCTTAGCGATGTCCGCGAACTGAGCAATATGGGCTTCATTGTCGACGACATCGACCAATTCATAGCTCCGACCGACGTTGTACGCGTCAACGACGTCTACCAGCTAAAGTTTGATATCATCGGCAAGCTAGTACTTGATGAAAAACGCCATAAACTTGGTAAAGTCATCGACTTCACAATAGATACCATGCAGTTTCTCATTATGCAGCTGTCGGTCAAGCGGCCGCTACTGCGTAGTTTCAATGATACTGAGATTTTGGTACATCGCAGCCAGATTATCGAGATTAATAACGATTCAATTGTCGTTCATTCCCAAGCTAAAGCCCCTGAGCCAGAACTTCATGAAGTAGTCGGTAGCTATATCAATCCGTTCCGCAAACCAAAGCAAGCTCGACAGAATTCGGATATTGATTAGCAATCTTCTCGGCGCAAAGCAGTTTTGATATCATCGAAGCTAAACCCCTGGCGCGCTAGATATTGCATGAACTTTTGCTCATCGGGATAACGTCGGCGTTTTTTAGCAATAAATTTAGCCAGCTCGCTGGAGTCATTACGCGACGACTCAGCGATTGCTGACTCGATGATGACATTTACCACACCTTTTGCTACTAACTCGCTACGCAGTTTTCGCATTGATACGCCCTTAGCTTGGTGCCGATTTTCAACCCACCAGTTAGCAAATTTTTGGTCGTCAATGTAACCGCGCGCTTGCAACTTCGCAAAAACACGCTCCGCCACAGTTTTAGCGACACCTGGCTTTTCCGCTAACTTACCAGTTTTTCTATTTTTATATTTACGAGCCAACGTTTTACGATAAAGATAATCACGCACTTCACTGCTGCTGCGCGGCCGCATCAATACATACTCAAGTACTCGGGCATATACTTTGCCGAATTCGCTTTCCTGCTTGAGGCTAGCTAACTCCTCTTTCGATAAAACCTGGCCAGCCTTAATTCCAAGATCAACAATCTGCGAAATATCCAGGCTAAGATTATATTTGCCATCAATATACACGTTGACGCGATCCGAATCGCGGACTTGCGGCGAAAGCGCCGTCACAGTATATCGTTCTTGCTGCTGGGCCATATCATTATTATAGCTGAAAAAGCGGCCATTTACCGACTAGCAAGCTACTATAGTTCGCATAAATTATCATGATATTCAAAGACACCACACCACTAAACTTAGCTCGAATATACTTCTAGCGGGCTGTTTTCTTTTTACTTCTAATCTTTCGGTTCTGGTTCGGCAACCTTTTCGCGAACTTTAGCGTCAATCTCAGCCAGGACTTCTGGATTTTCTTTCAAGTATCTTTTAGTAGCTTCGCGACCTTGGCCGATTGTAGCATCATTATACTTATAAAATGCTCCAGATTTGCTCAAGATTCCGTACTGAACACCCAGATCGACAACATCGCCCGTCTTGCTGATACCTTCGTTATACATGATATCGAACTCAGCCGTGCGGAATGGCGGCGCAATTTTGTTCTTAACAATTTTGACGCGCGTGCGATTGCCGCGAATTTCATCACCGTCCTTGATCTGTCCAATCCGGCGAATGTCTGCCCTAACTGATGCGTAAAACTTAAGCGCATTACCGCCAGTAGTTGTCTCGGGGTTGCCAAACATCACGCCGATTTTCATGCGGATTTGATTAATAAAGATTACTGTAGCCTTTGATTTGTTAATAATACCGGTTAATTTACGTAGTGCTTGGCTCATTAATCGCGCTTGCAAACCCATGTGCGAATCACCCATATCACCGTCGATTTCAGCTTGCGGCACCAACGCCGCTACCGAATCAACTACTATTAGGTCAACGGCGTTTGAGCGCACAAGCGTTTCGACAATTTCCAGCGCCTGCTCGCCGTTGTCGGGCTGCGATACTAACAAATTATCAGTGTCAACGCCAAGCCGTTTAGCGTATGCTGGGTCAAGCGCATGTTCAGCATCAATAAAGGCTGCCGTCCCGCCTTGTTTTTGCATTTCGGCGATAGCATGCAGTGTCAAGGTTGTCTTACCACTTGATTCTGGACCATAAATCTCGATAATTCGACCTTTCGGATAACCGCCGCCCAGCGCCAAATCTAAGCTCAGGCTACCACTTGGCAATAGCTCGACATCAACTTTTTTAGCCTCTCCTAGCTTCATGATTGAGCCGTCGCCGAATTGCTTGGTAATCTGCTCCATCGCCAAACCCAACGCCTTTAATTTGCCCTCGTCAGCCGCTGGCTTATCTGCAGATGTTTTTGGCTCGCTTTTCTTCGCCATATCTCCCCTTTCTTGCTGATATCTTTAATTATACATGAGCGACGCAGTTTTTGGTATAATGGTAAATATGAAACAAAACGGCTTCACAGTTATTGAACTTTTACTGGTGATAGTTTTACTTGGAGTTGGCAGCTGGCTATTTTTTAATGAAAAAGCAACTATCGATGCCACTGCTCGCGACAATCAGCGTAAAGTCGCTATCAACGCGATGTATTACGGATTGGAAGAGTATTTCTACGCTAAAAACGGCTATTATCCGGCTTCGATTGACAGCAAAACGCTGCGCACCGTCGACCCTGCTCTTTTCACTGATCCGAAAGGCAAAAAACTTGGCAGCAGCGGCAGCAACTACGTCTACGAATCAACAGGTTGCAATAACGAAAATCGATGCACTGGCTACACGCTGCGCAGTTCAATGGAGCGTGAAGATACTTACACCAAGACTAATCGCGATCACAAGAAATAATCAGCTAGTCATCATTCGTGACTGGGCGGCCATTCTTGAACGCCTCAACGGCATTATTAAGTACCGCTACTTGGTTTTTTGGATCAGCAACATAGCTAAAGCGATAGGTTGTTTCGTCGCCCTCGGTACTTAACCGAATCGAGCCGTAATTAAATAAAGTTTGTAGAATACCTTTTTGCGAGTAGCTAGAGTCCTCGATATTCATCAGGCTAACTGTTTGTTCGCGTTTTGAAAACAAGCTTATTTGAATTTCTTGAATAACACTTTCGTTAGTCAAGAAAAATCGATTTTGCATATATACCCAAATCGCTATATACAAACCGATACCGAATAAAATAATCACCATCAAGCAAATCAAAATAACCTGCGGATACATTGATTGCGCCAAGCCAATCGGCTTAGCAATATCAGGGTAGCAAAACATGAAAACTGACACCAAAATAATTGCAAGAATCATCGCAAATGTCGGCCCCCAAATACCAATGCTGTGCCGCGGAATCATTTGAATGACATACTCATGCTCGCTGAGATTAAGCCACGGATAGAGGCGGCATGATTCCTCGTGCTTGCGGCGAGTCTCTTCGGAAATATGAACCGGAATCGGCTCGGTTGAGCGCGCCACATGCACGACCTGCTTGCCAGAGTCGGTGACTGATACTGGGTTGGTCTGCTGCACAGCCGATTCTGCACCAGTAGCCTGCTCTTGCTGTTGTGAAGCTGTATATAACGGACGTCCTTCAGCGTCGTAAGCGACTGGTCTGCGGCTATCGTCATCGTCCATGATACCTCCTGGTTTATACTATTTGTAGTATACTACAAATTATCTGTATTGCCGAGATGCCGCTTCGCCTTAATCGTTACCCGGCGGCCGCGCGGCGTGCGCTCGATGAAGCCAATTTGCAGTAAATACGGTTCATAAAAATCCTCAATCGTCGTCGCTTCGTCGCCAGTCAGGGCGGCAATGGTGGTTAGTCCCACCGGATTGTCGCCATAATTTTCCAGAATTGCTTGCAGTAAATTACGATCAGCTGGGTCCAATCCCAGCTCGTCTACTTCCAACATTTCCAAGGCGCTCGTTGTCGTTTTCACATCAATTATGCCATCACCATTGACGTCGGCGTAGTCGCGCACGCGCTTGAGCAGGCGATTGGCGATGCGTGGTGTCAAGCGGGCCCGTGTTGACAACAGGTTCGCTGCTTCATGCCGAATCGATGACTCTAAAATAGCCGCACTCCGCGTCACAATTTTAGCAATATCCTCTGGCTCGTAAAATTCCAAGCGGTAAATATGCCCAAACCGATCGCGCAGCGGTGCCGCCAGACTACCCGTCCGCGTCGTCGCACCGATGACCGTAAACCGCGGCAGATCCAGCCGGATTGACCGAGCTGCCGGCCCTTTGCCGATGACGATATCCAGCTTGAAATCTTCCATGGCCGAATACAAAATCTCCTCCACCGCCCGACCGAGTCGATGGATCTCATCGATAAACAAAATATCGCCGTCCGCCAAATTCGTCAAGATTGATGCCAAATCACCCGCCTTTTCAACAGCTGGGCCGCTGGTGATGCGTAAATTCGTGCCCATCTCATTGGCGATCACCGTCGCCATAGTCGTCTTGCCTAGTCCTGGTGGACCGTAGAGTAGTACATGATCCAGCGGCTCGCCGCGTTTCTTTGCCGCTTCAATCGCCAACCGCAGATTACGCTTCAATCGCTCCTGGCCAACATACTCGCTAAAACTCTGCGGACGCAGACTGACTTCAATCCGCTGTTCCTCGGCGTCGTCGTCATGTGAACTGGTATCGACTATTCGTTCAATTGCCATGAACTAATTATACCATTCAGAACGATACACTATTACCAACAGGGGCAATTTTGCCAACATTCCCAGGAATTGACAACCGATCAGCACAAGCAGTTGGCCAATTATTAAACACCTCTTGGCTAGGTTCGCCCAACTCCCCGCTAGTAATGAACTTTTTATTGTCTTCAACTCGACTCAACATCCACTTAATCACTTCCTCCGCAACACCACATGCCCTCATGTCATTTTCCAGATAATCCTGATAATTAGACAAGAACAGAGACTCTAATTCCTGAAACTCCTGCCATGACATATTACTACATCCTTCGACCCTAAATCTCGTAGCGTAATTCAAAAAGTCCTGATTGTTCGCTCCCCAGATATAGCCAAGATCAGCATGATGCAACAATTTAGCCTCAATACTATCACGACAAACCCTCTCTTTTGGACCAATGATCGTCCCGAGAATTGCCCTTTCCATGAACTCATACTCAGCTGAATTAGGTTCATATTGCTCGCCAAGGAATGAGACAGCATAATGTTCTTTAGTGGGATATCCATATGGAGGTGGACCAACCGCAAGCCCAGCATCGTGTGCTGCAGCTGCCTGCAACAGCAAGTCCTTTTGATATAAACTTAAACTGTCAGCTGGAATAATATCTGTCAATAGTAACCGGAGTGAACGCATCACATCCACACCATGAGCTGCCTGGTGGTATGGATAGTCGGGGTATTTGGCCAGTAGATCAACTGAAAAAGCAGCAAGAGAATCTGCTCGTTCTTTGTCATAAAATAATGTTACAAGATGCTTATGTGAGACATACTGCTCCAATTCGTTTGAATGGGACACTTCGGAAGACGTCATCACCGAACCGCCGGGAGCGTCATAATTTTCCAACGAAGACCATCCAGGAGTTTAGCTGATGTATCTATATTCACAACTTATTTATTATAACTTATTTTTTATATTTAGTCAATATACAGACGTACTGCTGCAACCTAGGTTGTATAATCACAATTATATAGCCTATGTTTTCAGCGCCTCAGTTGCCCGCTGCGTTGTCGGTAGATTAGCATCCACTCTTCTATTTTCCGACAATCTCCAAGACGTAGCTCAGTGCCGTCACAAAGTCTTGTAGTACTCTCTTACCATCTCTGCCATTAGCACTTGCCGCTGCCGCAAGAATTCATCATAATCATCGACCTCGGCTTGCAATAATATTTTTGGGATAGCGTTGTCTTCAAAGTTGTTTATCATCTCGGCTTCGTTAACGATATCGCTATGGTGATTATTCCCTCCGGATAGTATATCGCCTAAATATTCGCGCGGCGCTAAATCGCTAACTGAGATATTTATATCATTACGAAGATGCACAAAATTAGCAATCCGATTATATTTTGATTTATCATACCCGTGTTTAACTAAATAATTCTTCGGAAAAATATGATGGATATCGTCGGTTGCTAAATCGCGCGCAATGTTGTTCTTTGATAAAAAACTCTGCTTCAACAGTTTATTCTGCGCCGCGATAAACATGTGCCAAAACGGATTATTGGTCGTCGGCTTATCGAATTCGTCCACCAGAGTTGAATTCCAAAAAACATCTGATAATTCTTGCTCTTCAAGCGTTGCAATAAATTTTGCCATATCACCAGCAGATTGGATTCGTTTGATATCTTGTTCAAATTGCGTTTCAAAACTGCCAGAATGCCGACCCGTCATCAGCGAAATTGCTAACAACCGCCGCACCAGTGAATTGGCGTCAGCATGGTTTTCGCCGATGTCTAACAGCCGCAAATACATCGCGTACGCATAATTAACCGCATTGCGCGCAATCAGCATATTTGGTTCATCATAGCCGCTGCCGCGCAAAATATTCTGTACAAATTGTTTGAATTTGTTTTCATTGGTAAATTGGTACAGACCTTTTTCTAGTTTTTGGAATGACAGGTCGGCAATCTCTTTTTCGTCTTGCCGCGTTTCAAAATTACGCCCCGAAAGTAGCGACACCACATCGCCAAGCTTGCCTCGGGCAAACTGTGTCAATCCAACAACTCGGATAATATCATTGTATGTTGGATCATACAAATCGTCTGTCTCATTTTTGAGCCAAGCAATCTTTGCAAAATAATCTGTTTTAGCGAATTCAGTATCATTCTGCGCTATGTCTTTGAATTGATCCGGAGCAGCCGATAGATGCGCAAAATAATCAATAAATTTGCGCAACCTCATACCCATTTCATCGCCCGGGTCCTTTTCGTACACAGCAATCTTGCTCATGGCAAAATCGGCATTACTGAGATTGACGCCGCTGGCATTAATCCGCACAAATATTTCATTGACTATATTTATATCCAGCGACGGACTAAGCTGAATTTCGCCAATTTGTTTATTTTTGATCTGAATAAGGCGATTCAGTCGCGAGTTAATCTCTTGGCGGGTTGTTCCTGGGTTTCTGGCAACATATTCGTCGACAAACGTCAGCGTATCGTAACCGTTGACCATAACCTCGGCAATATCACTAATCCATTCCTTGCCTCGTTCAGTCGAGCTAGTACGTGTGCGAAACTCCTCGGTTAGAGGATTAAACGATATAGCAATCCGGCGCTTCTTGTATTTCTTATCAACAACATTCAAGCCGCTGATTGCCGCTCTCAATGCCGTAATTCGCTGCTGTCCGTCAATCAAAATTCGCTTGCCCTGCGAAGTTGAGCCGTCTTTGAGTTTTACGTCTGGATTTTGCCAGGTGATGATATATCCAACCGGGTATCCCTGATATAGTGAATCCATCAAATCTCGCACCTGAGTGCTCGTCCATACAAACGGCCGCTGGATCTCCGGAATGGCAATTGCACCGCTTTCTACCCAGGCCAGAATAGTACTAATTGGCGTTTGATTAAGAGAGAATTTTGTATCTTCCATGACTATCTAATTATATCGCACAAGCAAAATGTTTACGAATACCTTCATTGTCTATCAGCTTTTCAACGCCATCGTCACCCGCTGCGCCGTCGGCAGATTAGTGTCAACATTTTCCAGAGCCTTAGTGGCATCAGCCAAAGTGTAGCCCAGCGCCATCAGCGCTTCTAAAGCTTCGTCAGAAGTATTCAATTCAGTTTGGACCGGAGTGTCCGCTCGACCGTAATGCGTCGGCAAGCCGACCTTATCGCTCAGATCAACCACCACCCGCTCGGCAGTTTTTTTGCCAATACCAGCAGCTTTTTGCACAAAAGCACTGTCAGCGTTGGCGATAGCGTTGCGCACCTGTTCCGCATCGCCCAAGCTGAGAATCGCTAACGCGGCCTTTGGGCCGACACCCTGAACAGTAATCAGCATTTCAAACAGCTTTTTTGCAGCCAAACTAGAAAAACCGAATAGTTCTTCCGCCTGCTCACGCACATGGTGGTAGGTATAAAACTTGACGTCTTGATTCAGCGCCACCGCCTCAAAATCACCAGCCGACACGCTAACTTCGTAACCGACGCCGTGAACATCAACCACGACACTGCCCGCGCCAAACTTTTCAGCGATCGCACCAGAAAGATGAGCTATCATAATCAGCTATGGCGACGTAGTGTTACCGCCAGGATTATTACTATTATTGCCACCATTATTGCTACCGCCAGAATCGCCCGAGCCACCGCCACTATTATCGTTTCCGCCAGCAGCCGCACAATTGCTAGTATCTTTACTGTAGTTCACGCCGTCGATTTTACTTTTATCGACCATAACCACTGAGCCTGTCTTGAGGTCGCAGGCTGCCACTTTAGCATTTGTGCTTTTACAGTTAGCAGTGTCTTTCGAGTATTTTGTCGAGTTAAAGCTAGCTTCGTCAATAGTCTCAACCTTGCCGGTAGAGAGGTTGCAAACGGTAATCGTCGGCGCCTTACAATTAGCAGTATCTTTTGAATATTTCGTCGAGTCAAACTTGTCCTCATCGATAGTTTCAATCTTGCCGGTAGAGAGGTTGCAAACAGATACTTTAGTTGGCTCGGAATTACACGATTCAGTCGGCAGAGCGCCGCTCATAAAGTATTCATTATAAGTATTAGCACCGGCTTTCGCCGCCAAGCCGCCCTTGTCCTTACAGACAGCGCGCTGAACTATACCGCTTGGCAGAGTGAATTTAACATCTGGCTTACCTGACAATAGCGACGTCATCGTACTCTTCCAAATCGGCCCAGCCATGTCGCTACCACCGCTAATCATAGCAGAGTTATCATTATTGCCAACCCAAACACCAACAACGTATTGCGGATTATAGCCAATCGTCCAAGCATCGCGGTTGTCGTTGGTAGTACCAGTTTTAACAGCAACAGTATGATTACCGTTAACTGTAATTGACGAACCAAAGATGCGTGCGCGAGTTGTCCTGTCGCTAAGAATATCTGAGATTAGGTAAGCCCCCTGAGCGCTAATAACTTGTTTAGACTTGCCCTCGTGTTTGTAGATTGTTTTAGCGTATTTATCGTCAATCTGAGTAATTTTAGTAATATCATATTGCTTGCCGCTATTAGCGAAAGCAGTATAAGCATGCACCATATCCTGCAAAGATGCCTCGGCTGAACCAAGCGCCAACGACAAGCCGTGATCGCCCTTCTTGATAGAGGAAATACCCATACTGTTAGCAGCTGTTACTGAACGAGAAATGCCGTATTTTTGCATAACCTCAACGCTCGGGATATTAAGCGACCAGTTAAGCGCTTGACGCACCGTAGCACTACCGCCGCGGCTAGCTTCATTTTTATCGGCATCGCGCGGCACATAGCCGCCGCCGAAATCCTTAACTTTATCTTGCAAAATAGTCGCTGGCGTAATTACGCCGTCTGCCAATGCTGCTGCGTAATAAATCGGCTTGAAGCTAGAACCTGGCTGGCGCCTAGTCGTTACCATGTTAACCTTGCCCCATTTTTCATTATTATAATCGGCACTGCCAACCAAAGCTCGAACTTCACCAGTCGTTGGATCAACGACAACTCCGCTAGCATTAGAGCCGCCCATTCGGTTAATATGCCTCATTTGCTTGTTAACGTTGTCTTTGAGGGTATTCTGCATATCAATATCTAGCGTCGTTGTGACTTGATAGCCAGAACGCATAACTTTTTCGTAACCATCTTTTTCGTAGCCGCCTTTTTTAGAGCTATATTTATCGCTGAGCTCAGCCACCACCATTTCAGCAAAATGCGGCGCCACGCTATCATTCTGCGTTGACGGCGGTGCATAGGCCAATTGCTGGGCTAAAGCCTCTGTTTTTTGCGCTTCGGTGACGTAGCCCTCTTTTACCATTCGACTGAGTACCGTTTTTTGCCGTTCTTTAGCATATTCAGCACTGCCGCTAATCGGCGAGTAGCTGCTCGGTGCCGGCAATACGCCAACCAGCATAGCGCTTTCTGCCAGAGTTAGTTCTTTCGGTGTTTTATTGAAATAAGTCTTAGCCGCATCCTCTATACCAAAAGCGTTTTCACCAAAATAGACCGAATTGAGATACATGTCGAGAATCTCGTCTTTGGAATAGTTTTGCTCGACGGCAATCGACATGAAGAACTCCTGATATTTACGCATCAAACTATGCTCGTCGCTTAGCAAGGTATTCTTAACCAATTGCTGAGTGATGGTCGAGCCGCCGCCATGCCGCGTCACTGCTGCCCTAGCGATACTAAAAAGATTAAATCCGCCATGTTTATAAAAATCCTTGTCCTCGCTCGCCAATAAAGCATTCTTCATATGATCAGATATCTGGTCGAGTTTCACGATATTGCGTTTCTCGGCCCGACCAATACTATAAAAAGTCTTACCATTTCTGTCTTTTAGAACAATTCCGGTATTATTACGATTCATCAAACGTTCAACGTCGCGGATATCATTAGCCAGCATGATGTATGTTACCACTGGTATGATAATCATAATCGCTAGAATAGGACCGCCAACAACGGCAACCTTCTGCTTGCGCGACAATCCTTGCCACCAAGCGACAAGTTTGCCGAACTTACCCGTCGGCTGGCGATGAACCTTACGAACTGGAGATTTCTTACGACCTATGTTAGCGTAGCGCGATAAACGCGGCGGTTGCTTTTGTATCTGCATCACCTACCATTATATCACCTTACGCTTCAATACGGCTCATAAACGCATGCGTTAAAGCTGCCGCCAATGCGTCAGCGCAATCATCAGGCTTCGGCACCTCTTGCAAACCTAGCTGAATACGCACCATTTCTTGAATTTGCGGCTTTTTGGCGGCACCATAACCAGTGATTGATTTTTTGATTTCATTCGGCGTGTATTCGTGAATTGGCAATTTCGCTTGGCGGCCTGTCAATATTGCTACACCGCGCGCCTCGGCGACACTGATTGCTGTCGTAATATTCTTAGTAAAAAACAGTTTCTCAACCGACATAACATCCGGCTGCGTCTCTTTAATAATATCGGTTAAGCCTGAGTAGATCTCTTCAAGGCGATCTGGTAATGGCGTGTGTGCTGGCGTAGTGATCACTCCAGCCGTAACCAGCCTCATTCTACCGCCGTTGACATCAATTACGCCAAATCCGAGAATACCTGTACCAGGGTCAATTCCGATAATTCGCATGCTGGTATAGATCACTTCCTGCCAAATCGAATAGCTTTTCTCAAGCCGCGCTTAATTTCAACGCGCCATTCCCAGACACCATAACTAACACCCGCCAAGGCCAGTCCGCCAATTGTCCACCACACTGCTGGATTAGTTTGCTGGACTGTTAGTGGCTGCACTGGATAAGCCGCTAATGTATTACTAGCTTTCTTGATTTTGCGACAGCGGCCAGTTGAAGGATTGCGTTCCCAGCCTTCTTTGCACGGTTTGGGTAGATCATCAACAGAAGCAATCTTCTTGCAGCGGCCAGTTTCTGGGTTACGGAATTGACCCTCTTTACACGGCTTCAGAACCGCTGCAGCCGCCTTGGCAATTGAACGACAACGTCCGGTTTCCTCGCTGCGATATTGGCCTTCTTTGCAAGGTTTCAAGACGAAGGTTTTTTTCTTGTCCTGAACAATATTGCGGCAGCGACCAGTCTCTTCGCTGCGATATTGGTCATCGCGGCATGGTTTCAATATTTTTATTTTTGATTTAGCCGACAACGCTTTCAGGCTACCCTTACCATAATTAAGTTTAGACGTAAAATCATTACCCTCGCTACCTGGACTCGGCGTCGCCCAGCGCCAAGTCGCAGTTTTAGCATCATACGCCCAAGATCGCCCTTTGTTGCTAACACTATCGGCTTTCTCATACGGCTTCACGTCATTATTATAGGTAGTTAACCCATTGGCATCTTTCAGCCATACTGTTCCAGATGCCTTGTCAAGATGCAGCATCTTCCCCGATATAACAAAGATATTACCCGGCAGAACCGTGCCCGATAACTTCGAAAGATTATTAGTAGAATCTGACACCTCTTGGTTGCCGCTGCGCAAGCGGTATGACGATAAGTCTATTGGGCTTTGACCAATATTTTTAACCTTGACGTAGCTATGACAAGCAAGGTTCGGGTCAGCCGTAGCACAATCTGCTGGATTCGGTAAAATTTCTAGAATCTGTAAAGTTGGCGTCGACGGCAAACGGTACAAATCACTTGATATCATATTGCCAGTCGCTCGTTTACGAAAATCAGTTTTAAAGACGCCAGTTCGATAAGACGCACTCCAGCCTTTACGCTCCCAAATATCATTTTGATATTTGCCGAGATCGGTGTTGTTAATTCGAACCGCCTCAACCAGCTGGCCAGCTTGATAAACATTTATCTCTTTGTCATACAAAGCATCACTATTTGGAGTTGGACAGCCCGCTAAAAGCAATGTATCATCCGTAGGCGATAAGTTCGGGTTGTACAGCGTTAAATAACTTTTCGGCCGCAGATAATCTCGCAATTTAACATTACAAACAAAATCAGCTTCCGCTGTTGCGTAACGTAGTTCTAGCGACATCTGCCCTAGATCGAAAAATTCATCACTAGTATTGTAAAGTTCTATCGCCGTATAGCCGTATTTTGGATCAGTTTTAAACGCCGAGACTACAACACCATTTTCTACTAACACTGGTGACGGCAATGTTGTTATTTTATCTACAGTTTCGTTGGTATTAGTAGGGTTTGACGGGACCGACGGCGGGATTTCAGCAGGCTTGGCAGCGGTTTTGTTTTCAGCAGCCTGCTGCGGGAGTGCCTTCCCATCGTTCGCAGCTGGCAGTGAATTAGAGTTTTCTTTATTAATTAGCGGCTCGTTAAACTTACCGAGTTTTTCCTCTTGTTTAGTGGTTGGTAAATTCTCGCTATTATTTTCGCTTGCAATGCTTAGCGTGTTATCCGACGAAATAGCTGCCGTAGACACAGCATCTGCCGCTGCCAATCCCGAAAATACTGGCTGAAGAGTTATAGTTGCTATCAATATGGCGAGTTTTAGACATCGCATCAGGCCTCCTAGCAATTATAAATACCATGTATACTTATAATCTACATGAAGGTAAGCTTAAAAGTCAACTAATCGTTAATATCAGCAGTAATATCGGCATTCGTATAAACGTTTACCACATCATCAAGATCGTCGAGCGCGTCAATAATTTTTATTACTTTGCGAGCGGTTTCAGCATCGCTGATAGGCACGTCATTTTTGGCAATGTATTGCAATTCGGCTTCCTCGATGGTCATACCTGCATCGAGCAACGCTTTGCGAACGCTCGCTAAATCTTTCATGCCAGTATAGACAATTAGTTTACCATCAGCCTCAACGGCATCTTCGGCGCCAGCGTCAAGTACTTGCAATAATGCTTCTTCGCCGCTTGCTGCCACCCGAATAACCCCTTTGCGATCAAATTGAAACATAACGCTACCAGCATCAGCCATTGAACCGCCGTTTTTAGTTAAAGCCAATTTCACCTCTGGCAAAGTTCGATTGCGGTTATCGGTGGCTGTTTCAATGATAATCCCTACGCCGCCAGGACCATAACCTTCGTAAGTAATTTCTTCTAGCGCTGCTGAATTTTTGTCGGCAACCCGGTCGATCGCCCGCTGAATATTAGCAGCTGGCATATTTGCCGCCTTAGCTTTTTCGATAGCCATTGCTAGACTAGAGTTCATTGTGGGGTCAGTGCCAGCCCGCGCTGCGATAGCAATCTGGTTGCCAATTTTAGTGAAAATCGCACCGCGTTTAGCATCAACAACAGCTTTTTGACGATGTGTTGTCGCCCACTTACTATGTCCTGACATGACTACTCCTCGTTAGTTTATTGATAAATGCTTACTTATATAATAGCAAATGAGCCCTGTTATGTCACTATCGAAGCGTCGCGCAGTCGATAGTCGCTACGCCATTTCATGAACCACACTGCCGCAATTGTCAAACCGTACCATAGCACCGCTATCCACCACGGTATTTGTAGCTCAACTGCAGCCCAAGATTGCTCGGCACACCAATTCACTACTACAATCATCGCATCAAGCATCATCTGCGCTGGCCAGCCAATGATGTGCGCTATCGCTGGAACGATCAATCCGCTAACGCCACCTATTGATGTTAGCAACATCGCCAACGGTATAAACGGACCAACCAGGATATTCGCCAACAACGAAACCACGCTCAAATGCCCAAAGGCTGCCATAATAATCGGCGCAGTTACCAGCTGTGCCGCTAATGTTTCTAACAGAATTTGAATGATAGCTGGAACTTTATCGGCCGAAAAGAAATAGGCCATCATCACTGGCGCCACGATAATCACACCAGCGAATGCTGCAAAACTTAGCATCCAACCCATGTCTCCCCAAGCATAACTCGGATTGCACAATACCGTTATTGCCGACACTATCCCCAGCAAAACAACTGGATGAAACTTTCGGCCGACATACCATGCTAGCAAGCTTAATCCAGTAACAAGCCCAGCGCGCACCATGCTCGGGCTGGCGCCAGTCATAGCGATAAAACCCAGCACCAAGCTATAGCTAACCAACGTCGCTAAATATTTTGATATTTTTGCGAATAGCCGCCGCGCCAAACGTACCAGAATCGTTAAATTGTAACCGCTCGCTACAATGATATGGGTCAGACCAGCAATCTTCAGAGCCTCTAGCAAATCCTCTGGCAGCATACTTTTCTTACCCAATAAAAAGCCAATGCCTAAACTAGCCGCTGGGTCACCAATCGCTTTATGTACGCCATCAGCAAAAGTATCGCGCAACTCTAGTGCTGGATCGCCGCCAGATGTTCGCTTGACACTGTCAAGCTTCGCCCTTGCTAATACTGCCGCGAAATTGCCAAAACCCGGCTTCAATACACCGCGCAAAGCAAGTTCGTCACCGCGTTTAATTGCTGGATTACCGCGCAGCGACAACCAAATTTGGCCAGGTAAAGACGTCTCGCCCATTTTGATATAAGTTATTTGCAGTCTCGTGCTACCAGCTACGTTATCTGCGTCATCCCGCACTATGCCGGTTAATCGCACCGACTGGCCATACAACGGTTTATATAACTGTAGTTGCACTTGATCGCTAGAGCCACGAGCCAGTCCGATCAACAACCCTGCGCCTAGCGTCAAAATTAACAAAATCCGCCGCCGCTGCCAAAAAGCTAAACTAATCAGCGGAATGGACGCAATAATTAGCCACCAGCTAGCCCCGCTCCACCATTGCGCCAATACCACGCCGCTAACTAGCCCGTAGCATAAAGCGGCAATATGCCACATTGGATGAAGCTGCTCGCCCAACCATCTCATATTTCGATAGTAGCATAGCTTGACACGACTCGCCGCAAACTGTATAGTAAGATTTACTCGGGCCCATAGCTCAGCCGGTTAGAGCACCTGCCTTTTAAGCAGGGTGTCGTGAGTTCAAGCCTCACTGGGCCCTCCATTTCAAGAATAAGAAGACCTTTTCAGTGTGAAGGTCTTTTATTTTTTAACCGTCTTTATTCTTTGCTCTTCTTTTTCGATTCGTTGCGCCGTACATGAGTTTGCAACACATCAATTATCGACAGCACCAGGCACACCGTCACGATAATGGCATAAGACGCATTAATACGGCTGACGATTTGCTTGCCGAACTCATCAACCACTAGCGCATTTTCTAGCGGCTCAAACATTAATACCACAGCTAACACTGCAAATATCACTGACCCGCCTATTCGCTGAAATTTATTACTAGCCGCCGGCCCGCTGAATAGTAATATCAGTGAAGGCGCTAGAGTTAATATCACCGCCACCACATCTACTAACGGCGGACTGATAATGACAATACCAAGATTTGCGACATACGGGGTTGCTTGACTACTCCACAGGTCAGATAGAATAGAGCCAGCCGCTAAAGCAAGCGTCAATACGCCGAATCGCCGGCGCGTCATATATGCCAACAAAAACAACACACCAAAGACTATTGCTAGAACGATAGTAAAAGTCATGCTTTTATTTTATCATGTCGTCTATGTACGATGACAAGTTAAAAGACCGTGTCTCACGAGAAAATACCGCGTTTTTTAGAGGCTTCGAATTGCTCTAACAGTTCACGCTGCTTTTTAGATAGTTTAGTTGGTGTATCAACAATAATGCTAACGATATGGGCGCCGCGCCGTTCGCTGCGCGGGTACGGGACGCCATGGCCAGACAATTTAAAATCAGTACCCGACTGCGTACCGGCCGGTACCTTCATGGTAATTATGCCGTCGACTGTCTCGACGTCGACTTCAGTACCGAGTGCCGCATCAACCATACCGATATGTTCTTGGCTAAGAATCAAATCGCCCTCGCGGGTAAACTTTTTATGCGCTTTAACGCGAATATTGATGTATAAATCACCACGGTCGCCGTCGGCAATAGCTTCACCGCGCTCGCGCAAACGAATCGTCGAACCGTCATCAATACCAGCCGGAATCTTGACGGTGATTTTTTGCTCGCGGCGTTGCACGCCAGAGCCATGACAAACTGTGCATTCTTTCTCGGGTATTTTACCGCGGCCTTTACAGGTTTCGCAGACTACCGCTTGTTGGATCGGGCCAAACATAGTGTTCATTGTGCGGACACGCTGGCCAGCGCCTTGGCAATCTGGACAAGTTTTCATCTCGAAACCCGGCTCGACGGTCGTACCGTGGCAATGCTCGCATTCATCGTTAATCATTAACGCAATCTCGACATCTTTACCAAACACCGCTTCTTCGAAAGTCAAAGTAACACGCGTTTCAACGTCGCGCCCACGCGGCCGGCTATTGCGGCGCGACTGCCCGGACGGCCCGCCAAAAAACTGACTGAAAATATCGCCCAAGCCTTCGCCAAAATCGAAATTAATATTTTGACCCTGGCCGAAACCGCCAAAACCTTCAAAAGGATTACCGCTGTAACCAGCACCGCCGCCAGAACCGCCTACGCCAGCATGACCGAACTGGTCGTAACGTTGACGTTTTTGCTTGTCTTTGAGAACTTCGTAAGCTTCGTTAATCTCTTTGAATTTCTCTTCGCTGCCGCCTTCTTTGTCGGGATGATACTTGACAGCCAGCTTACGAAAAGCTTTCTTGACTTCGTCTTCAGAGGCGTTTTTGCTGATACCTAGTACTTCATAATAGTCGCGCTTTGCCATATTGCTATAGTATAGCGCGTTAGCACTCGAAGTGCAAGAGTGCTAAAATTACTAACTTATTTGACGTCAGTAGCCGATGGACTCTTATTATTCTTATTCGGATTACGCGCCGCTAGCACGCGCAAATCGTCAACTACATCAAATTCATCGAGGATTTTACGGCCGAGCAACGCCTCTAGTGCATCCTCGAGCGTTAGAATGCCCGCTGTCTCGCGATAATCATTAACAACAATAAACATATGATGCCGCGTCTTGATAAAGGCCGACAAGGCGCGCTCCAGCTTCTGGTTTTGGTTGATAAAGTAAATCTTCTTGTCCATCGCCGTTTCAACGCGGCTAGTTTTCTTACCGTTATCAAGCGTCAGTAAGCTACGAATATGCAGAATACCAACAATATGGTCAATATCACCGTCAGTCACCGGGAAGCGGCTATGACCAGTCTTATGCAGTTCATCAAGCAGCAACGGCCCAATCACATCTTCCTTAGCTACTGTATTCATTACGCCGCGCGGCGTCATTACCTCTTCGACGGTTTTTTCATGAAAATGCAGGGCATTATTGATTAATTTTTTCTCTTCAAGCGACAATATTCCCGATGATTCGCGTATCAAATGCTCAAGTTCTTCCCGCGAGCTAAGAATATTCGGCTCATTCTGCACGTTAACACTGCGCAAAACTTGCCCCAAGCGCGGATGCCGCTCGACGAAAGTCAGCAATCTCGGCTCTATCCGCCGGTAATATCCATCAACCATCTGCACCAACCAGTCAAAATGAGCAATTCTACTATAGACTAAAGATGTCATCACGCTAATGGCCACGCCGATAAAAAAACCAAACGCCGATACTGCCGATAATACCGCCAGAACCAGTAGTAGAGCTTCGGTTGCTTTACGCAGCGATACAATATCATCAAGCAGTAGTATTCGTCGTAATTCGTCAGCCGCTGCGGTGTCGCCCTTACGACGGCGGCGTTCTAACTCGTACATTGATAGCTTTGTTCGGCGCGGCGAAATTGACGTCACTGCTATCAACGCTAAGGTAATCATCACAAACAAAATCGCTAAGAATAACCGCATACATATATTGTACCGCAAGCCCGCTTGATTGGCGAGCTCATAAGCAGTATAATAGCCTCTAGTAATAAGCGGAGGAAATATGACCAAAAAGGCATGGATTATTTTTGCGGCGATGTGCGTAGGATTGATTGGCGGCTTGATTTTTTTACAGCAGCGCAATCAAATTGATGTTTCAAGCGTCGATACTACGAAGGTGCAGCCAGCATCGAGCGAAAGCGGCAATATTAGCGAGCATGTTTATGGTAACGCCAACAGCAAAGTACTATTAGTTGAATATGCCGATTTTCAATGTCCAGGCTGCAATTCATCTTACCCGGTCACAAAAAAAGTCACTGAAAAGTACAAAGACAAGATCGGGTTTATCTTCCGCAATTATCCGCTAACTAGCGCTCACCCGAACGCGCTGGCCGCGGCGGCTGCCGCCGAATCAGCTGGACTGCAAGGTAAGTACTGGGAAATGCACAACTCGCTTTTCGAAAATCGAGCTAGCTGGGTAGAATTATCTGGGTCAACTCGTACCGAAAACTTTGTGAAGTTAGCCTCCGACATCAAAGGCTTGAATGTAGAAAAATTCAAGGCTGATCTCGAAAATCCAAATATCCGTAAAAAAATTGATTACGACATGGCGCTCGGCAAAAAGGACAGCGTTGGCGGCACGCCGGCTATGTACATTAACGGCAAAGATGTCGGCAGCCAAAAAGTCCTTAACGGTAAGCTAGTTAGCGGTACGAACACCGATACTAATGCTAGTTATGTCTGGGCTAATGCTGATAATTTTGAAAAATTCGTTATCCAGCCAGCAATGAAATCTGCCGGAATCAGTTATTAGTTGAAATGCCTGCCTGCATTAGTCTGTAAATCTACTGCCGACTACTACTTGATGATCTAGGCGGCTCCTGAGGTGCGGTAGCATTATTTGTGCTAGAACCAGCCTGCTGCGGCACTGGTGAATTGTCTCCAGGCGCGCCATTCATTACATTGCTTTGCGATGATTTATTGACTTGCATACCACCAACAAAGCCTAACCCGCCAGCGAACAACACAATTGCTATGACGGCCAAAATCATAGTTGGCGTCATAGACGAGCATTGCGCCACTGGCCGTATTGACGGCGTACCGCCAGAAGGCATTTCAAAACCATCTTCAATTTTAGTTGGCATTTATTCATCTCCTTTTGTTAATTAATACTGATTAAAATATAACTAGGAGCTATTAAAGACGCCTTAAAAACTATTTTTTCTTGTTGTATGCAGGAAGAATGACTGTAAAAGTCGAACCAACATTCTGTTCGCTATCGACGTTAATTCGTCCGCCATGCGCTCTAATAATCCGCTCGGCAATTGACAGACCTAAGCCATATCCAGCAGTAGTACGCGACTCTTCGGCTCTATAAAATCGCGTAAAAATCTGCGACTTTACTTCGTCGCTCATGCCAATACCAGCGTCCGCTACAGCAACGCTGACATTCTTGCCTTTCTTGCTGCTAGAAATAGTAACTGTACCGCCTTTGTTGCTATATTTAATAGCATTGTCTAGCAAAATCGTGAAAAGCTGTTCTAAACTTTGTCGATCGCCAAGCAGCAAAAAATTTTTAGTTTTATCATCGATAGCGATATCTTTTGCCAGCGCCTGATTTACTACTAGATTCATCGCCCGAGCAATCACCGATTGCAAACCGACCTTACCTTTCTGAATTTCCAGCTTGTCTTCTTTGAGCAACCCTAACATTGAGTTGGTTAATTTTTGTAAACGTTTAACATCATCAACATTGTCGGCGATAACTTGCTTAGCCTGTTTGAGAGTCAATTTCGAATTCATTGATGCCACCTCATTAGCTGCCAGTAGTGCGGTCAACGGCGTGCGTAATTCGTGGCTAGCATCGCTGACAAAACGCGATTGCGCCGCCATGTTATCCTCGATTGGTTGCAGCGTATGCTGAGCTAGCAGATAGCTGATTAGTCCACCTATCAAAAACACCGTCAAATTTGCCAGCAGCAAGTTTAGGCGAATCGCCGCCATCGCTTCATCTTCACGCGTATCAAGATAGCTGTGAATTGAAATAACCGTACCCGGCTCGGCGGAACGAATCGTAGAAGTTGCTTGCTGATCATTTGGAGGCCGGCGATGAAATTCTTGGCTTGATAGTCCATAAATTATCAAACTAAAGGCGACCGACATAGACATGATGATCGCCAAATAGGTCCCCGCTAAGCGAACAACGGCACGTTGACCAACATTTTTCATGCTTTTCTAATCTCGTCCTTAACGATATATCCAAACCCTCGTACCGTTTGAATAATCGGATCAGTGCCTGGAAAAGGCTTATCAATTTTGTTGCGTAAATAGTTAATAAAAACCTCAACATTATTCGGCAAAATATCGGCATCAAAGTCCCAAACGTGCGTCATGATATTTTGCTTACTAAGAATTTGGTTCTTGTTACGCAGCAGATATTCAAGAATGGCAAATTCTTTGTTAGATAGCTTTATATCTTTACCAGCCCGTTTAGCAGTGTGATTAGCGATATCAAGTTCAAGGTCGCGCACTGTCAAAATGTTATCAAGTACATCCTGCGGCCGCCTCAGCAACGCCCGAACGCGAGCGCCGAGAACCTCGAAGCTAAACGGCTTCGGCAAATAGTCGTCGGCACCGCTATCCAAGCCTTCCACAATATCTTTATTCTGATCTTTGGCTGTCAACATCAAGATTGGCGTTTTATTACCGTCAGCGCGCAGCTTTTTGGCGACTTCAAAGCCATTCATGATCGGCATCATCACGTCGAGAATGATAAGATCGTAATCATCAGCCCGCGCTGCATTGTAGCCATCCTCGCCATCATACTCGATATCAACCGCGTAGCCGTCCATTTCGAGCCCTTGCTTGATCGACTTGGCAATTCTCTTCTCGTCGTCAACAACCAAAATCTTCATAATTTTATTATAACCTTTCTTTTGTTTAATGGTTTAGTAATTTAAGGACATTTCTGGCCACAAGTAGTGAGTCGTCTGCTTGCCGCGGCGGCTCATCGAAATCCACCAATCGCCAGCGGTCGTTTTAATTTTGATTAAACCTTTGTTTTTGAGGCGACTCAGCTGTGTCATCAATTTCGGACGGCTCATTTGCAAGCTTTCGGTTAGTCCTGTCAGGTCTTCCTCGCCACTCTCGCTAATCTGCTGCAAAACAAGCGCTTCATCAGTTGTCAAATTCAAATTCTTGGTCATATTCACTCCTTTGCTTAGGTTTGTAATGACAGTATGCACGGTTGAGCTTAAAGTATTCTTAAGCAGCCGCCGCAAGATCATAAACTGTATATTGCGTACCGCCGTAATCGACTTTACTACCAGCACTTTTCACCCATAATAAGATTTCGGAGTTACCACCTGGTCCACCCATACCGCTAGGGCCGCCAGATTTCCCTTGTCTACTGTTTACTACGTAATAGCGAACTTTACCTTGTTTAACAAGCTGTTTGAATTGCGATAACGTCAACGTCGAGTCGCTACCATTGAAGCCGCCGATGGCCATGACTGGCTGGCCGCTTGATAATTGAATCGGCAGCCAGCCCAGCCACAACAACACACCAACCCGCTCTTTGTTGCGGCGCGACACCCGGCGCAATAGCCAAATCACTAGCCCGCCGCCAATCAGTGCTATTGGTATCAGCCAAGCAATATTCGGCCCGAAGCTTTCATTAAAAATACGCAATAATCCTGTCTCGCCGCCAAAGCCAACGCCACCTGGCCCGCCGCCGCGACTGCCAGCACCAAGCCCGCCGCCCGTCAGTGGCGTCATTTGAGCTGGTTGTGCTGCTTGCGCACCTATTTGCGTCATATTTGCTACTCTACCACCTCCTGGTGCGCCGCCACCAGGACCACTGCCATGTCCGAACAAACGCCCAAAGCCATTATAACCAAATATCAAGCTCCAAATATTATTATCATTAGTGCTGCCAACCCACGGCCGATTTGCTGCTGGCGTTAGCCACGCCAAAACGCTCCACCAAAGCGTCGATATTGCCGTCACGACACCCGCCACGCCGAGATGCCACAAACGAGTAACCAATTTTGGCGGTGAAAAACTAATGTAAAGCATTGACATTATTGGCAACACCAGCAAGCCTTGTAAAATTTTAGTATTAAAAGCAAGCCCGGTAAATAGTCCGGCTATACTCAACCATAACACTGGCCGTTTGTCTTCAAATGATCACAAAAATGCGTAAGCGCTAGCTGTCAAAAAGAGCGTCAAAAAGCTATCCGGATTATTGAAACGAAACATCAGTGCTGCCGCCGGCGTCATCGCCATTACGATTCCAGCAATCAAACCAGCACGCGCACCGTACCATCGTTTAACCGTTAAATAAACCAGCGACACCGTAGCGATACCTACCAGCGCGTGCGGCAACAACATGCTCCACGACGAAAAACCGAATATCCGGCCAAACAATCCCATAATCATCATGCTAATTGGCGGCTTATCGACGCTAACAAAATTCGCTGCGTCTAAGCTGCCGAATAGCCATGCCGTCCAGTTAGTACTTGCCGCTTGCGCAGCCGCCGCATAATAACTATTAGCCATGCCATTAATGGTCAAATTCCACGGATAAAATATCGCCGTGAAAAGCAATAAACCGCCAAAGGCTGCCATTTCGCCAAAACTTGATTTACCATACTCTTTGCGAACGCGCGATAGGCCCTTGATGTCGTCTGCCGCCGTTTCAACAATACGTACTCGCGAATCAGCGTCTTCTATCCACTCGACCGGTTCTTCATGAATTTTGCAGCCTTCGTATTCCGCTTTAACCAGCAATTCAGTATCAAAAAACCAAGCTTTGTCTTTAATATGCGGCAATAACCTCTGCGCTAGGTCGCGACGAATTGCCTTGAAGCCGCACTGCGCATCGACAAAATTGGTCTTCATAGTAGTCCTGATGATTCGATTATAGCAACGAGAGATAATCTCGCGTTTAAAACCGCGCCTTGTCCACGATTCTTTCATCAAACGAGAACCAATCGCTAATCCAGCGTCTCCGGTAACCAGCGGCGATATCATTGGCATGAAACTATCGAGATTAGTTGATAAATCAATGTCCATATAAGCCAAAATATCCGCCTTGCTTTTCTGCCATACTGTTTTGAGAGCCAAGCCGCGTCCCCGCTCGTTCAAGCGTACCAACCTTACCCCCGACCAGCGCTTAGTCAGCTGTTGTGCTATCTGATAAGTACCATCACTACTGCCATTATCAGTAATGATAATTTGCCAACGATAAGGCAAATTATCTGTCAAATATTTATGAATTTTACTGATAGACGCTTCAATAATATGCGCTTCATTCAATACCGGAAGAACGATATCGATCGTCAGCGTTTGCGGATTAAGCGGACGAAATTGTTGGCTATCACCAGTAGCCGCCGCCAGCCCTAAGGATTGTGTAATTGTAATTGCTTTCATAGGCGTCACTGTACGACGACACTATGAAAAGCTGCTTAAAATTGCCGCGAAGAACTAATCGTTAGCATATTCTTGCGCTAGTAAATTTGTCGGTCCATAAACTTTTATCGACTCCGGCCCAAATGTATGTCGACAACGAAAATCTGGTACAAAAACCTTATTACACTGGTCAAAAGCTTGATGTTGAACGTTTACAATTAGTTTATCACCAACACGCGACACCTTAATTTCAGGCATGTTAGCATACTTTGCATCGTAATATCTTATCTCCAGCCGAACCTTGTCAGAATAACCGCCATATTCAGCCGCCACATACTCACCATGACCATCAAAAACTATTGATTTTGCGCCAACCGCAACATTCGTTAAATCAATCGTTTTTACTTTTACCAATCTTTCATAATCTCGAGATAAGTTAGAGTAAGTATTGGCGCTAAAAATCGCCACGCCCGATAAGCTAACCGCACCAAACAATAACAAAGCGATCATTGCTATCGCCATTGGCCGCCGAACTCGCCAAGCAAACACGCACCATGTCGCCAATAACATCAGCGACAATAGCGCTACACCACCAAAGATCAAACAAATTAATAATCCCCACGCCCAGCTCTGCGCTACGAAGCCACTCATAGATTCTACCACGCTAAAACCAAATACGCCGCCAACCAGCACTGCAACCAGCAATCCAAACGCTACGCAAGCTAGCATCGCGCCAAACAAAACTCGAAAAATTTTAGCTGCTACATTCGTCGCTTGTATTTTAGTATTATCGTCAATCGTTAACTGTTTCAGTGAATCTAAAGTTATCGGCTCGCCGCGCATTCGCAATTTATCCGACGCCGTTCGCGCTTCTGGAATTGATAGCCACAGCACAACATACACCAGTACCGCCGTACCAAAAGACATAAATGGCGAGATAATCGCAATCAGCCGCACCCATAACGGATTGATACCAAAATAAGCCGCAATGCCAGCGCACACCCCGCCAATCAAACCATGCTCGGTGTCGCGCATTAGTTGCTTGACTGGCCTGTCGTTGACATTGTTGTCATGCGCTTCGTCAACCGCCTCGTCATCATCCGAAAAATCGCGCGGTTCGCCCATTTGTTTTTGCACCGCCAAAACATCATCGTGACTAATGACACCGTCTTTCGACACGCCGCGCTCCGCCAAAAGCTCCACCATTCGCGCCTCGATTTCGCGCATAGCCTCTGGCTCGGCGTGCATGTTTTTCTGAATTAAATTCAGGTATTTTTCCAATGATTTTTTAGCATCAACTTCCACGCTGAACGGCGTTTTTGCCAAATGGATTCTGGTTATTTCTTTCATCGCTTTGCTCCTTTCTCGAGATTTTTTAGCGAAGTATTCAACATTTTGATACGATTTTTTAGTTCATCCACCAGCTGCGCGCCATTGTCAGTCAGCGAATAATATTTGCGCGGCGGCCCCTGTTCGCTCTCTTGCCATTCGTGCTTGAGATAGCCATATTTCTGCAAGCGGCTCAGCAGCGGATAAATCGTACCCTCCACTACCATCAGGTCTGACTCGCTCATTTGCTTGACAATATCGCCAGTATATTGCGGCTGCTTAGCGCACACCAGCAGCACGCAATACACCAGAAAACCTTTGCGCAGCTGAATCGCTAAGCTTTCCGCGTAAGCACTAGCGTCCATGTTTTATCCCTCCTGGCACGGTTGATTTTTCAATCCGACCGTCTTTAATGATGATTTGATGATCACATTTTTTCGCCAAATCAGCGTCGTGTGTCACCACAATCAACGTCACACCCTTTTGCTTGTTATAATCAAACAATAATTCTTCTACTTTCGCGCCCGTTTCACTGTCTAAGTTACCAGTCGGCTCGTCAGCAAAAAGGATTTGTGGATCACCGACAATTGCCCGAGCAATCGCCAAGCGCTGCTTTTGTCCGCCCGACAAGTCTTTGGCGCGGTTTTTGCGCTTATCGTACAAATCCACCGCCTTAAGCGCCGCGTTGATTCTATGCGCCCGTTTTTTCCGCGGCACCCGCGCAATTTCCAGCGGCAAACTGACATTATCAATCACGCTCTCATTGCCCTGAACAAAAAAGCTCTGGAAGATAAAGCCAATTTTCTTGGCGCGGAATTCATCGACACGCTTTGACTTTAGCTGCAAGATATCTTGCCCGTCAATGATAACTTGGCCTTTTTGCGGCTTGTCCAAACCTGAGATGGCATGCATCAGCGTCGATTTTCCTGAACCAGATTTGCCGAGAATTGCCACACTGGCTCCTGTCGGAATGGTCAAGCTGACATTTTTCAGCGCCGTAAATTGGTTTTTCTTTTTGCCGTAAATCTTCGTTACATCTTTTAGTTCAATCATGACCTCTCTCCTATTCCGTCCTTAACGCCTCAATTGGGTCTAATTTTGTTGCTTTGCGGCTTGGTAACCAGCCAGAAATTATTGCCATCACCACCAGTCCGACCACCAATAATCCAATTTGTAATGGATCTATAACCAGCAAATTCGTTCCTGCACTCAACTTCAGAACCTTGGCAATAACTGGGTTCAGCAGCGTCACCAAGCTCGCCAGCCCAACGCCAATCAAGCCGCCTAACAAACCAACCCACGCTGCCTCATAGCGGAATAATTTACCGATATCGCGGCCACGCATCCCCAGCGCTTTCATTAGACCGATTTGACTGGTACGCTCCAACACCGAAATATACATAGTGTTAATAATCCCGAACACACTGGCGAGCAGCGCCAAACCGCCGAATCCTGCCAGCGCCGCTTGCGCCGCGTTGACCATGGTGAGCAGCGTCTTGCGCACATCCTGAATCGAATAGGCGCTGTAGTCTTTGCTAATTTCGTCCTTCACCGCATCGATATTTTTCTCATCATCAACCGACACCAGAGCCGTCGAATATTCATTTGGCTGGCTTTTATCATGGCTGAATTCGTAAATAGCTTTAGCATCAGCCGTCGAAATCCTCAGCATTGGCTGATAATATAAAATCGTATCCGATTCCTTATCAACCGCAGTAATTTTCAGCGACAGCTCCTTGGCAATCTCGCCGCCTTGCTCCGCACTACGCAAACCCAGCGTAATCGTCTGACCAATTGCCGACTGCGCATCCTTGAAGCCCAGTTGCTTGACATAAGTCTCCGGGATGATAATCTCGCCCGGCTTTGGCATGAAATCATCCAGCTTGCCAGCCGCCAATTCTGCCCGCGTTTTATCGGCCTTTACTGCTACTTCCAAGGCAAATTTCTTACCATTGCCCGAACTCTGAGCATACGCCACGCCAGCAGTTGAATAAGCCGGCGTTACCGTTTGTACGTGCGGAGTCTTTCGCAGCTTAGCCAGGTCAGCATCGCTCATCGAATACTTACTACGCATAGCTGCTGCCTGCTTCTCCTCTTGCTCTTTTTCTGTTTTTTCCGACTCACCGTACTCTGGTAATTTTTCTTCCTTATTGTTCGATTCAATTTTTTTGCGAACCATAATCACTTTTTTGTCGCCAGCCGCATCAACCATACTATTGGTATATAACCGACCGCCCTCGCCAGCCATCAGTGCCAAGCCAATCGTAAACGCCCCGACGGAAATCGCCAATGCCGTCAAAATCGTCCGGCCTTTCGAATGGCGAAGATTCCGCCCCGCCCGCTTGATGATATCAACTCTTCTCATGCTATGCTCCTTGTATTTTCATTATACATAGTACTATGTTATACAAGGTACTATAAAAAGTCAAGCTATTTTAAGAAAAACAGTACTAAAGGATGTGAATAATTGCCAGGCTAGACTCGGTTCTCGACGTATATTGCCGATTGTTCGCCAGCCACTTATCGACCGCTCGCGCCGCGCCTGGCAAAGCTTCATTAGCATAGTCATCGACGATAATGATCGCCTTTTCATGAAATTTGCCGCCGCACACGCGGAATGAATCGGCAATTGACTCATAAAAATCGCCGTCAAAAAACGCAAAGATGATACTTTCCGGTACGTCGTCAGGGGTGAAATCAGCAAACCAGCCTTTGTGAATAATCGGCAGTTTCAAGCCAGCCTTTTTGAAATTCTGAATGAAGGTTTTGCGCGGCGCCAGCAATTTGCCCGCCTTGAACTGCTCGCCCGCAGCGCTGGCGTCTGCTTGGGTTTTTTCTGGCAAGCCCATAAACGAATCGTAAACATGAAATTCACCGGTAAATTTATAGGCGTCCAGCAGCCGTCGAATAAACAAACTCGTCGTGCCGACATAACAGCCAAATTCCACAATGTTGCCAGTCACGCCGCTTCGCAGCACCTTTTCCAATTCTCGCAGCAAGACGCCGAGTTCTTTGGCATCAACTTGCTCGGAAATGATGGAATATTTGGCGAGGAGTTGGTCGGTGATCATTATGAACTTTAACGAGCCTCCGACAGCCCAGTAATCGCAATGATAATAGTGCTAACAGCGAGGCTTCCGACCAAAAATTCAAGCGGAACGTCGGGTTTCAGGTAAGCAAAAATCGCCGTGCCAATCCACATCACGGCGATGATTCCCGCGGCATACGGATAGCGAACCTGCATCACCCATTGTTGCAATTGCTTCATGATAATTCTCCTTTTTGTAACAACATGGCGTAGGCGGCTCTGTCGCGCTCCGCAACTTTGCTCATCCAATCCATCACTATTTCTTGTGCCAGCTCAATACTCATCGGCGACGAGCGCACCGCCTCGCTGATTCCATAGATATTAGCGTGAACTTCGGCCAATTCCAGGGCGTCATGGACAATCCGCCAATAATGCGTCCTTCGATATTCATCGCCGCACGCCAACCTAGCTGCTGCTAAATAATGATACAAACCGCGCTGCAACATGATATCAACGCTGTCTAACCTGACAGCAAAACGATTACCAGCGTTAATTTCATTAAGGAATAATTGGGTTATTTGCCGATTGGCAGCAAACGTGCTGGTTGTCGATTGAAGCAGCGTGTTCGCATATTCATAAATAGTGCGCGTCAAGCTGCGATCTTTGGCGATCACATCCAGTGCTTGATACAGCGTATGGTCATAAAACGCCAACATTGCTAGTGCCAATAAACCCATGTCAGCTCGATCTTCATACAACGCGCGATACTGCACGATCATATGATAAAACGAGGCGCGATGCCGCGGTGCTGCCACCGCCAAACCAAAGTCAATAAGCGCGATTTTATTGTCTTTTAGCAAGTAAATATTGCCTGGATGCGGATCAGCCATAATGATATCTGCTTGTAAAATTGCGATTAAAAACTCACTGCCGACCGTCACCAATTGCTGCTGCATGTCAGAGCCAAGTTGGTCTTTGACAAACTGGTAGGTGTCGCGCCCTGCCTGCGCTTGTTCCACCACTTTGGTTAGCGGCAAGCCGTCTATATAGTCCTGAACCAATATCCGCGGCGTTGAATAATCAGCCAGCGTCTCTGGCACCACAACTCTGTCGGTGCGTTTAGTAAAGTATTCACGAATCGCCTGGGCTGTAATTAGCTCGCGCTGATAATCAGTTTCACGCTTGGTGGTTTTGATAAACTCATCAGCAATTTCAACCAACGGAAAAATATCGTTCTTTAGCATAAACTGCCCCGCCCAACAGCAAAAACGCAGCGCCACAAAGTCAAAATTCAGATAGCGCACCACGCTGGGGCGAAGAATCTTGATAATATACTGGTTATTTGGACGGTCAACGATGCGACAATGATAAACCTGAGCGAACGAACCCGTAGCAAACGGCTGGTCTCCATCAACGACTATTTGACTGGCTTTGCTACCCAACTCTTGCCGCAAAACCTCGGCAACGTCAATTGGCTCAACCGCCACATCATCAAAAGCATCCAGCCGATATCCAGACGCGGCATACACCTGAGCCATCAGTTCAGTCGACGCCAAATGCTGCAAAAACTTGACATACACGCCGCCTAATCTTTGACATTCGTCTGATAAAACTTTGAGCCATATTTGATCGCTGCGCCAAGCTCGCCACACCCGAAACAACGCCCGAACTACAAGCAATACGCGCACTTACCTCGCCCTCCGGAACCCAATGAAGTACAACACCAACGTCAAAACTAACACGCAAATGTACAAAAATAATGGATCAATGCTCGTATTTACCAACAGCAGCATAGCCAGCCAAATCGCCACTATACTCACGAAAACAAAAGCATATCTCACATGTTTATTTTAGCATACAGCCCAGTAGCTCTCCAGAGGTTGTTAGGTAAACCAGCTATTGATAAAACTGATTGAAAACTGTTTTGCTTCAGCAAGTTACTGTGTTTAAGGTTTCGTATTTTACCGCGCCTCACACCTGACGACACTGGCATGGTAAAATTAAATCATGAAGATATCTAGTCCTGCGTTCGCCGAAAACGCCAAAATACCAAAAGTTTACTCCAAGCTCGGCGGTAACCAACGCCCGCCGCTTGCGATCAGCGACGTGCCAACAGATGCCAAAAGCCTGGCGATCGTCTGCCACGACCCTGACGCGCCTGGGCGCGATGGGTTTTATCACTGGACAGTGTGGAACTTGCCGACAGAAACCGCAGAAATTGCCAGCGAATCACTACCTGCAGATGCCGTTGAAGGCGTTACCAGTTGGGGCCGTCCTAGCTGGGGCGGGCCGCAGCCGCCGTTTGGCACGCACCGCTATCAATTTTACGTGTACGCGCTGGACACGACACTGGATTTACCAAGCGACACCAAACCAAAAGAACTAATCGCCGCCATCACGCCGCACATCATCGACCAGGCCGTGTTGACTGGGAGGTTTGGCGTGTTGGATGTTTTGCGGCGAGACTCATAATTTAATTATTCTGCGGATAATTTATCTAACTGTCTCAATCAGAGAATCTATTCCTGAGTTGACCAATCAAACAGCCAAATATCTCATCTGTATCGTTAAATACGCATAATCGAATATTTCATTCAGCTGCTACTTATTGAAATAGACCAGTTTGAGCTAGATGAAGCTTTCTCAACTTGATAAAAACATTTTTTAGTCACATCTATCGTCAAATACTCGCTACCAGTACCTTCGCCTGATATTGCATTAGATATATTGAGAGAATAACCATCACTACACTTAATCTCTGATATAAAGTTAGTACCTTCGCTAAAACTTCCATAGTAACTTAGATTTTTATTAAAACTATACTTCACTAGATAATTACCAGCTGGAAGTTCAAATTGTTCACTGGAGGATTGTCCCGTACCTGATAATTGTATATTTGAAGGCTTTGCTTGCTCTACAGATTTAGTAGTCAAAGAATCGTCTTCGTTCTTGGTCTGCTCATATACTTGCTCCGTCTTAGCCCGTTCCTTAATTGAATTGTATGATACCGCAGATAAAACTACGAGTAAAATAATTACCAATAGCGTTATAATTATTGCTGGAATAGCGCTTCTTTTATGATCTTGACGACTTCTGTTTGCGCTTCCAAATGTTGTTGCTTTTTTGGCCATTTTTATATCCTTCCGTTATTAAATGGATTATTAACATAACTATTTGACATCAGTATTAAGATGCCTGAAATAATATTAAAGAAAAGGATGTGACAGACCCCCAAAGCAATATGTTCTTGCTCGCTATCTACAATATTATACGCCGCAAGCGTCATAGGTAGCGTCCATATTAGAATAATAATAAATAATCCGCCATTCATCAAAAAAATGATGCCTAATATAGTTATTAAAATAATGAATATTAAATCTATATTAGCAGCCACTCTCCTGATCCTAGAAGATTTATCATGGTCATTTTGGCTCTTTGTCGTATCAAACTGCACCGCATGATGAATATTATAGGAACTAATCATATCGACATATTTATCGGGTGTTGAGTCAGGCTTGACTTCACCCGTATCAATATCCACATATATTATTTTGTCATCGGAGAATATAACTCGCTGAACAGTCTTATTGTTTACTTGCTTTACCTGTGACTCTTCTATTCGTAATACTTTCGCCACCGCAAATCCTTTCTTTAATATTTTGTCGGCGACGAATAAAAAACGACACCGTACTAGGTGTCTAAGCCATTTATCCACACTCAAGCCTTAAAGCCTAAATGTTTTGCACGGTGCCGTTTTTAAGGCTTTCCGTGCAATAAAGCACTCAAGCTTGAGCATGATTAATGGCTTAGACTACTTTATTATATCACCTTAATAAGTACATATGCGTAAAAAATAGTCTACTACTTTGCACGCTAACCAATTTGAGGTATCTTCGCTATAACAAAAACACGCCAATCAAATTGACGTGCTAATACATACTTTTGTTAGATTAAATACTGACCATTTTACAATCACTCAGCAAACTGACTATTATAAAGCTCAGCATAAAAGCCATTTTGCTTCAGCAATTCGTCGTGCTTGCCCTGCTCGATGATGTTGCCGTCGCGGACGACCAAGATCAGATCAGCGTCGCGGATGGTACTCAGGCGGTGGGCGATGACGAAGCTGGTTTTGCCCTGCATCAACTTGTCCATGGCTTTTTGGATAAGCACTTCGGTGCGAGTATCGACCGAGCTGGTAGCTTCGTCCAAAATCAGCATTGGCGTGCGCGCCAGCATTGCCCTGGCAATCGTCAGCAGCTGCTTTTCGCCCTGTGAAATGTTCGTTGCCTCCTCGCCCAGCACCATGCCGTAGCCGCCCGGCAGCGACCGCACAAAATGGTCAACGTGCGCTTCCTTGGCGGTGGCAACCATCTCTTCTTCGCTGGCTGTTGGGTTGCCGTAGAGCAAATTTTGGCGAATCGTGCCATTAAACAACCAGGTATCCTGCAGCACCATGCCAAACATTTGCCGCACATCGCTGCGCTTCATCTGGCGAATATCCACGCCGTCAATTTTAATCGCGCCGCTGTTAATTTCATAAAATCGCATCAGCAAATTAACTAGCGTCGTTTTGCCCGCTCCCGTCGGACCGACAATCGCCACGCGCTGGCCGGGCTTGATGTATGCCGACAAACCTTTGATGATGGTTTGGTCGGGCTGGTAGCCAAAGACGACATTGTCAAATTCGACTTCGCCCTTGACGTGAGCCAATTTCACCAAATTTTTACCCTCCGCCTTTTCCTCCGGCTCGTCCAAAAATTCAAACACGCGCTCGGCGGCAGCGGCGGTCGATTGCAACACATTGGCGATGTTAGCAACTTGCACCAGCGGCTGATTGAATTGGTCAATGTACTGGATGAACGCCTGAATGTCACCGATTTTCAGCCGGCCGTTAATCGCCAGCCAACCGCCCAAAATCGCCATGATAACGTAACCAATATTGCCGATGAAATTCATGATTGGATAAATCAGCCCCGACAAAAAATGGGCCTTCCAAGCGCTTTCCTGCAGCTGGTTGTTAATCCGTGAAAACTTAGCCAGCGACTTTTTCTGGCCGTTAAACACGCGCATCACCTGATGGCCGCCGTACATTTCCTCGATATGGCCGTTCAACTCACCCAGCTGCGTCTGTTGGCGGAGGAATTGCTTTTGCGAGCTTTTGGCAATCAGCGTCACCACGCCGCCAGCCAGCGGCAACACCAGTAGCGCCACCAGCGACATTTGCCAGCTAATGGAAAACATCATCGCTAAAATCCCGAGCACCATCACCGTCGAGGAGACGATTTGCGACAAGCTTTGATTGAGCGTCTGGCTGATGGTATCGACGTCGTTGGTAACGCGGCTCAGCACTTCGCCGTAGGTTTGCTTGTCAAAATAACTCAGCGGCAGGCGATTGATTTTTTCGGACAATTGCCGGCGCATCCTGAAAGTAACCGTTTGCGTCACTTGGGTCATCAGCCAGGTTTGGATATAGCGGAAAATGGCGCTTAGTATATACAAACCAATCAGCAAACTAACGACTCGCCAAATCGCCTCAAAGTGAAATTCTGGGCGCCGGCTAAGATCCAGTTTTTTAATGGTATCAAGTTGGTTGGACGGAATTTGGCTTTCAATTTCTGACTTGTTCGGAAGCCGCCTCAGGATATCAGCCCCGGTTGTGCCAGCTGGCAGCGAAGCACTATTCGGCAGCTTGCTGGTGATGGTTTCATACGCCTTCATGCTGACATAATCTTCAACAATTTGGTTGGTAGCGCCGCCCAAAATCTTCGGACTGACAATCGCAAACATTGTACTACCGACAGCGAAAAGCGCCACCATGAGCATTTGCCAGCGGAACTCCGCCAAATATTTGGCTAACTTCTTGACCGTGCCTTTGAAATCCTTGGCTTTTTCGCCGGCGCCCATACCACCGCCCATTGGACCGCCCATCTTCACTGGCTGGCGTTTTTTCATGCTTTGCTGAGCCATTACGCCGCTCCTTTCGCGGGCGCCGCCGACATTTTCTGCAGGTCGTCTTCCGAAAGCTGGGAAGCGGCAATTTCTTGATAAACTTCGCAATTTTTCATCAATTCCTGATGCGTGCCTTGGCCGACAATTTTGCCTTCGTCCAGCACGATGATTCTGTCAGCGTTCATGATGGTATTGATGCGCTGACCAACTATGAGCACGGTTTTATGTTTGGTTTCTTTAGCAAGCGCCAAACGCAATTTAGCGTCAGTTTTGAAATCCAGCGCCGAAAACGAATCATCAAAAATGTAGACATTCGGCTCAACAGCAATCGCCCGGGCAATCGACAAACGCTGCCGCTGGCCGCCGGAAACGTTACTACCGCCTTGAGCGATGTCGTTTTTGTAGCCGTTTTTTAGCTCGTTGATGAACTCGGCGGCTTGGGCGATTTTAGCAGATTTTTCTACCAATTTTTGGCTGGCTTTGGCATTGCCGTACTTGATATTGCTGGCAATCGTCCCGCTAAACAACACACCCTTTTGCGGTACGTAGCCGATTTGATCGTACAATTCCTCCAGTTTGAGCTGGCGAATGTCCACGCCGTCCAGCAAAATCTGCCCTGCCGACACATCATAAAAGCGCGGAATCAAATTAATCAACGTTGATTTGCCGGAGCCAGTGCTGCCAATGAACGCTGTGGTTTGCCCCGGCTCGGCCGTGAAATTGAGGTTAGACAGCACTGGCAGATCGGCGTCTGGATAGGTAAAGGTAACGTCTTTGAATTCGATTTTACCCGTAGCGTCATTTGGCAATTGCTGCGGCGACTGCGGGTCAACAATTGACGGCAGCGTGTCCAACACCTCGCCCACCCGCTTTACCGACACAGCCGCCCGCGGCACCATGATAAACACCATCGACAGCAGCAGGAACGAAATAATCACCTGCATGGCGTACTCCAAAAACGCCATCATATTACCAATTTGCAGATTGCCGCTACTGATCAAATGCGCGCCGAACCAGACGATCGCCACGCTAGAAAAGTTCATCACCAGCGTCATGATCGGGTCAAGCAGCATCATCAGCCGATTGACAAATAAGTTCATTTTGTTTAGCTCAGTGTTGGCTTGCTGGAATTTTTTCTGCTCAATTTTTTCGTTGTGAAAGGCGCGAATAACTTTCAGACCGACCAGGTTTTCGCGCGTCACCAAATTGAGTTTGTCCACCAGCGTTTGTAATTTCTTGAACCGAGGTACGGCAATCACAAACAACACAGCAATGACCACCAGCAACACCGACACCGCCAGCGCAATGATCCAGCTCAAATTTGGTGCGTTATGGATGGCTTTTTGCAGACCGCCAATTGCCATGATCGGCGCCATCAATGCCAGGCGCAGCAGCAGGATTGACGTCATCTGGATTTGCTGAATGTCGTTGGTCGAGCGCGTGATCAGCGATGCAGTCGAAAATTTATTAAAATCCGCCAAGGCAAAACTTTCGACCCGCTCAAACAATTCTGTTCGTAATTTTTGCGCCATACCAGTGGCAATCCGGGAGGCTAAAAATCCGATGACGATCGAACACAATCCGCCTGCCGCCGTCACCAAAATCATCGCTAGTCCGTTGTGCCAAATAGCCGGCATATCTTGTTTGATGATACCGTTATTGACGATTTCCGACATCTTATCAGGCAGCCACAAATTCGCCATCACCATGGCGTAGGTAAAGCCAACCAAGATGATGAACATCAGCCAGTAGCCGCTAAAAATTCGTAAAATATGCTTCACAGGCCCCCTTACTGCCACAATTCTAGAGATTAACCGTGTATAATCGGTAAATTTACACTGTATAATATTTTAGGTTATAAATTGCTCTTTGTCAAGTCTGCCAAGAAAGCCCACCGCATAACGGTGGGCTCTAAGCTGTCTGGTATACAACGAATAGATTTAGTACATACCCATACCGCCACCCATATTTGGCATAGCAGCACCTGGCGTTTCTTTCTCTGGCAGATCAACAACCAATGCGCCCATCGTCATCGCCGTACCAGCAATTGAGGCAGCATTCTGCAAGGCCTCCTTGGTAACGCGTACTGGGTCAACTACGCCTGCCGACTTTAGATCAAGCAATTCATTCGGGTGGTTGACATTGATGCCTTGGCCAGCCTTGGCTTTTTTAACCTGCGGCAGCCACTCGTCAGCATTTAGACCAGAGTTGCTCAGCAAGATTCGGAATGGCTGCTCAAGTGCATGAATCAATAAATCTTCGCCTGCTAATACCGAAGCATCTTTGCTATTAGAATGCTTATAACCACAGGCTAGGTTCACTAGCGTTACACCGCCGCCTGGCACAATACCTTCAGCTAGCGCTGCTTTGACAGCAGCCACAGCGTCATCGACACGATATTTCTTTTCTTCGATTTCAGTCTCGGTCGCACCGCCAACTTTGATTACCGCCACTTCGCCAGTCAAAGCTGCATGACGTTTCTGTAAGTTTTTCTTGGTATAGTCGCTAGTGGCATTATTAACTTCCAGTTCGATTTGATCGACGCGAGCGCTAACCGCCGCCTTTGACTCTTCACCCTCGACAATAGTTGTCAGATCTTTGGTGGCAATCACTTTGCGAGCCGAACCAATTACGTCGCTACCGACATTATCAAATGCCATGCCGGTGTCTTCGGTGATAACTTTGGCGCCAACCAATGCTGCGATATCATACAGCACATCTTTGTCGCTCGGAGCTTTGATAGCCAAGGTATTGAAAGCACCTTTGAGGCGATTCAGTACTAGCAAACTTAATGCTTCGCCGTCAACATCATCAGCAATCAATACTAAATCCTTCTTGCCGCTTTGAGCAATCATCTCTAACAGCGGTACGAATTCTTGCGCCGAAGAGACTTTCTTATCGGTCACTACAATTGCTGGTTTATCGTAAACTGCTTCCATACGCTTAGCATCAGTCACCATGTACGGGCTGACGAAGCCGCGTTGTACTGTGAAGCCTTCGACTACTTCGCTTTCAAGCTCTAAGCCGCGTCCTTCTTCGACTGTCACCACGCCGTTCGGGCCAATTTTTTCCATGACGTCAGCGATTAGTTTGCCAATCGCCTCATCGCCTGCGGAGATTGTCGCCACTTCGGCAATCCGTTTTTTGTCGCCGCGGATATCGTCGGCGAGTTTGCCGAGCTCTTTGATAATCTCGCTAGCAGCACGTTCTAGCCCTTTGCGTAGTAACATCGGATTGTGGCCAGCTGCAATTAGCTTATTAGCTTCGTTTAAAATATGATAAGTTAAAACCGTCACTGTCGTAGTACCGTCGCCAGCTACATCATTCATCTTGTTAGCAGCTTGTTTGATGAGCTCAGCGCCAACTTTGAAGCCAAGCGTCTCGTCATCAGCTTCGTCTATATCAATACTTTTCGCAACCGTCACACCATCGTGCGTCACGCTCGGGCCGCCGTAACTTTTGCCGATAACTACGTTGCGCCCCTTCGGACCCATCGTCGTTTTGACCGCGTTATACAAAATTTCGGCGCCAGCCAATACGCGAGCGCGCGCATCTTCATCGTAAAAAACTTTTTTTGCCATATTTTTCTCCTATTCAATTGTAGCGAGGATATCCTCGTCTTTGATAATTAAATATTCTTCCTTATCGAGCTTGATAGTTGTCGCTGCGTAGTTTTTGTAGACAACCCGTGCGCCGTCAGCCACATCTTTGATTGCCGAACCAACAGCTACTACTTTAGCAGCTTCTGATTTTTCTTGCGCTGATTCTGGCAAAAAAATACCGCTAGCTGTTTTTTCCGGTTTCTTTTCTTTAACAGCCACGACATAGTGCGCCATTGGCTTGATTGGTGAACTCATGATTATATCCTCCTTTTCTAATCTATTTTAGCACTCTTGACTGTAGAGTGCTAGACCCAAGTATAAGAAAGTTAGCAAAAAACGTCAACCGTATTAGCAAAATATACAAAATAGCCCGAGTTAAAACTCGCGCTATTTTGTTGTGCCTATAGAGATTATCTAGCTCTCGATAATTGTGCCGACCTGCCCAGCCAAAGCTTGTTCGGCGCTGCCTAGGCTAGCGATAATCGCTCGGCGACCTGGCTTTTCGACGAATTTCAAGGCCGCTTGCACTTTGGGCAGCATACTACCCGGCGCGAACTGATTTTCGTCAATGTAGCGCTGCATCTCTTGGCGATTAGTGCGTCCGATAGTACGCGCGGTCGGTTTACCATAATCAACCATCGCGCCATCAACTGCCGTTAATATCACCAGTGCTTCGGCATCAATCGCATCAGCCACTACTGCCGCTGTGAAATCCTTATCAATTACTGCCTCGACCCCCTCTAAGCCATCACTGACAGTTTCAACAACCGGCACGCCGCCACCGCCACCCGTGATAACCGTCACGCCAGCATCAATCATCGCTTTGACCGTATACTCTTCGACGATCCGCTGCGGCTTCGGCGACGGTACCACGCGCCGCCAACCGCGCCCAGCATCTTCTTTGAATGTGAAGTTACGACCGTTAGCAGCCTGCCGAGCTTCTGTCTCCGTCTGATAAAATACGCCTATTGGCTTCGTAGGATTACTAAAAGCCGGATCGTTAGCGTCAACCACTACTTGCGTAACAACTGTCGAAGCGACGCTTTTCATCTGCCGGCGCGAGAATTCGTCAATCAGCGCTTGCTGCAACCAAAAACCGATCGCCCCTTGGCTCATCGCTACGCACGTATCGAGCGGGAAAGTCGGTACTTCTGGCGTGTTAATTGCTTCTTCGTGCAAAACAATATTACCAACTTGCGGCCCGTTGCCGTGAACGATTACCAGCTGATAGCCAGCCAAAATCAACGGCACTAGCTGGCGTGCTGTCTCGTCGGCGACGTCTTGCTGGGCGTGAGCCGAAGCCTCGCCTTGCTTTTGCAAAGCATTGCCGCCAAGCGCAACTACAATCTTACCCGGCATGTTGTTAAAACCTCAACGACATGCAAGTTAAGCTGCCGGTAATTTTCTCAAACTCGCTAGTATTGATCAGAATCACTTCGTAACCGCAATCGCGAATTTTCTGTTCAGTTTTCGGAAAGCCTTCTGGCACGATTACCTTGCCATTTATCCACAAACTATTCACAGCATAATATTCATCGTCATCAACGACCAGCTTATTAAAGTTAGCAAAAGCTGGATGATTTTCGTAAGCTTTAGCGACAATCAGATTATTGTTATCTAAGTAGACCACATCGTCTTTCAAATGCAAAATTCCCGTCACCGGTACCGTTTCGGCGGTCATACCATGCTTCTCGAGAATTGATATGATTTGGTCGGCTGCTGCTTGATTGGTGCGTCCGCTTAACCCGATGTAATAATGGTCGCCTACCATCATGATATCGCCTGGATCAGTTGTGCCTGGCTCGACAACTTGTTCAATATCATCATAGTAACGCGCCAAAGCTTCGCGCAAATCCGGCAGACTAGCCTCGCCACGACGGCTTTCAGCGCCGGGACGCGACAAAATTGCTACACCGCGCGGCGTACACAGTGCGTTATCCTCAATAAAAACACTGTCTGGATAATCCTCGTTGGCCTCTAGAACTGTCACTTCCAAACCGCATTCGCGCAAAATCTCGACATAGCGATCATGCTGCTGTAACGCTAAATCATAGTCCGGCTTGCCCATTTCTGGCGTTTGGCTGATACCATCAATTAAACTATGTGACGGACGGCGAACAATGGCATACTTAAACATTTTTTCTCCTTCATTTGGCAAAACGGGCGCGCTGTATTTCAGGCGCGCCCGTTTCATTTATTATCATTGACCGATTAAATCGGCTATTTTAATACCTAACGTATCATCCAGCGCACCAGCCAGTAGTTGCTGTACTGCGTAAGCAAATAGCGCAATCACGACAACCGCCAAAAGTAGCTCGTATAGCGTGAAAATCTTCTTGCGATTCTTGATCTGCATCAAGACGTAGACCAACATGCCTGGTGCATACAAGAATACTGTTATAAGCAGATATTGCATACCGGCCGCATACACTAGCCATACCGCGTAAACACTAGCCATCACACCTACAAAGATATTAAAGGCGCGGTACTTAACGGTTTTCTTCTCTTGCAGAGAAACCTTCAATTGATAAAACGCCGTCAGAGCATATGGGATCAAGATAGCCGAAGTAGCAATCGAAATACCAATATTATAGGCTGAACCTTCAGTTCCGGGGATTGTCAGCAGGAATATCTGTACCAGGATGTTAGTAACCAACAGCGACACTACTGGCGCGCCAACTTTATTTTCTTTGGCGAATATCGACGGGAAAGTCTTATTCTTAGCTGCCTGATACGGTAGTTCGGCAGCAAACATCGTCCAAGCTAGCCAACCACCCAAAACTGCGATCATCAAGCCGATATTAACCAGCCAAGCGCCCCACGGTCCAACCAAGCGTTCCAACAGCATCGACATCGCCGGACTATCTAGTGCAGCCAGATCTTTCTGAGTCGCTACACCAAAAGCCAGCACCGTCATCAGCACATAAATCGAAAGCACGCCAGCAAAACCGATCAACGTTGCCTTGATGATATCGCTACGCTTCTTGGCGTGACCTGAAAATACAACTGCACCCTCGATACCGATAAACACCCAGACGGTAACCAGCATCATATTCTTGACCTGCTCAATCACAGCGCCCATATCAAAGTTGTTGCCGGCTAAGCCCCAAAGGTCTTGGTTAAACAAGCCAACCTTGAACGACAAGAATATCGCTAGCAAAAAGATCGCAAGCGGGATTAATTTCGCCGCCGTCACCAAAGCATTAATGAAGCTTGCCGTTTTGACACCTTTAAGGATTAATAAATGAACGCTCCACAGCAGTACCGACATACCAACCACTGACGCCCAGTTTTGGCCTTTACCAAACAAGTCTGGAAAGAAATAACCAAGCGCCGAGAAAACGGCTACTGCATAAGCAATATTACCAATCCAAGCAGAAATCCAGTAACCCCACGCCGAATTAAAGCCAACATACTTGCCAAAGCCAGCCTCAGCGTAGCTATACACGCCAGCATTAAGTTTCGGCTTTTTGATAGTCAGGTTGCGGAAACTGAGAATCAGGAATATCATTCCAACGCCCGTAATCAGCCACGCAATAATCGTCGCCAGCGGACCAGCCGCCTCAGCCGTACCTTGAACAAGGTTAAAGATACCTGCACCGATCATACTGCCGACCACTAAGCCAGTCAGCGACCAGAGTCCTAACCCGTCCTTTTTTCTTGCTAATTGTTTGATTGCCATTTTGTTCGAGCCTCCTTCAACTCGGATTTATAGCGTCAATGCCATCACAGCCTTGATAGTGTGCATGCGGTTTTCAGCCTCGTCAAAGACAACGCTGTGCTCGCCGCTAAAGACCTCGTCAGTGACCTCCATCGAGTCAAGACCGAATTGATCGTGAATCTTCTGGCCAGTCTCGGTATTAAGGTCATGGAATGATGGCAAACAATGCAAGAATTTGACGTTCGGGTTATGCGTCTCGGCTAACATTTGTGCATTGACCTGGTATGGCTTGAGAAGGGCAATTCGCTCGGCAAACTTGTCTTCCTCACCCATTGATACCCAGACATCAGTGTAGATAGCGTCAGCCCCTTCTAGCGCTTCGGCACGGTTATCAGTGATCGTAATCTTCGCGCCAGTTTCCATAGCAATTGAACGTGCTAGGCTAACTAGATCGCCCGACGGATGCAGCTGTCGCGGCGCCAAAATACGGAAGTCAACACCCATTTTGGCCGTACCAATCAGCAAGCTATTTGCCATATTATTGCGTCCGTCGCCAACGAAGACCAGCTTAGCGCCGTTGAGCTTGCCGACATGCTCCTCAATAGTCATGAAGTCTGCCAGAATCTGCGTCGGATGGAAAGTATCCGTCAAACCATTCCAGACTGGTACGCCAGCATATTTGGCTAACGCTTCGACATTGGAATGCTTAAAGCCGCGGAATTCAATACCGTCAAACATGCGGCCCAGTACCTTAGCAGTATCTTCAACTGACTCTTTTTTACCTAGCTGAATATCGTCTTTACCGAGAAATTCTGGTGCCACACCCAAATCATTAGCAGCTACCGTAAAGGCGCAGCGAGTTCGCGTCGATGTCTTTTCAAAGAGCAAAGCCACTTGTTTACCCTCGTGAATGCGGTGTGCTTTGCCCGCTTTCTTTTGTTGTTTGAGATCGCGTGCTGTATCGAGCATCAGCCGGATATCGCTTGGCGAGAAATCTTTCAAAGTCAAGAAAGAGCGACCCTTCAGACTGGTTGGCAGCTTAGCTACCGTTGTAGTAGTCGAATCTGTAGTTACTGGCACCACTTTGCGGACGTGCTCCTCTTGAATCATTGGTACCGCCAAGGTGGCTGCCAGCGAACGCTCCGCCGAAGTAACTCTATCAGTAACTTGCTCGTTATCCAGGTCTTCGCGCACCAGCGGCATACTCATACAGCGCGGGCCGCCGCGGCCGCGGCCGAGTTCTGAACCGCTAACCTCGATAACCTCGACGCCAGCCTCGCGCAATTTAGCATTAGTGACATAGTTACGATCGTAAGTCACCACCACACCCGGCGCAATCGCCAAAGTATTCGAACCGTCATTCCACTGCTCGCGAGCTGCCGCAATCTCATCGCCGCCGCCACACTCAATTAGGTTAATCTTTGGTAAGTGCAATGCTTCGCACAACGCTTTTTCAAGGTCATGCTGCTTGGTAATCCGCGGATAAGCTTGCCCCTCAACCTTTTCGAGAATAAACAGATTCATCTTGCCTTCAAAGTCACGAATCTCCGGATGGATCGTGAACTTATCGTAATCGATCATAGTGAAGACTGTATCTAGGTGCATGAACGCGTGGCTTTTCGGAATCTCGAGAGCAATAATTTTCTTGAAGTTAGAATCAGCGAACAACTCAGTTGCCATTTTCTCGATTGCCTCGGCGGTAGTGCGCTCACTAATACCGATTGCCATAGCTTCGCTATTCAACACTAGCTCGTCGCCGCCCTCCATCGAGAACTTCTCGTCGCGATTATACCAAACTGGAATATCGTGGCCAGCAAATCGCGGATGATGGTCTATGATATAGCGCATGAACAGCGACTCGCGGCGGCGAGCTGGCCAGTGCATCTTGTTGATCGTCAAGCCGTTGCCAATAGTCGCGGCTGGATCGCGTGTAAAGTACAAATTCGGCATTGGATCTAGGTAAAATGGATAATGGTCTTGCTCAACCATATCGTGCAGCTGCTGGTGATGCTCTGGCGGTAGAGAAATCTCGTCCTTGCGCACGCCAGCCATAATTTTGCGCACCATCTTGTTGGTCGGCATCGACAACAGATAATCGCGCAAACTTTGCGTCACTCGCCGCGAATCTTGTTTGGAAGCTGCTAGCATTTCGTCGACAAATTCTGCTTTCAAATTATCGCTGTTTAATGCCTCTGTTACCAATTCGTCCAAATACAGCACTTCGACGCCATGGTCGCGCAGGACGTTGGCAAACTCATCATGCTCTTCTTGCGCCACCTTCAGGTGCGGAATATCGTCGAACAATAAGTCCTTGAGATAATCAGGGGTAAGATTCTCGAGCTCCTCGCCCGGCCGATGCAGCAGTACGGTCTTGAGTACACCGATTTCAGAATTGATTTGCAATGGTTTTTGATTCACGCCCACCTCCGCTATGATCTAAATGATTCATTGTTTATTTACTTATATAGTTTTCATTATATAGATTTATGCCGCTTATGCAAGCCTTTTATCGGCCAAATCAAGTAGTCGGTGCTGTCCAATATTGTTGGATGATAGACTGCACCTGCGTTGGCTGATTTATTACAGCTTGCTCCCAAGTCATGCCGCTATCTTTTTGGAAAGACGACATAGCCTGGATAAGACTCTCGACTTGAGTATGAGCGATAGCACTACCATTGGACGACTTGAAAGTCTCAATTTTGTAATTATCGCTGCTATACCACGAACTAACCGTAATAGCGTCAAGCGAGCCTGGCATGCGGAGACGGAGGTTACTGCCAGCACGCTCAAATATAATATCTAGCGAGTCATAACCAAGACGCACTTCATCTGCTAATCCAGACGCATCCGATATATAATCTGCTCCATCTCCTTTGTTGAATATGTACAAATCATCGCCATTACCACCTTCAATACTATCATTACCTTGACCGCCTACGAGAATATCGTTACCATCGCCACCATAAAGATCATCTCTACCAGAATCTCCATATAATTTATCGTCGCCAGCGCCGCCGTAAAGATAGTCATTACCCTCCAATCCATGATATTCGACAGCACCTTTGTCAAAAGCGGCTAGATGATCATCTCCGTCGGTACCCGTAATTTTATGAGTCATCTGGTATATATTATCTTGCGTCCAGACAGTACCATCCGCAAAGACGATTTTCTCTATTACTCGCTCTGGCATATCTCTAAATCTTGGATTAGAACTAAAGTAGCTACCGTCATAGTATCCGAACTGCCCTTCAATAGTTATACTATCGTTAGAATTCTTAATAGACAACTCCAAATTATAGTATTGACTATAGCCGCTAGGCGCTATAACGCGCTTCACCCTTACATCTTCCGGTTTAATACCCTCGCCAAATTTAATAGTATCAACTCCGTTACCTTCTACAATATAGTCTGATCCGTCCCCTCTGTTGAATATATAAGTATCATCACCTATACCACCATTCAGCCTGTCCGCACCTTGACCGCCATATAGAATATCATTACCATCGTCACCGCTGATTTCATCAGCGTCTTGTTCACCATAAAGGAGGTCGTCTCCAGCACCACCATGCAAACGATCTTTTCCAGAACCTCCATAAATTACATCATTGCCAGCATCTCCGTGAAGATAATCGTTACCGTCTAAACCATAGTATTCTACAGCACCTTTATCAAAAGCTATAAAGGTATCGTCTTTGTCTGTACCTACTAGGTTGTGCGTCATCTGATTGATATTGTCTTGAGTCCAAACAGTACCATCCGCAAAAGTGATTTTCTCTATCATTTGGTTTGGCGTATCCCTAAATCCTGAGCTAAAATAACTGCCCTCATAATAACCAAAGTATTTCTCAATGGTTATTTTATCACTAGAATCCTTAAAGGATAATTCCAAATTATAATATTGACTATAACCTCTATACATTACAATACGTTTCACATACACATCCTCAGCTCTAATACCTTCACCAAATTGGATTGTGTCAATACCGCCGTCCTCTACTAGGTAATCGACCCCATCTCCTTTGTTAAATACATACGTATCATCACCTGAACCGCCTCTCAATTCATCTGCACCTTGACCCCCAACAAGAATGTCGTTGCCAGCACTGCCATATAGACAGTCTTGGCCAACATCGCCATAAAGGAGGTCGTCTCCCTCATCACCTCTCAGAGTATCATCACCCCCTAAACCATGATATTCAACAGCGCCCTTGTCATAGGCTACTAGCGTGTCATTTTCATTAGTGCCAGTTAGCTTGTGCGTCATTTGGTATATATTATCTTGTGTCCAAACAGTACCATCCGCAAATATAATCTTTTCTATCATTTGATGCGGCATATCTTTGAATCCCGAGCTAAACACATTTCCGTCATAATACCCAAAATACCTTTCGATAGTTATTTTGTCATTTTCAGACCCCTTGATAGAAAGCTCGAGGTTATAGTACTGACTGGAGCCGCTATACGCCTTAACACGTTTCACGCATACATCCTCAGCTCTAATGCCCTCGCCAAATCTTACAGCATCGATACCGCCCGCTTCTGATATATAATCTGCCCCATCGCCCCTATTAAACATATAGGTATCATTACCGATACCGCCATATAAAGTATCGTTTCCAGCACCACCATAGACAAAATCATCAGCCGCAGTCCCATAAAGCGAATCTGATTTGTCGCTTCCGATAATAGAATCTCTATTAGCATAATAAACTATTCTGGCTAACTCTGGTGATTTGGCGGCGAAATGATTACAAAAATGCAATAAATTCGTGTCATTGCTCAAACCAGACCCATAAACAACTCGCAAAAAGTCAGCCAACAATTGTTTTCCAGAAACACTATCGTTATCGATAGCCTTATCTATATCATTAATGACATCAGCAAACTCAATTACAGCTCCAGACTCTCCAACTTTGTAATTAACCCTACTGATAATGTCCTTCAAATAAGTGGCGCTGGCCATTGCAGCGTATAATCTATCGACCAACTTATAGTAAGCTTTTTGCAACAGCGGCGCTGCGTTCGCATTAGGGTTCGCGCCATTAGTCCCGGCAAAGTTCATGCCCATAAATTTTTCGAGAACTGCCAGCTGTCTAGCGTCAACAAGTCCACCGCGACCTTTAGGGTCTAGCTTGTCAGCACCTGCCCATTTATAAATAATATTTGTAAATAGCTCATCGCGAGCGGCAGCGTCTTTAGTCTCCAAAAATTCCAACACCATCTTTTTTAGCTGCCCGCTCTCATCTTTCGCCATAGCTATACGCAACGAAGAAACATTACCCGCCCCTTGTAAATCAGGCAATGCTGCAATATCGTCTGGTATAGTAACCGAGTCACCAAAAGTATCACGAGAACTCATGGTGTCTCTATTCAATAAATATTCTCCAATTTGCCCGTCGCTACCGTCAGTTTTCACAAAACTACCCAAACAGCGTTGAATATTGCCCATAGCATCAGCTGCGCCCGTAACCGTCGAATTGAGGTTAATAGCTTTGATACCAACATCGGCTAGTGATTTCATCTCTTCGGCTTGCGATACACCATCTCTGTTCAAATCCTGCCACACCTTCAACTTGAGATAAACAATATCGCTGGCGTCTATTTTGCCGTCCTTATTATCATCAAATTCACGCAGCGCCTCAAACCCGCTCGTCGCGCGAGTACCATTAGACAACAATGTTTGATCACCAAATAACTCCTGTCCATTAGTTATCTTGCCGTCACCATCGCGGTCTAACACCAGCAAACCATCATTGACATCAATCCAAGCCGTCCTCTCAGCAAAGCCGTTGCTATCCAGGTCAAAATATACGTCTGATTGATCCAAGTTTGTAGTCGCTAAGCCATCGCCATTCAAATCTAGAATTAGCGGATCAACGCGTGCCGCAACTGTTGCAGAACTAAATAAATCAAAAATACCTTGCAAATCGCCAGTGAACAGATTGCGCAAGAAACTATACCTAATCCAAATATCATCTGCAAGTATATTACCAGCGGTATTAAAGAACTTACATACACCATCAGCACCGTGATACACCAAGCCGCCATACACATAAAACACAAATGCACCGCCTTCAAGCGCTATTTTAGTACCGCGCGTTAAATAGCCCATGTAAGAGATCCCGTAATCAGGCTGATTTGTAGTTGGCATCATTTTTCCGTCATCTGTCAGCATATCAGACATCCCGTGATTCGCAGTAGGCACCATGTTTTTAGCAGCCCTAGCCATAGCCTTTATACCTTCAATAATGATCGACAAAGTTAATTTACCACCAAGTACCGGCAGCAGCGGATCTCCCAGTGTGAGCATCGTCTGCATCTTATATATCGCTATAGCATCTTCAACCATGGTACTATTAAATCTAGAACGTATGGTTTTGCTAGTACCTACCCTAGCATCATTCCAAGCATTTCCTATTAGGTCGCTCTCATTAGCATAATTTGTAGATTTATCTTTATAGAGATTGTAGTCTATACTGTGTCCGGTTGCGCTTTTGATCAAATCACCTACACCCGGAGCATTGAACGTAGTGGATTCGCAACCTGTTTTGTATGTCATATACTGGGCTAACGCACCACCGAGAGAGTGGCCAGTGCAACTATACTTAGCATTTGGACGAGAGGCTAGTACCGAATTAACAAACTTTTCAGCATCGGCGAATTGAGCAGGCAAACCTACAGAAGCACCGAAAGCTATTTGAGCATCGGCGTTGGCGATATCTTTAGCGGTATCCAAATATGTTTTAGGATTTGAGGGATCAAAGTCGGTGCCTTTGAAGCTAAAGACTATTTCACCCGTGTCAGGGTTCTGAAAAGCAGCGGCGCGGAGACCGGAAGAGGTAGAGATGGAATCAAGATATTTCCAGGAACGGAGGGGATTAGATTCTTCTTTGAGAGCGGAGAGTTCGGGCTTATCAGACTTAAAGTCTTTATTATAAAGTTTATTCTTCATAATATAGCCGATATCGTGACCTTTAGTATCGTTATTAAACTGTGCATACACTAAAGCACTAAGGTTCATATAGTTTATTACTTTTGAGTCTGAATCCATTGCTTGCTCCTATTATCTTAAGCAGTCCTTTATATCGTTATATGAGTGATCAAATGGCTTATCATAAGTAGTCTTACATCTTTTAATTACTCCTTTGCTATTGGTTACAGAATAGTTATAGTTGACATTTTTTATACCATTATTAGTAACGTTGCTAGTAATGCGCTCCATGTCGCGCACAACATCATCATATGAAGTATTTTGTAGTTCGAAATATGACAAGTTAACAGTGTATGCTGGTCCATAATCCTGCTTTATAATCTCCTCCACCTTAGGATTATCTGGCAGCGCGGTATCTGCCAATGGTTCTGCCAAATAGATTTCTACCGAAGCGTTAACTCTCCACTTTGAATTTGAAGCATTTTGCTGGGCTATTTTGTTTAGGCGAGTTGTCTCACGCTGTGACCAGATCTTAGCAGTGTATTGGTCGGAAAAACTGTCTCTGTCTTCTGCTTTTATAATTCGAAATGTTAAGTTTTTGTTGTTTACGGGATGGGCGTCTGCACCCCAGGTACCTGCAAATCCAAGACCAGCAGAGGATAGACTGGGCGTTCCTACTACAAACTCCTGATTATACTTCTTTCGGAGGTAGTGAGACATGCTTAGGTTGGTCGACCATATTTTAACTACATTACACGCCACGAACAACACTACTAGGGCTGTTACTACAAGTACTACTTTTAGCAGGCGTCTTTTCCAAAGTGATGGTTTACTCTGTTTTTTTATTGTTTTAGCGCTGTTATTGCCCATTATTTTACCACTTTTAGGTTATTATGCTTATACTTAATATTTTAGCTTAAACAATATTAGTTTACCATACCATTTACAACGGTATCTGTGTTGCTGCGGCAAATGACGCTGCGCTATTTCACCGCACCTTCAAACTCTCATCCGCCTTGGTCATCAACGGATCGAGGAAGAACTCAATGATGCGGCGCTGTCCGGTAGTGATCTCGGCGGAGACGCTCATGCCTGGCAGCAATTTGAGTTGATTTTGCTTGGAGCTTTTCTCATCATTCAATTTAATTTTAGCTTTATAAATAAGGCCTTTCTTATCATCCTGAATAGCATCGGGGCTAATATTTTCAACTGTCCCCTCCAAGTAACCATAACGTTGAAATGGATACGTGGCAACTTTAACGACCACGCGCTGGCCAGGTTTAACAAAACCAATATCTTGGTTGTCTAGCGCTGCATCAATATAAAGTGGCGCCTTTTCTGGTACAATTTGCGCCAGCTGCTGACCAGCATTCACTACGCCGCCAATCGTTTTCACCGTTAGCGACAGTACCGTGCCATCGACAGGCGCAGCGATGGTGGTTTGCGCTAAAATTTGTTTGGCTTTGACTAGATTATTTTCCAGTTCAATAATTCTTTTTTCCGACGCTATAATTTGATTGTTAAAAGCGCTGTTGGTTTCGGCAGTTTGGGTTTGCGATTGATTTTGCGCCTGAGCGAGCGCCGACTGCGATTGCAGCAGTTGCTGATTTTGACCAAGGACAGCGCTGTCAGCGCTAGTGATTCGCTGATCAATATTGCTCAATTCATTCTGTAGGCGCAGCTTATCGACAGGATTGGCGTTTGGTAATTGCTTTTCAATCTCAGCTTTGCGATTTTTCAGGTTTTGCGCGTTGGTTTCCAGCTGGTTTTTCGCTTGCTGGTTAAACTGTAGTTGTTGCTGGTAGTTAGAAATCGTACCATTTGCAGCTTGCTGCCTGGCTGCAGAAAGCGCGGTTTGCGAACTGGCAAATTGCCGCAACATAGCTTTGGCCTCGTCTGGCAAATCTGCATTATTAATAATATCGTCGGTATTGCCGCCAACAGCTAGCCGCCGCAAAATATCGCGCTCGACTCGTGCCGTGCTCAGACTTTGATTGGCGGTAGCAACATCTTTTTCGGCAGTGGTTTTATCAAGCGCCAGCAAAGTTTCACCTTTTTTGACGCGCTGACCCTCATGCACATTAATATTCGTCACCACGCCAGAGACTGCCGGCTGGATAATCTTAGTGCTGCCTTCGGTGGATATTTTACCGTTAGCTACCGCTACAATATCAATCCTGCCAAAGTATGACCACACTAACGCCACAATCAACAACAATGCAACCAACCAAACTACCAACGCTCCCAACGGTGCCGCTGGCGTTTCAACAATTTCCTCCGCCGCTGGCAAAAATTCATACTGCAGCTGGTCGCGTTTTAGCCAACTCATGTTTCGTCTCCTGATTGTTGCCGGTGCAGATATGCATACAAACCGTTCTTTTTCAGTAGCACCGCCGGCGTACCATATTCAACCAATTGGCCGCGATCAATGGCCATGATTTTATCGACCGACTTGAGCGTCGATAAGCGGTGCGCGATGATAATGACCGTTCGACCCGCGGTGATTTGCTTGAGATTTTTCTGAATGATATTTTCCGACTCGTAATCCAGCGCTGATGTCGCTTCGTCAAAAATCAGGATTTTAGGATTATGTAGCAGCGCCCGGGCGATAGCGATACGCTGCTTTTGTCCGCCGCTCAAGCCCTCGCCTTTTTCGCCAACCATCGTGTCGTAACCATTTGGCAATTCGGTGATGAACTCATGCGCGCCAGCAATTTTTGCTACCCTCACGATGTCATCCATGCTGCTACTCGGCACATGCACCGCGATATTATCGCGCACGCTGGCATTAAACAAAAAATTTTCCTGCAAGACCACGCCGATTTGTCGGCGCAACCAACTTGGATCAGTCGTAGCAATATCAACGCCGTCAATCAAAATCTTGCCTGATTCTGGCACGTACAGCCTCTGCAATAATTTAGAAATCGTACTTTTGCCCGAACCGCTGCGCCCAACCACGCCGACCACCGTGCCAGGACGAATACCAAACGACACATCGCGGATAACCTCGGGACTATCTGGCACATAACGAAACCGCACATGTTCAAACCGCACATCGCCAGTGATGCTCGGCAGGCGCGACTTGCTCGGATCGAGTGTCGGTTCAGGCTTGGTGTTAAAAATATCGCCTAACCGCTTCATGGAAATACCTGTTTGTTGAAAATCTTGCCATGATTGCACGAGGCGTAATACAGGCCCGCTCACCCGACCGCTCAGCATCCGAAAAGCAATCAGCCCGCCAATCGTCAAGCTGCCCGCCATCACCATATGCGCACCGACCCACAAAATAGCGATATCGAAAATCTTCTGAATCAACTGACCGAGCGCGCCAGCGTTGCCTGACAGTAAATTAGTTTTATAACTAGCGCGAACATAATTACTCAGCCGGCCTTCCCAATTTTTCTGCAGTTGCGGCTCCAGCGCAAACGATTTGATAGTCTGCGCGCCAGTGATTGACTCAACCAAATACGATTGAGATTCAGCGCCAGTGTTAAATTTTTCATCTAAACGCTGGCGAAGCAGCGGCGTGATGACGCCAGATAAAATCGCAAACACCGGCAGACTGCCCAATACCACCCACGTCAATGTCGCACTATAAAACAGCATGACAATGATATAAACAAACATAAAACTAATATCGATCAGCGCGGTCATCGGCGTGCCAGTCAAAAAAGCCCGAATTCGCTCCAACTCCAATACCCGCGCCGTGGTATCGCCAACTCGACGGGTTTCAAAATACCGCAGCGGCAAAGCAAATAAGTGCCGAAACAGCCGCGAACTCAAAATTACGTCAATCCGGCTAGTGGTATGAGTGAAAATATAATTCCGAGCGACGCCAAGCATCCCCTCAAACAACGCAATAATTACCAGCCCGCCAACGATGACGTCAAGCGTCGAGACACTATGATGCGCGAGAGCTTTATCGATGACGACCTGTGTCAAAATCGGCGTAAAAATTCCGATAATCTGCACCACTAGCGCCGCCAACAAGACTTGCAGCAGCGGCTTTTTGTATTTGATAATCGTCGGAATAAACCATTTAAGATTGAATTTCCTGTCTGCCTCTTTCCAAAAACGCTGCGTAAATAGTACCACGCGGCCAGTCCATTTGTCCTGAAAATCCTCAGCCGACATCACCTGCGGCGGCCCGCCATTTGGCGGTAGAATAAGGAATTTACTGTTGATGTTTCTACCAGAACCTTTAATTTTGCGGCGACTGTCATTCTTAGTATCAGCAAGTTGCGCCGCCATATCATCCTCGGCAATTTGCGCCAACACCACAAACTTTTCGTCCTTCATACCAACGATCAGCGGCAATGGCAACTTCGTTAATTGTTTAGAATTAACCGTAGCCGCCAGTACCTTCAATTTGAGTGAACGCGCAGCCCGTAGCATATCCGCTTCACTCATACCTACACGCGGATTGATCGCTAACGCGTGAGCAATCTGCTCCGGGTCAGCAGGAATACCATGAAACTGAGCGATGGCCGTGAAACAATACAAACCAGGATCTAGATTGCCGCCAGACTTCTTATTTGCCAAATCATCATGTAATTTTTCACGATTCTTTGACGCAGTTTTAACACTAGCACGCTTTTTAACCGGCGCTGCCTGACTATCCTTATCTGATTTTTCTCGTTTACTAACCACTCTTTCCTCTGATTAATGACTATATCAGAGGAAATTATCGACTCAAAGCTTAAACAATTACATCTCGCTCTTAGCAAAACATATCAAACCAGCCACAATGCACGGCATACCGACATAAAGAAAAGCTAGCAACACATAATTAAATATGGTACTGCCACCAAAACCGCCATCTGGACCAACCATTATCTGCGATACCGCGAAAGAAATTGCGATAGCTATAGCTAATGGGATGCTAAAAAGGCCAAAACCAATTCGCTGCAGCCGCAAGCCGCGCTCTTGCTGTTTATGTTGTGTTTTTGACAATGAAGATACTGGAAGAGGTTCCCAATACAACCGATCCGGAAGTCGTAGCAATCGCCACAAATATAACAAGCCAACAGCAGCCACAACAAACAACCCCAGAAGTACCCAAGGCGATGTAAGCAATTTCGCGATATAAACAATATCGTATGCATGCAATAATGTAGCAGCCGCTGCTAATGTATTAAAAATCACGGCAAATACAGGCAAAAGTAATATCACGCTCAGCGCAGTAATACGCTGACGGTAGCGATCCACGCGCCGGTATTGTTTCAAAACGACAACGCCTTCTACAAACAATAAAGCAATAAATGATAAATAAGCTACAAACAAAGGCGGTACAAAAAACAACGGAATAACAAGAAATGGGTTTGCTAGCAAACCCACCATCACTGCGCCAAACAGCAACATACCAACCGCTTGGCTAACTATGATGGCTTCATTTTTAACGTTTCGTTCCGGCAGATGCTTATTAGGCTTTTCGTGTTCAGCAGATGATGCTTTTAAATTTGCCATAGTTATTTTATTTTAGCATGTATTGTTGACCTTATGCTATTTATCAGCATCAAAGAACTGGCGCGCTCGTTCAGTCTTCGGGTGGTCCATTACTTGTTTAGGCGGACCGTCTTCAATGATGTCGCCTTTGTCAAGGAAAATCATCCGGGTGCCAACTTCACGGGCAAAGCTCATTTCATGCGTGACGATTACCATGGTCATGCCCTGCTTAGCCAAATCGCGCATCACGTCGAGTACTTCTCCAATCATTTCCGGGTCAAGCGCGCTAGTCGGCTCATCAAACAGCATGACTTCTGGCTCCATAGCGAGCGCCCGAGCGATAGCCACTCGCTGCCGCTGGCCGCCCGATAAATGTTGCGGATATTCATTGGCTTTGTTAGCTAGCCCAACCTGCTCAAGCAGTTCTTTGGCTCGCCGATTCGCTTTACGATCCGATACTTTGCGTAGTTTCTTAGGCGCTAATTTGATATTATCTAGCACTGTCATATTAGGAAATAGATTAAATTGCTGAAACACCATACCGATACGCTGGCGGATTTTATTAATATTAACGTGCGGTTGAGTGATGTCAACGTCATCAACAAAAACCGATCCGTAAGTGGGTTTTTCAAGTAAATTCAAACATCGCAGCAGCGTCGATTTACCTGAGCCGCTCGACCCGACAATCACTAGTACTTCACCATCCTCGATCGTCAAATCAATCCCGCGCAGCACGTGGTTGGATCCAAAATATTTGCGCAGGTTACGCGTCCTGATCATCAGCTTGCACTCCCTTCTCGAAACGCCGCATCACTTTCGTAAAGATAACCGTCAACGCTAAATACATCACCGCCGCTGCAAACAACGACTGGAATGCTGTCGCTGTCAACGAGCGGATATCGTCAGCGCCACGCATAATATCACCCAAGCCAATCCAGCCGACCACCGACGTTTCCTTAAGCATAGCAATGCACTCGCTAATCAACGCTGGCAGCGAATTTTTCATCGCTTGCGGCAGAATTACGTAGCGCATTGCTTGCGGATAGCTCAAACCTAGCGAACGCGCTGCTTCTAGCTGTCCATTATCAATACTCTCTATGCCGCCACGAATGATTTCCGCCACATAAGCGCCGCTATTGATACCAAAGGCGATCGCCGCCACGAAAATCTTCGGCATGAAACGGTACGATCCAAACACTACATAATACATAATGAGCAGCTGCACCAACAGTGGTGTACCGCGAATGATTTCAACATACAAACGTCCAAGACCAGCTACCGGATTCCACCTAGCCAAACGCTTTAGCTGCGGAAAACGCCCTAACCAACTAAACGGACGGATTTTTGACACCCGCATCAACGCAATAATTATGCCGATAATTACGCCTAATGCCACCGATAATACTGTCAAAACCAATGTTACTTCTAGTCCGTGCCATAGATAAACCCAGCGCCCGTCACCAAAAATCACTTCGCCAAAATTCATGGCGTCTGCTCCTTCGCCGTGCCAAAATGTTTCTGCAACAGCGCTTGGTAACGCCCGTCAGCTTTCATATTGGCAATCGTTTTGTTGGCATGCTCGGCCAGTTCGGTATTGCCCTTTTTGAAAGCGATCGCGTAGCTTTCGCTGCTCAGCGGCGTGTTGATAATTTTGAGCGAAGGAAACCCAGAGACGTACTGCTTAGCCGGCGCATCGTCAATCACCGCTGCGTCAACTTTGCCAGCCGCTAATTCTTGCAAAGCATTCGGCGCTGCCGGGAATTGCACGACTTGCGCTCCCTTGATTTTAGAAGCTGCCTGGTCGCCCGTCGTACCGAGTTGCACAGCAATTTTTTTGTGTTCTAATTGATACTTATTCGCTATCTTGCTGTTTTTGGGTACAATTATTCGCTGCGATGCCTGGTAGTACGGATCCGAAAACAGCGCGTTTTTCTCACGCTCCGAAGTCACCGACATACCGGCCACCGCCATATCGATTTGCCCGCTCTCAAGCGCTGGCAACAAGCCATCAAACGACATATCTTCGATTTTTAGTTCCTTGCCCATGTCTTTGGCGATAGCTTGCGCCAATTCGACATCAAAGCCAACCACCTGGCCGCCGTCTTTATACTCAAAAGGTTTAAATGTCGCGTTTGTGCCCATGACCAGCACGTCGGTGTCGTTGGAGATGCTACTGTCGCGCTGCAGTATATCATACAGCATCCAGCTAATCATCGCTAAAAAGGCCGCTACAAACAGGCAAGTCGCCATTTTTCGCAGTGCTTTTGCCCTTTTCATAACTTATAGTATACGCGCATCCAGGCAAAAGCGTAAGAGCTTTATCGAATTTTATAAGAAAAAGCGTCCCAGCCATCAACTGGAACGCTTTTCGGTAGATTACCTCCGCAAGAAAACTACTCGGTTTGATTAGCTTCCGCCCGCGTCAGCTTGTCGACCATCGGCAGGATCAAGTAAATACCGATGATGGCTGCTACCAGACCGATACCAACGATAGCGAAGTAAGTTGGCGTTAACACCGGCTTCAGCGTCGTCGAGAATGTGCTGGTAAACACCGCTCCCGTCCACACGCCAAAACCGCATGACAGAATCGAGGTGGTGAGTAGCGGCGCCACCGACTCAACCATCACCAAGCGCTTCAATTGATCGAGGCGCATACCGCTCAGCCGCAGCGTATACAGCGAACGGCGGCGCTCCATTAACCCGCCAATCGTCGAGACGATCAAGCTTGCCACCGCCACAAACAGCGTCACACCGATACCAACATAGGCCAAGTCGGCAAATTCGCGAATCGTCGGATTGATATGCGGCTTTTTAGAGTCAGTGCCGCTCACTGCATAGGTCAAGTCGTACTGATTAGCTTTCGCCGTCACCATGGTACGCAACTTCTCGATATCATTATCTGACTTCAATGTCACCAAATATTCTTTAGCGCCGTTCGTATCAACCTTATCGTTAATTAGCGACACATTTTTGACCACCGGCTTATCAAAATTAAGCAGCGCAAATTGGTCGGGCCGGGCGTTATTCAGACAAGTATGCTCTGTATACTTCGCCAAATCCTGACAGCGAATTGCATCGCCGTCCTCGCGCGGATAGATCGTCGCCACCGACGTGATGTAAGATTTTTGCTGCAGCTGCTCCGCCATATCACCTGGCAGCGACCGGCCAATGACAATTGCCGTGCCGCGCTTTAATTGTGAAAAACCGTTATCTTTGACAGCCTGAGCATTTAAGCCTTCAATGCCACTGGTCGCCGTCAAGTAAAAGCTGCCCGCAAACAGCGCCAGCACCACGCCGCTAACACTGCGAAAAACCGTTCGCGAATGTACCGCCGTACGCTTACCAGCAATCAGCATTGAGCCGTTATTAGCCCAGCGCGCTGCCAGCAGCGACAGCTTATTGGTCAGCCAGCCGCCAGCCAAAATCAGCCCAAACATCACCAGTAGCAGTGCCGTAGTCAATAACAGCATCGGTATAGCCGATTCTTTGTTGGCATCCAGCCAATCCCGCCCCGGCTTCGACGACAGCCAAGCAAAGAATGCAATACCAAGTGCCGGCACCAGCGCCCGCCAAGCGCGCAATTTCTTTACCTTTTCAACCGAACGCGACACACCCAGCGGCGAAATCTGCGCCCGGCGCATCCGCCGCCAGTTAACAAACATCGTCAACCCCAGCGTCAAACCGATAATCAACGCATATTGCGTGCCAGTTAGCGCCAAATCGCCAGGATTAAACCGCATGCCGTCCATCCTGAAATCCTGCAGCGGCGCTTGCAGCAGCCAAAACGCGCCCAGCCCGATAATCACGCCAACCACCGACGCCAGTAGCGATTCCAACATTAACACCCGTCCCACCTGCCGCTTAGTCGCGCCGATCAGCCGCAAAGCAGCATAGCGTTTCTCGCGCTGTGCGGCGCCCAGCTGTGTCGCCACCGACACGAAAATGACGATTGGAAACAACAATATCGTCCCGCCAACGCCAAATACAATGACGGCAACTGGGTCTATTTTAGCGTCCGATTTTAATCCGTTAGCGTCCGTCCGATAAACGTTAGCAAAGTATGATGGCTGCCCCTGAGATTTGGTAAAAGCATCGCTCTCGGCCACTTCCTCAGCGCTAGCACCGCGCACTATCATCAGCGCATCCGGACTGGCGACATATTCGCTAGGAATTACGCCGAGGTATTTGGTATTTTTACCAAAACGCGCCAAGATATTATCCTCTGGGTATTCAGCAACCGCATCAGCCAACGCTTTTGACAAATAATATTCGCCAGGACGCGGAGTTTTCAGTTTGGCAAACTGCGGTGATTTAGCCGTACCATACATTGAATAAGACTGGATATATTGACCGCGCCACTTCGACGCATCACCGCGACGGGTACCGCCAACTTTCAGCGGCTCGACACCAGCAATCGGTTTTTGTTCGGCTACACCGCGGGCTGCCTGATACGCCGCCGTATTAATTGCTAATCCATTAACACGCCCCATTAGACCGTTGACACCAGCCGTAAAGTAGCACACCAGCACGATCCCCAGCGCCACCGCCACCGTAGTCAAGCCCAGACGCGCGAACGACTGGCGGCCAGACTTTTTTAATAACATCCAACTGACACTCATTTGACAGCCCCCGCATTGGTTTTACCGGGTTTGCTTGATGTATTTACCGCTGCATCAACACCAGAAATCTGCCCGTCGCGAACGATAATCTCACGATCAGCATAGGCGGCGATCGTCGGCTCGTGCGTCACCATAATGACTGTTGTGCCGTGTTCTTTGGCGGTTTTGATGAATAGTTCCATGACCTTTTCTGAGTTCAGGCTGTCCAGCGAGCCAGTCGGCTCATCAGCAAATAGTACTTTCGGCTCAATCACCATGGCCCGAGCAATCGCCACCCGCTGCATTTGCCCGCCCGACAACTCGCCAAGCATACCGTCAGCTTTATTACCCAGCTCGACCTTATTCAGCCATGTTTTCGCCTGTTGATAAGCTTCTTTACGCTTGACACCGTTAAGCAGTAGCGGTAGCGCCACATTATCCAGCGCTGTCAGCTCTGGCACCAACTGCCCAAATTGAAAGACAAAGCCAAAGCTGGTGCGTCGTAAAATACTGCGCTGATCATCGCTCAGTTTGTCAATCCGCCGACCGTCGAAATCAATCTCGCCGCTATCAACCTTGGTAATCGCCGCCAGACTATGCAGCAGCGTCGACTTACCAGACCCCGACGGACCCATAATCGCCAGTACCTCACCCGCCTCGACATCCAGGCTGACACCGCGCAGCGCGTGCGTTTGCCCGAACGACTTCTTAATATTTTTAGCGCTAATTATTGGTTTGCTCATGCAAAATTTCCTCCTTTAGCCGCGTTAAACGCGAAATAGTTAATTCAATCCAGCGCAAATCCGCCTCCAAATGATACAGTGCGTGGTCAATTAGCAACATGTCCGACAAATTACTATCGCGCCGCTGCACCGTCAGCTCGCGCATCCGCTGGATGTGCGCCTGTCGTTGGTTATCCAGATATGGTGACGCATCGCCGTCTTTCAAAATGGCCAGCACCGCCTTTATATACATCGTCGCTTGCAGTTGCGGTGACGGTGCCTCTGGTGATTCCAACCATGCTTGTAAATCCTGCTTGCCCTCATCGGTAATTTCATACCGAACTCGGTCTGGTCCGCCCGATTCGCTAGTATCAGTAATTTCTTTGACCTTGTTATCGCGTTTGAGCCGCGCCAAAGTTGAATATATCTGACCAGTTAAAATTGGCTTATCTTTGCCAAAATAACCGTCATATTTTTTCTTCAACTCATAGCCGTAATTTGACTCTTCCGCTAAAAAACCTAACAGTGTATATTGAACGCTCATATTCTTACTATACATCCAGTGTTTAGTTATTGCAAGAGTTTTATACACTCGGTGTATAGTTTATAATTCTAGCCGTTACTCTTACTACTCTGTATCAGATCTTCTGAAAAATAAACAAGTGTTCATGCATTATTAGTAAGAAGTTACTTTCTTGCGATCTTTTTACCCAGAAACCGGTAGCTTTACAATTAAACTGGCGTTTTATTATATCTTCTTTCAGTTGAAAACCTACTCTTAAAAATCTATCCATAACTTTATACGCCATAGGTTGATACATCTTGTTGCGGCGCGTATCTCCAATTAGAATTGCACAAAATTTACCAGGCTTTAAAATACGATATAGTTCAGCCGCTACCTTTTCCATCTCACCAGTAAACTTATCGATATCATGAATATTCGATAAATCTTCGTTAATTTCTCCACCGCTATATTTTATAATATCAGCGTACGGCGGATGAGTAAGTATAAAGTCTATACTTTCGTCTTCGGCTTTACTTAAATCTCGGGCGTCGCGTTTAACAATCTTTTGCCACGCATCATTTTCCACTTCAAAATCTAACGATATTTTTGTTCGCTCCAGCGCCTTATCGTTTACATCAGAGCATATAATGTGACGATTGAGAATTTTTGCCTCAATGGCAGTTGTCCCGCCGCCAATCATTGGATCGAGCAAAATATCGCCCTCGCTGGAGTATCGCAGTATCAAGTTTCTTACAACTTCTGGAGACCAATTACCTCGCCAATCGGATTTATGTGTCGCCCAGTTACCGCGGCGCGGAAATGCCCAAACAGTCGTACATTCTAGCTCAAAGTTATCCGGATGAAGTTTTCTTATTTTTCTAGGCTTCATATTTTGGTAAGTCTAACTCTGACACTACATTGTTATTTGTATAATTCTTTTTAAAATAAAAGGCGCGCTTACGAACACGAATAGTCCCTCCCTTTCCATCTGGCGCATTTGTTAAATCTTGATTATTCTTACCTTTAGTTTTCGGCTCAATATATGTACCCATTGAACAAGACAATTTATCAGCGTCGCCATTAACTATATAAAACTGAATAGACTCCCAATCTTCCTGAAATATTCTCATCTTTTCATTATCTGGGACATCAATAAACCAATCTAAAATAATGTAATTGTCCTGAGACATGTTCTTTTTCGTAATCGGACTACGCGGTACGCCATAAGCTACCCAGAATATCGTTTGAATTTTACCTCGAATTTCCGCATTTTCCCAAGTTTCCTTAGCAACTTTCATAAAATTAATCATTTTAATCTGGGTTGGTTCTTTAACTTTTAGGTTGTGTAACTGAATTGGTAAAACTTTTATTTCGATACCCAGTTCCTCTAGGTCGGCCTTTGGAGATGAATTATTCTTCAGTCCCAACATGTTTTCGACGATTAAGCCGGATGCACCCTTCTTGTAATGATTATGTTTTGAGCCAGCAACATTCGCATAAATTTCGCCAATAGTCCTGCCCTTATTAGCCTCAACTATATCTATATACGGTTGTAACTTTTTCAATTTTATACTTGATAGCATAATTTAAGCCTGATAATTTGTTATTAATACCTCATTTATTTTACCGCGTTTTGATCCTTTTGAATTGATGGCGCGACCAGCAATTATCTTGTTTATACTAACCCCCTCCAATTCAGAATACAATTCATTAATAAATGGCGTGTCCGAATTTGAGAGCATAACAAAACATCCGCGTTCGTGCAGTTTAACAAAGATGTCGCGAAGTTCTATCTGTTCCTTCTCGAAAAAACCCTTAGCAGTATAGGCGGTAAACGAAGATGTTGGATTAAGCGGGTAATACGGAGGATCAAAGTAAATAAAATCGCCAATCTTCGCTAATTTTAGAACATCTTTATAATCTCGATGCGTAATGGTAATTCCCTGCAGAGCTTCTGAGACTTTACGCAAATTATTCTCATCACAAATAAGCGGATTTTTATATCGACCAAATGGAACATTAAACTGACCGCTCTTATTTACTCGGTACATACCATTAAAACCAGTTCGATTAAGAAAAATAAAGCGCGACGCTACCTCTATATCGGATAATTCATTAATGTCTTGAGCGCGAACTCTTAGGTAATATTCTTTATTATAGATATGTTTTTTTAGCGACTTGATTAAACCATCAACGTTGTCTTTTATGACATTGTAAGCCACTACTAATTCCTTATTAGTATCTGATAATTCTGCATGTTTTGGTAATAGATCAAAAAATACTGCACCGCCGCCAACAAACGGCTCAAAATATGTATTTGATTCTGGATTAAAACACTCGGGCGGATATAGATTTAATTCACGGAATTGTTTAAGCAGCTGCCGCTTGCCTCCGACCCATTTTACAAACGGTTTTGGCTTATCTTCAACAATTTTCCTAATATCGTCAAGGGTACTATTTTTTTGTGATAGCTGAAACAAACGACGAGCATAAATCAAATTTATATCAAGAGCACTAGCAATGCTTCTCACCGTCAAGCCACCCGTTTCCATAACCCCCTCCAATCACAATTTTATATATACAATAATACCATTTCACACCTCAACATTAAAGCCGACTCAATCCAATTCTCCAAATTTTAGCGTATAATAAGAATCATATGGAGCGTATCCGACAGCAAAAAGAAACTGTCAAAACTGCCGCTGCTGGTATTGGCGCGCTATTGAAATTGCCGCGCTACAGCGTGCTGGCGGCGGGGTTTTCTTTGCTATTTGCCACTGTTATTTTCTTTGCGATTAACGGCAACTTTTATGGACCGTTGTTTTTGTCGCGGCTATCAATTGTCGATAAATTCGTTGTTGCCGGCAGCATGCTTATCGAGCTATTCAAGCAAGGTTTCACCACGCCAAACGGCGCGCTATTGCTGATCGTCTCTATTCTACAAGGCTTATCGCTTTCAGTTGTAATATTTACAGCACGACGTAACAAACGCAACGAACAAGATGTAGCCCGCCAACTCAGCGTCAGCAGTATCGCCTCAATCGCTGCCGCTATCGGCCTCGGCTGCGTGCCGTGCGGCACCTCGTTAATCTTGCCGATCGTTACTCTGTTTTTCTCGGGCGCAGCGGCTGCCACCGCCGCCAATGTCGCTGGTACTATCGTACTAATCTTAGCACTTATACTTAGCCTAGCGTCGCTTTACAAATCTGGACAAATCGCATTCGTTTATGCACAATTAGCCAAACAGGAGGAAAAATCATGAATCATCAACAAGAACGCGGCATTGCCCCAATTTGGATTGTTTTATCGATCATCGTCATCGGCATCGTCGCTTTATTTATCTACGGCATTGTCAACCGTCCGCCGAACCAACACATCGGCAACGGTAAACCATGGAACGAACATATGTCGCAAGGCTCGGCAGATGCGAAAAATGTGTTTATCGATTATACCGATTACTTCTGCTCGTTCTGCGCCCAGGTTGAAGACGCTACCAGCAGTGATTCTTTCAAAAACGACTATATCAAATCCGGCAAATTGCGCTACGAACACCGAATCGTCACCTTGCTAAAGGATAAAGTACCAAACACCGAGCAAGGCGCTAAAGCCGCCTTCTGCGCTGCCGACCAGGATAAATATTGGCAATACACCCACGACATCGTGCCGCGTATCAAAACAGACTACTTCGACAAAGGCATCGGCGTCAAAAATGTCGCTGTGCCAAAAGAAATCCCGCTGCTGCCGCTCAGCTACTTTGAAACATCTGCCAAGAATGCTGGCCTGGATACCGCCAAGTTCACCGACTGCATGAAAGGCAATTCCCATCAGCAAGAAATCAACAATAACACGCAAAAAGCCCTATCGCTCGGCGTCAACGGTTTGCCATACATGGTAATTAACGACTACCAAACCAGCGGTTTCGCTGGCGGCGAGAGCGGACTAAAGGCGATCTTGAAGGCTGGCGGCGTTAATTAATGCTAAAATTTCTCAATTCATTTTCAGCGCCGCTGATCGGATCTTTGAGTTTCTGGCCTTTTTTATGCATCCTCTTGACCATACCATTCATCATTTCGCGGCTGATCATGCGCCGGCGCGTAACATGGTCGTATGTATTCTTTTCCTATGGCTCAATTCTCTATTTCACAGGGCTAATCTTTTTTACGCTATCGCCAGTACCAAACGACCCGATTGCCTTTTGTCAAACATATCACATCCAGCCGCAACTTATCCCCTTCAACTGGGTTAACGACGTCGTTCAGCCTAACAAAGATACCCTATATATCACGCTGCAATTAGTTATGAACATCGTTTTCTTTGTGCCGCTGGGCATTTTTATGAAAGCGTATTTTCACAAGCATTGGAAATTTGCGCTGCTAAGCGGCTTTCTTTTATCGATGCTAATAGAAGTGACGCAGTTAACTGGCGTGTTCGGTTTATATCCTTGTAGTTATCGGCTATTTGATGTTAATGATTTAATAACCAATACCTTTGGCTGCTTGCTCGGATTTATGTTGACATGGCTAATCGGTTATAGAGTTCCCAGCGTCAAACTCAGCGACGAAAACTACGCCGCGCCCAATCGACGCAATAAATTCTTAGCTAGCTGCATCAATATAGCCCTTATTATCTTCGCCTCAGTAGTTACCCGGCCGCTAGTTTATCCGTTTTTCATAGACACTATACAACCTGGTAGGTTCTATCTTACAGAGCTGGGCGTCTGGATTCTTATCCACTTGTTTATCATACCAAGGATTGCCAAAGGCTGGACGATTGGGAGTTATCTGGTCGGCATCGAACCGAAACGCCAACGCAAAAACGATAAACAACAGCCAAAAGACGATGCTAATCCAGAAAATTAGCCTTTCAGCTGCCGCATAAATCCGCGCAGCTGCGACGATGTCCGTTCAATCCTTTCGCTCGTCCAGTATTTATCCGGCGTGATGTTATCGTCGCCAGTCGATTCCTCTTTGTAGCGGCCGATAATCTTGCCATTCTTGACAATTGATACATCCGGTACGAATATTCGCGGTTTGCCGTTGTCATCTTTATCCAAGTATGGCTCTAGTTTCTTGACTAATTTTTGGTAAACTTCGTTGTTGCTAGCGCGGGCATCGCGGATGTTCAGGTAGTAGATTTTATCAATGCCCTCGGCGCGTGCCGCCTGATCAACATATTCGCTCAAGCGCTGGCACCACGGACATTGTGGAAAGCCCAAGAAAACCACGCCGCTGCCGCTATCAAATATACTAAGGATTTCTTTATCGCTAGCATAAACAAAGTGATTATTCGTCGCCACTCGCGGATATTCTGACTTGAATTTGGCGGCGTCGGACACGATCTGAGATTGATTCATCGTGTTTTTTATATTACGGTTATGTTTTACCCAATACGATAGCCCAAGCAGACCACCAATTAGTGCAACCAAGACAATGGCTAAAATTATTTTCTGTTTTCTGTTCATGGTAATTCTATAATATCGAACTGAATCATAGTTTTCCATACCCCACCGCATATGAATTAGCCGAAAAGCCACCAAAGTCATAAATGCAATGATAAACATCTCTATCATGACACCAGGGAACATCGTAGAATCCCCGAAGCAAACTATTGCAAAACCGATAAATATCGTTCCTATACCTAAGAATGTATCGCGCCACGACATAAATGATTTTATTTTCAACGCCACAAAACAAGCTAAAAGCAAGGATACCAGCGCTATCATCACCCTTAGCTCGCTCATATCAAGCTACTCCCACCGAAACAGCTTAATCGCCGCGATGTAGATAACGAGAGTCCAGGCAGCGACAGCACCGATTTGCGGCAAGACTTCGATGAGACTAGCATGCTCAGTCATGATCAAACGGAAACCATCAGTAATCGGCGTCATCGGGATGAACTGAGCAGCACCGCGTAACCATTCTGGGAACATGTACAGCGGGAAGAACGCACCAGACAAGAACATCATCGGGAAAGAAAGCAGGTTGGTTAATGGTGCGGACTGGTTTTCATTCTTTGCCCAGCCACCAATCAATAGACCTAGGCCTACCATCATAAAGGCCGCCAGCACCGCCATAAGGACAAAGAGCCCCCAATCGCCGCGCATATTAAACTGGAACAACAGCATACCGACAACAATCATCATCGTCAAACTGAGCAGCGAAATAATCGTGTAGTGAATCGCCATGGCAATAATCAGCTGGCCCGAGGTAAACGGCGCCGCACGCAATCGGCGGTAGGAGCCGCGCTGCTTTTCGGCTGGCATTTGGTTAGCCAAACCAAAGACACCCATGCTCATTAAACTAAATGCCAGCAGTCCGGTGAATGTATAATCAAAAGCCTTCAACTGTTCGTCGCCGACAGCTTTGCCAGCGGCTTTCAGCGGCGCTTCTGGCTGGCCCATGTGCATATTAATTTTATTGGCAATCTGGTTCATCACCGCGGTGAGAGCGCTACCAGTTTGCTCGGAGCCTTTGGCGTACAAGACATTGATAGTGCCAGTCGGCCGAGCCTGCTCGCCCTCGCCCTTAACCTCGCCAAAATCGCTCGGCAGTTCAATGATGCCGTTCAGCTCCGAACGCTTCAACTTCTCGCGAGCCTCGTCCATATCCTTAACGTCTTTAATTTTAAGAATCGAGTCTTTGGCGTTATCTTTAGCGCCTTTAACGAAGCTTTTGGCAAATTCCGTCTGCGAATTATTGATAATCGCGATGTCAAAGCTGGTCGATTGATTATTAAAAATCGAACCGAACACCAACAAAAATATGAGCGGAAACAGGAAGGTAAAGAACAGCGACATTTTATCGCGGATGAAGCGTTTTTGTTGGGCGCGCACTTGCCCGAATACACCAGTCCAATATTTTTTCATACTAATCCCGAATCGCCTTTCCTGTTAAGTCAATAAATACATCCTCCAAATTGGCCTGCTCGACAACTTGCTTTTTCTTGAAGCCGCGCGCCAGTAGTTGCTTGATCAGATTATGCGGCGTATCAATGGTGATGATTTTACCGTTGTCCATAATCGCCAAGCGGTCACACAGCAATTCGGCCTCATCCATGTAATGCGTGGTTAGCACGATAGTAATACCTTCATCGCGAATCTCTTTGATCAAATCCCAGAGATTGCGGCGAGCCTGCGGATCAAGGCCGGTGGTTGGCTCGTCAAGGAACAACACCGTCGGGTTATTGACCAACGTCGAAGCAATGGCGAAGCGCTGCTTTTGCCCGCCCGAGAGCTGTTCAACGTAGCTTTTGGCTTTGTCGGTCAATTGCACCTTGGCCAGCAGCGCGTCGGCATCGACCGTCTGTCCGTACAAGCTGGCAAACATTTTCAATTGTTCGCGCAAGGTTAGCTTGTCATAAAACGTCGTCGATTGCAGCTGGATGCCAATGATGTTTTTAATGTGCTTCGGCTGCTTGGCAACATCAATTCCGTCGATAGTCGCCGTACCGCCGTCAATCGGCCTCAGCGCCTCCAGCATCTCCAACGTCGTCGTCTTGCCAGCACCATTCGGCCCGAGGATGCCAAAGATCTCGCCTTTCTTAACCTCAAACGACACGCTATCGACGACATTTTTGCCATCGTACGTCTTGACGAGTTGGTCAACTATTATGATTGGTTTGGGTTGAGCCATATAAATTCCTTTCTACTCCCTAACAGAGAAAAACCGCGTACGGTGATCGTTCGCTTTTGGGATTATTATAGCACAAGAAACCCTATTTCATCGGTGCGGTTTTGAATAACGCCCATGCTGCTAGCATAGAGTAATTAACAATCTGACCGTTAGAAATCATCTGCTCAAGTTTGTTAATTTCTAACCAACTACTGGAAATAAACTCTGTTTCATCCGGTTGGAGCGAATAATTATCTCGAAAAGCGCCGCGCGCACAGACAACGTACAGCTTGGCACTAGTACGGCGATTGTCGGCATAAAACCAGCCAATTTGCTGAAAATCTTCCGCCAAAATATTAGATTCTTCCGCCAATTCGCGCTGGGCAGCTTGCTCGGGAGTCTCGCCTTCTTCAATTTTACCGCCGGGAAATTGATATAATATATCATCAACCGGATACGAATATTCCCGCTGAATAAGCACTTTGCCGCCGTTTTGGCAAATAATAATCACGCCGCCTTTACCCTGGTATACTTGCCGCAAATATAACGACCTTTTACCATCTGGCAATTCTATCTCGTCTTCCGCTAATATCATCCGCGAATGCGTAAAAATTATTTGCGACGACAAACGGCGCCATTTCTGCGGTTTGCGGTGTCTATTCATCTTTATGAAATTCTGTTAAATGATTTGACTTGATATTTGAAAGGTATGTTTCACATCTTATCTATTGCTTAAACATAACATTTACCTCAATTATATTTTAACAGTCAAACAACTTTCGCGATATAATTATTACATGAAGCACCAGCAGGCGGCGGCACCCAAATTTTTCTCAAAGAAACGCTGTATTATCTTAAGCGTAATTACACTGTTGCTTATTACATCGGGCGCAGTCATTGCTCAGCCGAAAATTGCCAATAAGCTGTCGTCTCTCATTAATTCCACGCGCCTCGATAGGTCGCCTGGCGAATCGGCTTTTCCAGATATTGATACGGCAAGTTTAAGCCCAACTCGCCAAAAAATTATCAGTTTAGCAAAGACTGAATTCAAGGCGCAATCTGCTGGCACTAAGTTCAGCCAGGGCGCCGATGAACCATGGTGCGCCAATTTCGTAAGCTATATTATGAAACAGGCGGGCGCGCCGCTGAAAAATCCGCATACTGGCGGCTGGCGTATCCCGGGGACGTTTACCTTGCGTGAATACTACGAGGCGAATGGTCGGTTCAAGCCTGCTAATTCCGGCTATCAACCGCTTCCTGGCGACGCGGCAATTTACCGCAATTCGCCAGTGTTCGGCGACCACACTAACATAGTCTTGAAAAACGATAACGGCGCGCTGACCACTGTCGGCGGCAACGAAGCAAACCGCATCCGCGTGTTCGTCAATCATGACAAGCAGTATGACGGACTGCTGGGATATGGCGTACCAACAGATAACTAACTTTTCCAGTCAGTGCTGCGTTCTTAAACTAAAACGCAGCCAGCTTATCGTTTCCGCAAGAAGAACCCGCCCAGCGCGCAAGCCGCCACGATACTAACCACAGTGATTTTCCAAAACATCAGTGGATCATTATCACCAGGCACCGGCACGTTCATGCCGAACAACCCAGCAATCATCGTTGGGATAGTCAGCGCCACGGTGATCACCGTCAGTAGGCGAATTGTCTCGTTCAGGCGGGTATCCATCACTGCCCGGTAGCTATCGCGCACGTTGGTGATAGTTCGCAGCAAACTCTTACAGCGGGCAATCACCTGCTCCAAATCAATCGACAAGTCCTCGACATCTTCCTTATCGTCAGCCCGCAGCCGCAAGCCGCTAGTCGCCAGCAACTTCTCGACCGCCCAGTTCATTGGGATCAGCGCGTCCAGGTAGTCGTTCAGCTTGCGCTCGTATTCCGCCAGCGTAGCAATATCCTTGACCCGCAGCGTATGAATATTATCGGTAGCCGCTCGCATTTGGCGGTTAATCGCTGCCACCCGCCGCTGATATTGCCTAGATATCGCGTCAATCATATCAACCAACAATTCAACTGGCCGGTCGGTACGAGAACGTGCTTGGTCGATAAACGGCTGCCACAACCTACCCAAGCTGTCGCGTGACAACGTCACGGCATAGTCCTTATTCAAACAAAACAAAATCGGCGTAGTAAAGTCATTAAAATCGTCGTCGGTATCTGGTAACCGGGCGATTAGATACGTCCAATCGTCGTCAATCTCCAGGCGCGGCACTTCATGCGGATCAAGCGCGTCGCTCAGCAAATCATTATCAAGCCCCAGCGACAACAACTCGGCCAACTCATCCTCGTTCGGACGTTCGCAGCGCACCCACGAACCTGCCCGCAAGCGTTCCAGCGGCTTGATTTGCTGATTTTTAGCACTTGAATGAAGGTATTGCAGCATTCCCTTTTTATACTATAATTTACTGATATTTTCAATGATTTTGGCGTCCTGCGGGCAGAAAATCTACTATAGCACTTTTTGGAATCCCCTATAGCAGTTTTATGAAAGTCCTATAGCAAATTACGGACTACCCGACCTTTCTCAAAAGTACCGTGTTGGTTTTCTAAAAGTAAGCTGTTGGTTTTAAAAAGCACCACGTTGGTTTTAGCAGCAGCCCAGCAACCCTAATACATTACAAATGTTATACTATATCTATGCCTGCCAAAAAATCACCAAGGAAGCCGCTAGCGAAACCACCAGCGAACAAAGCCGATAAGGCTAAATCGGCTAGCAATAACAAAGCAGCCAAACCTAAACATACCCGCCGCGCAGCAAAAATAAAAACCAAACCCGCCAAATGGCGAAACGCACTGATAGCGATATTGTTATTGACGGCAATGGCAGCGGTTTTATCGGGGCTGGTTTACGCATATTTTAACCAGTGGTCGCCGCGCCGCCCGACTGCTTTGTCTGACGAGCAATATTATTTCACCGATTCGCGCTACTCCGGCATTCGTTCTAAATTCGTGACGCGCCAGACTAACCGCGAGAAAGTTTCGATTGAATATCCGCTGACTAAAAATAATAAGATCAATAAAACCGTCGCTCAGGCAATTGACCGCGCTGACAGCGATTTCCGCTATGCCGCCACCAATATTCTGACGTTCGACCAGCCGCTGACCGAAACGATTAGCTACCAAGTGACGCATAATAATTCGGTAGCTTTATCGATTATTGTCAATATTAAGCAAGATATGCACGGCGCGCATCCGGTGTCGCTAGCGCATTTTTGGACGTTTGATAAAAAATCTGGCGAGGTGATTACTTTGAACGATTTGACCGAGCAATCAGATAAAGCGGCTGGAGAAATCGTGGCAGCTGCCCGAAATAATATCAATGAGACCATCAAGCAGCGCCGGCAAACAGAACTGGATCTTAATGAAACGATTGCCCAAGAAACGCTATCGAATTTCGTTATTACCGATGGCGGCAATAGTTTAGCTTGGCCAATCGGACAGGCGTCGCTCTTGCCGTCAGCCTACGGCGAAATGACAATCAAAGTGCCGATCGCCGCCGTTGCCAAATATCTGCAAAATCCGACAGCCCGAAAACTAGCTAATATCCCCAAGCCGCCCGAGCCAAAACCAAAGCCAGCGCCTGCCGCACCGACGCCTGCTGCTGCCAGCAAAACCATTGCCTTAACCTTTGACGACGGGCCGGGACCGTACACTGCGCAGCTGCTGGATATTTTGGACCAGCATGGTGCTAAAGCCACCTTTTTCTTGATCGGCAGCAAAGTTTCCGCGCAAGCCGATGCGCTGCGGCGTATGCACTCGCGCGGCCACCAACTGGGCAATCATTCGTGGTCGCATCCAGAACTGCCTAAATTGCCGGTTGACCAAGTTGCTGGCGAAATCGACCGTACCAATGATGCCATCAAGCAGGCCATCGGCGTCAAACCAACTGTTATGCGCCCGCCTTATGGCGCAGTCAACAGCGCTGTCTTGGAACAGCTTCGCCTGCGGGGCATGTCGTCAATCTTGTGGTCGGTCGACACCCGCGACTGGGCTGACCGCAACAGCGACATCGTCTGCTCGCGCGCCGTCGCTGGCGCCCACCCTGGGGCCATCATCTTGATGCACGACATTCATCAAACCTCAGTCAATGCCGTACCGTGCATCCTCAACGCGCTGAAGCAACAGGGATATTCGTTTGTGACAGTGCAAGGATTGATCGGCAATATGGCGGCAGGAGCTGGATATCCGTAAATTTGTGACAAGCACTAGCCCTTTGCGATGATGTCAATGCGCGGCAATTATTCTGCCTTGTCCACCTCGAATACCTTATATTTCGAAGTTGCGCCGCGCACTAATTTTACCTTTGATGGCGCCACGCCAAAATGCTTCGCCAGCAACTTCACTGCCGCCAGATTAGCCCGACCTTCAATGGCTGGCGCCTTGGTGTAAATAGTCAGCGAGCCATTATCACCAGCAACTACCTCTTCGCGGTGGCGGGAGTTGGGTTTGAGATGGACGGAGATTTTCATAATCACAACTTAGCTCTAAATTATCTATTCCTTATCATTTATACGCTCAATAGCGTCAACTCCATCAAATAACAAATTAAGCTTATTCAACTGGTCTTCAATATGATTTAACAACAGAGAAAAGTCTTCCTTTACCTTATCATAGGTTGTTTTTGTGATAGCAACTACAGAGCCTATTCCTTCGCTTTTCAAACCCACCGCTTCTACATTAGCAATATATCGTTCATCAACTCTGGCGTTAGTGTGGACAATCGCATGCCTCATCTGCCAATATTTATGAATCCTTTTCATATATTCAGATTTTGTGTCTATTTCAATATCAAAGTAGCTTTCAAATATGTCTGCCATAGTTTGAGTATTTTGAAAATTTACTTTTTCTTTTTTATTTTTGATACCATGTATCTGTTTTATGGTTAGATTCGCCAACTCTAACGAAACAAATTCCTTATCCTCATTCTGTTCTAAAATTCTCTGCAAATCGACTATACTATAATTAATTCCACTTGACTTGCAGATAGATAAGAAATTTTCTTGAATTAAATCTTCGAAAATATCATTCAAAAAAGCTTCAAAAGATCCCGTCAAAAGTATAAAGGCTTGAGTATGTAGTTTTGTAGATATATCTTCCTGTGTTTGTTCTACTGTAGTTTTGCATTTTTCGAACGCAGCTAGATTATTTTTATTAACGTTAGCCGTTTTCATCATTTCGCTATAAATATTATATAGAGTCTTGTATGAGTCAAAGATAATATCTATTGATTGTGTACGTTTTGTGAATGTGCTAGCAAGGCTACTCATCGCTTAAGTCCTTACTCTGGGACATCTTATACAATTTTGTAAAGTACTTACCCTTATCGGTTAAGCGAACGGATTGATTGTCATCTTCTATAGTCGCAAGACCCAACATATCAACTCGTAATAGTTCATCTGGCGACATACCACTTATCCTTTCACCGCTGAAATTACGGTTTTCTATCCTTCCACCATGCTTATACACTCTATCTAATAAAGAATCTAGGCTACTTACATTCTTGCTATTAATGATAAATTCACGATAATACTGTTCACTCCATGCAGTAGTTGGATCCTTCTTTGAAATTTCCGCCTTTTTGTTTGCTAGCTCAATCTTGGCCTCTTCAGCTATAGTTTGTTTTTCTATCAGTTTCTTCTCTTCGTCCTGAATTCTTTTCTCTGACCTAATCTTTTCTATTTTTCTCTGCTCCTTATAGATATTTTCCATTTTATATGAAGGGTTAATGACAAACTTCGGCAACCACCATATGTAAAAGTAAGCAAACACAGCAGGAATCACCCAGCCTAGTAGGGTCTCTAGGTTATGGATAGCTAAGATGTTTGACCAATCAAACCCAAAGAAATATTTATTTACATACTCATTTTTAAGTAAACCATGCTGTTTATAAATAATGTCTTGATCAACAAATATGGTCGCATAGATACCCTGCCAGTGAAAGATCGCCCAAAATACAGTGTATGACACTAAAATTGTTGACGCAGCCCGTTTACGAACATATTCAAAAATATCATTCATAGCACCATCTTTACCTCAATATCCTGATTACCTGATCCCAATAACAAAATAGTGCGAGCGATGGTAATAGGATTTTTAGACTTACTCATATACCTATTGTACCCTGATCTATCATAAATTTATGTATCAATCCAACAAACTCGCTCCGCCGCCAGCGTCATACGTCGCGCGTTTATGACTCCACTCGTTACCATAACGCTTGGCTTGTTCTAATACCATGTCAGTTGCTAACGCCTGCTGATCTGGCGGGTAGCCATATTTTGCCAGCGTCTTTTTGACGTTAACTTTCAGTTTTGCTTGAACATTTTTACGCTCCGCCCAGTCAATCGTAGCATCACGACGAACTTGCTCTAGTAACACTTTTGCGATATCACGCAGCTGCGCATCACCCAGTACTTCGCGGGCACTACCATTTTCAACCAGCGCATCATAAAAGATAACTTCATCCTCGCTTAGACCATCAACCGTCCCATTTTCGACAGTCTGGCGAATTTTCTGTCCGATGTTGATTAATTCCTCAATCACCTGCGCTGCCTCAATCGTCCCATTTCTATACCGTGTCAAGGCTTGATTGAGCAAGTCAGAAAACTTCGTATCCTTGGCATAATTTCGCGAAAATCGTAACTTGATTTCATCAGCCAGCAGTTTTTGCAACGCTTCCACTGCCAAATTCTTGCGCTCCATGTTACGAATTTCTGCCAAAAACTCATCACTCAAGATCGACAGTTCCGGCTTTTCTAATCCCGCCGCCTCAAACACATCAACCACACCCACTGGCGCAATCGCTTTGTCGACAATTTGTTTTAGCGCGCTTCGGTACTCAGCATCAGTCACAACTGTCAAGCTCGACACTTTCTCCAGCCGAGCTTTCACCGCCTGAAATAGCGCCACTTCTTCGCGGATTTCTAGCGCCTCAGGTCTCGGCATAGCCAGCGCAAAGGCCTTACTCAGTTCCAAAACATGCTGTTTCAACCGCTTCTCACCGTCTTCCAATCCTAAAATATATTCCTCGGCATCCAAAATGATTTGCAGCTGCTGGCTAGTTGGTGCGGTAAAGTATCGCCGATAATCAAAGTTACTAAACAAATCGCGCACTACCTCATAGCGCATCTGCATCTGCGCCACCGCCTCAGCAATATCAAGCTGCGGTACGCCCTGTCCGCCACTTTGCGTATAGTCAGAGATAGCGTCGCGCAGCGCCCCTGCTACACCCAGATAGTCAACCACCAAACCGCCGGTTTTTCCAGGAAACACTCGATTTACCCTGGCAATTGCCTGCATCAAATTATGACCCTTCAGCGGTTTATCCAGATACATGGTGTGCATATTCGGCACATCAAATCCCGTCAGCCACATGTCACACACAATCACCAATTCAAGCGGATCATTCGGATCTTTGATACGCTTTTCAATCGCCTTTACTCGCTGTTTATTACGAATATGTGGCTGCAAGTAGTCAGGGTCACTAGCGCTACCAGTGATAATCACCTTGATTACACCACGTGCGTCATCATCACTATGCCAATCTGGCCGATACGCCACGATTTTTTCATACAAATCCGCCGCAATACCGCGACTCATCGTTACAATCATACCCTTACCACTCAGCACACTTTGCCGAGCCTCAAAATGCTCAATGATATCCAGGGCGATAGTATTCAGCCGCTCGCTATTACCGACGATGGCTTCTTTTTGTGCATACTCGGCCTTCAACGCATCCTGACGACTCAGTTCTTCGCCCTCCAGCAAATCATCAACTTCCTTATCCAGCCACTGCCGCGTTGCCTCATCCATATTCAAATCAACCAGCCGGCTCTCATAATAAATCGGCACTGTTGTGCCATCTTTCACCGCCTGCTCGACATCATAAATATCGATATAATCGCCAAACACCGCTGGCGTTGACTTATCGTCCGTTTCAATCGGCGTACCCGTAAAGCCAATGTAGCTCGCGCCCGGCAAGGCATCGCGCATATACTTGGCGTAACCATATACCAATTGGGCATCACTAGCTCGGACATGCGCCTTCAAACCATATTGGCTGCGATGCGCCTCATCTGCCATCACGATGACGTTGCGTCGATCGGTTAAAATTGGTAATTTATCCTCGTCATCCTCAGGCGAGAACTTCTGGATTGTTGTAAAGATAATTCCGCCTGCCTGGCGCTGCAGTAGCTTCCTGAGTTCACTGCGTGAATCAGCTTGCTTTGGATCTTCTCCCAGCAGTTCGCGACAGGCGCTAAACGTACCGAATAATTGACCATCAAGATCGTTGCGGTCAGTCACTACCACGATGGTCGGGTTATGCAAATCGCGCGATTTCATCAGCTTGCCAGTATAAAACACCATACTCAAGCTCTTGCCCGACCCTTGCGTATGCCAGACTACGCCAGCCCGCTGGTCGCCGCGTTCACCACTGGCTGCCAGCGTCCGATCCAGCGCCTTATTCACCACCCAGTACTGATGATAAGCAGCAACTTTCTTGATCAATTTGTCACCATCACCACGCTCAAACACGATAAAATTCTGCACCATATCCAGCAAGCGCTCAGGCGTGCACGCACCACGCAGCAACACTTCCAGCATTGGCACATTGCCAACCTCCTTCTCACCATCAATCATCTTCCACGGCATCATCCGCTCCAGCGGACTGGTGATCGTACCCATCTCCGCCTCTAGCCCATCGCTCGTCACGCACAATTCATTAAAGCGGAACAGATCACTAATCTCTCGCTTATACGTCTGGATTTGCTGATACGCTGCCGCTAAATCCGCCTTCGTATCGGCCGCATTTTTTAGTTCAATCACCACCAGCGGCAAGCCATTCACAAACAGCACAATGTCTGGCCGGCGATTATAGTCGCCCTGCAGAACCGTCAGCTGATTCACCGCCGCAAAATCATTGTTTCTTGGCGAGATAAAATCAACCACCCGCACAATATCGTGTTTCACTTCGCCACTTGATGTGCGGTATTGCACCGGCACACCCGCCACCAGCAGTTGATGAAACTCGTGATTATTCTCAATCAAGCTCGGTTTACTAATCTGCGTCAAACGCCGCGTCGCTTCATTCAAGGCTGGTTCTGGAATGTGCGGATTGAGCCGCACCAAAGCATTATATAGCCGCTCCGGCAACACCACCTGCCGCAGCTCACGCTCAGCCATAGTACCATCCGGACCAATATCTGGTCCATGTAAAACTTGCCAGCCGAGATTAGCCAGAATATCAAGCGCGTATTGTTCGATTTGGGATTCGGTCATAAGTATTGTCTACTATAAAGTATAATTTCCAAACTTTGGGACTATTGTAGCACAAATCAACCCCAACCCCTACGTCATCTTCACTACAGCAACCGCCTTAGCGGCTATGCTGTACGCGCTCAAATTGTTTACATCTTGCTCACTAATAACGATAGGCGGCAAATCTTCTGTAGATTCTGACTCCAGAATAATTTGCCGATTCTTAGTATCTTTGCGGAATTTCTTAAGATTTGCCGCTCCACCAATAATCGAAATTACATAATCGCCGTTATTCGGATAATAATTATCTTTTTTCTGAGCAATCACATAATCCCCATCATCGACCGATCTACCCCCAATATCAGCCTTATTCATAGAATGGCCAGAAGTCTTCAAGGCAAAGAGATTGTGAAAATCAGATATAGAAACAGTGCTAGGGGTTATTTTTAGATACCCTTCTATCCTATCTTGAGCAAATGTCAAAGCCTCACCACAGTTAACATACCCATAGTAGGGTATGTTAATTATCCCGTCTACCACTTGGTTATCTTTTGGTTTAGATATCGCACCCGTTTTATAGTTCTTAACCAGTTTTCCTTTTTTGACAAGTTGGTCTATAGCAAATTGAACCTTGTATGGATGGTCAACGTCAAGTGTCTTAGCTAACCTGTAATACGTATGCGCGCTTAGGTTAACTGTTTCGGCTAGGTCAAGAAGCTTTTTTTGTACTTCATTCACATTAACACTATAGCAAACATTGCTTAATCTATCAAGTGAGTTGCTTATTTTACTTGCTCCGCTACATATAGCGTTTTCATGCTTGTCAAATAAATCACAATGTGCTACCATAGAACCAGTTATATACCTAACATAAAAATAGGGGGTATATAAAAACACCAGCTGGTAACTGGTGTTTGAGTACATATATGACTGCCCGTCTACATATGTACTTCTTATCCTACCATAAAGAAAAAATATAATCTAGGTTTTACCTAGAGAAAGGATAAGGAGTTTTGTATGAACAAAACGACTTTGGGCGATTCAGCCCTCAACCTACAAATACTAAAACAACACACGACCGTTGTCGTCGAGCCAACGTCGCAAATGGGCGGGACATATGACTCGGCTGAGATAACGACTGTTTTCACGGCCAACAACGACCAAGAGCGTGAGATAGAATTCATCCTACCCTACTCAACGGTCAAGTTCAGCGCATCAATTGCTGTTATCTCAGCCGGAGAACAAGCCTATAGTGAGCGGATAGCACAAGTGGGTCGTATAAAAGGTGATCTATCTAGGATCAAGCCATACCTACAAAAGATTGGCTTATCCGAGGACCGATACGACACCGACAAAGAATTAAAGTCTATAGCCAAACAGTTTAGGGCTGGAAAGTTGAAGCTGCCGCAAGGCCAGGTAACCCTCAAGGTTCAGCTGTCAGCCGTCATTGATGAAATCACTGACGAAGATGGAGTGAAGCGCTATTTATTCAAAGCCTATTCTCCACTACCAGCGTTTAGTATGACTGGCGGTAGGGTGCCGCTGACACTCACGGCCCTATTTAAGGGAGACGAGGTCATCAGGCCACAAGATATTACCTACAATATCACTAATCCCTTTGGCGATGGTACGAATCCAGTGACGGAGCTACCAAATCAACAACTCGGCGAAGATATTACTTTCTTCTGGAAGTGGCAAACTGACCCAGTGGTTGAATTTGCTTATCGCTATTAACTCACAGTTAGGCAATATTAAGGTCAAGCAAAACGTGTGCTTGACCTTAATTCTCTATCACTCTAACTCTCAGATGTACTCAGAATAAACCTAGTTCTTTTTTGTTAGAGTAATAGATCTATTCATCTGGTATATAACGACTAATTACACCCTTCTGCTTTTCGCTAAGATTAGATGTATCACCAAACTTTATTCTTTTCTCGTCAATGCCTATAACTAGAGGTTTTATCCATTCGATATCCTCAAAAAGAAAACCATATCTGAGCAATAAAATTTCTTTTTCATCTACCGTTGCATACCGTATGAGCTTTCTCATCTTGTCGGCTCTTACATCTTGCGTTCTTTCATAATACAAATCAAAAACTGCATAAAATATATCAGATAGACAAAAACCCCATATTTTATCAATATAATCATACGTATCATACATAACTAAATCATAGCTCACCTCATGTGCTCTATATTTATCTATAGAAAACAATGGATACTCTTTTAGATCTTTATTTGGCAGACCACTTTTCGGCGCTGGTGTAGAGTACGCAGGATATATTTTATTACACTTTAGCCTATAGACGCTATCAGGGAGATTCCTTCTAAGCATTCTTCTTTCACTAGTTTTTGCTATATATGCAAACCTTGAGCTGACTATAGACCTCAAACTGTGACCAGAGATTTGTTGCAGAAAAACTTCAACAGCGGTTCTTATTACACTAAACTCAGCATCGGTAGGCTGCCTGCCTTTCAAATAAACAGCGTATAGTTTACTGAAGCTGCCTGTTACAGTTTCCCTTTTCGCTAGGTCTTTATATTTTTTGGTATCAAAATTGCCGTTATTGTCAAGGATATTGTTTATAATATTTTCTATATAAACATCGTTATCAGCTTTATTAAGACGCTCAACTTGTTGGTGAGTTAATCCATAATTATCGTTAAGTTGTCCGCTTCTAATAGCGTCCTTAAACTCTTTGATATCGGCGTCGTCTGATTCATTATCCGTATCGATATTAGAACTACTGGATATTTTAACACCTACACCATAGATATCTCTAAGCTTACTCATAGCGTTTTGGTTAACAATTACTCTACCAAAATCAAATTCTGGTCTCTTAGTGCTCCTACCAGCCCTTCCAACCAAATTTTTAATAAAAAGTGGATTATTCTTGAATCGCTTTATATATACAATATCAAACGGCATGTTAATACCTTGATATAATGTTGACGTAGCAAAACAAATTCTGCAGTATCCATTACGAACAAACTCCTCTACCAGATATCTAACATTCAATGGGAGAGACCCATGATGGATTACGACACCTTTATAAAGCAATGCTAGTAAATCGGAGTAGTGCTCGCTGTCTTTATTGGAACTTCCCCCGATTAGTTCTTCAATACTTTTTATAATTTCAATAGCGTCATCATCAACATTGCATAATTGGCTAATGTAGTCGTCTAGATCATCAAATACTTCTCCGTTGTATATACTAGCTTTTGTAGTATATACAAGAACTGATCCCTTGTCTTTAATACACCTACGAATAGGGTCATAATCTATTAGGTTTTTATACTTTGACAACCTGTCTTTATCCAATGCAAAATCCCAGAATCTTCTCTCGTTGTCGACGCAAGTAAATAATTGGCCTACATTATTAAATTCATAATTCCTACTATTCTCATCCGAGAGGCTACCTAATGAATTACGCTCAATCTGGGCTTCTGGATTCTCGACGAAAGGATGAGCAAACAGCATTTTAGCATCAGGAAAATGTTTGCGCATTCTTCGAACAATTGAGTCAAAATACATTCCTCTACGCTGATCATCATCAACCATCTGAGCTTCATCAAACAGTGCAAGACCTATGGTCAAATTATTTATCCTGAACAACTCTCGTGCTCTCTCTGGAGTTAAAATAAACACACTTCTCTGAGCAATATCAGTATTTATAATGTCCGCAAAAGTTAGTACATTAACAGTCTTGTCAACCATTTCTCTAACATTAATAAAGTACTCATTTATTAATGCTCTCGACGGGACTATAATTGCTATGTTTTGATCATATTTCTGAATAATATCTCTGAACACATAAGACTTTCCGGTACTTGTTGCCGAAGAGAAACTGAATACTTGCTGATTCAATATACTTTCCCGCAAATTAGCCTGCATGGGTGTATATCGTTTTCCATACTCAAGTTCAATAGCATCACCCATCAATCCACAAACAAGTCCTCTTAAGTCATCTTTATCGCTTATACCCTCTTTAAAGAATAACCCCATGAGGTTGAGTATTGTTTTTTCGTATTTACTAAAAATTTCAGGTTGATACAATTTAATATAACTCAGAACCTCCATGTCACTGCGACTGACTGGCCCCGACTCATATAGACGGGAAATAATTAACCGAATCTCAGATTCGATATTACTACCCTCTTTTATACTCTGCAGCAAACTAACCATTTATATCAACCGCCACTAACACCAATTCTCTATGATTTTGAGAAACCAGTTTTTTAAAATGATTATTATTTTTAATATTATTGATTAGCTTCTGCTCATCAAAATTCCTACCTACGGTAGAGAAAGCGGCCGAATAGCAAAACCTATCACGATCACTCTGACAATTATTCATATTATTCAATACAGACTGACTCAAAAACTTATCAATATCCGGAATATCCTTTAGATGTTTCTTATCAGCTATAAACTTAACTATCTGGCTAATAGCTTTATTATAGGCATTATTATTAGATTCATACTTAGCCTCTCCAAACACTATCATCAATTCGTCTTTTTCGTGATGAAAATCAAACCCAGGATTCCTTTTAACCTTTTGTTTAATTAATTCTGCTATCGGTAGGGCTTTATATTGCAGAATCCTCTCTATTGCCGATCGAGCACTTACACTAACAACAGTCTCGCCAATCGTTTCAATCGTTTTCTCGTCGCAAGAACCCAGATAATTAGTCAGTTCTTCAATCAGGACATCAATTGTTGGTCGAGCTCTCGCCATAAAAGATTCTTTGGAAATAGAAGTAAGACCTTCTATCCATGATACATCCGCTATTATTTGCATGATTTCAGCTACTGTTTCTTGCAAATTATCTATAGAAATTCTAATAAACCAAACTTGTGTGTCGTTTAAAGTAAACTTCTGGAGGTTTGATATTGAGAAATTGGCTCCAGGATTTGATGGCTTCATATTTCAATCTCTCCAGAAATTAACTTCGGTAAAAGTGAGTCGCGAATGGCGACTAACGTTGACATCTGACGCTTATTTGCCTGGATCTGATTGAAAATTACAGCATAGCTATTCTCAAATCGTTGCAATGTTGAGAGTGGTGGCAACTTTACTCTTTGGTTTTTTAGATCAGTTTGAGTTATTAACGGTTGGGTACTTCCTCTATTTAAGGATGCGTAGTCTATACCACATACTACATAAAAAACATATCCAAATATACTAGGATCCGGTTTCATAATTATGACATTATCAGAAAACCACGCCTTATCAACAACAGCCCTTACAACACCCAGCGTACCGACCCGACCAGTAACAATAACTTTTTCATTAAGAAGATAATTCTGCGATCTGCCCATAATGCCATTTGCACCATATAGAGGATATTTCCCATATTCAGAAAGGTTTGCCTTAGTTGACCCCTTTCCAGTAGTAATTGCTACAATGTCTCCAAGATATATATTTTCCCAATCCTTCGCCCCATGATTATCGACAAAATAATGGCGAAAGAGGGCTTGACCGAGCTGCTCGAGGGCTTCGTTCATGCGGCGATTGAGCTCGATTTTTTCATCAAGGCTGCCAAGGATATTGGCAATTTTCTTCTGTTGGTCGAGTGGCGGTAGATTGATTTCCATATTAGGCACTGCCTTGACTGATAGATGCATTACCGTACTGCCATTACTATGTGCCAACATGTACTCTCGAATAATTGGAGATTTCAGATAATAAAAAAGGTATCTGTGATCGACAATCTCTGCATCCGTCACTACTATTTTTGACAGATCCAACGAAAAGCAAGCACTCCTGCCTATATCTGGCATAATTATAGGACTACCGATAATTTCACGATTCTGAGTAAGGTCTGTGTTTGCTATCAGGATATCTCCTGGCTCAACATACTGTGATGGTTTTATCTGTCCTGCATAATATTTTATGCCATCAGCATTATATCCCCCACCCCTAGCAACAGACTTTAGATTCACAAAAGCAATTCCATTTTCTGAATTAGAATAATCGGCACTTCTATATGAAATACCTTTGATAATCTCTACGACATCGCCAAGTAGTACTGTCCGCATCATTACTCATCACCTTCTGCAAAGATAGTTGTATATAAACCAATGAGAGCAATCGCCTCTTGAAAATCTTGTAAGTTTTCACTGCCTCGTCGTCTACTTTCAGGAATAAAGAGATTTTCGTATTCTACTATCAATGCATCTACCTCAGCTTTTTTAACCTGCTCTTGTGGTAAGCTCGAGCGATTTTTAACAAGTCTATCTGCATAATTAGAAGCGCTGTATGTGTTTAGAGCGAAACTTCTTAATATATTCTCTCCACGACCCGACACAAACTGTTCATACAAAACATCGTTTTTTACCTTTAGTGCAAGAGCCAGAGGCAAAAATACAAACTGTATTGGATATTGGTCATCACTCCAGTTATTATTTCTTGTCAGAAACCGACTCACTAAACGAAGTGATGAATAGTATGAATTAATTTCACGCATCTCAAAGCCATAATATTCTATTGCATCACGTGCGACTCCGCCAACTACCGTATAGTCAATAGTCCATTCAAGGACACTTCTTGCGTACTGTTCAATATCTACCTTGCGTAAGCTAAATATAAAATCAAAAAATTTATTTAAATACGCATACCCATCAAAGTCACTTCCGTAATACTTCTTAATTGTATGCGAAAGTTGATTGACGTTTGTCGTAATGATGAACGTCACATCATCACGCATAAAATAATGCTTAACAACTTCTAGCAGCTCGACGGAAAAAGACGGACGACATCGATCAAGTTCATCGATGACAAAAATGAGTCTTTCGGAATCACCTTTTAGCTTATTGAGGAACTCATTTACTGCATCGTGTCGATTTACTTGATCTTTTACCGCTTTGACAAGGTCGGCCTTCCTAGTCTTATTATCAATGTCTATAAAATCATGGGTTATGTTCTTTAATCCTGCAGACATGGTTATCATACTAAGAGCCTTCTTTATCGAGCCTTGGGTCAGACTTTCATCGTCATCCGCTATCAACTTTAGTAGCATAGCACTAAGTGCGTCGCCAAGATAATCATATTCCCACGCATTGAAATAGAAAGTTTTTTGTTTTTCTCGCAAAAGGCTGATTCCAGACTCGTCAAGAGTATTATGACCATAATCTTGAATAGTATCATCAGACAGCACAAGTAGCTGCTTAACAAACACTGTCTTGCCAGATCCCCATGCACCATCAATTGCCAAAACTGTATTTTCTTTCAGTGAATTTAGTAGCTTCACGAGCATTGACAGCTGATTGTTGCGCAAAATAGTATTGTTGTGCAAATGTTCTAGGATCTGTTTGTCTGTTAATTCTTTCATTTCTTCCCCTCAATCATCTTCTACGCAGTAAGCCCAGATACGAAAATTCGTCGCTATATTTGATTTCACACGGTAACCAAGCGCAATCACCATATCTAGACTGTAATGTTCTATATTCATTAAGACCTCACGATTGCCTTCAGTTTGAACTATAAAGAATTTCTTTATAGTTGCCGAAGGGTCGAGCTCTTTCTCTTCGTAGATATTCTTAATATGCTGACCTATGTTTTGCCTCGTAGTTTGAGATACCTGAGCCAGCTGCACTTGAGTAAGCCATATGTTTTCATCTTGCAGTCTAGCTTGAACCTGAGGCTTACCGTCGTTTCCAACATACACCACCATCTCACTGTTCGGGTTGTCGCCACTCCTCATTTGATTTCTTTCTCTATTTTGGCAAGATTTTCTTTTATCTTTACTTCTAACTCACGACTCTTCGCAAACTGTCCCTCAAGCTCGGCCGTCAACCGAGCAAATTTCTCGGCGAACGGCTCATCATCTTCCTCAGCTTCCTCAACGCCAACGTAGCGGCCAGGCGTCAGTACATAATCATGCTGCTTGATTTCTTCTAGATCAGCGACCTTACAGAAACCCGGCTGGTCAGTGTAATCCGCACTAGCAGTTTTGTAATCCTGATATGTCTTCGCCACCCGAGCAATGTCTTCTGCAGTCAGCTCACGGTTGCGGCGGGTTATCATTTTGCCCAAATTACGCCCATCGATGAACAGCACTTTGCCGTGACGATTGGCACGATCACGCGACACAAACCACAAGCAACATGGTATAGCGACGTTAAAAAACAACTGGCTCGGCAATGTGACGATAGCGTCAACCATATCATTGAGCACTAACTGCTTACGGATGTCACCTTCACCGCCAGTTTGACTGCTCATACTCCCGTTTGCTAATACAAAACCTGCCGTGCCGCGCGGGCTCAAGTGGTAAATCATGTGTTGAATCCAAGCAAAGTTAGCATTACCCTTTGGCGGCAGTCCATACTTCCAGCGTGGGTCAGCCTGCAAATGTTCTTGACCCCAGTCGCTAATATTAAACGGTGGATTAGCCAAGATATAATCCGCTTTCAGGTCAGGAAGCTGGTCATCCATCAGAGTGTCGCTGCGTTTGATATTCGCGTCAATTCCCCGAATTGCCATGTTCATTTTAGCGAGTCGCCAAGTGGTTTCGTTCAGTTCCTGACCATACACCGCGATATCGCTGACACGCCCAGCGTGCTCCTCGATAAACTTCTCACTCCAGACGAACATACCACCACTACCGCAGCACGGGTCATACACGCGCCCACTGTATGGCTCAAGCATTTCTACCAGCAACCTGACGATGGAGCGCGGCGTGTAAAATTCGCCGCCGTGTTTGCCCTCACTGTCAGCAAACATACCCATAAAATATTCATAGACTTGACCAAGTAGATCTTTGGAACTAGCAGTATCAAATCTGACATTAGTAAACAAATCGATAAGCTCACCTAGACGGCGTTTATCCAGAGCTTCACGAGCATAATTTTTTGGCAGCACGCCCTTCAAGCTAGAGTTGTCGCGCTCAATCGCCTCCATGGCACTATCAACTAAGACGCCAATTTCTGGCTGTTTGGCGCTCGCCACCAAGTGTTCCCAACGAGCCTCCTTGGGAATCCAAAAAACATTCTCCGCCAAATACCAATCCCGATCTTCGGGATCATAATTCTCATCAATTGCTGCCTGATATCGCGCCGAAAATGCATCCGAAACATATTTTAGAAAAATCAGTCCCAGCACCACATATTTGTAATCTGACGAACTGATATTACCCCGTAGTTTATCCGCCGCAGCCCACAACTGCTTTTCAAGTTCCCTCGTATTCATAGATAGATTATATCAGACTTTGAGATTCATTTACTCTACATGCAACAGGCTTTTGTAGTCAGTTTTCGTAACAATAATATGATCATTAAGCGTAATGCCAAGCAGTTTCCCCGCTTCCATTAGTCTGCTGGTAACATCTTTATCAGCCTGGCTAGCCTCCAAGCTCCCGCTCGGATGATTATGCGCCACGATGATACTGGCAGCGCGGTCGGCGATGGCGTCGGCGAAGACCTCGCGCGGGTGTACCAAGCTGGCGGTCAGCGTGCCTATGGTCACCACCCGCTTGGCGATCAAACGATTCGCACCATCCAGCGTCAGGCAGACAAAATATTCCTGCTTTTTGTCGCGAATGTCGGCCAGTAGCTCGACGGCCTTTTCTGGGCTGTCGATGATTGGTTGGTCGCTATCCAGCAAATACCGCCGCGCCAGTTCCAAACTCGCCAAAATCACCGGGATTTTCGCTTCGCCCAAGCCAACCACGCTGCGTAGATCATCATACGAAACATCACCGCCTTTTTGACGCAAAATTTTCAGCACCTCGCGCGCAATTTTACCAACATCGGCCCGAGCATTACCGCTACCAATAATCGCCATCAACAATTCCAAGTCGCTCAGCCGCGCCGTACCGTAACGCGCCAATTTCTCGCGGGGACGGTCGTTGGGATGGCGGTCAGATAGCTTCATATATAAAATTATACTATGCTAATGAAATTATTACCGCTCTACACACACTTAACTTCTAGCAATATACCAAACCATCCAATAAAATGACCAGCTGCCAAACGTTAACTTTTGGTAACGGCAGGCTATCGTAAATAAACCTACTCTAATTTTATAAGGACATGGCCGAGAGGTTGGCCCTTCAGGGTTAGGCGCAGGTATCTCGTTATCAACTTGTACGGTCGCAGGCTTGCCAGCGTAACCGTCAGCTTTGATGCCTGTCACCGTGACTTTTCTGCTCGTCGATACGTCTACATCGGTAATATCAAGCTGCCGCTGTTCGCCAACCGTGTAACCAAGGTTAGTATCATCTAGGCTAACTAACCAGCGCGAAGACAACTCATCAACTGGCTGCCAATTTAGCCGAATTGTCGCCTTATTGCCATTTCGCTCAATAATTTTTGCCGAAACCTGAGGTGCTCCAGGGCCAACAGGCAAATTAGGTTTTATACCAACTTTAACAGGCGCCGATATATTTGACACTGTATCGTTGCTAGCGCTCATTCGCACTTGCATGACGCCATCAAATTTTTCATTATAGACATGGTTGGTGACTGGGCTTGTTGTCGTTTGATCAATCTTACCATCACCATCAAAATCCCATTCATACTTTGTGATGTCGCCGTCAACTACATACGAATCGCTGGCATCAAAGGTAATCTTCTGTCCAACCTCCGCATAATATTCGCCAATTTTCAGTTTGGCATTCGGACGATTCTTAATTTTAGTTAAGGCTTTATCTAGCGCAGCAACAATGTCATTCTCGTCGCCGCTAGCAATTACCTGTCCAGAAGTTTGCTTAGCTATATCTGTATACGAGTTTTTTAAGTAGTCTCCTACAACAGGATAAATATTGACTGGATCTATCTCTAACGAACGCTTAGCCACAGCCGCCAGCGTCGAACCATCAACCTTATCCGGCTCGTGATAGCCGGTATCAGTCAACAAAATGATCGCTTTTGTCGCGCCTTTTTGCCACTTCATTTCATTCATAGCCACCATACTAGCATGCAGAGCTGCCTCTGGACCATCGCCGCCACCATCAGCGGATACGCTTTCTAGTTTATTAAGCAAGTCTGTGGTATCTGTCTGCAAATCAGATAATTTTTTAGCAGTGTATTCGTCGCCTGCATCGCGATAAACAACTAATCCAACTCGTCCATTTATTTCTTTAATTTTCGAACTATAATTTCTAATAAACGTTTTCATCTGATCAATATAAGACATCATAGACCCAGTGGTGTCCAAGACAAAGACAACATCAGTTCCGGTCGTTCCCATATTGTTATTTAGCGGTTTATCGTTAATTCCTGGGTCGTTTTGAGAAGCAAGTTTGGCGGCATTTTTTAGCCTATTAGCCGCTTCGCGAACACCGTCGTCAATCGGACCGTTGTTGTTAGCATATTTACCATGACCCTCAACGTCCCACACAAATTTTGAACTACCACAAACGTAATCGTTAGCTAGACACCATAACCCAGTTTTTGAGTTATCTTCGCTCGGCAAAAACGGTTTTCGGGCACCAAGTGCGCCGTTGTCAACATGGCAATTAGCAATTTCGCGCCGATAAGCTGATAATTTCTCGTTACGACAAGCTGGCGGAAATATCCCTTCGCCCTCTGGCAAATATAATTTAGGATCACCGAATAACATATTAAAGACTATTTTATCTTTGACGCCAGACGAGATACTTGGCAATGCTTGGCCAACCACCTGGGCGCCTTGTGAAACACCACCTAGAATGAAAAATTCGTTAGGACATTTTCGATGGCGAATATCTAGATAAGTACGCAATTCTGCAACGCCTTCTTTCACGCTTTTACCATAAGTGTTTCCCATACCACCACTAATCTTGGCGCCAATAGCATTGCCATTCCAAACATTACTGACGTCAACCGCTGGATATTGATTGCCGCCATAGCTTTCGCTACCAAGTTCATAGAAGTTTAACTTAGATTCGTCGCCAATTCTAGATAGCAGCTGATTCCTAAAACGCGAGGTTTCATTTCTGTCTTGACCAACCTTTTGACCAGATCCTCTAGCAAATATACCCGTAACTAGCGTGCATTTATTGTCAACATTCGCTGCTAAAGCATCAAAATTAGATACAAACACATTAAGAATCATAGACGCTATGAGTACGTAAATTATTGCAATTTGCTTATTCATAAAACTTCCGCTCCCACAATTTGAAGTAATCTTAAGTATTAAAGTGTATAGTTAGTTGACATTATCAACAAAACCCCCTTTCCTTACGTTTAACCCTACGTTTGTTACGTTGTCACGACGCGAAACATGTATTCTATACTGGTATCCATTTCTTTTTCCGCTAAATTCACAGACATTAAGATTGTTGTTTTTGCACCTATCGTCTACGTCTAACAGCTCATCGTAACCAGCAAATTTTTTAATATCGTCATAATCTACAGATTTTTTATACTTCCACGACTTATAAACTTCTGGACAATTTCCCATCAAACATATTATTTTTGACGTTACAACCTCACGCTCCGCCTCTTGCCAACCATCTAACGGCTTAAAACTATCCGCCACCGCCTCAATGTCTTTCGTATCACCTTGCCAAGACAACGCATAAACCAACACTCCTGCTAAAGTCAGCAGGATAATAGCTGCAGATAATATCACTTTTTTGAGGTTAACCTTTTTATTGCTACTCATACTATATCTCCTCGTAATTAAAAAGCGCCCAAAGGGGCGCTAAAATTCAAAATAGTTGGCGTATTCACTGGTGGCGTACCATCACAGGACATATATTTATTATAACTTAAGGTTTTTACAATGTCTAATTAGAAATACCAAGCGTACTTTCCCGCCTACTGCAGGCCACATAAACTGCTACCGCACCAACCAATTTTGTCAGCCACGAAGTAACACTGGTACTGCTACCCTTTGAGATTTTATTATTTTCTGGATTTAGCCGGCTATCATCAGTCCATAACGCCGCTAAAGGATGAGCAAAAGCAACCTCATACAGTTTTTCTGCCTGGCTGCCGCTATTATCATTTAGTTGGCAATTCAAGTCATTATCATTATTCATTTCTATTTGATTCGTATAGTCCGCGGTTGGTTCGCCGTGCAGACTGTCTACCTCGCTACTAGCACGCTCATTCCTCAAATCAACGTATATTGTGTCGTTTTCGTTTGGCTGTGTCATTCTTGTTTGCTGAGCTTTTTGACGAACTGGTTTGTCGTCTTCAAAGTCCGCTTGATCAATCAATCGATTTGACGCCTCATCCGGCTTAGGCCATAGTTCAGAGATTTGTCTCTCGTCATGCTCTTGCAAACCGCTTGACGTCTCATCCAGTTTAGATAATAGTTCAGATTTTAAAGACCCGCTCGGTGGCAACACTGAATTTACCATCTCATCCAATTTTGGCCATCGCTCAGAGGACCGATCAGAACGCAATTGAAGATTTATCTCAGTAGTATTTTTCAGCTCCAGGTCTTGCTCAATATCAACTTTTGGCGTTAGTTCGTTCTGTGGTAAAGTCGGCAAGTCGTTACCACCATCTATTGGTACTACCTCGCGTTGCATAAACTTCTTCCTATGGTTATTAGCAAAAGTTTCTTCCCGGTCAACTACAAAGATTTCATTTTCGCTAGCCCAACTAGCAGTTTCTGCAGGCAATTTTACAGCAGGAGTATTCGCAACCGTTTCTACCTGCTTTGTCTGATTAAACGCACTAGCGCTATCGCTGTAATGTATATTATGATTTTTAACAACTGCTTTTTTTGACGGCGCACTTTCCTTCTCGGCAAGCTTTACGGCTAAATACTCTCCATCTGATGTATTTTGTACAGCGTTTACCAATCGAGTTTCTGGCAGAGTTTTTTTGGAATAATCAACAGATTCAACCGCGGAAGGAGAGCTAATATTATCCTTTTTATCGTCAGCCAACGGGTTTTGCTTATCTATCGACGGATTTTTTTTAGCCTCTAAAGACATCTCGGCTGAGACTTCAAAATCTGTTGATGAATCACTATTAGGCCTAGTTGTAATATTTTTCGGAGTAGTTTTTTTAAGTAGATTATTATTCTCTGTATTAATAGATTTTGGCTTTAGAACTGGCGGCTCTTGTGTACTATATTCTCTGTCGATCGCAGTAGAAGTCCCACTGTCGGCTAAAGTATCATTCGCATCAATTGGCGTGCTTGATACTTTTTCTATCGCTGGCTCTTTCTGAGAGCGAGTTGTCGCAACAGTACTGCCAGTATCCTCTGGCTCAGGAATTTGAATCGCCTGATGAGTGTTAACTGACGAGATTTGTTCAGTTGTATTAACAGCTGACGACACCTCCTGGTCGGCATGTTTGTTTGAACGCTGAGTTGTTTGGGCAACGCGGTTTACTGTTGCTGTTTGCTGATTAACAAGTTTACCCGAGTCATCCGCTGTGCGGTCTACTACTCGCGGTAATTCATCTTGCCTGGTGTACTCATTGGTATTATCGCTGTAGATTTGCGCAAGAGGTTCTTTCGATGCTTTAGCAGCTGAATTAGAATTGGCTTCAAGATTAGCACCGCCGTCATCGCTAATCGTTGTTTTTTTCACTACATTAGCTATATGAGCTGTAGTCGATTTTTCTTCGTCATTGCTATGTCTTCTGTCTACTTCGTGATTCAAAGATTTTGAGCTTCTTGACTCTGCAGCCTGAGATAGCGCTACCGCAGCTGACTCCTTTTGCTTGTTAGACAGCCGAGGAGATGGTTGAGTGTCTGATAGCGGTTGTTTTTCTTCGGGTTCGGGTTCGGGTTTAGGCTTAGGTTCAGGTTCTGGCTCAGGTTCAAATACGCTTGAGCTATCGTTTATTGACTGTTCCTCCTCGGCAGCTAGCAGCTGCTCTCTACTGGCATCATCATCTGGCGTAGGCTGCGCCCAGACAATCTCACCCGGTGCTTTGTCTTCTTGGAGTAATTGCTCAAGTGTACTGAGCTGCTCAGGTTGATCTTCGTTGTTTGATGCCATCATCGCTGCTTGGCGTCTTTGGCAATCTTGTGCAAAAATGCAGCCAACACAGGCAACCGTTCCAAAGTTTTTGCACGATTCTGGATCAACTGGTGTTAATGTTTCTGAATTACCTTGACTGTTCGCGTCGCTCATCGCGGTGTCAAGCTTTTCTTTGCCGCTGGCGACCGCCACCAAGTCAAGGCTGCTTGCCACTTCATCTGCATCAGCACCACCCGCTTCTTCAGCACCAGACGAAAAAAAATCCTCGCCCTCAGCACCGTCTCGCAGCGACGAAAATACATTAAAACCACCGCCGTTGTTGTCAGTAACGTCTGTCAACGCCAATCCTAATTCAGCCGTCGCCACCCTGCTCATTGCTCAAAAAATGTCTCCGTTGAAATCCGCGATTCATCGACGCCAGCAGCGGTTAATTTTTGCCAAACGTCACGCACGAACGGCAAACTGCCGCAGACCAGAAAGTGCGCGTCATCCGGCGTTTCAGCGACAATCTTCGCCACCTCAAACCGCCCGTTATGCCAACCATCTTTCTCCTCAACCTGCTGACGCGTGCTAAACTTTTTGACCTGGATGGATGAGGCCGCTAACTCCTCTGAGAACACCATATATTCCGGCGATTTTTGACTCAAATAGAGAAAGGTCGGCTGCTTGGCGTCCGCCAAAATACTCCAAATCGGACTCAGCCCGCATCCCGCCGCAATGCCGACCAATGGCCGCTCGGTTTGCGGGTTGAAATCGCCGTACGCCCGGCTAATCTGCAGCGTGTCGCCAACATGGCGCGAACACAAATAGCTGGAGAATTCGCCGCCCACATTTTTCACGGTAATTGACATCAATTCCTCATGCGGGCGCGAAGAAATACTATAAGCCTTGCCTTCGCGCACCTGACTGCCCTCGATAAACACCGTGATATATTGCCCCGCCATAAAGTCAAACGGCCGCACAACATATAGCGTCGTCACCTCAGGATTTTCCTGGCGCACCCGCACAATTTCGACAGTTAGTGAATCACGCATTCCTCGACATACCTTTCCATTATTTTTTGAGCAGCTCTGAATTCCTCATCAGTAAAGGTGTGGTAGTTGGCGAATTTCGGACTAATCGTCGTACCGGTGCGAAAATGCTGCAAGGCAAATCGCTTGGCGCCTTTGACCAACTCGCCAATCTTTTCAAAATCCGCCACCTCCAGCTGCTCGCGAACGATTGTCGTCCGAAACTCATGACCGATCCCCGAATTAATCATTAACCGTACGTTCTCCTTGATAGCCTCCAGGTCAATCGGCCGCGCCGCAATCTCCACATATTTTTCCAGCGGACCCTTGACATCCATGGCGATGAAATCAATCGTCCCTTCTTCGACCATGCCGCGCACCATATCCGGGTGCGTACCGTTGGTGTCCAGTTTGACGTCAAAGCCCAGCTGCTTAATCATCCGGCACAGCACTGGCAAATCCTCATTGACCGTTGGCTCACCACCAGAAATCACCACGCCGTCTAGCCGGCCAATGCGCGATTTCAGGAATATCATCGCCTCCTCGACTGGGATGCTCGGCGCCAAACGCTCGGGTAGTACTAGCTCTGGATTATGGCAATAGCCGCAGCGCATATTACAGCCAGAGAGAAACAGCGCTGCCGCCACGTGTCCTGGATAGTCCACCAGCGACAGCTTCTGAATCCCGCCAATCGCCACTTTAAGCTGGGATAGCGACGGCGCAAGCTCGCTGGTGTTCGGCGGCATCGTCATAATGCTCCCTCATGTCAAATTCAGCCTGCTTGCCGTTATTCCACTGGGAAACTGGGCGCAAGAAACCAACCACCCGCGAGTAAACCTCAGTGCTTTCGCCGCAATTCGGGCAAGCCGGGTGCTCACCGACGATATAGCCGTGGTTAGCGCAAATTGAAAAGCTCGGCGTAAAGGTAAAGTACGGCAATTTGTAATTTTCGCAAATCGTCTTGACCAGCTTTTTCAGCGTCTGCGGGTCGTCCATGCGCTCGCCCAGGAAGAAGTGAATCACCGTACCGCCCGTGTATTTGGTTTGCAAATTATCCTGCAAATCCATCAGCTCAAACAGGTCGTCAGTGTAGTTGACTGGCAAGTGGCTGGAATTAGTGTAGAACGGATGCTTAACCGCTGCACCCAAACCATTGGCAAAGTGCGCTCGGTCAGGGAAGCTGGCCTTGTCAAGCTGCGCCAAACGGTAGGTTGTACCCTCAGCTGGCGTCGCCTCCAGGTTGTAATTATTGCCCGTTTCTTTCTGGTATTCCACCAAGCGGTCACGCATGAAGTCAAGCGTTTTCTCGGCAAATGCCTTACCCTTTTCAGTACCGATATCAACGCCCAGCAGGTTCAACGCCGCTTCGTTGGTGCCGATCAAACCGATGGTCGAGAAGTGATTTTTCCAGTACTCGTTGAAGCGCTTCTTAATATCGCGCAGGTAAAACTTGGTGTACGGATACAGACTGATGTCCGAATCGGTCAGCTGCTCCAGCACCTTGCGTTTGGTCTCCAGGCTGTCGCGCGCCATATCCATCAATTCGCCCAGACCCTTGAAAAATTCTTTCTCGTTCTTTGATTTCAGCGCCAAGCGCGGCAGGTTAATTGTCACCACGCCGATCGAGCCGGTCATCGGATTGGAGCCAAACAAACCGCCGCCGCGATACTCCAGCTGGCGATTATCAATGCGCAAGCGGCAGCACATCGAGCGCGCATCTTCTGGATCCATGTCGGAATTGATGAAGTTCGAGAAGTACGGAATGCCGTATTTGGCGCTAGCTTCCCAAAGATTTTCAATGACCGGATTATCCCAGTTGAAATCTTTAGTGATATTAACCGTCGGAATCGGAAAGGTAAAGACCCGGCCGTTGGCGTCGCCCTCAGACAAGACCTCCAGCAGCGCTTTGTTAAGCATGTTCATCTCTTCTTGGTAATCGCCGTAGTTGGTATCCTGCATCTCGCCGCCGATGATCACCGGGTTGCCAGCCATGTGCTTCGGGCATTCCAGATCAAGCGTGATGTTGGTAAACGGCGTCTGGAAACCGACCCGCGTTGGCACGTTAACGTTAAAAACGAATTCTTGCAGCGCTTGCTTGACCTCGTCATAGCTTAATTTATCAGCGCGAATGAACGGCGCTAACAATGTGTCAAAATCAGAGAACGCCTGAGCGCCAGCCGCCTCGCCCTGCAAAGTGTAAAAGAAATTGACCACCTGCCCGAGAGCCGAACGGAAATGCTTGGCCGGTTTGGAGGCAACCTTGTTTTTAACGCCAGTGAACCCTTGGCGCAGCAAATCCATCAGATCCCAGCCGACGCAGTAGACACTCAATAGATTCAGGTCGTGAATATGCAAATCACCCTCTTTATGCGCCCGGCCGATTTTCGGCGAATAGATTTTATCCAGCCAGTAGGTCTTAGTAATTTCCGCCGAAACGTAGTTATTCAGGCCCTGCAAACTATAGCCCATATTGGAATTTTCTTTGACTTTCCAGTCCAAGTTATTGACGTATTTATCGATCAAATCGACGTGCGCGTTAGATGTAATTTCACGTAGTTTTTTATGCTGGTCGCGGTAAATAATGTAGGCTTTGGCGGTTTTCTTGAACTTGGAATCAATCAGCGTGTCCTCGACGATGTCCTGGATCTCCTCAACACCCGGCACTAGACGCGTCTGGCGAGCTTCTAGCTGTTTAAGTACTTTATCGGTAAGCTTAGCAGCGGCTTTTTCGTCGAATTCGCCAGTTTCAGCGCCAGCTCGAGCAATCGCTTTAGTGATCTTGGAAGCGTCAAACTTCACTTTACGGCCGTCGCGCTTTTTGATTGTTTGATACATATTACCCTCCTGAATGCATCATTAAAACGCTCCGGATCTACCCCTGCGGAGCGACACTTAATCGTGTATTTGTTTTACGAAAACACCATATGTAGTGCTTACATACAAATGTACACCCAATATATAGCGCTAGTCAAGGTTTTTACATTGTATTATTTACATTTACACAGCCCGCTAGTTTAATCATATTCGCTTGGTAAATATCATCGCCCGATGATCGCGAGTTTGCGAGTTTTTTATCCACTCTCCAGCGCAAGTCATCAGATTCAAACCTTCAGACACACCATCAGCTGGACGCATAAAACTATTCATATCAACATCAGATAGCTTAATTATTTGTTTTTTAACCACCTGGTAGCGCAACATTTGGCCGTTACCGCGTTCAACACTGACTGTATCGCCAACATTTAGCGACTCTAGCTTATTAAAAATTCCCCCCAAAGTCATACCAGATGCGTGGCCAATAATAATAGATGCTCCCGGCTGCCCCGGCTTGACGCTGCCAGTATACCATCCTGTGTCAAAAATATTGACAGGCGATTGCATTGAGCCGTCAGTATTAACGCTCATCGGCAATACTCGAGCTTTAACCCCTAGCTTCTCAATAGTAATCACTCTCGGTAAATCTGCAGCTACCTTGTATTTAGCGATGGCGTCGCCAGAAACTTTTGTTTCGTCTTTACCTTCATTGCTCCGTCGATCATTCGGGTTATCGCTGCGTGCAGCCACCGTCGCTGTATTTACAGTATCTTTTATCCGATTATTTAACAGCCAAGAGTCAACCAGTGAATATACCGAAACCAGCAAGAGAATCGACGCCGCAACACCAGATAATTTCTTGCGAAAATTACCGCTCATGATTTCTTTTAAGCGCCGCTTGGTGGAGCGTTTTTCGCCGCCCATCTGGCTAGCAGCTGTTAGTTTTTCATAAATAATAAGCAAGCGAGCTGTCCGAGCCAGCTTTCTATTAATTCTCGTATAATCTCTAGGTTTTTTGTTTTGGAGAGGCTGCTCTTTTGGACTTGGCGAGGCAGGCTGCACTGCGATATCCATAATTCGCTTCATACTCGGCTGGCCAGCAGCGCCCACTACAACATCATTCGCTAATCTGCGCCGCGGTACGACTACCCTGCCTCGTGCTTTTGGCAGTACCTCCAGACTACGAGCAACTCGTTCTCTTTGCGTCATTGCTTGCTTCATTATAGCTAACAGGCACGCCTCGCGTCAAACCGCTTACGGCGTGCCTACCTCCAATCTTAATCGTTATAAGTCTTGGTTATTTCTTGCCAAAACTCTTTCGTTTTGCCATGAATAGCAGGATTGCTGCCGAAGCCACACCAACGATAGTTCCAGCCAAATTAACTGCTACATTTTCGCCGCCCGTATTTGGAGCCTTCGGACCCGTCGAATCATTCTGCGCCGTTAGTACAACATCGTTGCCATCACCGCCGACATAGCTAATCTTGAAGGTTGCGCCATCCACAGCGAACTCTGCACCTTCGGGCAAACCATTGAATGTCCCTTGAACCGGAGCACTACCGTTATTGTTGATAATCGTAAAGGTATCACCCTTCTTGATGGTACCGCCAGGCAGATATACCAGCTCTAATTTCGGAGAACTACCACCGTTGCTAAGCTGGACGCTCTGCGCAACAATCTGATCATAATGATCTTTATCTAGAATTTCTGCCTTGTATACGCCAGTACCGTTCATATAGAAGTCATTCAGCACAGTAATCTTGCCTGGCGAATTACCTGGAGCAACGACACCTGCCACATTAAGACTCTTTACCGTAGCATTACCGCCAAATACACCGCCCTCATCGACATAAACGTCAGAACGGCTGCCGTTTAGCAAGACTGTTTCACCTTTTTTTACATTCACTGGCTCATTAGGTTTGTCGCCGTCCAATTTTATCAGTTTAGCTTCGTGAGCATTACCGTGCTGGCCATTCGGCGTACCGCTAGTGTTGTCTGAAGACTCAACCAGCAGAGTACCCTTGTTATCTTTATGAGCAACCAGTTTACCAGGGCCACTGAGCTTGCCAGTAATCTTCACTGTCACATTCGAGAGTAATTTATATTCAACATTGCCATTGAGTACAATGTCGCCAGATAGAACTGTTGTCACGTTTGAAGAACCGCCGCCAGAACCCAAACAACTTATTCCATGGGAAATCATCGCGCCGTTTTCGAAAGTAATTTTGCTGGCGCTTGTTTCGTTATCAGCATATTTAACTCCTAGCTGACCGCCACTCTTGACTGTAATATTATTAGCGCCTTCTAGCGGTACGCTAGCATTTTCGCCAACAACTTTCTCTGGAGCATTTATATAGTAACTTATATTATTACATCCGCTATTAGCGACCTCAAAACGGTTAATCGTTGGCCTGCTAGTGAACTTGCCGTCGAATCCGTTAGATTTCAAGTTTGACAAGCCAGTGACGGCACCTGTAACGTAAATATTAGGGATCTTACCCTCTTCATCACCAGCGCTAGTATGACCGCCACTAAACTCAGCATCCGATGTAAATTTCAGCGTATCAATCGTGTAGCTAGCGCATGTCGGACCGCCAGTAACATTGTTCATTTTTTGAGCGTCCAAGCCCGACAAAGCAACGTTCAAATCATTCTGAATCGTCTCACTAGCTCCGTTGGCACACGTAAACACCAGTTTAGAGCCCTCTGTTGGTACTTGGCCGTCTTTCCAGTTGCCAGCAGTTGACATTTTGTGGTCGCCAGCAGCGCCCGTCCACGTGAATGCAGTCGGCGCAGCATTGGCTGGCGAGTTAAATACCACTGCGCCAACAACGGCTGCCACTGACACAGCACTAGCCAATTTGACATAGGGAACACCCATATTGTTTTTCTCCTGTACACATTTGTGTTTTAATTTAGTTTACGCTTTCATGCTAACATTACTTAACAATTTTTTCAAGTATTATAGTATAAAATACAACGAAAATTACACGCTTACCCTAATGTTTGCTGCAATAGTAAACTATTTATAAAATCTATTTAAAAAGGCCTTGACTTAACCTGTCGAGGCCGTTTGCCCAGTATATCAGGCAATTCATCTATCAATTTGGCTCCGGCAGCTGGGCTCGAACCAGCGACCTAATGGTTAACAGCCATCCGCTCTACCACTGAGCTATGCCGGAATACATTCTGCTATCGCCGCAGATACCAGTATTGTAACTTATTATACAAAAGGTGTAAAGTCTACTGCGCGCGCAGCGCATCAAGTTGTTTTGCCAAATCAGCAATCGCTTCCCAACTAGCGCCATCGGTCATAATTGACAGTACGTACGTACCGTGCGAACCATAAATAATCGCCGAGTCATGCAATAATCCATTCATGAAGCCAACCTTATCGGCAACCGTCCCTGATACGCCCGCTGGAATACCTTTGCGGTAGATATTCTTTTTCATAGCCTCTAATAGGCGTTGCTGGTTGGCGCTCGAAAAGTTTTGGCCGGTTGCAATCATACCTAGCAGCAGGGCTTGATCATTTGCTGTCGTATACGGTCCGCCGCCTTTCATAAATGTCGAGTTCTTAAGGCCAATGGCGTTAGCTTCGCTAGTCAAAGTACTAACTCCAATTGCGTTCAAGAAACTTTCCGCGCAAGCATTATCACTCAAACTAATCATTTTATTAAAGCATGCTTGATCGCTATCCCAACTGCGCGCACCGCTATCAATACGCTTTAGCAAGCTATAAGCCACTAGCAATTTGTAGGTGCTAGCTGTTACAAATTGCTTATCGCCATTGTATTCGGCGCGGCGCTTTTTGTCGTCAAGTTCTATCATCGACACGCCGTAAGTCCCCGGATGGTCTTTGGCGAAATTTTCCATCAAAGCCGACAAGCCAGCATCGCTCGAGCTATACGTCCGCGTATATTCCTCGCGCGGCGGTACAGCCTTGGTAGCGGCATCAAGCTGCAAACTGTCGCCGTCGATTGTACTTTGTAATTTCTGCAGCATGACCGCCACATCAAGTGCTTGCCCTGAACTACCTGTCTGCTTGCTAACAATAGTGAAGTCATGCGTAGTAATTTTCGACACCCCAGGCGCCACAGTAACAATTTTCGCTACCACATCATTCAGCCATTTGCCAGTACGTTCAGCATTCAGCGTAGCCACCAATTCTTTATCTTTAGCGGTAAAGTCAAGCCAAGCGTAAACTGTCTGCGCATCGACCGCGATAGTTTTGTCTCTAGCTTTAATTTGAATACCTCCCGCTAGATGTTTGGTTAGCTTTCGCGCCAATTGCTTAGCTTTTTCATCGCTCACCGCTGGTTTGATATCTATTTTATTGACATTAATAGTTGTAGGCTGATGTAATTTTGGTTTGATATCGCGAACAGATTGCTTGATTTTAGCCTCATCGCATTTACCGCCAAGCCTAGACCTCTGCAGCTCGAGCTGCGCCCCTTTGGCTTTAAGCGTAGCATTGGTCGGACTAACTTGGCAGCGAGCAACTATTTTTTCGTTAACAGCTGCATCCGTTTGGTTGGCAAATTTAGGGGCTGGCGGCGAACCATAATTCAAACCATACCAAAACAATGAAGTTGGCACCAATCGCACATACCAAGGATAATCGTACTGCTTGATCCGCTGCGAATTATCAACCGAGATAGCAATATCGCGCAGCTTAATACTAACCGCCGGCTTGTCTGAATTATTCATCGTGATGTTAAGAGCATGGTCGCTATACGCTTGATTAGCTTTTTTGGCCGCTGCATCTTTAGCCATACCGCCAATTGCTAATCCGTCAACGTGCGCAAACGGCAAAGTCTTATCGCTTGGATAAGCCAACTGTACAATTACTAGAAGAAATGTCAAACTTGCTGCCGCACCAACTGCACATTTACGGAAATACTTATGGCGTAACAAACGTTGTAATTTTATCTGCAATGAAGCAGCTTGGTAATTAACCTGCCGATATGCGCCATAAACTAGACGCCGCAATTGCAATCGCCAAGCGCTAGATTTAGTAGATTTAGCGGCATGGACCGCCGCTTTAGTACCAGTATAACGCCGGCGGTACGATGGTTTACGCGCTATCCGTCTCACGTGGCCCCTCATAACCAAGAATTTGTAATGCCGATTGCAGCGTTTGAATATCCCGGCGTACCTTATCGTCGTCTTGCTTCTGCAAATCGGCTATTTTAGCGCGAATACAGCGTTCAGTTATCGCGTCTGTCGAATCCAAAACTTCTGGCGTGGTTTTTGGCGCCGCAGCCACGTCGATCACCTCTAGCGACCGCGCTGAATTGTCACGCTTACGCAAGTGGCCGCGGGAGATCAAATTATCAATATGTACTGCTACTGTCGAAATGCTTTTGTAATTAAGCGCCCGCATTATCTCGCGATAACTCGGCCCGTAGCCGTTATCTTTTATAAAGTTATCAATAAATAGTAAAAGCTCGTACTGCTTCTTGGTCGGATTAATTGCCGCCGATTGAGCTTGTGCTGCCATACCTTCACTATAACGAATCAACTAGCTCCCGGTCAAACGGTCGTGCCACTATCAGTGCCGACAAGCCCCACCAAACTAGTGCTATCACATCATCAGCAAATACTGGCAAGAACAAACTAGCGATGCTCAGGCCAACTCCAGACAAAAACATGCCAAGCGCTAACCAATCGTTCCGCCGCCGCCATAGCCGTAGCAAAACGATAATCACAATCATCAAGTAAATCACCAAACCCAGCCAACCAGCTTCGTGTACGATAAATAAATATTGGTTCTCGATAATCACCCCTGAATCACCCAATAACGATGCCGACCCAGTACTACCAATACCAGCGCCAAACGGCTGTTGCGCTGCCTTGATGACGCCATCGCGCAGCGACGAAAGGTGATCGTCATTTGAGGTTCTAGCAGCACCCGTAGTAGGATTATCGTGCAAAATCACATTATGCATAAAGCTGGTATCGCGCAGCAAATAAGCTCCGCCCGCAGCTGCAATTAAAACTCCCGCAGCAATCGATATCCAAGCTTTTTTAGATAATTTCCGGCCATATTGATGAGCAAAAAGCCCGCCTAACGCTGCTAGAGTCCCCAGAATCGCCGCCCGCGAATAACTAATGTAAAGGGCTATACTAGAGCTAACGGCTGCCAAAACGCCGTAGACGCGCAGCTTAGCACTATCACGCCATTTTGCCGCCAAAAGTGCTGACGCCAAAACCAATCCGCCAAGCGCATACGCCCCTAGCGGATTCGGCCCGCGCAGCGTGCTGCCAAAGCGCACATAAGCCTCATTTGAATCAACCGTCAAATACGGTACAACCGTCGCCTGGCTGTAACCGAATATTGTCAAGAAATCCCGCGGCAAAATCAGCTGCAAACAAGCAAAGCCAACGATTATCACCGCCGTCGCCAGCATACATTTCAATAAAATTTGCCGATAGTGCGGATATAGATAAATAAAACCATACATCGTCGCCGCTATTAGACCCCAGCGCAAATCAATTACCAGGCCGGCAATCACAGCTGCCGCTGAATTACCCGCAGCTAGCGATATTCCCGCTAAAACCAAATGCCACAACGCAAAACCAGCAATCAACCATAACAACTTATCGCGCAGCCAAAATCGCCAAGCATGGCGCCGCCAACCCAGGATAATCACCAGGACAAAAGCTACCATTAACAGTACTTCTTTCCATGCTTTGGCATACAGCGCAACCGGCGGCCAATGCGTGCTCGCCAAAACCGTCAACGGCGTATGAATTGCCAAACCTAGCATAATCGTAGCCAACAGCACCAGTGTTACCGAAGCTAGCCGACGCTCCAAATTATCGGTATTGAGATTGCTCATGCTATCTATTATAACGAAAGTTGTTATAATGAAGACAAATGCCATCTCATAACACCAAGTCTTACAGCCTAATCCTGATGGCGGCCGACGCGATTGTGCTGGCAATTGTTTTTGCCGCAGCCTATTACATTCGCACTCAGGTCGACCAGCGCGTACTCTTGCACATTGTTTACGCCTACGAATATATTATCGGCTTTGCCGTGATTACCCCGGTGTGGATACTGATTTTCGCTTCGCTCGGATTGTATAGTCCGAGTATTTATAACCGCCGCCTCGTCGAATGGAGCCGCATAGCACTCGGCACTTTCATTGGTATACTGCTGGTGATTGGCTGGGAATACTTCACTAGTATGCATATTTTTCCGGCCAGGTTAGTCGCTCTTTACGTTTTAATCGGCTCAACGATTGCCATTATTTTGGTGCGCGAAATAATTCGCACTATTCGCAACGAGCTATACCGCTACGGACACGGTGTCAGCCGAGTGTTGGTAATCGGTAATTCTGATGCGACGACCGATATTGCGATGTCCCTCGGCTCCACCCACAAATCTGGTTATCAAATTGTAGCCTTCGCCGGGCCAGCAAAATTGTTGCCGCCGCATCTCGGTATTGTCCATTATGGCCGCGTCGAATCAGCACTCAAAGATATCAAAAAACTTAACATTAGCACTATTATTCAAACCGACCTTTATGCCAGCGAAGATCGCAATCACCAAATTTTAAGCGCCGCACAAATTGCTCACATTCAATATAATTTCATCCCTGGCGAGCCAGAATTTTATACTGGCAAAAACACCGTCGATGTCTTTCTCGGCTATCCGATGATTACCGTCAGCCAAACACCACTCATCGGCTGGGGGGCAATTGCTAAGCGGTTATTTGACTTGATAGCCGTTATTATTACTTTGCCGCTCTGGGGATCAATTATAATAATAATCGCGTTGCTGCAAAAGATTTGCAATCCCGGACCGATTTTTTACCGTTCTAAACGTTTGAGCCGTTTTTCGAAACCGATTCGTCTCTATAAGTTCCGCACCATGGGTGCTCAGTACGGCAAAAAGGACGCCAGTATCGAGTTTGAGGAAATGAATCGGCCTGATTTGGCCGCCGAATACCGACGCGATCACAAGGTTGCCGATGATCCGCGGATTACTTGGTTTGGCAAGTTCTTGCGTAATACTTCGCTTGATGAATTTCCGCAATTTATCAACGTGCTGCTCGGCGACTTGAGCTTAGTCGGGCCGCGGCCAATTCTGCCGCAAGAAGTTAAATTCAGCAAAAATCGTACGGCGTTATTGCATAGCGTTAAGTCTGGGGTGACTGGATTGTGGCAAGTCTCGGGCCGCAGCAACCTGAGCTTCAACGAACGGATTGAGCTTGAGCTTTATTACGCGCAAAACTGGAGTTTTTGGCTAGACTTGCGGATACTTTTCAAAACAATCGGTGTTGTACTACACAAAACGGGAGCAAGATAATGAAACGTCCGCGCATTGCAATTGTTTGCGACTTCTTGACAACGATGGGCGGTGCCGAGAATGTCGTGCTAGCAATGCACGAAGCTTTCCCTGATGCGCCAATTTATACGGCAATATATAATCCCGACAAGGTTCCAGCTTTTGCTAAACTTGATATTCGCACCTCGAAACTGCAAAAAATACCGCTGCGGCTGCGCAATTATTACAAACTTTTTCCGACGCTAGCAGTTAAAGCAATGCGCCAGCTCGATCTTAGCGAATTTGATATTATTTTGACTAGTTCGTACCTGCACGGCCACCAAGTCACTAAAGCACACCCCAGCCAAGTTATTATCAATTATTGCCATACGCCGCCGCGCTACTACTGGAGCCACTACGACGAATACCGCCGCGATCCTGGCTACGGCAAACTTAATCCGTTTATTCGCCTGCTGATGCCGCTGCTAGTACCGCATCAGCGCCAGCTTGATCTGGAGGCCGCTAAACAAGTCGACGTTTTCATCGCCAACTCTACCGAAACGCAAAAACGCATCAAAAAATACTACAGCCGCAGCAGTACCGTAATTCATCCGCCAGTCGAAACTAGCCGCTTTACGCCTGCTCGAAAACGGGGCGACCACTACGTAACTATCGGCCGCCAGTTGCCGTATAAGCGCTACGATCTAGCCGTCAAAGCCACTACCAAACTCAACAAAAAACTGATCGTTTTTGGCAACGGGCCAGCCCACGACCAACTAGTCAAGCTTGCTGGCCCAACCGTCGAATTCCGCACCGACCGCTTCGGCGATGCTAGCGATGCCGAATACGAGAAAGCTATCACAACTGCGCGCGGCTTTATTTATCCTGCCGAGGAGGATTTCGGTATTGTCAGCGTCGAAGCATTAGCAGCCGGCGCACCCGTTATCGGCCTGGCACGCGGCGGCACCACTGATATAGTCACGTCGCCTGATATCGGCACGCTATTTCAACATCAAACCGTCGACGACATTGTAAAAGCCATCAAAATCACCGAACAAACTAGTTTTCACCCCAGCAAACTCGCCCGTACCGCTAAACGCTTTGATAAGGGCCTTTTCTTGACTAAGATTAAAAAGGTTGTGTATGATAAATATCATTAAGGCTGCTGAAAGACATGTTAGCAAATAGCCTGCATTACAAAATTATAGTTTTTATCTGCATAACTATATTTTTATCGACGATAGACATCAGTATCGCCTCTGCTGCAACGCTTTTATGCCACAGCTCTGGATACAATTGCACTAGTCATAGCGGTTATCGCGGACAGTCTACGTGGGGCTATTCTACTCGCGAGACTGGACATAACTGCACTAATTATGCTGCATACCGTTTAGCACAAAACGGCGCAGCTAACCCAGGGAATCTCGGGCACGCCTATAACTGGGCCACAAAAGCTCGTTCGAAAGGATTCGCCGTTAACGGAACTCCAGAGGTTGGATCAATCGCGCAATGGACAACTCCTGGTCATGTAGCATATGTAGAAAAGGTCACTCCCGAATATATCGAAACCTCCGAGGACAGCTATTTACCCGCTATCACTTTGCAAAAACGATACTACCGCTCGAGTGATAGAGAGTGGCCGCACAACTTTATACACATACGAGACGTTACCTTGCTACCTAGAATAGGAATTGTTCAAAACTCAATAGCTTCAGTCAAAGAGGGCCCGCTAAACGAGCTTTGGACAATACAAGCTAGAGGCGTGAAATCAATTAGACTATCAGGCAATAGGATAGTAGTACTTAATCATAATAAAGAGCTTTACGCAAAAGAAGGACCTACAAACGCTACTTGGACCAAAATAGCTGACAATGTTGATAAGTTTGATATTTCAGGTAATCGCATCGGCGTTTTGTCTGGCGGCTGGCTTGCTATCAAAGAAGGGTCTCTCAATGAAAATTGGGTCCGCGTTGCCGATAATGTAACTCAATTTTCACTTAGTAGTTCTCGTATTGGCATAATTAAAGGCGGTGTCAACGCTTTTGTTAAGGAGGGCTCCCTAAGCGCTCTTTGGACTCTCGTGTATAATAATGCAAATAGTATTTCAGTCACAGATAATCGAATAGCTGTAATAGATACCTCTAATAACCTCTTCGCAAAAGAGGGCTCTATCAATAATCTCTGGACTCTTCTGATAAATAACACAAAAACAGCCATTCTTGACGGAGACAGAATCGGTGCCTTATCTTACGGTGATGTATTGTACGTCAAAGAAGGATCGCTGCACACAGCATGGGTAAACGTTGCTACAGCAGTTACATCTTTCGACATGAGCAAGTCGCGAATTGGAGTTATCAGCAACGGTATGGCGGCTGTTAAAGAAGGTCAACTTGGGTCATTATGGACTACCGTTGCCGACTCAGTAAGCGATTTATCTCTTTAAGGGTTTTGTTTACTTAATGTTATACAATATATAGTATGAAAACAATTTTAGTCACTGGCGGCGCAGGTTATATTGGCAGCCACACGCTGATCGAGCTTATCAATAACAATTTTGAAGTGGTGGTAATCGATAACTTAGCCAATTCTAGCCGCGAGAGTTTGCGACGTGTCGAACAGATCGCTGGGTACGAAATCCCTTTTATTGAAGCGGATGTCCGCGACCAATCAGCACTTGATGATATTTTTACAACATATAGTATAGATTCAGTGATTCATTTTGCGGGACTAAAGGCTGTCGGTGAATCAGTCGCCAAACCGCTAGAATATTACGATAATAACCTCGTCTCGACTATGGTTCTGCTTGAAGTGATGCGAGAACATAACGTTAAGCAATTAGTCTTTTCAAGTTCAGCAACTGTTTACGGTAACCCTAGCGAGCTGCCGCTGCGCGAAACTTCGACAGTCGGCGTAGGCTTAACCAATCCTTATGGCAAGACTAAATACATGATCGAGCAAATCATACAGGATTACTGCGCGGCCGATCCAACGTTTGAAGCAACAATCTTGCGTTATTTCAACCCGATCGGCGCTCATCAATCAGGCCAAATCGGCGAAGATCCAAACGGCATTCCAAACAATTTATTGCCTTATGTCGCTCAAGTTGCCGTCGGCAAACTTCAAAGTGTCGGTGTTTTCGGCAACGATTATGACACGCCAGACGGCACGGGTGTGCGCGATTACATTCACGTCGTTGATCTAGCGCGCGGCCACGTCGCTGCTCTGCAACACATGAAAGCCGGAGCTAATGTCTATAATCTCGGCACTGGAAGCGGCACATCGGTATTAGAAATCATCAAAGCATTTAGCAAAGCTTGCGGGCGAGATTTGCCCTACGAAATCAAACCGCGGCGAGCCGGCGATATCGCCGCCTGCTATGCCGACTGCAGCAAAGCCGAACGCGAACTAGGCTGGCGAGCTGAATTAAGTATTGAGCAAGCTTGCGCTGACAGCTGGCGCTGGCAATCACAGAATCCGAACGGCTTTTCTGAGTAGCGAACGCGGCGTCTTGTACTGGCGATTATTCAGTGGCAACCCGCCTTTATTCTGTATCCAGCTATTCTTTGCCTGTCGCTTGGTTGATTCGCGTCGACGAATCTGGCTTACCTTTACCAGCATCAAACCGCATCTGTATGTTGTACTTTTTACAAACATCTGCTTCGGGAATAGCTTTTTCGGTATCGCGATCGCCGCCGTTAGCGAAAATTAGCTCATCGCCTGGATATTGGCCGGCAACCATTTCTAGCGACTTAATAATAGATGGGTCTTCATCGATTGACAAGATTACCTGATCAACACCTTTCAGCGCTCGCATTAACCGCAACCGATTACTTTCGTCCAAGATAATCTTGCCTTTTTTGAGTAGCTGCTGCTTATCATTATTAACAATTACAATCAGCTTGTCGCCCATAGCCGCTGCCGCCTCAATCATATCCAGATGTCCGCCGTGCAGCGGATTGAAATAGCCGCTAACAATTACTATTTTCATAATCCTCCTCTGTCGATTACTTATTATACCTGATATACTATACTTATGACAAAGATGCTAGTCACGGGAGGCGCGGGATTCATTGGCTCGAATTTTGTGCATTATACCGTCAAACACAAGCCAGAATATGACATCACTGTTATTGACAAGCTCACATATGCGGGCAATCGCGCCAACTTGGAGCCAGTAGCTAGCCAAATTAATTTTGTCGAAGGCGACATTTGCGATGCCGAGTTGATGGATAAATTGGTGGCTGAAAATGACATTGTAGTGCATTTCGCCGCTGAAAGCCATAATGACAATTCTCTGCGCAATCCGTGGCCGTTTGTCGAGACCAACGTGGTTGGTACCTACACTATCTTGGAAGCTATCCGCAAGCACGGCAAGCGTTTGCATCATATCTCGACCGACGAAGTATTTGGCGATTTGGAACTCGACGATCCAAACCGCTTCACCGAAGACACCCCGTACAATCCATCCAGCCCCTACTCCAGCACCAAGGCTTCCAGCGACATGCTGGTACGCGCCTGGATCCGCAGCTTCGGTATCAAAGCAACGATTTCCAATTGCTCAAACAATTACGGCCCATATCAACACATCGAAAAGTTCATTCCACGCCAAATCACCAATATTTTGAGCGATATCAAGCCCAAACTGTACGGTACGGGCGAGCAAGTCCGCGACTGGATTCACGTCGATGATCACAACTCGGCAGTTCACCTCATCCTGGAAAAGGGCGAGCTAGGCGAAACCTACATCATCGGCGCCGATAACGACCACGTCAATAACAAGATGGTGATTGAGCTAATTTGCGAGCTGATGGGTAAAGGCAAAGATTGGTACGAGCATGTCAATGACCGCCCAGGCCACGACATGCGCTACGCTATGGATTCCAGTAAACTACGCCACGAACTGGGGTGGCAGCCACAATATACTGATAACCAAACAGGTATGCATGACGGCTTACTGCAAACCATTGAATGGTACCGCGAACACGAAGACTGGTGGAAAGCCCAAAAAGAAGCGGTTGAAGCAGCCTACGCAAAACAGGGGCAATAATCGTGAACGAAGCGCCGTCAAAAACTAAAATCAGCAGTAAAATCGTCTACCAAAATCCTTGGATCACCATTCACGAAGATCAGACCATTAGTCAAGACGGAAACACCGGGATCTATGGCTATATGGAGTCGCGAGATTCGTGCATGATTGTAGTAGTAGACGACCAAGAGCGCTTGTATTTAGTGCGCGGTTTTCGCTATCCCTCACAAATCTTTGGTTGGGAGCTGCCCGGCGGCGGAGGTGACAATGAAGATTTATTAGAAGCCTCAAAGCGTGAACTCGAAGAAGAGACCAGCATCATCGCTCAATCTTGGCAAAAACTAGGCGAAGCATACGTCTGTAATGGCCTAATGACGGAGAAAATGGCCGTTTTCCTGGCCCGAGAACTAAGCTTCACTGGCCAACGTGAACAAAGCGATGAAGTGTTTAGTGATATGCGATTTTTCACACTTAATGAAATAGACGATTTGATTCGAAACGGCGAGATTAATGATTGTCAAACTCTGGCAGGACTACATTATTATCAACTATGGCGAAAGGACAATCTATGAACTTCGATCCAAGCGACTACAACGAACTAACCGTCACCGAATCACCCATCCCCGGGCTGTTTGTGGTAACACTGCCCGTCCATGGCGATAACCGCGGTTGGTTCAAGGAGAATTACCAAAAGGAGAAAATGGAAGCACTGGGACTACCATCATTTACCATCGTACAAAACAACATCAGCTTCAACGATAAAGCCGGCGCTACCCGCGGTCTGCATGCTGAGCCATGGAATAAATTTATCTCCACCGCCAATGGCCGCGTCTTTGGTGCGTGGTGCGATTTGCGCAAAGGCGACAGTTTCGGCCGAGTTTTCACGCATGAAATCAATCCTGGCACAGCAATCTTCGTACCCAAAGGCGTTGCTAATGGCTATCAGGCGCTTGATGACAACATCGCTTACACTTACCTGGTTGACGCTCATTGGTCGCCAGATGCCAAATACACCTTTGTCAATTTGTTTGACCCAGAACTTAGTATCGACTGGCCAATCAGCCAAGACCAAGCGATTATTTCCGAAAAGGACGCCGCTCACCCGCTGCTTGCAAACGTAATCCCGATGGAGGTTTGATGGACGACAAGACAGTAGTTATCACTGGCGCTAACGGGCAAGTCGGCCGAGCACTACAAAAAGTTTACCCTCAGGCACTAGCCCTGGATCGCGAACAACTCGATATCACTAACCAAAAGGCAATCAATGGGTTTAACTGGGATAATGTCAAAGTAATTATTAACGCTGCCGCCTGGACAGACGTTGATGGTGCGGAAAATCCCAGCAATTACAACCTAGTCAAAGCAGTCAACGTCGATGCGAGCCGCTACTTAGCAACAGCCGCTAGCCAGCATGACTTAACTTTTGTAACATTCTCGTCTGACTACGTTTTCGACGGTTCCCAGCCAATCCACAACGAAGACGAAACTTTTTCACCGCTCAACATTTATGGCAAGACTAAAGCTGATGGCGACCTAGCGGCCGCCACCACAATCAAACATTACATCATTCGCACCTCCTGGGTAATCGGCGATGGCAGAAACTTTGTTAACATCATGCAAGATCTAGCAGCGCGTGGTGTCAAACCTTCCGTCGTTAACGACCAGATTGGCCGCCTAACTTTTACCGATACTTTGGTGCGTGGTATTAAACATCTACTAGAAACAAATGCACCGTACGGCACATATAATCTAACTAATGAAGGCCAACCGACCAGCTGGGCGGAAATTGCCAAAATTGTCTTTGAAAAATCAGGTAAATCATCTTCAGACATACAGCCAGTCTCTACCGCTGAATATTTCGCCAGTAAGCCAGGTGCTGCTCAGCGACCATTGCAAAGCACTCTAGATCTAACAAAAATTGAAAAAACCGGATTCATACCAGAAGACTGGCGCGATAAGCTAAACAAACTGCTTGGTTAGATTATCTACTTTGCCTGTTGAATACTAGCGTTGATTTCTCTATTGCTTATACTACCTTTACCCCAGTAGGCTTCGTCTGCCAATTTGCTAACTTTAGCTGGATTCCTAGTGCCCATCTGATTCGGTAACCAATTTCTAGTGAGATTAAGCGACCGCTCTTCACGTTCCATTGATTTTTGTAGTGCATCTTCATCCAAATCTGTTCTACTCTCAACGAACACCAGCTTAAAGTTGTCTGGCATCAGATAATCAGCCAGCCACATCACCCGCGGCATGTGTGCAATATCGGCTACAAACACTGCTGTCATTTCAGTGTCTGCCAACAATTCCATCTTTTGTTCGGTACTCATTAGACCAACTTCATCAGCGTCATAGCCCTCTTTAATCAACTGTTTAGATAAAATTATCGGGATGCTATTAGTAAAGTTCGTAACCGTATCAACCGAGTCGGGTTCCTCATCTGTGAACTCATCCAGTTTTCCAACTACTTCATTAATTTCTTTTTCACTCTTACCTTCACTTCGTAACTTTTCAGCGACGTTCTTCAACATCTGTTCTCTCATTAGTGTTGAAGTACTGATGCGCGGATATTTCTCATATTCATCCAATAGTGCGTCAGTCAACTCAGATGGGCTGGCGATATCTGGATCAACACCACGCGCCTCGTATATTCGCCGAAGCGCCCGGGTACAAACCTGCATATCCTGCATTGTTGGATCAGCGTCAACTTCATGCATCAAATCATTCAAATCGACTCGTGTTCTCGCCACCAGTTTCCGTATTTGCGCATCAGGCGTATGAATCACATCTTCACAATTAAGTCCGGCGCTCTCAGCCAAAATTGGCATTGCTGTCGCCATAGCAATCGTCTTGTTGTTCATCCTACCAGTGTGAACAACTTGTACATTAGTATTGCCGGATTCAATCGCCCGCACATACAGATCGCTAACCATGTCGGTATTTGCCACCGACTCTGGCGGCAGTTTGACATTCCTGTCAGGGTGTCCAACTTCTGCCCCAACAACCTCTTCACCGCGAGCAATATTGATGATGACATCAGCCGCAGACACGGCTCCAGCAACCTCTGGACCATTAAGATATGTAAAGGTAATTTCAGGGCAGTCCTGCTGTAACTGTTTGGAAAAACCGCGATACGGTACATAAACAATTGAGCGACTCCTCGGCTCTCTTTCAGGATGGTCCGGGTCGGTAAATAGATTGTCCGATACTCTGGTTAGATAGCTTTCATGAGCATCTCGCGTATGTTCAATCTTAGGGCTAGAAATTTTCTCCATCCTTTTATTTTAACTTACTTTTGTACTTTTGTCAATTAGCTAATCTGTTTGCTATACTTATATCATAAAAGTAGGAGGTTTATGAAAGGAATAATTCTAGCGGGTGGATCAGGTACGCGATTGTGGCCGATTACCAAGGCTATTAGCAAGCAGCTAATGCCAATTTACGATAAGCCGATGATTTATTATCCGCTGACCACACTGATGCAGGCAGGAATTCGCGACATTTTGATAATTACCACGCCAGACGACCAGGCTGGGTTTCAACGGCTCCTTGGCAACGGTTCGCAGTGGGGTATCAATCTAGAATATGCCGTTCAGCCCAAACCAGAAGGACTAGCCCAGGCCTTTATCATTGGCGAAGAATTTATTGGCGGCGACAAAGTAGCGTTAGTGCTAGGTGATAATATTTTTTATGGTGCAGCTCTTGATGATTCGCTACGCGCCTGTACCGACCCAGATGGCGGCATTGTTTTCGCTTATAAAGTATCTGACCCAGAGCGTTACGGCGTTGTCGAATTCGACAATCAAAACCAAGCAGTCTCAATTGAAGAAAAACCCGTTCAGCCAAAATCTAATTTCGCAGTTGTCGGCATATATTTTTATGACAATGACGTTATCGAGATCGCTAAAAAAGTTCAGCCAAGTGCCCGCGGCGAGCTAGAAATTACCTCAATTAACGCCGAATATTTACGCCGCGGCAAACTCAAAGTTCAGACGCTTGATAACGGCGATGTTTGGCTAGACACCGGCACCATCAGCAGCCTAACTGATGCCGAAGACTTTGTTCGTGTCGTCCAAACGCGTACCGGCCAAATTGTCGGCAGTCCAGAAAAAACTGCTTTTCAAAACGACTGGATCAACCGTCAGCAACTTGACGAGATTGCTGCCACGCTTAAAAAATCAGGCTACGGAGAATACTTGAACGTATTGTAATTACCGATGAAAAAAGTTTGTGTCATCATACCCGCCTACAACGAATCTAGCGTCATCAAAGATGTTATTAAAAAAGCCAAAAAAGTTTTCTCAAAAGCCAAAAAAGACTACTCAATTGATATAGTTCTAATCAACGACGGATCAAAAGACAATACGCTCGAACAAGCTCGAAAAGGCGGCGCAATTGTCATTGATCATATTTTGAATTCTGGAGCCGGCGGCGCAACGCTAACTGGGCTTGCCTACGCGCGGCAACACGGCTATGATATTGCCGCTACCATGGATGCTGATGGCCAGCACGATCCAGAAGATGTTTTGGCGGGTATTCGGCAGAGCGACAGCTCTGATACTGATTTACTCATCGGTAGCCGACTCATCAATAGCGAGGGCATGTCTAGGACTAAGGTTTTGGGGAATAAAGGCTTAAGTTTCATAACTTATGCCCTGTTTGGTATTAATGTTACTGATTCGCAATCTGGACTGCGGGTTTACTCGCGAAGGGCAATTGATAACCTCGACTGGAAATCGACTGGCTACGAATTTTGCTCAGAGATGATTTGGCGCGCCAAACAAGCGGGTATGATCATTTCCGAATACCCAATCAAAGCAATTTACACCGACTATTCCCGCGCCAAAGGCCAAAACAACTGGAATGCCATCAATATCGTCAAACGATTATTCAAACAACGTTTAACGGAGTTATTCGAATGAGATATCTTATCCTCGTACTACTCAATGTGCCGATTATTTTAGCAGCATTGATCAATATCATCACTCAGTACAAACTGCGCAAAGTTAGTGTAACGCGCTTTCGCCATCAATTAATTATCTGGATGGTTATCATGGTTGTACTGATTGGGTCATTTCCTCTGTATAACATTTCGATTGGCCATCCGCCGCTGGATTCGTCAGAATTAAGCCTATTTGATATTTTGCAAACTACAGCGATTATTTTGCTATTCTACATCGCTAATAATCAGCGTCAGCGTATCGACCAAAACGAACGAAGACTGCGCGATTTGCATCAAGAATTATCAATCAGGCTGTCGAATGAAAAATAGTATTGATATTATCGTACCGTACTGGGGTGAGTTTTCATTACTGAAGCAAACCGTCGATTCAGTGATAGCACAGACCAGCAAAGCCTGGCATTTGACTATTCTTGATGATCATTATCCAGATAAAACTGCCTACAATCATTACAAAAAATTAAACGATAAACGTATCACGTATATCAGACACCGTAAAAATATTGGTATCACCGCCAACTTTAATTACGCTATTCAACACGCAAGCGCACCGTATTGTATGATCGTCGGCTGCGACGATAAACTACTACCTAGCTACGTTGATACTGCGCTAAAAAACATTGGTGAAGCAGACTTTTATCAGCCTCGCGTACAAATAATCGACGACAAAAGTAACGTATATCTACCGCTTGTCGATAAAGTTAAAAGAATGCTGCAACCTAAAAAATCTGGCATACTGTCTGGCGAAAAACTTGCTGCTTCGCTTTGCTGTGGAAATTGGCTTTATTTTCCATCCATCACTTGGAAAACCGATACTCTCAAACAATACTCATTTGATACAAAGTATAAAATCCTTGAAGACGTCATCGTCGAATTAACCATGATTATTGATGGCGCTTCGCTTTATTTTGATATGACAGAAACCTTTCAATACCGCCGTTTTGCCGAGTCGTTATCCAGTAAAGAAAAAGGTAAAAATGGTATCCGATTCAAGGAAGAGAAAGAAGTCTACGATAATTTTTCCGATAGGTTTAATGAGATTGACTGGAAAAAAGCCGCACGAGCAGCAAAACTTCGCGTGACATCACGCATCCACAGTTTCCTGTCGCGCTTTTAGCGCTTATCCTATCACTTAATTAATTTACTATTTTGTCTTTGCAAATTTGCGATTAACCGCCCACGCATACAGATTGACGATTATTGATTGCGGCAATAGGTCATACAGTCGCCAGTTTATATCCTTCTTCGCTACTGGCATTTTAGCGTTTTTCCAGGGCGTTAGTTTCAAATATTTACGCCACAAAAAACCAACTGGATTATCATTACCCTGCTGCCACGGCCTACCATTCACACCAAATTGCGAATGAATGATCTTCGGCGCGTAGTAACTCTCCATAATCTCATTATAACTGTAAAAACTTTCAGGCAAGAAACCGTTGGCTTTAATGTATTTTTTAATATCATACCCATAGAAAACGGTCGAGAAATTATATTCCACGCCAATCTTCTTGATCTTGCCTTTGAAAAACACGTTGCACAAATCTTGGTCAGCCACCTCGTAGTGATTGTGCCGCAAATGCTCGCGCATCTTAGCATCAATCTTATCTTTCATCCATTTTTTGTGATTGATAAGCATAACTCCACAATTAAAGTAACCGTCGGTTGGTTTCAAACCAATGACATCCTTGTGCGCGTTCACCATGGTGGCATCGTATGACAGCGCCATCACATTATCCTCAAAATCAAGATCCAAAAGACCATCAAGCGCACCGCTAATTACCGTGTGCGGGTTAATGTACAAAATCCGGTCCGTTTTGATATCAAGCTTAGCAAACGCCAGCATCTTATACCATGTGATATATAATCCCTTCCAAGCCTTAACACCAATCTCTTTCAATTCGTCAGGATAACTTGACACGTCAACGAAAGTAATTGCGGCGTTCTTATAATTTCCAACCATTTTGTTGAATTTGTTGATGCTATCTTTTTTGAGTTGATGCCCAAGGTAAAAAATATTGATCTGTTTTAAGTGCTTATTATTTTCTAAAAGCGACACAATGGAAATTGCACTGACTACAGCATAGTTGTCGTCACTCTGATATAAAACGTTTAAAATTCCTTTGTTCATAATAAATCCTACTTGTTCGTTGACAATTGCTTAACATATTCTTTCAGCATTTCGGTGTAATCGCTTGGCACAAAACCCGTTTGGCGCAACTTCGACAAATCCATATCGCTGTTGAGCGGCCGCGGCGCAAAGCCTGGTTTACTAGCAGCATACTCCTCGGTAGAAATCGGCTGTACGCGGCCGCGATCATATCCGGCATATTCAAACACGTCAGCGGCAATTTCGTACCACGACTTCACTGGACCTTCGTTGGTTACGTTATATAGTCCATATGCAACTTTATTATCTAAGAAGAATTTAGTAGCTCGAGCAATCTCTGACGCAAACGTCAGCCGGCCAAACTGATCATTGACGACTTTTGGATTGATACGCATATCCGCCAAGTTTTTCATAGTTTTTGGCATATTGTGACCATCGCCAACGACCCAAGATACCCGCATGATATAGTGTTTTGGTACCAAGCTAACCGCTAGATCACCAGCGGCCTTACTTTCTCCATAGACCAACAGAGGCGCAACTACTTCATCGTCTTTATGATTTTTCTCTCGGCCATCCCAGACATAATCTGACGAATAGTGAACAAGGGTCTTATTTTGCTCAATAGCAATCTTGGCTAGGTTGCGCGGACCATAAGCATTAGCTAGCCACGTCTTGGCGCGCAATTCCGGAGTTTCAGAACCATCAGCATTAACTAAGGCTGCCGCATTTAAGATAACATCATATTTTGACCAATCAAACGCGTTTATTTGCGCTTCATCAGCTATATCCAGCTCTTCCCGCGGCAGTGACTTGGCGTCTGGAAACATGGCACGCAGCGCCTTGCCCAATTGTCCGTTTGCTCCCAAAATTACATATTTCTTACTCATAGCTCCCCTTTATCTTTGTCAGTTATTATAGCATCTTTTAGTGACCGCTTGTAGATGACTAACAAAAGTGCTAGTTGCAAAAAGCTGATCAGCATAAAAACCAGCACGCTACCTAACATCGCCAACCGCTCAATCAAACACATAGACACCACTACCGCCAAAATATCCGTGAGTAGCAATGTATAAAATTGCCCCTTAAACCGACGCATAATGATTAGTAGGTTAACATAAATCGACACAAAAGCGTTCGCCGCCGCGCCAATAACCATAATTGTCAAATCAAGGCGGAAATTATTGATATTGATACCAAAAATAACATTGAGTATCCAAACACCAATCAAATAGCTCAGAACAACTGAAAGTACGCCCATCCCAAAAGTTATTTGATTAATCTTGCCGACGATTCGCGCGAACTCCTTCAATTTTCCTTTTGCTAATAGTTCAGACAAATTGACGACATTCGGCTGAATGATAAACGATATGAAGAGTCCAAGGAGCGTAATTGGCATTGCCATAATGCCAAAATAACCAATTTGATCAGGATGAGACTTGTCCAAAAAATACCGCGGGATATTGAGTGAAAACATCGTCAGAAACACCACAACAAATACCGCTGAAGTGCGTTTCATGATTACAACAGCCTGACTGGCGTATTCCTTGATAAACTTTTTATTCATAGCGATAGCTTCAACACGTCGCACCCATAACACATCGTACAGAAGGATAATGAGCGCATTGACCAGCAATATCGCCAATGTGCCATACATGACATTTTTAGTTACAATATCAACCACTATAAATACCCCAAAACCAAGAATCGCTTTCATGGTTAGTGAGATGCCAGCGATATACAATTTACAATGGACTTGCAAAACACCATACAACGAATCGGCAATTGATTCTAAAATTTTAAAGGCTACCAAAATCATAATCAAGCCTGTTTTAGTAGCGTTATATCCATTCAATACACAAAACACCACTGCAGAAACTGCCACAATAAGCGATGCAACGAAACGCACAGCGACATAACCGCCGCTGCAAAACTCCCGCTTGACATCAGATGCCTGATAAGTCCGGCCGCCCCATAAAGATATCGCCCAAAACACCACCGAAAGCGACAGCGCAAACGAAAATAACCCAGAATCCTCGATGCCATTCAACCGCGTAATAACAATCAATAATACTGGTGAAATTGCACTCTGTAGTAATGAACCTAACGAGTTCCAGATGTAGTCCTTTTTCTGCGATTGCATATCATTAGTATAGCAAGTTTGCTCAATAAACTACTCTACTTTATAATTTGCTTAGTATATGAAAAAATATTGGTCTCGCTTTCTATCGTTTATTAAAAAGCCTGAAAACGTCTTTATATCTCTGTCTTTATTTTTTGGGGTGTTGTCGGCAGCCACCGTACCTCTGCTGTCAGTCAATGACGAAGGCGTACATTATATGCGGGCCTATGGATTGTCCCAAGGAAAAATTGAATCAGGAGTTGCCTGTACTTTACCTAAAGAAGTGGTATTAAAAGCAAAAGAAGCAGATGTAAATAACTTCGTAACTAGCTATAAGAAAACTATAAATCGCAGCGACACAGAGACAGGAAAATGCAGCAGCGCAACTGGCTATCCTCCAATTATGCATCTACCGCAGACAATTGGTATTATGTTTGCAAATCTCGTACACGGTTCACTTGGGATAACTATTATATTCGGAAGATTGGCCAACCTAATATTTTATTCATTTGCTCTTTATTTCATCATAAAATGGGTACGCGTTGGCAAATGGGCATTCGTAGCAACCGGCCTATTTCCGCTAATGATACATTTGGCAGCGTCTCTTTCCGGAGACAGTATGACAAATATCGCAATTTTTACCGCTATCGCTGCTACGCTAAATCTCTTTAGTCAAAAAAGCCCGTTAACTCGACAACAGCAGTTGCTTATTATTGCTGTAGCCTGCTTGTTAATTCTCACAAAGTCAGTAACAATACTCTTATTATCGCCAGTCATTTTCTTGCCAAAGCGCCTCTTCATTCCAGATAAAAAATCAAAAATATCTTTTATTCCACAAAAATGGTTAGTTCTCTCAGCAGCAGCAATATTATCAGGTTTTTGTTTAATAGCGTGGCTTCATGTATACACGCAGCCCCTACTCACCACTGGCGCACCGCATAATCCGCTTCATAGCAATCCGCTCAAATTTATCCAGATATTATTTAATACTTACCTAAACCCAAACCTGCCCGTATCCGACGATATCCTGAGGGGCGTGATTGGCGCATTTTCTGCTTTTAAATATGGGCTGCCGCTTTTTATATTACTACCCTCATTTTCCCTCCTCTTCCTCTCTCTCCTTCATTACAACAAGAAAGACCAGGAGTTATTAGGAGAGCAGACTGGTAAATTGGCAGTGTATAATTTGGCGACAATTGGGTTGTTTGTTTGTGCAGTGTCGTATGCTATGTATACAGCATGGGCCTTATTGCCGTTTAGGTTTGGCGAGGGAGCGTATTATGCAGATGGTGTTCAGGGTAGATATTTTACAGCAACGGCAGTTATGTTAGTGCCGGTAGGGTTGTGGCTGCAGAAGTATATTAATGTAAGGACTAAGAATGAAAAAGTGTTTAATCTTATTATGTTTTTTGGATTAGCTCTAATACTTAGTTTTTATGTTTTTGAGACGGTGTGGAAATTTAAGTAGCTATCCTAATCATGACAATGTGCTAGAATAAAAACAGTTATGAAAAAATCTTGGTCTCACTTTCTGTCGTTTATTAAAAAGCCTGAAAATGTTTTTATATCTTTGTCTTTATTTTTTGGGGTGTTGTCGTCAATACTAGTCCCTCAGTTATCTGTTAGCGACGAGAACATGCACTATATGCGCGCCTACGGAATATCTCAAGGTCGCGTAGAGTCTAACTCACCCTGTACATTGCCGAAAGATGTTATCAAAAGAGCTGAAGCAGTTTACGAAGGTAACTTTTCCGCTGATTATTCTAAACCTATAGATCGAAACATAATGGACGTTCATAAGTGCAGCAGCGCCTCTGGCTACCCACCAATTATGCACCTGCCGCAAACAATCGGCATCGGTATAGCAAGTTTATTTAATGGATCTACTGGTCTAACTATCTTATTTGGGCGTCTTGCTAACGTACTTTTCTATTCAATTGCTGTCTATCTCATTATCAAGTGGGTGCGCATCGGTAAGTGGGCTTTTACAGCAATTGGACTTATTCCACTAATGATTCACATGGCGGCGTCGCTATCCAGCGACTGCATGACAAATGTGGCAGTCTTTACAATTACTGCTTTTACCTTGAACCTATTCACCCAAAAGGATAAGTTATCACATAAACAAACAGTCGCTCTTATCTGTATAGGAGTATTCCTTACTCTAACCAAATCTGTAAATGCCTTACTACTATTTCCTCTTCTGTTTTTACCAAAGCGTCTATTCTCACCCAACAAAAACGAACGTCTGCCATTTAATATTCAGAAGTGGGCTATATTAGCAGTAACTGGTGTTGCCGCGATTATTAGCATACTAATTTGGCAAAAAATATATGGTCAGCCTCTACTCACCACCGGAGCAGCTCACAACCCTCTACATAGCAACCCTCTTAAGTTTATTACCATATTGTTTAATACATACATCAGCCCAACTATCGGGTATACGGATACTGTATTACGCGGTAGTGTTGGTGAATTTTCATCCTTTAAATACCGCCTACCTTTGTTTGTGCTGATACCGCTCTTTTCCCTCCTCTTCCTCTCTCTCCTTCATTACAACAAGAAAGACCAGGAGTTATTAGGAGAGCAGACTGGTAAATTGGCAGTGTATAATTTGGCGACAATTGGGTTGTTTGTTTGTGCAGTGTCGTATGCTATGTATACAGCATGGGCCTTATTGCCGTTTAGGTTTGGCGAGGGAGCGTATTATGCAGATGGTGTTCAGGGTAGATATTTTACAGCAACGGCAGTTATGTTAGTGCCGGTAGGGTTGTGGCTGCAGAAGTATATTAATGTAAGGACTAAGAATGAAAAAGTGTTTAATCTTATTATGTTTTTTGGATTAGCTCTAATACTTAGTTTTTATGTTTTTGAGACGGTGTGGACTTATAAATAAACTCGATCCAATCTTTGCACTTATGCTTGCTTGTGTTAAAATAATGTAAATATGAGAATTACAAATAAAAAACTTTCAAAAAAGCAAATAGTAGTAGCTACTATCGTTGCAGCGCTTGCTATCTGCGGAAGCGTCTTTGCACTTGATAAGATTGGCGTTATATCAATTTTTCCAAAAGAAACCGTACCAAATATCAGCAAAGAGCCAACGCCGCAAGAAAAAAAATCTGAAGAAAAAGCCAATCAGGACACTAAAGAATCATTCCTTAACGCCACAAAAGATGACGAAAAAAAGTCTGTTGAAGAAAGTAAACCCGCTCCAGTGCCAAAAAATAATTCATCAATCGAGCTCTCAGCCAACAGAGATGGAGACAGCGTTACAATTATCGTAAAATTAAAAGAACAGGGTTATTCGCAAGGCAAATGCTCTCTAACTGTAGCCGCTAATGGAAAAAAGGTTGCGCAGAATGCTGATATTATATACCAGCCAGAATACTCTACCTGTGCTGGATTTTCAGTACCCGTATCTTCAGTCGGCGGCGGCCAATGGACTATTTCATTATCGGTAACTCCACTCAACGGCAAGCCTATAACTAAAACTTTAACAAAGGAGATTTAATGGTGAAAACGAGAATATTTATCTCTGCCATTGCCGTTGCTGCAATTGGTGTTTTTAGTTTAGTGTTTTTTGCTAATCAATCGAGTGCCGTCACCGCTAGCGATTGGCGCGCTGGAAACATCGTTGACGACTTTGTTTTTACTAATTCTGATGACATGACAGTTGCCGATATTCAAGCATTCCTCAACAGCGTCAACCCAAATTGTGACACATACGGAACTGGGCGCGCTGTCGAAAAAGGCAGAGGCGATATTACACGCGCACAATATGCCGCTTCGCGGGGCTGGGCAGGTCCGCCTTATGTCTGTCTAAAAGATTATTATGAAGTTCCTAAATACTCGCCAGGCAACTACATTCCTGCCAATAACTTTAGCGGTTCAATACCAGCAGGAGCTGTTAGCGCAGCGCAAATAATCTACGATGCAGCGAAGCGTAATAATTTAAGCCCGAAAGTTATCCTAGTTAAAATCGCTACTGAATCGGCCGGCCCGCTCACCACAGATAATTGGCCGTTGCAGAGTCAATATACTTACGCCATGGGCTCGCATTGCCCAGATAGCGGACCTGGCGGCAGCGCAAATTGCGACCGCAATTATGCCGGCTTCTCAATGCAAGTCGAATCTGGAGCCCAATTAATGCGCTGGTATCTCGATAACATGGAAAAGCCGTGGTGGAGCTACAAAAAACCATTCGCTACTAACTCTATATTATGGAACGTAGTGCAGCGCGGCTGCGGCGCTGGAGACGTATATATTGCCAGCAAGGCAACAGCCGCACTATATACTTACACCCCGTATCAGCCAAATCAGGCCGCTCTTAATAATATGTACGGACTAGGCGACCATTGCAGCGCTTATGGCAATCGTAACTTTTGGCGCGTTTGGAACGACTGGTTTGGATCGACCCAGTACAGCCGCCCGATCATTAGTTTCAAATCGCATATTAGCTACTATGGCTGGACCGGACTAGTACACAATCGCGGCATTACTGGCTTTACCGGTCAAAGCAAATCCATGCAGGCCTTCACTATTGACGGTGAGGTTACCTATTCGTCGTATAGCGAAGAACGCGGCTGGCAGCCAACTGTCTATGGAGGCATGCAATCTGGCACAACAGAACTTAACAGACCTATTCAAGCAGTCAAAATTCAACCAACTGGATCGCTTGCTGCAAAATATGACTTATACTACCGTGCGCATGTCAGCTATGTCGGCTGGATGGGTTGGGCGAAAAATGGCGAGCCAGCCGGCATAACGGGCGGACCTGGAAATAACATAGAGGCCTTAGAAATCCGGCTTGTTCACAAAGGATCTAGCGCCCCAGAAGATTCAGGCCAAGCTTTCAAGAATATTAGCACAAAGGGAGATTCTTCGCCGTTAGCAGTCTCAATTAGCTCGCACGTTGGCATGGTTGGCTGGCAACCAGCAGTCACTGATGAAATGATTAGCGGCACTACCGGCCAAAGCCGTCGGATTGAAGCCGTCAAAGCTTCTCTTATTAATAAAACTGGCATTTCTGGCAATCTTCGTTACTCGTCTCACGTCTCATGGGTTGGCTGGCAAGACTGGAAAAATGCAAACGAAATATCAGGCACTACTGGTCAGTTCAAATCAGTCGAAGCAATTCGTTTTATGCTCACTAGCGACCTTGCAAAATCATACGATATCTGGTATCGTGCTTATTCGCAGTATGTCGGCTGGATGGGTTGGGCAAAAAATGGCGAGCCAGCCGGATCAACTGGTGCAACCAGACAGCTTGAGGCCATCCAGATTCGTATAGTGCCAAAAAATTCAATCGCCCTACCTAGCGGTGCATTCTACAACCCAGCCAATACGCCTGTCCCAGATTTGTATGATCTCAACTATGCAACTCACGTCAGCTACGTTGGCTGGATGCCGAACGTCTCTCAGGGTGTCATGTCTGGTACAACGGGGCGATCGTTCGCCGTTGAAGCACTACGCATTGCCAAAGCTATATCACAACGCGACGGATCGACCATCGCCATCCGCTGCTCATCAAAATCGGCTAACGACCCTTGGTCGGCAGATATACCTGTGACCGAACAACAAATCTGCGGCACTACCGGCCAAACAAAAGCGCTCAATGGCATAAAACTATCCCTCAGTGAAACCGACGCCAAGAAATATGATATTTACTACCAAACTCACTTATCATGGATTGGTTGGCAAGAGTGGAAAAAGAACGGTGAGGTCGCCGGCGATAAACCAGGATCACACATTGAAGCTGTTAGAATAAAGCTTGTTGAAAAATAAAATCTCTTATTTATATATATCAACAATCCGCTGCTCAAGCTTACTCCACTGATAAGCTTGAGCAGTTTTTTGACCATTTTTAATGATTTTATCGCGCAGTTTTTTATCGTTTAGTAACTTTTCAACAGCTGCAACGCCCGCATCAATATTGCCTTGGCGATAAAATAGACAGTTGTAATCATCTTTTAGATATTCAACATTGCCGCCGTTTGGTACTACAACAGATACGCCGCCAGTCGCCATCATTTCGAGCGGCGGATATGAAAAGCTCTCAACGATACTAGTTTTAATCAAAATATCGCAGCTTGCGTACACTTCTCCAACTTTTTCTGGAGCAATACGATTATAAAATCTATCGACTCGGTACCAATCTTTTGGTTCCTTGCGGTATGATAAATACGAAATCTCAAATTTATCAGGGTCAAGCCTCTCAACGATACGAAAAGCTTCGTCAGTATTTTTATACTCACTTTTACTATCGCCTTCAATAAGTATCTTTATTTTGCCCGTAAAATCCCGTTCGCGATATGGGTACAATTCAAGATCAATTCCATTTGAGACATACTCGGATTCTTTATGAAAGACATCTTTCAACCACTTCTGACACCATAGTGACATCGTAATATACCGTATACCAGATTGATCGCAGTAAGAAGCGTTCGCTAAAAAGCGCGGTTCGCCAGTGCCTGGTATATAAAAATCCGTTTCAAAGTTTTGCACAAAATAAAGCCGATTACGAACATTAGGCTGCTTCTTAACTAGCTCGACAGTTGACCACAATGTTGCAACCTGCGTGTCGAAAAACGCTTTCATTTTAGTTTTGTGCGTAGCAACGACATTAAATCCAGGCAACTCATATCTATAGCTATAGGTTTTCTTAGCGATTTTTAGAGCGTGTTTACTGACTGCGTCAATTAGCGTCACGTCCCAGCCGTGCCTTCTTAGCACATCAGCATGCTTTAAGGCGACAATTACTCCTCCTGAAATATCGGTCGACGGTAGAACAAAACCGATATTTCGCGCCAAATGCTTTCTAACAAACGAAGCTAGGTTATAGCCAGTGTACACCGTCGAATAGTTATGAATTATCTCCTCGTGAGCTTTATCTGCAAGTTTACCGCGCAAAACCGAGTCTGATACTAGTAAGTCAAGTGCTTTAAACCACTCTGCGTCAATATTGTTTACTAGTATGCCTGTTTCGTTATTCTGAATTTTCTCTGCAAAAGCGCCAATATTGCTGGCTATGGTTGGAATCTTTACAAGAGCCGCCTCAACCCATTTATTTTCAGATTTTGCGCGGTTAAAAATCGTATCAACCAGCGGTGCCAAAACAATATCGCACTCCGCCATAACAGCTGGCAATTCTCGCCAATCAACAAATCCTGACGTAATAAGACGCTCTTTATACGGATCAAGGGCGTTTGGAACATCCAGAATACCAGCAATCTTAAGATAAACTTGCGGATACTTTTCGAATATTTTAATAAGACTAGGAATAACAAGATCAAAATCTTCATTATGAGTAATGCTACCACTGAAATAGCCGATAATAATTTTGTTATTATCTTTGCTAACCGCCTCTAGTGCTAAATTAGATAGCTTAATCATTTCATCAGATGCGACATTACGGTTGATCAACACACTACCCTTCGTGTAATGCTGTAGCTCCTCTTGCAGTTGAGCGGTCGTGGTAACAACATGATCGCACAACTCCAGCGTTTCGCGCATCCGATTAACACCATCATCGTAGAGCCGCTTATCATCAGCGCTCATTCGTTGAACATATTTAATTGAATCAGTATATTTCTGGTCAATTACCAAATCATCGATATCAAAAAAACAGGTTTTATTAAAATAATGCGCCTGCTTGATAAATTCGCGAATCGTATCAGTTATTGGGCAGCGGAAAAATACAAATCCGCGATAATACTTCAATTGATCAAGCGATAATCTATCATAAAAAATGCTTTCAACAGTTAACCCCTGCGACATTAACTGCTCCATCTGGTGAGTAACTCGGTATCGCTCTGGGTGCGGCAAAGTGCAGCCGTTAATAAATAAAATATCTTTATATACTTGCTGTTTTTTATCAGGAAATTTCTTATAATATGCATACTTTGCTGCGCGTTTTACAAAGCGGACAGCACCATCGTCTTTGATTATTACAACACTTTTCTTTACAAGATTATTAACTTTACGTATCATTATTGTTCCTCCTTAGCTGTCATATATGGATTATATAACGTTTTTAGATCTTTATCGCAGAGAGCTTTAGTTAGCGATCGGCTAGTTATTTTTGTCGATTCATCGATCAAAGCCAACTTACTCCGTTCAACAAACAGTACGGGAAGATCTATCATACCTAGATTATACCTAGCGGTTAGATAAATATGTTTCGTAAAGGATCGCCGGCTTAGCGTCTGTATGCATTCTACTATTTTTTTATCTAAGATTGACGTAAGGTTTTCTATAACTCGGCTCTCGTCAAGTGCAGACGGAACAACTGCACCGATATCAGGTCGCATCACATCGCCCATATCGCTATAATCATCAATATCTTTAATCATAGTCTCTGAGAATACTATTATATCAGCAGTTTCATCACGAATGACATCGCCGGCAGCGGTTGATTCGCTAAATAACACATTTTTTATAGTAAGATTTTGCGGCATAGAATATCTCAGCCGCCACTGAGCGCCATATGTTGAATCGCGCATAACTTGAGCTTGAACTTGACGGCTCTTGATATCGTCATTTAAAGCCCTCTCCTGAGCATCAATAACATAAGGTTTTGCATCCAACCCTTGTGCAGTAGAATTTTTATGGACACGCCAATAGTAAAGTATTTGTGAAACATGAGCAATCTGCTGCGGCTGCAGTATTCTTGTTATGCGCAAAAAAAGCTCCCAATCTTGAGCTCCGTTGTAGTTGCCATCTTCACCTTCCAACTCCAACAAAAGTTTCCGTTGTATGACAGCAAAGTGCGTAATATAGTTGACCGACCGCAAAAAATCAGCATTCCAATCAGGTTTGAAAAATGGTTGATATTGTCGTCCGCGTTCATCAAGCTTAATCTCGTCAGTATATATAAATTTTACATCTGGCAAATTATTTATCTTTTCGACAATTCGCAATAAAGCGTCTGGGTGCAGCACGTCGTCATGATCAAGTAGCGCCACGTATTCCCCGCTAGCTTTATGGATACCGTAATTTGTCGCCCCGGCAATATGGCAATTGGCCTTAAGAAAAAAAGGCTTTATTTTTGCATTAGTATTTGCTATAGCGCTGATTTCTTGTTTCAAGCCTGTATCAGGCGACGCATCATCAACAATAATCAGCTCCCAATTATCGTATGATTGAGATTCAACTGACTGAACCGTTTCCCTTAAGTATTTCGTTGGAGTATTGTAAGTCGGCACAATAATCGACACTAGCGGCTGTCTGCGTAATTTATAATTTATAGGCCTATCTTCATACCTGCACCGCCATGACTCATATAACCTGCGCTGACGCGAATCAAGATAGTTGCGATATGGCGAAATTAACAACAGCAAGAAAGAGTAAAGTGCTCTACTGTGTTTTATTATATTTTTCAAGCGTTGCAGCATATTTTATTTCCATGTGTGATCTAGCTTCGTCACACCACCCCAGCGGCCATGTCCATAATCGCGTTGGACTGAAAAAAACGGTCCTTCCTCGATAAAAGCAATCACCTTTGTATCATTAGCCCCCATCAAACCCGCCTTGATAAAATACCTACCTTCATTAAGATTTAACTTTACAGTGTAGCGAGCTGTTTGATCTTTGATAGCGCTAGTTTTTTCTTGGTAAGTATTCGGTCCGTAAACATACTCGCCGTTTTCACGAAAAATTGCAACGCCTACATGCTTAACGCCTTTTTGCTGCCATGACAAATCCACCGTCATAGTTTCTTCAAAGTCATACATAGTCTTTTCTTTACCATCAGTACCACGCAACACTATTTTGAACGGTACCGCCCCTTCGTTATCGCCGTTTAGCCCAGTTGTCTGGTCGTAATTCTGGCTGTTGCTACGACTATATGCCGCCGCAATACGATACGGTTTGCCAATCATTTTAACGTGGCCGTCTTCAATAAATACTGCTTTTGTACAAAACCGCTCGACTGCCGCCATATCGTGAGTTACTAAAATTACAGTACGTTTTTCACGCTTAAGCTTATCAAAGTACGAATAGCACTTCTTTTGAAAAGCCTCATCGCCAACCGCAAGCACTTCATCAAGCAACAAAATATCAGCATGAGCGCGAATCGCAATTGAAAAAGCTAAACGGACCTGCATACCGCTTGAATAATTCTTAAGCCGTTCTTCCATAAAGTCTTCTAATTCTGCAAACTCAACAATCGCGCTATACATAGATTCCATTTCTTCATGGCTAAACCCTAGCAGTGCACCATTAAGAAAGATGTTTTCGCGGCCAGTTAGCTCTGGATTAAATCCTACGCCGAGCTCAATAAACGGCACTAGCGAACCGTGCACTTTAACGTTACCGCTATTTGGCGTATAAATACCAGCGATCGTTTTCAACAGCGTGCTCTTTCCTGAACCATTGCGGCCGACTATACCGAAAAAGTCTCCTTCGTTTATAGTAAAACTTATATCCTTTAACGGCGTAAACACACGATAGCCTTTGCGACCTTTTAGTATATTTATCAACTGTTGTTTAACACCTGAACTAGCTTCAAGCGGAATTTTGAAAGATTTCGTTAGTTTGCTAATCTCGACAATTGCCTTAGACATCAAACACTCTCCGCGAAGTACCGCTGGTTAGATCGAAAATAAAAAACCGCTAGCAATATTACGATGATAACTGCAACAAACGGCGTCAACATCACCGGAAACGACACCAAATCATACAACTGAAGTGTTTGTTGCGTCACTAATACCTTACGAACATCTTGAACTACTTGAGCAACCGGATTAAGCATTAGCCATGAGGCAGCCCACGGCATCTGTTTTACAACCATTTGCAACGGATATATTACCGGAGTAGCATAGAATGCTGCTTGCAAGAATATTTCCCATAGATAACCGATATCTCGATATTTAACGTTAAGCGTTGCTAGAAAAAATGCTACCGCCAATGAAAAGACATACAATTCAGCTATCAGAGGAATTATAAGCAACGCCTCTGCAGATATAGACACACTGTTGATTACGCAAAACACTAAAATAACGATTGTATTTATTATAAGATTGATAAATGCAGAAATAGTGCCGGATACAACAATAATAAATTTCGGGAAATTAATCTTGCGAATTAAGTCGCCCCGCGAAACTATTGATTGTAATCCTTGTACGGTTGCCTCGGTAAAGAAATTCCATAATACAATACCAACTAATAAATACACTGGGAAATGTTCAATATCTCTGCCTAGACGTAAGAATTTATCAAATACTATATATAGAATAATAAATAAAAATATTGGTTTTAAGATTGACCACAAATAACCTAATACTGATCCTTGATAGCGTAATTTAAAATCCGTTACAACCAGCTCGCGTAACAATATTTTATTACGTCTATTCCATACACTCGCTACTTTCATAGTCTCTTCAGCCATTATATAATAAGATTGTGACAAAAAACAATCTCGCTATCATCGTCCTCAACTGGAACGGCGCCGACGATACACTTGAGTGCATCGGCTCACTCGCCCAGCAGACGTTCAAACCAACTATTATAGTCGTTGATAATCATTCTCATGATAATTCTGTCATGCGCTTCAAACAATATCAGATAGAACACCCCTCAGTAGACTGTAAGCTTATCGCTAATGATCAGAACATAGGGTTTGCTGGCGGTATCAATACTGGATTAGTTTATGCACGAAAGCAGGGATTTGAATATATTGGCGTACTTAACCCTGATGCCGTTGCCGACAAAAAATGGTGCAGAGCACTCGTCGACGAACTGTCAAGCCAGCCAAAATGCGGCATTGCAACTGGTATTTTACAGCGGCGCGACGGTAAGACGCTTGATACAACTGGCGACTTCTATACCACCTGGGGCCTGCCTGGCCCACGAAACCGCGACGAGCCTATTGAAAATGCGCCGAGTAAGCCTGGCGAGGTTTTTGGCGCGACTGGCGGCGGAGCGGTTTATCGCGCGGCAATGTTTGACGATATCGATATGTTCGACGAAGACTTTTTCATGTATTACGAAGATGTTGACCTCAGTTTTCGCGCCCAGTTAGCTGGCTGGAAGGTCCGCTTTACGCCCAAAGCCATCGCTTATCACAAGGTTGGCGCCAGCAGCAAAAAAGTGCCTGGTCTCGCCGTTTATAATACCTTCAAAAACCTGCCGTTAGTTTTCATTAAAAACGTTCCAGGGAAGTTGTTTTGGTATATTGGCCTGCGCTTTTTCTTAACATATTGGCTGATTTTTGCTAGCGCTGTCCGCCACGGCAACGGCTGGCCGGCTTTCAAAGGTATATTAGCCTCAATAATTCGTAAACCTGCTGCTTACCATAAACGCTGGTCTATTCAAAAAAACCGCAAAGTTTCCATCGACTACATCCGCGGTATCATCCACGACGGACCGCTGCCTAATCAAACTGGACTGTTGAAATTTCGTAAGTTTTTTACTGAAAAATAAACTATTCCCATAACTGCTTTTAGCGCTTCTATTTTGTAAATTTTTATGATAATTCACAACCCGTAGGGCGTATATTGACAGAAAACACGTTCTACGGGTAAAATTATTATTATGAAGATTCATTTCTCGAATCAAGGAATGCTCCGCAATTTTGAGAATTTCCTTGAATCAGCTGATCTATCAAAACCCTCGGAGCTTCATATTTCTACCAACCCTAAATGGATTAATGTTCACCCTGCTATTTTGGTTATGACAGCTGCTCTAGCAAGAAAAGCTGGAAGACTAAATTCTACCATAGATACACCTCCAAAATCTGGCGCCTACCTTGACAGGATGGGCTTATATTCATACCTTAAAACACCGTCACCATTTAGCATCACCCACAAAGACGAATCTGGTAGGTTTATTCCAATTTCTGTAATTAGCACTCCACAAGAGCAATCGGCTTTTATTTCAGATATGATCCCCTTACTACACTTGCCAGAAGAAAAATCTCGCGTAATTAAGTATGTTATAGGCGAACTCGTACGTAACGTTATAGAACATTCCCTATCTTCAGATGGCGCTGTAGTAGCTGCACAATATTACAAAAAAAGTAATCGGATTAGTATAGGAATTTGCGATTCTGGGATTGGAATATGGAAAAGCATGCAAGAATATTGGCATCCAGCCACAGATATAGATGCCATAAAACTCGCCCTTACGCCTGGGATATCAGGAACAACACGCCAAGAAGGAGGCACTGACGATAATGCTGGCGCTGGACTATTCTTTATTAAATCAATTGCAAAAATATCCCGTAGCTATTTTTTAATTTATAGCGGTAAAGGAGAATATAAGCTTACAAAACACGATCGGCGCACAAAAACTCCAAGACTTTATGCCGACCCAACACGAGATCCTCATCGTGAAATTAATACTGCTCCAGATTTTCAAGGAACCCTAGTTGCAATTGACATATCGTTAGATAATAACGAAGCTTTTGACGCACTTCTTGAAATGATTAGCCTAGTATATGATAACGCGATACGCGAAAGAAAACGTGCTAAATATAGGGAGCCCCGTTTTATATGATGATTACCGTTAAAATGTATAATGAAGCAGGGAAATTTGCTGAGAATAAAGAAATAGCTAAAACTATACGCACAAAGCTAATCATACCCAACCTAGAAAACAATAATATGATTGTGTTTGATTTTAACCATATCGAAGGTTGCACTCAATCATTTATTCATGCACTTTTGAGCAAACCAATCCGCGATTTCAGAGAAACAGCTTTTAATAATTTACTATATCAAAATGCCAATCAAGATGTTAAAAAGATTATATCAATCGTTTATCGCTATATGCAGGAAAGTTTAGATGAATAATACCCGTAGAACGTTTTTAGTTCAAAACACGCTCTACGGGGAGGAATAACCCATATGCGCCTACTAGAATATGAAGCCAAAAACCTACTGTCAGCGTGCGGAATGCCGATACCGCGCGGCAAAGTTTTCGCTGCTAATGAATTACAAGCTATCGCTGCGCCAATCGTTCTGAAATCGCAGGTTCCTATCGGCGGGCGCGGCAAACTTGGCGGTGTACAAATAGTCCGTCGGCAGTCAGATGTAAAATCTATTGCCCGAAAAATGTTCAATCTTAAAATCAAGGGGTTTTTACCATCAAAATTATTAGCCGAAGAAATCCTCGATATCAGCCGCGAATTTTATTTTTCGTTAAATATTAATCGCCAAACTGCTGGCATTGAACTGCTTGCCCACACTGGCGGCGGTGTCGAAATTGAAAGCCAAGATACTGCGGATTTTTTTCGGCGCGATATCGTCAACGAAAAATTCGAATCTTTAGCTGACGAGCTCGCTGATTATCTCGATATTGCTGACAAAACATTTTTGCTGCAAGATATTATTGAAAATGCTTATCGTTGTTTTATTGACAATGATTGCTTATTACTAGAGATTAACCCGCTAATACTCACCTCTGACGGTAGGTTAATCGCTGGCGACGCTAAAATTACCGTTGACGACGCAGCCGCTTTTCGTCACTTGGATTGGCAATTCGAAGACAACTCTACCGAACACAATTTCGTCATACTTAATCGTGACGGTGCGGTTGCTACAATCGCCAACGGCGCTGGACTCGCCATGGCAACGGTCGATGCAGTCACAGCAAGCGGTTTGGTACCCGCTAATTTCCTCGATATCGGCGGCACAGCTACTTCTGATAAAGTCCTCGATTGTTTCCATCAAATCACTACTCTCGATAATATCAACGTGATTATCATCAATATCTTCGGCGGTATTGTCCGCTGCGATGAGGTAGCCCGAGCCATTATCGATGCCCAGCGGCAAATTCCCAACCTACCAAAACTCGCCATTCGCCTATCTGGCAACCGCGAAGCTGAAGCCCGCCAACTGCTAGCACAATACAATCTACCGCTATTCGACAGTTTAGAAGCAATCCTAGAGGACATTTCATGACACCGCAGCTTTTCACTGGCAAAAATGTCATAATTCAGGGAATCACTGGCAAAAACGGCCGGTTTCACGCGCAAAATATGCTTAATTACAAAACGCATATCGTCGCTGGTAACTCGCCTAATCAAGCTGTTTCCGAAGTTCACGGCGTACCAGTTTTCCGAACAATTAGCGATATCAAAAAACGTTTTGCCATTGATATTTCCGTGATTTTTGTGCCAGCGCCGTACGCCAAAGCCGCTATTTTAGAGGCTATTCAGGCGCAAATCCCGCTTATCATCTGCATCACCGAAGGCGTGCCGGTACACGACATGCTTGAGATTAAGCAAAAGTTGCGCCGCAGCCACTCGGTTTTGATCGGTCCGAACTGCCCCGGCGTATTATTACCAGGCAGACAGCTGCTGGGTATCATTCCAGCGTCACTGTCAGCACCTGGCGATACGGCGATTGTCAGCCGCAGTGGCACGCTTACTTACGAAGCTATGTCGCTATTAACACAGGCTGGTTTCGGGCAGCGATACATCATTGGTATCGGCGGCGATATGATTAGCGGCAGCAGTTTTGTCGATTGTTTACAGTTATTTCAAAACGACCCTAGCGTTAAACGTATAGTAATGATCGGCGAAATCGGCGGCATTAGCGAAATTGCGGCAGCTGATTATATTAAGCAATCTATCAGCAAACCGGTTTACGCTTATATTGCCGGGCATAGCGCCCCTAGCGACGTCCAAATGGGGCACGCTGGCGCCATTCTCGGTACTAACGCGCTTGAGTCGGCGACCGCCAAGACGGCTTATCTACAGCAGTCTGGCGCCATCACCGCTAACTCAATTAGCGAGCTTGTTCAAAAAATAAAGTGATATAATTAGCCTATGAAGACAATTACCGTTCTAATCCCAGCCTACAACGAAGAAGCGGTGTTGCCGCAGTTATTCGCACGTCTAAAAGATTTGCAAAAAACGATCAAAAAATACCGCCTAGAACTGCTATTTATCAACGATGGTAGTAGCGATGATACCTTGACTATGATTCAAAGAGAAGCCAAAAAGAATTCTTCAATTGCCTATGTTAATCTATCGCGCAATTTTGGCAAGGAAGCTGGCATGCTAGCTGGCTTTGATTACGCCAAAGGCGATGCAGTAGTAATTATCGACGCTGATTTACAAGACCCGCCCGAGCTAATCCCGCAAATGATTGAGCTCTGGGAGCAAGGATACGATGATGTTTACGCACGGCGCCGCAGCCGCCAGGGTGAGACTTGGCTCAAGAAAAAAACCAGCGAGTGGTACTACCGTATTTTGCAAAAGTCGACGCGTATTCCAATTCAGCGCGATACTGGCGATTTTCGCTTGCTTGATCGGCGCTGTGTTGAAGCTCTCAAGCTGCTGCGCGAATCGCAGCGCAACACCAAGGCCCTCTTCAGCTGGATCGGCTTCAACAAAAAAGAGTTGCTCTACGATCGCGACCCGCGCGCTGCCGGCGACACCAAATGGAACTACAGCAAACTGGTTAATCTCGCTATTGACGGTATCACCAGTTTCACCACTGCACCCTTACGAATGTCGTCGATTTTGGGGATGATTATATCATGTGGTGCATTTTTGTATATTATTTATCTGCTAATTCGACCGCTATTCGGCGTACCTACTGGCGCTGGCTATTCATCGCTAATGGCAGTAATTTTGTTTCTCGGCGGCATCCAGCTGATTAGCCTAGGCATTATCGGCGAGTACGTTGCTCGAATTTTTAGCGAGTCCAAGAACCGGCCTGATTACTTTGTCGAGGAATATCACGAGGCTAAGCGTGAAAAATAAGGCGCAAATTGGCCGTTTCGCTATCGTCGGCACAATAAATACGATAATTGATTTTGGGTTATTATTTTCACTGACCTTTCTAGGACTACCGAAACTAGCCGCCAATACTGTCTCGACTGGTACTGCCTTTGTTTTTAGCTTTTTCGCTAACAAAAAGTACACCTTCAAATCCACTAGCAAAAATATCAAATATGAGATAGTGTCCTTCGTGATTATCACACTATTTGGCTTGTGGGTGCTTCAAAACGCTATGATTTGGTTAACTACGCCGCTAATCAAAAACTTCATAACTAACGAACAAATTTCCTTGTTTGTCGCTAAATTATTTGCCACGGCCGTCTCTCTGATTTGGAATTATTGCCTATACGAGCGAATTGTTTTCAGAAAGGAATCATCATGAGTCATATCGCTATTGATGCCCGCGTTATCAACTCTGGGACTGGTACTTACGTGGTTAAGTTGCTAGAATATTTGCAAAAAATCGACCATCACAATACCTACAGTATACTCGTGCCAACCAAAGATAAAGACTATTGGCAACCAACTAACCCGAATTTTAACGTTCTAACTATCGATTTCAAAAACTATTCGCTAGCTGAACAACTTGGTTTCAAAACCTTTCTCGATGACCTCAGTCCAGATTTGGTGCATTTTTGCATGCCGCAGCAGCCAATCCGATACCACGGCAAGCACGTCACTACCGTTCATGACATGACACTGCTCAATACTTATAATTCCGACAAGAATTGGCTGGTTTTTCATGCTAAACAACTAGTCGGCCGCTGGGTATTCAAGAAAATTGCCAAGACTAGCCAGCATATCATCACTGTGTCAAACACTACCAAGCGCGAATATCAAGCATTCTGCGGAATATCTGATGATAAAATTACAACGATTTATGAAGCTGCCGAGATTCATCGGGGCGGCCTGCAGCCGTACAAAACACCGTTTACGCGTTTTATTGCTTATGTCGGCCAGCAGCCCGATTACAAAAATATCCGCCGTCTGGGTGACGCCCACCAAAAACTACTACAAAAGTACCCCGACCTAGGATTAGTGCTGGTTGGCCGGATTAACGCCGCCACTCAGCGCAACAAGGACTATTTTGAATCAAAAAAGTACAAAAATATTCACTTCACCGGCTTTATACCTGATGCTGAGCGCGACTGGATTTTTACCCGGTCGCTAGCATATGTCTTCCCGTCGCTGCTCGAGGGCTTCGGCTTGCCGCCATTAGAGGCAATGGCCTACGGTACGCCAGTTGTTTCCAGCAACGCTTCTTGCATGCCAGAAATTCTCGGCGACGCAGCAATATACTTTGATCCGCTTGATATTGAGGACATTGCCAGCAAGATTGATACCGTTATTACCGATAAATCACTGCGCAATACTTTGTCTAAAAAAGGCAAGCAACAAGTGGCTAAGTATTCTTGGCGGCGAATGGCCGAGCAAACTTTGAAAGTTTACGAAAATGCTATCAACAGCTAGAGTCTCATTTCTTTGAAGGCTTTTTGCGCTAAATCATACATAGTTTGGTACACAGCGATATCGGCGCCCTGCTCGGATGTGTGCAGATAAATTACGTTATCAACAACCTCGATTGAGACTTCGAAACCAAGCGCTGCCAATTGTTCCATGTACGTCGGGTTGAGCAGCTCAAAGCTAGCTGCTTGGTCGGTATTAGAAGCATACACCTCGTATAACTCATTAAACTTGCCCCACTCCATTTCGACTTTTTCCAAACCGCGAACACCGCCGAAACGCATCATTTTCTTGCGGCGAACAATAATTTGGCCGTAATCTTTCGGTACGTTAATTTGAGCGATAACTACTGATGAGCTATCAGTGGCACGCTGGTAAGTATACAATTGCACAAGCAATGATTCTTTATACAAGCCGACTACGTGATTATTAATGTCTGATGTACCAAATTGTGCACCGTTAAATAGTTGCCCGCGCTTTGGTATAAACAACCAGCCCATATCAGCGCTATAGCAATAATTATTCTGGCGGGCAAATTGGTCGATTTGCGGATTATACATCGCTGGGTTAGCTGTCGCCTGATCAACGCCATCCAATAACCAATCTTTGCCATGGCGACGGAATCGCCAATATTCAGTGAACATACTATTGTCGGTAAATAATGTCTGATTGGTAGCGTTATCGACCAGCGAATCTTTAGCGCTCGCCGAAAAGCCAATCGTTACTGTATCTTGGCTATCATCAGGCGAATCTAACATATCAACCACCTCGGCGTCGTTCACTACGATATCCGACATTTGGTTTGTCCGATTCATTAGCTGTAGCGTATAAATCATCAAACCAGCATGATAAGCATAATTTTCGGTGGTATAGGCTTTAATCGCTTCGCTATCTTGCTTCGCCCAATCGCTTTGGTAGCGCAGGAATACTTGCTTGGCGTGATCGATTATCTGTTGTTCGTTCCATACCGGATCGGCAGCGCTAGCTTGCATAAGTTTATCGCGCAAGAACTTACTTTGTTTAATCTTATTAAACGCCTCGTAAAGTCCAGTAACCATACCGACGAGCGCGCCAAAAGCAATAGTTACACCCACCCAACCTCTAGCAATCAACACGAAGGTTATTACTATCAAGACAAAACCAATCGCGTTCGCAGCCACAAACCGCGTACCCTCTTGGCCTATGTGCTTGCGCAGCGCCGAACCGATACAATAAGCCGGTACGAAGCCAATCATCGCTATACCGGCCAGCAAACCGCCGCCTCCGCCGCCGCCAGATCCACCGCCCGAGCCGCCAGATCCACCGCCGCCAGCACGAGCAAAGAGCTCGATATTTGTCAAAAATAAATGTTCCATCGAGCTCCTTACTTTTAATTTATTATTATTTTAGAATTAAAATTTGACTTCAACTGGCTTTTCAATTGCTGCCCGTTCGCTTTCGCTAACGTCGAAGAATTCTTTATCAGCATTAAATCCTAACATTCCAGCAAAAATATTGGTCGGGAAAACTTTGCGCTTGATATTGAATTGGGTAACATTGGCGTTGTAGAAACGGCGCGAGGCAGCAATTTTATCCTCGGTGTCGGTAATTTGCGCTTGCAGCTCCATGAAGTTGCTAGAAGCTTTCAGCTCCGGATAATTTTCGGATACCGCGAATAAGCTTTTGAGCGCCATAGTTAATTCGCCGTCGGCCTTGGCTGCTTCAGCCGGGTGTGTTGCCGACATGATAGCCGAGCGCGCCTCGGTGACTTTTTCGAAAACGCCGCTCTCGTGCGCCGCGTAACCTTTAACAGTTTCAACGAGGTTCGGGATCAAGTCGGCGCGGCGCTTCAACTGCACCGAAATACCGCTCCACGACTCGTCAGTTTTGATATTTAGCTTGACCAAGCTATTATACATGCCGATTACCGCGCCGATCACGACAACCAGCAGGATAACCACCACAGCTACGATTATTAGTACAGCAGCCATACTCCAATCCTTTCCTTTATACTTATGATTATACCGCTAAGAGCTTGCTTGCGCAATAATAATATAGCGCTGGCGGCCTTCGCCCTCAGAGTAAGTGCGAATATCACTGTATTCGGCCGCTATCCGGTGAACAATCCGGCGATCAGCAGCGTTAATATGAGCAACATGCGAATCGCCGGTGCGGCGCACTTCTTCAATCCAGCCGCGAGCCTTTTCGGCAATTTTTTCTTCGCGCTGCTTCTTATAGCCGGCAATGTCGACGATAACGCGGGTAACCGCCGCATTATTATTGCGCAGCACTGTCGATACCATGTATTGCAAGCTGCGTAGCGTCTCGGCATTACGGCCAATCAAAATACTATTGAGGTCGCTACTGGCAATGTCAATCGATAAAATATCATCCTGATAGCTAGTCTCGACCTCTATATTTTCGCCAAAAAACGACAAAATATCCTCGACAAATTTCTTGGCATAGGCAATTGATTGTTCTTTATCCATACTTCTCCTTTCCTACTTCGCCTTAATCCGCGTGATGTGCGCTTCTTTAGCTTTTTTCTCGCGGGTTTTGGCTTTTTTTGATTTTTTGGGAGCGCTAGCCTCTTCGGCAATTTCGTGCATTTCTTCAGCATCTTTTCGCAGCAAGAAATGCTGCTGAGCGGCCGCCACCAAGTTAGACGCCGTATAGTAAAGCGCCAGTGCTCCTGGCAGCCCCACCATGATCAAGAACATCATTACCGGCATAACCTTCATCATGCCGCGCGTCATAATACCGCTCATCTCGGTCGGATCGGCCTCTTTACCTTCGGCTGCTTCTTTCATCAGATCGCGGAAACGTTTTTGGTTTTTGCCAGCAGTTGGCGCGGTTTGCTTAGTGATAATATACTGAGTAATTGCCGATACGGCCGCCAAAGCCAACAAGAAAAAGTCAATGCCGTGGTTGCTAAAAGTTGTCTTGGTTAAATCGATAAATCCGAGCATTGTATGATTGAAATTAGCTGGATTCTGGATGATCGACTGAATGACATCAATATTTTTGATTGGCTCGTAAAGGTATTGGCTAATCACTTCGCTTTTGAGAGAGATAATGATTCTAATCACCTGGTAAAGTCCAATAAATATCGGCAACTGGATAACTAGTACTAACACCGAACGCATCGGCTTAATACCATAGCGTTTGTATAGTTCCATTTGCTGCATGGCTTCGGCCTGGCGGTCGCCTTTGGTGTTTTTCTTGATCTTAGCCAACTCTGGCTGCATTTTGCGCATCAGCTTGGTTTGGTTGAGCTGGCTTTTGATCAGCGGATACATCACAAACCGCAGAATAATCGTAAAGATAATAATCGCCAGCCCGAAATCGTGCCACGGAATGATACTATACAATAACATTAGCGCGTTAAAAATCGGCTGGACAATCAATAATTGGAATAAATCATGCATAAAAGCCTCGTATTCTCCTCTCGGCAAGTACTTATCTATACCATTATATCATCTCTTTGGCTGGCAACTACCGAATCAAGCGATGATTTGCGCAAAAATAGCATCAAGCGATGATTTCAGCTCGCCAGGCGCCAAACTTAACGCTTCGCCGTTGGTAACAATCACTGCGATATCGACGTTTTTAACGCGAGGTAAAACATCAATCCGTAAGCGTTCATAAACGCGGCGGCGGATACGATTGCGCCCAACTGCTGATTTATGAACTTTTTTACTAATTACTACTGCAAAGCGCGGCTGCTGGCGGCGGGGATTGGTGATATATCTGACCGTGAAATAACGCGACCTAACCGCTTGGCCGTTTTTGTACAAAAATTTCAAGCTGCCATGCCCGTGAAACCGATATTTTGACGCAATCATACAATAAATCCCATTATAGCAAAATAGCGCCGAAAATCAGCGCTATTTACCTGTAGTTACCTCGACTAATTAGAGCGCGATACGAGCACGGCCTTTAGCCTGGCGGCGCTTGAGTACAGCCCGGCCAGCTTTGGTTGCCCGACGGGCACGGTAGCCGTGCGTCTTGACGCGGTGTCGAGTATGCGGTTGAAAAGTTCGCTTTGGCATAATGACAGTTATTATAGCAATTTCACGCTCAATAATCAATATTTGATTGCTAATCTGTCGAGATTATACTATCGCTATATAAATTATCCACATTTTTGGCTGGTTTGTCCACAAATTTAACAGAGGTGGCGCTAAATTGTGGAAAAACTCACCCCTGTTTAGCCGCCTACATAACTATCAATGAACGTAACGTTCTTATAGTTGTGGAAAACTCGTGAATCAGCTATCATAGAGATAAGTTATTAACAGCTTGTGAGGGTATAAGTTTTAGATGAATAATTCATTATGGCAAAGTGTCCTGGGGGAAATCGAGCTTTCGGTATCGCATGCGAACTTCAAAACCTGGTTTCGCGACACCGAGCTGTTATCTTACGATAATGGCACGGCGACTATCGGCGTTGTTAATGTCTTTGCTAAATCACAGCTCGAAAAGCGTTTCGATACGCAAATCCGCGAGATCCTCAAGAAAAATAACCCTAATATCAAAGATGTTAATTACAAAGTCAAAAATACTAAGAAAAAAATTACCAGTCGTGAAACTACTGCTTCGCTGCGCGATCGTGCTAACGAGTTAATTAGCCGCGCGCCAGTTAACGCCAAAACACCCACCGCCAACACCACCCTTAACCCGCGCTACACTTTTGATAATTTCGTGGTTGGTTCGTGCAACGACCTCGCCTACACTGCTTGCCAGGCAGCCGCCGCCAATCCTGGCGCCAAATATAACCCGCTTTTCATATATGGCGGCGTCGGCTTAGGCAAAACTCACTTGATTCAAGCTGTCGGCAACGCCATCATCAAGCGCGATCCCAAAATGAAAGTTGCCTATGTTAGCTCTGAAACTTTCATGAAAGAATTTCTCGATAGTATTCGTTTCAAAATCGCTGGCTTCAGCGATAAATATCGCAACGTTGACGTCTTGATCGTCGACGATATGCAGTTCATCGCCGGCAAGGAAAAAACTCAAGAAGAATTCTTTCATACTTTTAATGCCCTACATCAAGCTAATAAGCAAATTATCATCAGCAGCGACAAGCCGCCGCGCAGTATTCCAACCTTAACCGAGAGGCTGCGCAGCCGCTTTGAATGGGGTATGGCAATTGATATTCAAATGCCTGATTTTGAAACTCGCTGCGTCATCATCGAGACCAAAGCTAGCATGTCCGGCGTGACTTTAGAGCGCGAGACGGTCGAATATTTAGCGCAAAATATCAAAACTAATGTCCGCGAGCTAGAGGGTGCACTCAATCAGCTGCTGGCTTATTCGGAAATGCGCGGCACCACGCCAGATGCTGCCACCGCCGAAGGACTGCTCGGCAACGTTCGATCAACCAGGCCGCAGCATCTAACCGCCAAGCAAATCATCGACAAAACCGCCCGCCACTTCCAAATCGATAGCAAAGAAATGTGCAGTAGTAAGCGCGACAAATATATTGCTACGCCGCGGCAAATTGCTATGTATTTACTGCGTAGCGAACTGCACATGAGCTTTCCGCGCATCGCTCAAGAGCTCGGCCGCAAAGATCACACCACGGCTATTCATTCGGTCAACAAAATTGAAAAGGCTATCAAGCTTGACCTCACTATCCGCGAACAAGTCGCCGAAATCCGGGAGAAACTTTATGCTTAAATACTGTGGAAATTTTGTGTACAGCCGGTTCAAAGTTCTGGGTAAAAATTGTGTTCGTTTATCCACTGTTTGGCGAGAGGCCTTGTTATCATTGTCATCAAGGTGGACAAACTGCCTAGTTTTACTATGTGAAACTCACTCTTTTTCCGCTAGATTTTCTCAGGCTAAAATTCGTCAATTACCTCTGTTAATCAGCTACTTTTCCCCATTGTCCACAGCACCTACTATATACATCACTAATTATAAAAAGAAAGATAGGTAATAATTATGGAATTATCGGTCACACAAGAAAACTTTGCGCGAGCACTAGCAATCGTTGGCCGGATTGCTAGCAGCCGCGCCGGACTACCAATACTTGGCAATGTATTGCTGCGAACCGAAGCTAACCGGTTATTGGTCGCTGCGACTAACTTAGAGATAGCAGCGACTTGCTATGTTGGTGCCAAAATTACTAAACCGGGCGAGTTGACCCTGCCAGCCAAACTAATTAGCGAGTTTATAGCTAGTCTGCCGCGCGGTACGGTTGATATAGTTAGCAAGGGTACGTCGATGACGATTTCGTCGGGTAATTATTCATCAATTATGTCGGGCGTTGACGCTGGCGAATTTCCAGAATTGCCGTCGATTGATGAAAATCAAGCTGTCACCTACACTATCGCGGTAGCTGATTTCAAGCAAGCTGTCAGCCAGACGATTATCACTACTAGCAATGATACCTCGCGTCCAGTACTAACCGGCGTTTATTGGCACACTGACGGCGGTAAATTGTATCTAGCGGGCACTGACGGCTATCGCTTAGCGCAGCGCCGCTTGTTCGATACTACTAGCGAGATTGCGGCAATCGTACCGACGTCGAGCCTGCAGGAGGTGCTGCGAACAATTTCGGATGGCACTGACCAAGTCGAGGTACTGTTTGACGACGAGCAAGTCCGCTTCCGGGTCGATGACTCCGAGATTACCAGCCGTTTAATCGAAGGCAGCTATCCGAAATATCAGCAGTTAATACCAGCAACCTCCGAAACTCAAGCGCGAGTCAAGATGGATGATTTTTCGCGAATTGTGAAGATCGCTGGATTGTTTGCGCGCAATTCTGGCGGCAGCGTGACAGTGACAGTTGATGGTGAAAAGAATAATATTAGTATTCACTCGATTGCTAGCGAACTTGGCGAGAATACTAGCTCGGCTGATGCCGAGGTCACTGGCGGCGGTGTTCTCACGTTAAATTCACGCTATATTACCGACGCGCTTGGGGTTATCGATGGCGATAGCGTTGATTTCCGGTTTAGCGGCAAACTGTCGCCATGCGTTTTGTCGCCGGCAAGTGAAGATTCGGATTATATCCATATAATTATGCCTCTGAAGAGTTAATATGAAGATTTTGCGATTGGCGGTGCAGAATGTTCGCGTTCATTCGCTGAAAATGCTTGATTTGGAGCCGGGAACGACGCTAATATCTGGCCCGAACGGTTGCGGCAAGACATCGCTTATCGAGGCCTTATATATTGCTTTGCGCGGCAAGTCTTTTCGCGGCAGCGACGAATCGATTTGTTCGTACGGCGCTCAAATGTATCAGATAGACGTAGCTACCGATGAACTGCAATATCGGGTGACTTATCAAAATCAAGACGGCGCCAAGCGCAAACAGTTCGTGGTTGCTGGCAAAAAACACGGCCGCTTGCCTTATGCTCTCAAATATCCGATTGTGTTGTTTGAGCCGGATACGCTGCGGATTGTTAATGGCTCGCCGCAGCGCCGACGCGATTTTTTGGACGGGTTGATCCAGCAATATGACCAGTCATATTCACATGAGCTGAGTCGATATAATCGCGCCCTGTTGCAGCGTAATAAGCTCCTCAAGGATCCGCTAATTAACGACGACGAATTATTCTCTTGGAATCTAATACTGAGTGATTACGGCGCTAAAATTATTAGTAAGCGCCAAGCGGTTTTAAACAATTTTAATAGTAAAATAACTGCAATCTATCAGAGTATTGCTGGCACGAGCGACACGGTTAGCTTGCAATACTCCCACGAAAGCCGCGTGTCGGCGCAAAAACTACTCAAGGAATATGAAGAAAAAATCACTTATGACAAGGCGGTTGGCGCGACCAGCACCGGGCCGCATCGGCATGATATAGCGATTGGATTTGGCGATAAACCTGCTATCAAAGTTGCCTCTCGCGGCGAGACGCGGACGATTGTTTTGGCGCTGAAATTTCTCGAGGCAGCTTATATTGAGCAGCAAACTGGTAAAAAACCATTAATCCTATTGGATGACGTTTTTGGCGAGCTTGATCGACACCGCCAAAAGCGGCTGATGAGCGAGTTTGTCGATAACCAGATTGTGATGACTAGCGCTGGCTAGCTGGTCTACATGTCTAAACGTCGGGCGTACCCTTTTTTTTGTTCAGATTATAATTCGGCATGAGCGGCCGCTGTGTAGTGATGTCGATAGTGTTAGCTTTATTGAGAGTACTTTGCGGCGCTGAGCAGTCGTATTTGCTGATCGAGATCATCGGCTTGCATTTAACTACCCATTTCGAATCTTTCTTCTCGAGGACGACTTTCAGAGTGTCTCGATTTAAGTCGGTGCCGGAGCCGTTAAATACCAAGGCGGCAATCGCCCAATCGCCTTTTTCTAGTACAGCTTCGTTTTTGATAGTATAAAAGGTGCTTATTTTGCTATTGCTGCCTAGGATAGCGCTATCTATAGCTTTTTTGTTCTCGTTTGTCAGTTTTTGTAAGTACGAATTAGTATATTTGTAGTCGAGAGAAACGCTTTTTTTGTCAGAGCCCAACAATATTCCTCGTTGTAAAATTGACACGATATTATCTTTACTCTTAGCTACTAAAAAGTAAGTGCCTTTCGGCAAGAAATACTCTTTGCCGGACTGAATGGATTTTTCGATAACTATTTTGGTAGGAGCGATGGTATTTTCGGTCTTGGTGTCAGTGCCTTTATATAGTATAACGCTAGAATATTTCGATGAATCGAATGAGATTGTCAAATACTGGCGAGAAGTAATTACTGCCAATATAATCATCAAAACAGTAAATGCAGAAAAAGCGGCGGCAATTATAATGATTTTCTTCTTCGGCGTCATAAGTTATTCTCCTAGATGGCTTTTATAATCGGCATATTCTATCTGATAATCGCTTAATTTGATACCCATAGATACTAGCCGTAGCGTGGCCTTGTAGCGGTATTGTGGCGATTCGGTACGGATAACGATTATTGGCCGATCGTCTTTCTTGTAGTAACCAACCGAATAGTAAGGATCTTTGATTGGTAATTTAGCGACTACTGGATATTTTTCGGTGAATTTTTTGCCAGCCTCGCGGATTTGCTGGCCAGCAGTACCTTCAACTTTATCGTATTGATCCATGTGCTTTTTCTGCCATTGGCGAGCTTGATCTGATTGCGGCATGAGCTCAATGATGATAATATGTTGCGGTTTACTGTTGGCGTTGACCTCTATCTGGCTGCTGCGGAAGCCGTCTTTGGCAGCCGTGATTGAATAATCGCCTGGCGGCAGATAATTGGTACCGTTTCTGGCAGCATACTCGACCTTAGTTTTTTTGTCTTTGAAAGTGATTTTCGCATCGTTAGGGGCGGCAGCAACTTCGACCGGGATTTTCCCCGACCGGTCGATAGCGGTGTAAATTTGATAAATTAGCGCACCAACGATCGCAATGATAGCGAAAATGATAGTGATAATAATAGTTTTGCGTTTATTCATGCTGATATCCCTGATGATGTTGTTGATGATGATGATGATTTCTTTCTAAACCATACTGCTCCAGCCCAATCAAACCCTTCGCCGCCAGCACTCGGAGCCTTTTCTCCTTGGCTGGCTGAGGCGTATTTACTTTCGAAACCGTTGATTTCACCTACGTATATCCAGGTATGACCTGGTGAGAAAGCCACGTCGCCTGGCTGTAATTTGTCGTCTGTAAATTTACTGCCGTCTGGCTCGTATGTACCATTAGCGCTACCAAGATATTGCCAATTAAGGGTAGCCCATAGTCTTTGCACAACAGTGTTACCACCCTTAGCATCAAAATTGTATGTCTTATCGAAACCGCTATCATAAATTAATGTTGTAACAAAGCCGCCGCAATCAACACCGTAATGACTTCCAAAAAAACGCCCCTCATCTGTAGCTTTATAGATTGCTTCAATGTATTCATCTTTTCGTTGAATGCGCGGTTCGTGATGTATCTGCGGCCAGGCGTATTTTAGAGTGTATTCTTGTAAGGATGAACTAGCCCCACCACCACTGCTGCACGATGCAGATGTTCCTGGTTCAGAGGTGCCAGATGAGGAGCCAAGTGTCGGACTATCTTTATATTTTTCATAAAGGGCTTTGGCATAGGCCTGACGTTTTTCCATCGCACTGCCGCCACTTCCCTCAAAATTTGCTTCAAAAACTTCGGTGGCCTGCTCAGCGCTGGTTGTAGCCCTAACGGCATCAGCGGTGCCACCGCGACCTGGCGTGTGATCTTTCCATTCATCAGTAAGGCCCATTTCCCAGGCTAGATAGCGTAATTGAATTGAGAAATCATATGGATCACTTCCCATATCAGCTGCAAATTTAACTAACCCATTATTCCAGCGATTAGCTTCATCCCACTGGGCAATACCAATGTGCGATCCGTTAGATGCTCTAGGATCTAGGGTTGGTCCTGACTCTTGTTGAAGGTTGCCGACGATACCGGCAGCTTGAGCTAAGGTCAATTTGGTACCGTTACCAGCACTCATCAGATAGCCTAGTGCGGTTTCTGGATTATCTGATAAGATTTTAACTATACCGCCACCTGTTTTTGGTTTGACGCAGCAATTAGAAGAGCTACTGCTAGATGAAGTGGACGATATTGTAGATGCAGTAGCGACTGAAGCTCCAGCGTAGCCAGCCATTTCGTCGAGAGCGCCTTGCATAAAGTTTATATATCCCTCAGTATCGTTGCCATCGTCGGGCGGAGCGTATCTATTAGCATAGGCTGTCATACCTTGGTCGATTTCGTCAGAAAACACTGCTCTGTCGTACGAAAACCAGTCGCCGCTATCGACATTCTTGTTTTCTTCAGCATCAGCGTCAACACTAGCCTCGAAAGATGTCCACATATACCAATTTCGACTAGCCTCTACGACGTGTGGTTGAGAGTCGGTTGCGGTACGCCCAAAGGCGTTATGCCCTTGATGAACTTTTATCTGGGCACCTGGTACGTCTGTAGTGGCTAATGTTGATTCCATCATAGCGTGCGCATACGCCAAAAATGGGCTAAGGTTGGCTTTTTTGGCGCTCGCCACAGCTTTTTGGCTAGTGCCTTTTAGCGGGCTGTCTGGTGCGTGAGTTTCAATGTATTTTTCGATTGCGTCTGCCATTTTTGTGGCATCTAGATTAGGATAGGTCATACCGTTTGGTGCGCCGCTGCCAGGGCTGACTGACGATAAATCGGTACCCGACGACCCTGTCGAGCAGGCGGCATTGGTATCGTAAAATTCTATATTATTAGTAGCTGAATTAATATACAATCTCTCTGGTGCAGCCAAGGCGGTTTGACTATATATACTTACTAATGTAATTACAGAAAGTATAATGCATGCTATTTTTTTTGGCATTATTAATTAGCTACCCTTCTGGCATATTCCCAATGCCATGCCTCAGGTTTACTGCCGTCGCGTTCTGCCCATTTTGGATGAACAAAACCGTATTTGTGAGCATTAGCGGTTAGCCAATTGTATACTGGTGTATCAAAGCCACCAACACTAATATCGGCAGCTAATCCCCAACCATGGTTAGAGCTGCACGGTGGGGCTGGCTTAGCTAGACCACCTTGATAGCGTGGACTATTGGGGTCGGCATATGCTATTTGAGTATCGCAATCACGGTATGCTTCATTAATACCTAGATCGCTGCCTGTTTCGGTCTTGTAAGCCTTATTCATTTCTTCCATAGCAGCAGCAGCCTGTTTATGCATTTTTTCACTAGAAAATGATAGAGTAACAAGCTCGCTGTCCGGAAGGGCTCCATTGTTGAGGCCTTTCCAAACAGATACATCATCACCGCCTTCTGCTGCAGGTTGAGCTTGGTTAAACTCTGGTTCACCTACAGCGCTACCGACACTAGTACTGGTAGATGCTGTTGAAGTTGATGTCGGTTTCGTTGTTTTATCTGGATCCTCATCCATACCATCGACAGTGCGTTTGTCGATTTGGTATAGGTTATATAGGGCGCGCTGCCGGCTGTCGACGGTGCATTCTTTGGTGTTTATGATGCTAGCTTGGTTGCAAGTGTCTATCCAGTCTTGCAGCTCGCTATTACTCTTTACTTTGCCGTCTTCGTCGATATCGCCGGAAGCGCTTAATTCGCTAGCTACTTGATCAGGCTCTATGCCCATATAATCAGTTGGTACGCCGTATTGAACGTCGCAGGCTGGACCGACAGCGATGTCTTTTTCGTTGGCTAGCACCGAGTTTTGCGTGCATTTGTTCTCGTCGATAATATTTTTGGCATAAGCCGACGGATTAAATAAATTAAACAGCGACGAAGTAGATATCGACGAGATGGCCGATACGAATGCTAATGGACTCGATGCCATACCTAAATACGGTACGAATCGTATAGCGATTGACCCCAGGAAAGTATTCGGACTAGAGATGTCGAATGGGCTGTGTGTCAAGCGGTCTTCTTCGGCTAGGGCAATACGCTCGGGCTGGACAATTTGCTCGTCGAAGGCAACTTTTTGCTGGACGGTTAGCGGTGCATTGCCAGTGTAGCTGGCTTGGTCGGCCATGCTGTTTGATAAGCCCACGCCAGTGATGTCGCCGACATCAGTGCCAGTTGCTCCCTTGGTTTTGTCGCCTAGGAAGTATTCGGCTAATGCTTTCATGTCTACCCATTTGGTGAATGCGTCAATAGAGGTCTGTACAATACTTCCCATGACTGAACTGAGTTTTTCTTGGACAGTATCGAAAGTTAATAAGCCTTCGATGAGTAGCTCTCCGCCTACCCAGGCCCAGCCAATCGGTCCTAGTCCAGCCCTGAGGCCGTCAAAAACATCGACGCCGACTTCGGCTGCTGTCGAGCCGATCAGGTCGCATCCCATTTTGACAGGTTCGCTATTGACAACGCCTAGATAGGTGGCTAGAGTGCCGCCAACTCCTGGTATATACGACGACGAGCTGCCAGCGGTGCCGAGACCCATAGTATATTTCATCAGTTTAGCGTCGGTGGCGGGTTTTTTGATAGTACCGTCGGACTTAGTGTATGATTGAGTGAGGATAGTCGCTACGTTGTTGACCATTTCTGGGGTGGCTTCGCCCTTTTTGATTGCATCAGCGGCTGTCAAAAAGGTATAACCTAGTTTAGCGTACTGGGCGATTCGAAAAGCCTTATTGATATTGACTGCCACATTTGGCGCCTTGGCTGCCGCGCAGATTCCTTGAGCCATCATTAGCTTGACGTCGTTACCTTTCTTTTTGGTGGCTTTTTTGGCTTCTTTTGTAGCGTAATCACCAGCTTGTTCGGCGATTTCTTTATTCAGTTTATCAGCCGCTTTGTCTTCTATTTTCGTTAATTCGTCTGTGGCTTCGGTTAGAGCTTTTCTGGTTTTTTTGGAGTTTAACTTCTCTGCTACTTTTTTGGTGACGCCTATTTTCTTGAGGAACTTGACCGCGGCGTCGTCAACCCAGTTCACCCAGCGCGGGTTAAAAGCACGCCGGAAAGCGTTGCGGAGTTTAGGATTATTGCGTAATGCTTTTTTGAAATCTTTAGCGGATATCTTCTCGCCGTCTATCAAGTAGTGAGCTGGCCGTTTGCCGCCGATTAGTTTGCCTTTTTCGATAACTTCGCCGGCTTCGTCGAGAGCCTTGACGCCAGCCTTATCAAGCTGTTTTAGCTGGTAATCGGTCGGTTTGTGAAAACGGCAGGCGATTTTGACCAGAGTACAAGATCCAGATGTAGCGTCATCGGCTAGGCGCCGTGCTAAAATTCGGTTTGATCGCGACGATGACGTATATTGCTGCTGATCGATATTGGTGACGATTGACTCTTTGATGGATACCAGTAATGAGCCCATGATGCTAGTCGACGAACCGATACCAACAGCACCAACCAGTAGCATGCTGGCTACCGCGCCAGTCGGGCCAAATCGTTTGAGCTTATTCATAGCCGAAAAGCCGCCTGATTTACCCTTGCCCTTCTTAGGCTTGTTTAGGTCTCTCGAGGTGTTGTCGCGCCAGCCGTCTTGCTGCTGCGACTGCTTCTCTTTGTTATTGATATTGCCAGCGGCGTCGCCACTACTATTACCGCTACCGCTAGCCGCTTCGTTGCCGCGTTTGGCTGGTTTTTTATTCTCCATCCTCGACAAATTTCGGCTGACGGTATCATCCCAGTGCGCCTGGCTCGGCGACATTTCGCGCTCCCAGGCGTCGAAATCGTCGGCATGGCCTTGGTCTGTGGGTGTCTGCATCTGACGCTCCCACTGGTCAAAGTCGTCGGCGTTGTCTTGGCTGGTGTCTGGTCTTTCTCTTGTACCTAGCGGCATAATCTTATTATAACCTTTTTAAGCTATTATGTCTGCTCCTCGGCAGCGGCTGCGGCGGCTTGTTGTAGTGTTGCCTGCGGGTTGGTGGTAATCAGGCCAGTTTCGGTGTCGCTGGCGACAATCTGGATATGAACGTGATTCTGCCCGGCAAAGAATAACCCCTGCCCGACTGGGAAGTTAGCTAGGCGCTTACGCTCTTCTTCGGTTAATTTGAAAACGTCGCCAAGCACATCAACGGCGCTCGACGATTGCTTTAGCAGTAACTGCATTGATGAGTTCGAAACAATGGCGCGGCCCATTTTGCTGCCCATGAAGTCCTCGACGTCCTGAGTGATAGTCGTCAGGCCCAGGTAATATTTACGAGCGCGCTTGGCTAAACTAAACATAAAGTTCGCCGAGTCGTCATATTTCATCAGCTGCCAAGCCTCATCGACGATTAACATACGCTTTTTCTGCTGGGTGCGGACAATATTCCAAATGTGGCTAAGGACGATATACATGGCCACTGGCCGCAATTCGTCCTCGAGGTCGCGAATATTAAAGACCACCATATTGTTGTTGATATCAATATTGCTCTGCTGACTAAAGATACCAGCAAACGTGCCAGTGGTATATTTGCGCAGGCGCTGCGCTAACTGCGGGCCGGTACCGCCCATGTGTAACAGAGTATCGTATAGGTCGCCCATTGTCGGCGGTACCGAAGTGTGCGTCAGTGGATCGCTAGTGATGCCGACGCGAGCGTAAGTATCAATCAAGCCTTGGTCGAGGTCGGCCTCTTCGGATGGCGATAAGCCGATACCAGCGCTATTAGCTGAAGCTCCGCCCAGCATCAGCCGCAGCAACCCGTGCAGCGTCACTAGATTGGCACGCAGGGCGTCGTCGGCTTCTTCGTTATCGATAACTTTTGGCAGATCAAAAGGATTGATTCGCGTGTCGCTGCTGAGGCTGAGCCGAATATAGCTGCCGCCAACAGCGTCGCTTAGCCGCTGGTACTCGTTTTCCGGGTCGATAATCAGGATATCGGCGCCCATCATCATGCTGCGAAGAGCCTCTAGCTTGACAGTAAATGACTTGCCAGCGCCAGACTTAGCGAATACTACCATGTTGGCGTTCTCTAGCGTGTAGCGGTCGAAAATCACCAAGCCGTTGTTGTGCATATTGATACCGTACAAAATACCGTTTTCTTGGGTTAAGTCGGCGCTAGTGAACGGAAAGCTGGTGCTGACGGCGCCAGTGTTCATATTGCGGCGAATTTGCAGCTGGTCGCTCATTTGCGGCACCGTACTGTTGAGGCCTTGTTCTTGCTGGCTAGAAGCGGTTTTGCTATAAACCAGCATCTGCCCGAAAAATGTCTCGATCGAGTGCTGTACATAGCCTAATTCCTCTAAGCTATCGCCGTAAATCGTCACGTACAGGCCGTAGCGGAAAAAGCGCTCTGATCCGACTTGCAGCTCGTCGCGTAGCTCTTCGGCATCTTGCAGAGCGGCTTCTTTGGCTGGGTCGCGCGTCTTGCCTTTTTCGGCATTAATCGCCATATCGGCCTCTAGCTGAGTAACTTTTTTGCGCAAATTTTTGAGGACAATCGCTGTATCGACAGGATAAATAAACATACTGATATCGAGGACTTGATCAATGTTAATTAATCCCGATAGCCAGCCCGTATACAACCGGCGCGGATAGCCGTAGACATACATAGTTCGGCCGTATTTGGTGCCGATACGGAAATAAGCCGAATGGATTTCGAGGCTGCTCGGCGCGATTAAGTCGCGCAGCGTGGTCATACCCTTGAGGAAAGCTTGTTCGACCTCTGCCTGCTCGCGCTCGCGCTGCTGGGCGGCGATATCTAGCGGATCCATCTTTTTCTTGCGGGCCATCACCTAACCTCCTCGTGGGTGTACGGATTATTACCTTCGCCCTTGCGGACGTATAGCGACGCTACATCGCCAAAGTCGTCAAGCGGCTCTCGTACAGCTGTATCTGGATTATATATATTGTAGTATAATTCGCCTAGCTGCTTGGTATTGAGCTGAATAGAATAAACGCCAACGCGCATTAGCCCGCCGATTACCGAATCGACGCGGTTTTTGATTTCTTCTTTGGCCTTGGCGTAGGTTTGGGTGTCGATTTTGGTGACATTTTCTTTCTTGCTGCCGAATAATATCGAGAATATCCCCTTGCTCTGTTGGACGATATTGGTAACGTCACCAGTCGGAAAATACGGAATAACCACGAAAAAGCTTTTGTCCATGATGTTAGCTTCTTGCGATAAAACATCGATAAAGTTGATATAATCGTCCATCAGCACGCCCAGCAGCATGTTGTCCTGGTCGCGCCGCAGAGCGTCGAGCTTATCGAGATACGGGCCGATATCGACCCGCTGCGAGCGAATGAATATCTGGATTGGAAAATACAAAGCATTGAGGAAATCTTGATAGCTTAGCTCGACGCCGTCGCGTTCGCGCGAGCTCATCAGGTCGAAGTTGATCGATTTGCAAGCAACAATAGCGCGAAACGATCCGTCGTTCATCACTACCATGCTGTCGCGTAATTCTGAAAAAATCAGGGAATTTTGGGTGCTAGTGGCCTTTGGTTGTTCTTTGCCCTTGCCTTTTTTCGGGTCGGTCGATGATGGTGCGCCAGGATTGCCAGCGGGGTCGCCTGGTGCTGCGATATTTTGCCCAGAACCAGCAACAGCCGGCGGCATCTGTGCTGGCATTGGTGCTTGATTCGGCGGTAAATTGTTTGGCGGCACCCCCACTCCTTTCTTTGCCTAGCGCAGCGAAATAAATACTTCGCTGTCTTCTTTCTTCTGTTTGACTCGATCTACTTCGTGCTGCAGGGCGGCGATCGACAAGCCGCTATTATTAGCTAAACTAATTATATCATCTGAAGCCGCTGTTGCGCTAGTGTTTGCTGTTGGTTCGGCTGGCTTGGTTGGCTCTGTTGAGCTAGCTTGAATAGGATTGTTGGCGGTTGTGTTGCTTTGCTGGCTCGTAGGCTGGATAACTGATTGGTGAATGGTCGGGTAAGGGTTGAATTTTGGCAAATGTTCATCGTTTTGCGCGGCCGTATCACCGACGTCATCATTATCAAAGGCTTGAGGCGCCTGAGGCGGTGCCGTCTGGTTGGTCATCGGCTGTGGTGTTGGCGCTTGCGTCTGCGCTTGATAATACATATTTTGGATAATTCGGTCGTGGCGCTCTTGGTCTGCCCGCGAAATCATAGCGTCGAACTTTCTGGCGACACTGCCGTCTTCGTCGAGCATACCAACTGTCTGCTGAGCTGCGTAATATTGGTCTGATACCATCGAACTGTTCGGGGTTGGTTCGGTGGTATGGCGGATCGACCAACCCTTGGTGTCGGCGATATCTGCTAGGTACGACAGGCGCTTTTCGGTCTCCATCTGCGATAGGTCTTTTGTCAGATGCTCATCGACGGCTTTTGGTACGGTTATCTCGATCAGCGATTCGATACCGTCGGGCGACCAGACGCGCTTGCGCGGCTTCAACCTATAAGAGATAATAGCTGCTACATAGATCTCCATCGGCTGATCCTTGCGTAACGGCAGCGCCAACACGGTGAAAAATATGATAACTGGCAAAGGAATAATTGCCAAACCGATAAATACCTGGCCCAAGCCCCAGGCCAAGGCAACAGCAACAGCAGCAATTATCAGGTAGATAAACTGTCGGAAGCTAAACGGTCCGATCAGCTTGTCTTCTGCCTCGACGTCTTGTGCGACTTTATATTCTGCCATACTGCTTATTATAGCGCATAAAACATTTTATGAAGCTACTAATGCTTTGGTATGTACAATCCGCTACTGGTTTGGGTGAATGTTTGCCCATTATGCGTCGTTGTGCCTCCCCCAGAAGAGTCAGAACTGCTGCTATTGCTAGAATTACTAGATCCGCTGTCGCTTCCAGGGTCGCTACTAGAATTAGACTTAGAAGTATCAGGAGTGTTGCTAGGTTTTGGCGGCGGTGTAGAATTTTGAGGACCTTGTCCTCCGCTACCAGAGCCTGGATTCGGCGGCGGAGTACTACCTTTAGGACTAGGGTTACCACTAGAACTACCACCAGATCCCTGACTACCGCCAGTACCCTGACCGCTGCTGGCACCATGGGTTTGTTGCTGCTGCAAAGGAGGAATCTTATTAATCTCCGCGCGTACCGAAGCTGGAACGGTGCCAGCTGTTTTGGGATCGTTTTCTAATGATGCCCGGGCATTTATTAGCGATCGCATGTAGGAGCTATCGGCGTTTTGGCGAACTTGGTCTGCTGAGAATTTCACCATCCTCCTTACAGCATCTGCATCTGCATTAGCCAAGCCTGAACCACTGGCTTTGTTCTTGATATAATCTCCCATAGCTTCTTCTTCGTTATAAGTACCCTGCCTGATAGCTTCTAGCTGCTTACCGCCTAACCACGGTGCTTTCTTGGCACCAGACTCAGCGATAGCGTTGGCGGCTTCTTTTTGCAGCGAGGCGTCCCCGAATGATGCCGAAGCTTCAGCCAGGTCGGATGCTTGTTTGCTGGTCATATGCGGGGCTAAAGCCTGCATGGCAGCGCGCCGCTGATAAGATGATATACCGCTCAAATCTGCTGCTACTTTTTTACCATCTTTGTCTCTCGTGAAGCCGGTGGCTATCTCGGCCAGGCGATCAGACGACATATTGTTGTCAGCGATCCAGGCGTTGGCAGCCTTCATGCGTTCGTTGTCTTCCGCTAATGCTGCTGCAGAGCCGGCTAGTTTGCGCTTCTGGCCGAAATCACCGCTCATGGCATTGAATCTTCTGTTGGCTCCTGATCGCCAGTTTCTAGGGTTGACAAACCCTCCTCTACCTCGATAAGTGCCGCCACGTATCTGAGCGTTCCTAAGCTGCGCCTTTTCGCGGCGATGCTTACCAAACTGGCTAGTGAGTTTATTCTCTCTCCACTTACCAACCTTGTCGGTCATCGCACCTCGCTTCTTATTCATCCATTTTTCAGCTCCAGCTACCAGTCCGCCGATGCCAATTATCTCGACAGCGCTTTTGACTAGTTTCGGCACCACTGGCAGTGGTGCGAATATCAACAGAGTAATGACAGATTTCAAAATAAAATCATTGTCCTCAACACTAGCGCCAAGAATTCTTGCTGCTAAATTACTAGCTCCATACACTAGCCCCACCATCGGGAATACCATTAGGGAGGCCTTAAAGACATTCCACCACTTTTTATACAAACCTTCGGTATTTGGCATTATCATCGCGGCAAATGCTAGCGGTGATATCACGGTACATAGGATGATGATAGCTTCTCGTACGCCCAGCAAGAAAATCGTAGTCACTGCTGTAATTACCACGAATAACAATACCGAAATCACTGTTGCTAGCGCGAAATATCCTACCGTCAACAATAGAGCACCAGCTGCGATGCTGCTAATCCACCCTTGGTCGCTATCATTCCAATCTCCTGCTGGCATACCACCGACAGCAGCGGTCGAGATGAAATTGAAAGCGCTTGACCCAACGACGTTCGACAAGTCTATTAGTAGTCCACATATATAGAATGATACATTAACTGCGATTACGCCTACTATTAATTTTGGCAACATGCGTTTGATGCCGTAATTGTCTAAACCGTACCCAGTTATCTGCGAATAGATAACGAATAAAAAGAATATGACGAATAAGATATTCGCATAATCGCGAATCTTCGACCAATACGAATAGACAGAGCCCTCGGAAGTATCGCCTAGAATGCTTTTTGTATCAACAGTTAACATTTTGACTAGTCTCGCGCGTGCCCCCTCAGACATACTGGCTAGAGTATTGACGACTGGGCAAATTACCCAGCCAATATAGTCGATTTTACAGTTTTCTTGGTCTTCTTCCCCTTCTCCGTCTCCAGTTGTTTCGGGGGGGGCTAATTCAATAGTTCCCCCTCCAGGTAATGTTGTTGTAGTTCCGCCAGTACTACTAGTAGAGCTGGAACCAGCAGCAGTACTCTGACCGTGTTTGCAAGCTGCATTTGCTTTTCTGGAGTCAGGGTCACTAGGGGGGTATGTCGTGTCGCAATATTTAGGGTCGTCCTTGTGTTTAGCTCCTTCCTTGCATGCGTTTTTTTCAAGCTCAGTCTTATATTTGTTGTCACAAGCGGTAGGATCGGATGAAGGCTTAATCTTACTTTTTACATATGCAGCATATGCGGTAGTCCAATCACTTTTCTCTCCCATGTGGCCAGTTATTATATTTTTACATTCCGTCTTATACATACCACCTTCTCCGCTATTCCACATAGTTATTACAGAATCTGCGTTAGCTAGCTCATAAGCATGAACTTCGATGGTGCCATCTTCTTTCACAATGCCTATCTGAGGATAACTACCTAGACCGTCGTCTTTTGAACGGGTACCTTTATCAGTAACTCCGCATTCTTGTATTAACATTTTATAACCTATGTAGTATGCCACATAACCATGAATAGTCTCGGCTTTTTTACGGAAAGCAGCAGTTGCTTTAGATGGAGATACTTCAACCTCTCCTGTACCTGTACTAGCAGGACAGGCACTTGATGCATTTACAACAACACCGCTTTCAACATCATTCATACTACAGTAGACTTCACGCGGAGTTTTGCCCTTAAAACCGATTGCTTCCATTAAACTTAAAAATGTAGAATCAATACTTTTACATTTAATAGTGTCGGTTTTTTTTTCAATTCCAGTTATAGCGCTAACAGAAGCAACATAATAGTCCCCAGAAAGTTGTATATAGCCAGCTTCTGGTATTACCTTCATGTTCTGACTTGCCGAAGGATAGCAGGCAGATAATAAATTGGATGCAGCTGCACCCGATGCAATGCCTGGAATGTCTGCAGGGTAGGCTGGATGTGCTGACGGCTCGTCGGCAAATGCCTTATTATTCAATAACCCCGAGAAGGATGATGCGAATATAACAAAAACGATTAAGATTAGCGAAATCTTTTTATACATAATCACTATATAGTATACATTATGCAAACCATAAATAAAATAAAAGGCGCTATAAACACCTTTTATTTTCTGACCTAGCTGTAATGTCTACTGGAGTTTCTTAATCACTATATCCATTAGCCGCATAGGGCCCTCTTCTGTTGGCGGTGCGAAGTCGAACGTGAGCCATTTGCCCTCGCTACCTTTTTCTAACTCTTTGTCTATTCTTTGGCAGACAGCTGAGTCAGGTTTTGGCTCAAGGTTATCTTGTATATCGACAGTGGTCTCGATTCTTTTTTTATGCGGGGTGGTTGGAAAATCAGTGTAGTATAACACTCTTTGTTTATTAGCATTTATGCGGCGTTTAGCTTTTCTAGAGAATAATGCAACTCTACCTGCGAGCGATTCAGGTTTGCCGCACTCAGTCAGGGCTACAAAGGTGTTGTCTATTCCACCTCTTCCTAGTGCCCCTAAAGATTCTGGTATGGAACCTTGGGTAGCGTCTATTATTGCTAATTCAGAGAATTGATCTGTGACGTATTGTTGTAGGTTTCTGCAGAATTCTACTAGTTCGTCGCTTTGAGCATGTTGTCCTAGGCCTAGTTCTGTAATTTTACTTTCGTCAACCAGAGTCAAAGGATTAAGAAGGCCGTTTACAACATTGTCTACCATATATGTAGCTACGACATCGGCAGCCTCTTTTTGGCCTCCGGCTGAGGCTTTGGTTGCTTCCCAGTCTGGTAATGTGAATAAATCATCCATTTTTTCACGCGAGACAATTTGTTCGGGGTTTGGTAGAGGTTTCTGCTCTACTGCTTCTGGTGTCGGCGTTGCTTCTGACGTTGATGGCGGTGTAGTTCGTGAGTCAGCTGTCCTCATCGGTATGTCTGCGGTACTCGGGTTGGCTGGTTTTGCAGAGCTAGATTCTCTAGCGCAAGCTGAAAGAGCCAAACCCCCTGCAAATAATGTTAACCCCCCTAACCACCCGCGGCGACTAATTTTTTCACCTAGTAGATCTGGACTTTTTACCATAAAACTTCAATCCCCTCCTTCGGGATTAGTGGCTTATGATGTCTATGCGACCCACCTCGCATTTGTGGTATTATTATACATCTTTATGGCGAAATAATCAAGCCGTCGGTACTATTTTCGCTAATCATCATCGTCTTCATCGTCATCATCGCCGTCGTACAAATCGCCAGCGAATTCCTTGAGGACGTCGACGGCTTGGTCGGTCAAAGTTTGGCGGACGGTTGGCGTGCTGAGTACCTGAACGGCCATCTTGCGGGCATTTCGGCGCCGCTTGTTGAACCGCTTGATCAGGCTCTGGCGGGCATCTGCTTCGCTGTTCGGCAGGCCTTTATCGCCGAGTTTCTTCTGCTCGGACCTGATGCTGTCCTCGATGAGCTTGTTGAACTGCGTCCTGGTCAGGTCGCTTGCCTCAACGTCGGCGAACATCACAGCTAGGGCGTTAGCATTAGCGTTAGCGATAGTGCTGGTTTTGATGCGGCCCTCGAGAATCTGGCGGAAGGATTGGTATTGCAGGCTTTCGTCGCCGTAGAATTCACCGTTGAGGACAGCCTTGAGTGATTTGTCGCTGAGGGCTGGGACTGCTTGCATGAATTTGGTGTCGATGATGGCCTGTTCGACCGAGCGGCGGAAGTCGTAGTTGTAGCCAGTGGCTATCACATTGCCGTGTTCGTCGACTAACCTACCAGTTTGTTTAACGACGTTCAACTTCTGTTCGACCGAGCCGACTTTGAACAATTCAGCGATCGACATGTCGCGGACGTAGTCGTCGCGGGCGTCGAATGCATAGCTGCGGCCAGCGGCGTCGGTAACGTGCAGCTGGGTAATCGGTTGGCCAGCAGCGTCGGTGCCTAGCTTGCCGGTAGCCAGCGCTTCAATTTGCCCAGGGTCGAGTTTGAAGTGGTGCGCTAGTTCGGCTTGCTGCGCGATCTTTTCGCCAGCTTCTTTGCGTGATTTAGCCACGTATTCGGCCAGTACCGCTGATTGGTTACCGATGCCAGCGGCGTATTCGCGGACTAGTTTGCCATCGACGCGGACGGTGTTATCGAGCATCATGGTATTGACCTCGCTGGACAGCGCCTGCTCGGCGGCGCGTTTGGCGGCGGCGGTCAGATTGGTTTCGATGTTGGCGCGTTTGATGTCGCGGGCGACATGCAGTACATAGTCCTGTGTTGGAGCATTAGCGCCGCGCAGGTTGACGACATGTTCGCTTTGGTCGCCCTGGGCGATAATTTCGGCGTGCATTTTGCCAAGTTTTTCTTTGGCGCGGGCAGCATTGAATTCGCTCTTCTTGACGCTCAATTCTAGAGCTTTGTAGCCTGGACTGGTTTGCGCCAAGGTATCCCAGCGGGCTTGCTGGTCGTTGCTGATACGTTGTTTGTGCGCCTCGACGGTGCGCCGGGCGGTATCGACTTCTTGGCCGGCTCTGCTTTCGTTGAATTCATTTTGGACGCGGGCTTTGTCGATTTCGGCGAGTTGTTGGCGGTGCGTCAGATTTTGATGGCCGCGGTCGAAGGCGTTGTCGAGCTCGGACTTGTGGATGCTGGCCCGACGGCGGCGTGCTTCAAGCGCCTGGCCGTGCGGCGTGGCGTAGAAGGTGTTGCCGATTTCTGATTTGCGGGCTTCGTTCTCGCCCTCGACTGTCTGGACAGAGCGCCGGCCGTAGCGGTCGTTATCCCACTCGGTAGCGTTGTTGCTAGCGGCGGCTTCGTAAGCGGCGGTTAAGCCTTTGCGGCGCTGTGTGCGGCGATGTTGCCGCCGTACGGCCGAGTTGACAAAGTTAGCGCGGCTGCCGTGGGCTCTGTTGATGGCGCGGGCGGCCCTTTTTAGCTTCGGCGACCTTCTGAAGATGCCTCTGTCGGTATTGATTAGGCTCTTGCCAGCGCGGTTTTTGGCAGCTTGGTAAGCAGCGCGTTCCTGCGCCCAGTTGCGGGTGCGATCAATGATGCCGCGGTTCGGATTGTTGACAATACCAGCGAGTTTGCCGAGCAAATTACCGCTAAGCTTGATGATAAGCGGCGTGATGGCGATTGGTGCAACCTGCACGGCTAGGCCGATGATGATTTGGGTAATTGAGTCGCCGGCATTAGCGATGATAGCGTAGCCGGCTAGCTGCGCCGCACCAAAAATGAACGATATAAGCGGGAACATCAGCAGCATGGTGGCAAAAAGGTCTTTCCACTTATCGAAATACTTATTTGTGCTCGGCAATACGTAAGCCACGAAAGCTAGCGGCGCAACGATGATACACAGAGTGATTAGCGCTTGGCGCATAGCCAGAACTACCATCGCCACAATGGCTGCGACGATGGCGCCGACTAACATCGTGGTCAGCAGTGTCAGCGACGGGCCGATACCGCCGTTAGCGACGACCACCTTGCCGAGCACGCCGCCGCCAGCTAGCACTACCCCAGTGACGCCAGTCCATGATAATTCGTCGCCGAGACGGCCGTGGCTAGACAAACCGTGTCGGACGTCGGTGAAGAACTGTTGTATTGACGAGCCGAGTACATTCGAGGTATCGACTAAAGCGCCAGATATCCAATACGAAACGTTGACCAAAATAGCCCCAATGATTAAGCGTGGCAGCATTGATTTGATGCCATAGTTGCTCAAGCCTTGGTTGGTGATTTGCGCGTAAATAATCAGCAAAAACACCAGGACGAAACAGACATTGGAAACGTCGCGGACTTTTTGCCAGATTTCGTAAATCGGGTTGTTTTTGGTGGTGTCGGTTTGCAGCGTGTGGACGATCAGGAAACTTTTGATGATGTCGAGTACGCCGTCCATCCGGTCGGCGATAAGCTGCGTAGCCGGGCAGACGAACCAGCCGACGTTAACTTTACAGTTGTCGCCGTCGTCATCGCTGTCTGCTTCTGGTGCGTTGGCGATAGATACTTTGGTTGACGAGGATTGCGTCGATGGATCGTATATACCGTTGCGCAAAAGATAACTAACCGCCTGGCCTTCGGTGGCAGTTTTGGCGTCGCCTTCGGTCAAGATGAGGTGGATACCTTCGTTGTCTTCGTATTTGTAGCCGTCGTAGCCAGCGATCGGCAAACTTTTGGTTTTTTCGCCGCTAGCAAACGACGCTTTGTCGATTCTGGTATAGGTGTGTTTCTGGTAAATAACGGTATCGTTTTTGGTAGAACGCTCGGCATCGGCAGCTGCTGCTGGCCGCGATAGTGCTAGAACACTAGCAAATAATGCTATCGTTACTGCCGAGAGCACTAAAAATCCTTGCCGCAAGGATATCCTACCCTGCAGGCATGTTCTTACCCAATCCCGCATACTACTGTTCATTATAGCACTTTTGCTACAAAAAGTCAATGAGCGCCATCAGGAATATTAATGTTTGTCAAAAATGTTTGCAAATATGGACTACCAGCGCTATACTCTAATTAGGAAGCTATACGCGTTATGAAACAGAAACTAACAACCTATCTAATTGCTTTGACTAGCGCTATTGGCGTGTTGTCGCTGTTTAGTTGGCCGGTTTATGCCGATGGGATAGAGTGCGCGGTGCTGCCAAACGAGATTTGTTCCAAGGCCGAGGATAGCGAAGCTATATTTGCTTTGCTTAATTTTTTCCTGACGATACTGGTTGTTTTGGTCGGAATTGTGGCGATTGGTATGTTTATTTGGGCGGGTATACTGTATGCTAGCGGCGATGCTAATAGTAACCGGGTTGCTCAAGCCAAAACGATTATGACTAATACGACTGTCGGTATTATAGCGTTTGGTTTAATGTATCTGGCACTGAATTGGCTAATTCCAGGAGGGATTTTCAACTAATGAAGCGCGTATTTTTGGCTTTAGCAGCGGTGATAACAGGTACAGTTTTCTTCTCTGCGGCTGTCCCGTCGGCAGCTTATGCGGCTGATGCGTCGTGCGATGCTTATGTCTTTGCTATGCCTGCTTGGTACAATGGCATGATGACTAAGGGCTCTAGCGGCGACTGCGAGTTTGAAGGTCTGAAATCGGCTAGCGAGCCCGACAAAATTGATTTTAGCCGCACTGGGTTCAAGATCGGCGCTAATGTTGTACGCTGTCTCTTGATAGCGTCTACGTATGTAGCTATATTCTTCTTGATCAAGGGCGGTATTGCCTATATGTATAGTACTGGCTCGCCAGAGGGCGTCGCTGGCGCTAAAAAGACGGTACAGAACGCGCTGATAGGTTTCGTGATTGCTATGCTCGCCGTGCAAATTGTTAATGTCATAGGAGACATTATATGATCTGGCAAACGATTGTCCTTGCTGTGCGCAAGATTGATGCAAACAGTATTCTTTATTTCCCGACCAAGACAGATAATGATGCTTTGCCAGGTATAATCAGGTTGGCGTATTTCTGGGCAACGGTTATTGCAGTTATTGTGCTGGTGATTGCTGGATTTATCTATGCCACATCGCAAGGCGACCCTAGCAAGGTGGCTCAGGCTAAAAATACTATGTTATATACTGTTGTTGGTCTAGTGGTTGTTTACATGTCGGCGGCAATAATAATGTTCGTGAACGGAGCATTTTTCTAATTATGCGTAGAATAGCCGTGTTAGCAGTTGTAATTGCTGGAATTGTGTCGCTGGTGGCGATGGTGGTAATGCCAACAGCGGTCCGGGCGGCTCAATTGCATGGTGCCTGCGACAGTGGCACTTACGACAAAGAGGATTGCGATCTCATCAAGCACAATGAAATTGATAATACGCATACGACGATTTCCACGCCGATTAGTTGGGCATTTTGGTTGTTGGCGGCAATATCAGTAATTATGATTATCGTTGGCGGTATTCGTTATATTACTTCGCAGGGCAATCAGCAGCAATTGCAATCGGCCAAGAATACTGTCTTGTATGCGGTTGTCGGGCTAGTGGTGGCGATAGCTGCTAGGGCAATTGTAATGCTGGTTGTTGATAGTTTTTATAGCTAGAAAGGAGCAATTATGAAAAAAAATATAATAATGGTAGTGTTGGCTTTAGTACTGAGCGTATCAACGCTGTTTTTTGCTGGCACACCAGTCCAGGCTGCGTCGTGCGGTAGCGCCAAGCAATGCATAACTGATGGTCTGACGGCGTCAGGTACCAGTACTACTCCTAACAGTTTCAGCTCGGTATTGACGACAGTCACCAATATACTCTTGTTTCTGATGGGTGCCGTATCGGTGATTATGATTATCATTGGCGGGTTTCGCTACGTCACTTCGCAGGGCGACCAGACGCAGATGCAGTCGGCCAAGAATACTATTTTGTATGCCGTTATTGGCGTAGTAGTGTCGATAGCTGCTTATGCGATTGTTAGTTTTGTCGTTACTCAGTTTATCTAAAATTCCCTAACCCAATTATTCACCAAATGTTGTATAATAATCTGTATAAGATCAATAAATCATACAGAAAGGATCGACCGTATGAGAATTAAACTAAATAAAGATAGTATCGTCGGTTTGCTAGCGGTGCCAGCACTGGCGCTATCGGTGGCAGGCGTGATGTTTCAGGCGGCGCCGGCATTTGCTGCGCCAGCGAAATCCTCGAGTAGTCTTAGTGGGGAGAAACCATTAAATATATCAGGCGGGGCTGGAGCTGCCAAAGGTGATGATCAATCAGCTTGTCTGTTTGGCAATGAAAATGGTTGTGACCAGGGACAGACGCCGATTTTCCGCATTGTCACCAACGTTTTGCTATTTATCATCGGTGCCGTATCGGTGATTATGCTGATCATTGGCGGTTTTCGCTACGTCACTTCGCAGGGCGACCAGACGCAGGTGCAGTCGGCCAAGAATACTATTTTATACTCGATAGTTGGTATCGTAGTAGCGATTCTAGCTTACGCGGCGGTCAACTTCGTGATCTCTAGCTTCGTCAAGTCAGAATAGTACCTGTTGCTTTCAAAGCATAATAACCGCGCTTAAATTGGCGCGGTTATTTTATATGTTTCGCTTTCTCCTGTCGGTACGCTAGTTTTTGGTTTATACAACAAAAAACCCGCTTGCGTTTGCTTGCGGGTTATTTTATCTAAATTTTCCCTGCTCTATTGGATAGCGATCTTTTTGGCTTGTTCTTGCTTGACCTTGGTGAAGCTAATAGTTAGGACGCCATCCTTGAGTACTGCCGAAACCTCGTCTTCTTTAACAGCTACTGGCAATGCTAGCGTGCGGCTAAATTCGCCCCAATAGCATTCTTGGATATGCCAGCGCGAAACGGCAGTGTCGTCGCCGCTCGACAGCGTGCCGCTGATGGTCAAGATGCTGTCAGAGATACTAACATCGAGATCTTCTTTGTTGACACCGGCGGTACGAGCCTTAATCACTAGCAATTCGTCAGTCTCGTAGACGTCAACGGCTAGCTGACCTGGAAAATCTTCTTCCTGCTCTTGCCAGGCGCTATCGTCGGTCTGCTGCTGAGGTGCCGCTGCGGCTGGCGAGTTATTGTCGTTCGTTAAACTGTCATCGTTGAGAAATGCTGCAGCCAGCTCGTCTCCGATCAACAGATCGTCATCTTGTTTACGTGCCATTGATGTCCTCCACTATTCTCGTTGGCTGATTGAAATTTATACTATCATTATAGACTATGCATAGCGTATAATCAACTGTATAAACCATAAGAGTGTAAAAAACACAATGATGATTTCCCTGTTCAATATACTAGCGCCCCACTACTGTTGTTCTTGCGGTGAAATTGGCAGGATTATTTGTGATGATTGTAAAAATAACATCATCTCGCGAGCTTCGCAGCGGTGCTTGCTGTGCGCGAAAACTATTCGTAATTCCAGCGGTTTATGCCAGCGCTGCCAGCCGAGAGCGCCTTTTGAAAATGCTTGGTATGTTGGCGAACGAAGCGGTGCTTTGAAGCTGTTGATTGGTGCTTATAAATTCGAACGAGTTGGCGGTGCTTATCGCGAGATTGTTGATTTGCTAGATACGCGCGTATCAGAATTACCTGCCGAGACAATTGTGGTGCCAGTGCCGACGATTGCGTCGCATGTTCGCCAGCGCGGTTTCGATCACGCAGCGAGGTTAGCCAAGGAGTTTGCTAGGCGCCGAAAGCTCCCCTATCGTACGATACTGCATCGGCGAACCTCATCAGTCCAGCATACTGCCGATAAGAGCGAGCGCTGGCAGCAAGCGAAGCAGGCTTTTGTTTGCGACAGCTCAGAGGCTGCTAGCTGTTTGTTGATCGATGATATTTACACTACTGGAGCGACATTGCATTATGCTGCCAAAGCTCTACTGGATAGCGGAGTCGAAAAGGTGTCGGTAGCAGTAGTAGCGCGGCAGCCTACCCAGGGTAGCTAATCTCTGATATAATAGGTTCGCTGGAGAGGTGACCGAGTGGTTGATGGTACTGGTCTTGAAAACCAGCGTGGGGCAACTCACCGCGGGTTCGAATCCCGCCCTCTCCGCCAAGAAAATGTCTTGTTTGCTTTTATAAAAATGAAATTATTTTAGCGGCTGGAGGCGCCATAACCGCCGGTAGTAGTACCGCTGCCGCCAATACCGCTACCTGATGGGCTAGGTATAAAATTGCCGATGACGAAATTAACGGCCGCGTAGGCCAGAATTGCCACGATTATACCGACTAGCGCGTAAAGGATAGTGTTCTTGGCTGATTGAACTTTCGAGGCGTCGCCGCCAGATACGATATATTTTAGCCCGCCGATGATGAGCATGATTACAGCAACGGCGCCAACGATGAATAGCAAGACGCTGCTCACTCGTGAAAATACGCCAGACTCGCCGAATAAGGTGGTTGGCTGGTCGGCGCCGCGCGCCGAACTAGCGCCGTCTGCGATTGAGCCGATAGCTGCTACTGGCAGCGGCGACAGCGCAGCAATAGCGATGGTGATTGAAACTAGGATTCTAATGATAATATCAGTGCTTTTCATAATGATTTTTGAAGTCCTTCTAGTTATTAGTATACATGGTTATCATCAAAAATCTATGCAGCAATGGTAAAATATGCTAAACTGGTAGCGATTGGAGCTTTACTATTGGTGATAGCTTCGTTCGGAGGAGTACCCAAGTGGCTGAAGGGGACGGTTTGCTAAATCGTTAGTACGGGGAGACCTGTAGCGGGAGTTCGAATCTCCCCTCCTCCGCCAAGAAAAATAGAGGCCGTTTGTTGTCCTCTATTTTTTTGTGGTAATCACTGCAGCCATGATATAATGCGGTTATGCAAGAAGACTCATCGCAAGATTGGCAAAAACCAGCAGAGACAGCTTCTGGGGCGCCTTTTCAAGCGGCTGTTTCAGAAGCAGAGTTAAATACGAGTGCAGAATTGACTCAGCCAGCTTCAGTTGATGCCGAGGAGGCAGATTCAGCTGATCCAACTGCTCCAACCGATCTTAATTCAGTAGAAGACAACGCTCCAGCATTTGGTAATGATGCAACGCCAGCGGTCGAGCCTGACGATAGCGAAATTCTTGTGCGCTGGCAAGGTCCAGAGCATCTCTATAGCGAGCGTTCAATGATGTGGTATGCAGCTTTGGCGCTAGCGACGCTCATAATGATGGCGATTGCTTATTTTGCGTTTAATTCGCTGACATTCACCATTTTGTTGCCGGTAATGGCGGTGGCGCTGGGCGTGTACGCGCACCGGCCGCCAGAGATTATTGATTATACCTTGACCCGCAAGGGTCTGTATGTTCGCGACCGGCTAATGCTGTATGATCAGTTTAAATCGTTTGATGTTGTCACTATCAATAATGTTCATCATATTGCGCTAATTCCGCGCAAGCGCTTCCAACTAGGGCAGAATATTTACTTCCCTGAGGAATCAGGCGAGAAAATTGTCGACATGCTAGCGGCGCGCCTGCCGATGAAAGAAGTCAAGCCAGATTTTATCGATAGGATACTAGCCAAGCTTCACTTGTGAAAAGTGTTTGAGTATGCTATTATCAGCTAGTTAGCACCCGTAGCTCAGCTGGATAGAGCGTTGGTTTGCGGTACCAGAGGTCGTGCGTTCGAATCGCGCCGGGTGTACCACGTGTTTTTATACGAGCCTGGATCGGATGGTTCGTGTCTGATGATTGAGAGTGTCTACCCTGCTGGGCGGGCGCTTTTCGTTTGGCGGACAGTTGCTATGCTGCTGATGTTTGTGATTAAATAGAAGTATGACTAATGAGGAATTATCCAATCAGATACAAAAATTAAGTGATATCGTTGCCAATTTGGCGAAAACGATGAACGAACGCTTTGAAAAAAACGACGAGCAGTTTGCCCAGATCGACGAACGTTTCAACAGTATTGATGAACAGCTTGCCGATATTCGCAACGACCATAAAACGTTGGTTGATATCGTGAAAGACATGGATTTGCGAATGGATAAGGGCTTCAATGAGCTAAAAGCTGAAGACGGCAAAATTCATGCCGAGATTGCTAGTCTGCGACTTGAACTTTATCACGAATCTGGCAGCCGCGAGCTGGTGGACGATACTTTGTATGGTTCATTGGACAAGCGCTTGCGCCGACTAGAGGCAAAGTTTCCTGATTTGGCGTCGAGCCAAGCGGTGTGATATTTGGCGGAGAGACAGGGATTCGAACCCTGGGTACGATTGCTCGCACACACGCGTTCCAGGCGTGCACCTTCAACCACTCGGTCACCTCTCCTTCGCTTACAATTCTACCAGAAAACGCCAGAAATATGAATCGTGCTTTATTCTGCGCCTGACTAATTAAAAATGTGGTATTTTACACAATCTTCATCGGTTGATTTATTAAACGTCACTTGTCTATAATAGATTAATATGACAGCGCGAAAGACAGCAAGGCCGATAATTCAACTTAAAAAACTTACAAAAATATACGGTATAGGTGACGCGGCGCACGATGCGCTCGATGAAATTGATCTGACCATCCGCGAGGGCGAGTTCATCGCCGTGATGGGGCCGTCCGGCTGCGGCAAGACGACTTTGCTTAATATCATTGGTTTTTTGGATCGGCCTGACCAGGGCGAATATCTGTTCGAGGAGCACTCGACCGCTCGCCTATCAGAACGGCAGTATGCCAAAATTCGTTCTAACAAGATTGGCATAGTTTTTCAAAGTTTTAATTTGATTAATCGCTTGACGGTGCTGGAAAACGTTGCTTTGCCGCTGATTTACAAAGGTGTACCGCGCGTCAAGCGTCTGGAAATGGCTAGTAGCATTCTAAAGTCGTTCCATTTGCAGGAACGTGAATATTATATGCCATGGCAGCTATCGGGCGGCCAGATGCAGCGCGTGGCGATTGCTCGGGCTTTAGTTAATAAACCGAGCATTATCTTAGCTGATGAGCCGACTGGCAACCTTGATAGCCGCTCTAGCCACGTTATCATGGAGGAGCTGGCTAACTTGCACAAAAAAGGTAACACTATCGTCATGGTGACTCACAACCCGAATCTGACTAGCTATGCTAGCCGCGTGATTAACATGCTTGACGGCAAGGTTGCCAGCGACCGCCGCGTAACGGTTGAATCGCATACCGAATCAAAGGAAGTAGCAATCCCGCTGCACAAATCAGACGCTTCTAAAGACAAGAATGACGCAGATACCAAGGATAAGGACACCAAAAAAGCCAAAGAAGAAACAAAAGAAGCTACCAAAGATAAGCCTAAAAAGACAGCCAAAAAGAGCGAGGATGACGAAAAATGAGGTTAATGACAGTTGAACACATCACCGATGCTTATCAAACATTGCGGCGCAGCCGCGCGCGTACGGTACTGACGGCGCTGGGTATTGCTATCGGCGTGGCTAGCGTGACGTGTATTTTGGCGATTAGCGACGGTGCTCGCGGAATGATTTCTAACCAAGTTAATACCTATGACGGCAAGCTAATGATCGTCCGTCCAGGCGCGCAGACGCGCGATTTGAATGCCTATCTCAACCCAGCTGGGCAGCAGTTGTTCGGTACTAGCTCGTTGACCGAGGCTGATATCGAGGCTGCCAAGTCAATTGACGGTATCGACGCAGTGGTGCCGCTAATGATTTTGAATGCTACCGCTAAAACTTCTCGAGCTGAGGCCGCTAATAATGTTGTACTTTCTACTACTCCTGCGTTTATCAAGACAGCAGATATCAAAATGAATGCCGGCCAGTTCCTCGGTGAAGAAACTGACGATTCAGCGGTGGTGATCGGCAGCGAGTTGTCAACTAAACTATTCAACACTGATCGTTCGGTTGGTCAGATGTTCACGATGTACGGCCAGCAGTTTACGGTTATCGGCGTTGTCAAGACTGGCGCTAACCCGGTTAACTATAATACCGTTGATTATGGTAATGCAATTTTTGTCTCTTATAATCAAGGTAAATTGCTGCACAAAGGCAGTACGCAAATTCAACAGATTAACGTTCTGGCAAAGGACAAGGATAATGTCTCGGCTGTTAAAGATAAATTAAAAGAGAAAATCCTCAAACAACACCTAGGCGAAGCCAACTTTACTATTCTAAGTGGCGCTGATATTGGCCGGCCGACTGGCGAATTGTTTAGTGCCTTAACAGCGGTGATGGCGGCCATTGCAGCGATTTCGCTGGTGGTGGGCGGCGTCGGTATTATGAATATCATGCTGGTTGGCGTGGCTGAGCGCACCCGCGAAATTGGTATCCGCAAAGCAGTTGGCGCTAGCCAGCGGACAATTATCGGGCAGTTTTTGGTCGAGTCGCTAATGATTAGCCTGCTAGGCGGCACCTGCGGTTATCTGGTTGGTTGTTTGTTAGCTGTGATTATTAGTTCGCAAATGAGCTTTGGGCCGACAATGACCTGGTCAACAGCGATTGCGGCGTTGTTGATGGCGGTTGGTTCTGGCGTAATCTTCGGTACTTACCCTGCCCTGAAAGCGGCGCGCAAGAATACTATTGAATCGCTGCGGCAATACCACTAGAGCCCGAATTTCTACCGATAGACGATAAATAAAATAGACAGCGCTTATTCTGTCTATTTTATTTTTACTTATCTCCACGCGCGTTTATTTTTCGAGGGCTTTTTTGAACTTTTCAATCAAATTAACCTGGGTCGGGTCGACATTATTGAGAATTGCCACATAAATACTGGCAAAATCTGCTAAAATACAACCCCACAGCATCTGCTGTAGTGGTGTTTTGCCTGCGAGTGGTACTACGTTTGATTTCGGGCGTTTGCCAGATAGCATCTGATCGCTGAGCGAGAAGCGTTTGAGGATGCGCGGGTGTTCGAGATCGCTTAGCAAATCAAATACCGCGAAAGGCTTCTCGACCGGGTGGCTAGTCCAGCCAATAAATTCGTTGTGGCTGAATTCTGGCAAATAGTTGCAGAATGCAACGTTTTTAGCATTTTCGTTCCAACTAATTTTCCACTTATAAGCTAGCGGCGCCATCAAACTACCGCCGTAGAAAACCGGCGTTTTGCCGACAGCGATTAAGGCCAGCTGCTTGGCGTAGTTTTGCTTGGTCGGTACATCTTTGGTCCAGAGCGCGCTTTCCTTCTCTAGCCAAGCACTAGTAGCTGCTAGTTCGTCAATGTAGGTGTGGTCAATCAACTTGAAAGCATTAAGCACCTCAAATAGTGCTCGCAGCGAATAAATTACGGCCATGCGCGGCTGGCAATCTTTGGGAATGAGTGCTGATAGGATATGTTCTCGTTGAGCAATCTCGTTAAGTTCTCCGCCAGTAGCAATGATAGCAATTTGGCAGCCGTGTTCAATCGCCTGCTTGAGGCATGATAGAGTTTCCTCGGTGTTACCAGAGTGGCTGCTAGCGATAACTAAGGTATTGTGATCGGCATAATGCGGCAAATCGTAGTCCTTGACGACGTCGAACGGAATTGATAGCGTGTCGTTGAGCAGCGACTTAGCGAGGTCGGCCGCTAGCGCCGAGCCGCCCATGCCAGCGACGATGATGTTGCGCAGTTCGCGGCCGTCGTGCTCGGTGTCGCGCAATTGGCAGTCAAAATTTGCCTGTTGATAGAGTTTAGCTGCAACTTCGAGAGCACCTCCGTTGTCTCTTTGCTTCAAAATATTAGAGTCATCTAGCATGTAAAATCACCTTTCTCTTGCGATATTTCCTATAACTATGATACAGTATATACTAAATAAAGCATAAAAGTAATGAAGAGGGTGGGCACATGGATATAAAACCGCAAACAACGCAGCCAATTAGCGACGATCAGGATCTCGCTAAGGTTTTGGCTGGCGTAAGTAACGGCGCGAGCGCAACGAGCGCGCAGCCGGCAGCACCGTTGCCGCCGCTGCCTGATTTGCCGCCAGAGCCAGCGCCGGAGCCGGAACCAGTGGCACAGCCAAAGCCAGCTAAAGCGTCAAACACAGTTGTGCCAGCAGCCAACAGTGATCTTGATAGTGTCAAGAACGAAGCCATCAAAGAGCTTCGACCGCTGGTAGATAAGCTCAACATCTCTGCCGAAGAAAAATTTGACACTTATCTGCTATTGATTCGCTCGACGGACGACAAAACCTTGATTGCGCCAGCGCATGAGGCCGCCAAAAATATTGCTGATGAATCTCGCCGCGCTCAGGCTTTGCTTGATGTCATTAAAGAGATTGATTTCTTATCAAACCCGCAGCCGTAATAGATTTTCTCTGTTAATCACGTAACAACACCTCCGTAAGCCCTCCTCGGAGGTGTTATACTATAGTTATGACTATTCGTTTTGCAACTGATGATGAAATCAACCGCTGGGACGATCTGGTGGTTCATAATAGCGATCGCGGCAATATGCTGCAAGGGTCGGTCTTTTTAAATTTGAAGCGGCTAGCTAACTGGCGGCCGCGTTTTATCATCTGCGGCGAGTTAGCGATTGGTGCTATCGAAAAGCATATTCCCCTATTCGGCAAGGTGTGGTATATCCCGAAAGGCCCAGGCGTGGCTAGCGCTAGCGAGTTAGCCTCGGTAGTGCCGGTGCTGCGCGATTTTGCTCGCCAGCAAGGTGTTTTTACTATCAAAATCGAGCCAGAATTATTGCGTGGTACTGACGTTTCAATGATTGAACTGTTGCCTACTCAACCGATTCAGTACAATGCTTCGACTGTGGTGGTTGATTTACATAGCGATATTGATACGATTCTCAAGAATCTGCCGCAAAAGGGCCGCCACGCTATCCGCCGCGCTGATCGCGACGGTGTTGTCATCAAGCGGGTGCCGGTCAATGATGAAACTTGCAAGGCGATGTATGATTTGTTCAAAGAAACGGCCGATGGCGCTGGCTTTACAATTCGTTCGCCGCAATACTACCGTGAATTCTACCAGCAATACGCTGATGCCAACCAAGGCCAGCTATTTTTTGCCTATTACCAAGACCAGCTGGTGGCTGGGGCTTTTGCGGTGATTCTGGGTACTAAAAGTACTTACAAAGACGGCGCTTCGGTTCGCAAGCGTACAGCCTACGGTGCTAGCCACCGCCTGCAATGGGAAGTAATCAAATGGGCTAAAGAGCACGGCTCGCTTGAACACGACCTCTGCGGTACGCCAGCTTCCGATGAAATGGGTAACCCGAATCATCCGCGCTATGGCCTGGGGCGCTTCAAAAATAGCTTCAATAAGCATATCACCGACTATATTGGCGCTTTCGAGATTCCAGTTTCGCCTATTAAGTCGCGGCTTTGGAGCAAATATATCGAACGATTAGTGCGCCGATTATACTTCGCCCGGCATCATGAATCATACTATTAGGCCGCTTAGAAGCATTCTCAGCTCTAATCGTCGCTACTTAGCTTTAATATTCAAAATTGCTTGCCGTACTGTTTCGATTTCGTTCCAAGGGTGAGCTCCGTCGGCGCGTTCAATAGTTTTTTCGTGTCCTTTACCTAGGAATATAACAGTATCTTTTGAGCCAGATACTCGCGAAACAGCGAAATTAATGGCCGCAGTGCGGTCTGGTACTAAGAAGAGATTTTCCTCGCGTTTTTTGCCAGCTTTTTCAGCGCCCGAGGCGATTTGCGATAGTATGGTATTGCCATCGATATCGCGATCGTCTTCCTCAGTTAAGACAACCTCATCGGCGTATTTGCCAGCGATTTCGCCCTGGATGGCGCGTTTAGCTTCGTCGCGGCGGCCAGCCGAGCCGAACAATACCACTAGCTTGCCCTTCGTTGTGTTTCTAACATCATTTAGCAACCGTTCAAACGAGTCTGGCGTGTGCGCAAAATCGACAATCGCCGAGAACGGCTGTTCAGCGTCGACCACTGTCATGCGGCCTTCTACGCCCGCTAAAGCGGCAATTCCCTGTTCAATTTGGGTTTTGGTCAAGCCAACCTCGCGGCCAACGGCAGCCGCCGCTAGGCTGTTATAAACATTGAACTCGCCTGGAATATTAACATGAATGTGGTAAGAATCGCCATCAATTAACGCTGTGTAATCGCTGCCGTGGGCGCTCAAATTGATATCTTGCGCCCGCCAATCGCCAGATTTGAGGCCGTAGCTGACCGATTGTTTGACGGCCTGGCGGAAAGTTTCAGCGGACGGGTCGTCGGCGTTAATGACACCGACGCGGCTGGCTAGTTTAAATAGTTTGGTCTTGGCAGCTAAATAGCGCTCAAAAGTTCTGTGATAGTCGAGGTGTTCGTGCGTAACGTTAGTTATGACGGCGATCTCGATTGGTACGCCAAAGGTACGGTGCTGGGCTAGCGCGTGGCTAGTCACTTCCAAAACTACCCATTCGACATTTTGCTTTTTGAATTCTGCTAATCGTTTTTGTAGCAGCGGCGCTGAAACTGTTGTCATATGAGCAACTTGCGGCGTAATATCGTTGCCGACACCGTAAGCGACAGTAGTCATCAACCCTGCTTTGATGCCAGCTTCAGTTAGCATTTTGTGGATCATGAAGCAGGTCGAGGTTTTGCCATTGGTGCCAGTTACGCCGATGACGCGCATATTGTGCGCTGGATAACCAGCTTTGGTGGCAGCGGCAGTAGCTGTCAATAGGTGATAAGTTGGCTCGATTGATTGGTATAAACTAGCGGGAATGGCCTTTTTCAAAGTTTTCTTGAGTGAATTCATACCGATATTATAGCATCGACCTCTTGGCGGTGGTACAATTAAGTAGATGAAGGTTTTGGGAATTGAATCAAGCTGCGATGAAACCGCGGCAGCTATAGTTGAGGACGGTTTTCGGATGTTGTCAAATGTGGTGCAATCGCAGATTGACATCCACGCGCATTTTGGCGGCGTGGTGCCCGAAATCGCGGCGCGCAGCCATATCGAGGCTATCGGCCCAGTCGTCGACGAAGCTCTCGCTCAAGCGAACTGCACTTGGGACGACATTGATGCTATTGCCGTGACCTACGCGCCAGGTTTAATTGGTTCGCTGCTGGTTGGTTCGCTGGCGGCGCGAACGCTGGCGATTTTGCATAGTAAACCGCTCTACCCGGTGCATCATGTCGAGGGACATGTCTACGCCAATTTTATTACCGAGCAAGCGCCCGGGCCTGTTCAGCTTGCCTTGCCAAAATCTCAGCCGCGCTTTCCCCTTTTGGCCTTGATTGTCTCGGGCGGACATACGCAGCTTGTACTTTTTCGCGGCCACGGCGACTATCAGCTGCTGGGACAAACTCAAGATGACGCTGTCGGCGAAGCTTTCGATAAAGTAGCCAAGATTCTTGGTCTTCCCTACCCTGGCGGCCCGTCGATTGCGCGCGCGGCTGAGTCGGGTAATCCTGATAAATACCATTTACCCAAAGCTAGGCTCGATAATCCGTACAATTTTTCGTTCTCAGGCCTCAAGACAGCCGTTCTAAGGGCCGTACAGCGCGAAGTGGGCAAAGACTTCACTTTTCCATCGCACGAGCTCCCAGGGCTTGTTACGAGCTTGCAGCAGCACGATTTTGCAGCTAGTTTCCAGAAAGTAGCCGTCGAAACGCTAGTTGAGCGTACCTTGCGCGCTTTTCAGGACTTTCAGCCGCAATCGGTAGTGATTGCTGGCGGCGTGGCTGCTAATCAAGAACTGCGCCGCCAACTGCGCCAGAAACTACCGATTAACATTGAGTACGCGCCGATTCAACTATGTACCGATAATGCGGCAATGATTGCGGCGCTAGGCTATCAGCAGGCTCAACTGAGTACTCCAGCCGATCCATACACTCTCGAGGTGGTTCCTAGCCTGTCAATGGCCAAAACCGCCTGGAACAAAACCGGAGCGTTGTAAATGCCACAACTATTTACCTCTGTTGATAATGATGAGTTGATCGATATTTTGAAGGGCGGCGGTATTGGCGTGCTGCCTACCGACACAGTCTATGGTCTTGTAGCACGGGCCGCTGATCCAGCAGCGATCCAAAAAATGTACGACACCAAGAAGCGCGCTAGCCAACCAGGAACGCTAATCGCTAGTTCAATTAATGATTTGGCGAAATTAGGGCTAGACTCTAATCAGTTATCATTAGCAGCTAAGTTTTGGCCCGGTCAAATCAGCGTGGTTGTTAATGCTGATAATGTTGCTACTTATCTCAAACAAACGCGAGATAACTTAGCTGTGCGCATTCCCGACGACCCTTCGCTGTCGCGGCTTTTGGCGCGGACTGGCCCGCTGATGACTACTAGCGCTAATCTGCCAGACCGGCCAATTTCATCGACAATCGCTGAAGCTAAAGCTTATTTTGGCGACAAGGTCGATTTTTATGTCGATGGCGGTACTATAACTAATAATCAGCCGTCAACTATTATCGGCCTCGATGAGCATGCAAATATCATTATATTTCGCCGCGGAGCTGTTGATATTGATCGGTTATTTACCAAGTAATTTTTTGGTGCTGCGGATGGCTCTTTTAGCTAGCGGTAATCCATGCCGCCAAACTGGGTAGAATGGACTCATCGGATAATCATAAGTACCAGCTAATTTATTCTCATGGCTAGCGAAGCCGCGCTTGAAGTTGCTAACACCGTCGTTGAGCAGGCCGTTCATGTCGTAGCGCTTAATTCCCTGCCGCTTACATTCGGCGATAGCGTGCCATTTTAGCGCGTAGTTAGCGCGCAAGGCTTGGCCGCGATCGTTCATACCGCCGTATAGCTCAAATGAAGTTTCGCGGCTAGTCGCCAGCCAAAGAAATGATATCGGGCGATTGTCTTCGTAAGCAGCAAAAATCTGCGAGTTCTCCCCTAGCTTGTCATGAATATCGTAATAATACTGGTCGTCGTGCAGAGCGAATTTAGCGCGTTTAGCAGTTTGGCGGTAGATTTCGAGGCAAGCAGCGATGTCTTGGTGCGTTTTTACCGGTTTGATATCAAGTCCAGCCCGGCTAGATTTACGGATATACTGGCGGGTTTTTTTGGTCATCGCGGCCAATAGTTCGTCGGTTGTATGTGTCAAATCCAAAATCAAAGTACGCGATAGTAGAATATTGTTTGGCGATTGGCGCCAACCTTTGGCGCGTAGTGGATGTTCAGTATCTGGCTCAATAGTTAGCACAGCGCATGGCAGCTGATGCTTAACGTAATTAACAATTGCCGCCAAAACATCCTCTTCCCTACCTTGTTTGTAAACTGGCCCGCGCGGAATGTAGCTTAACTGATTAAGCGGTTTAGGCAGGTTTCTCAGTAATATTTGCGCAGCGCCAATTGTTTCGTTGCCGTCAACTATAGTAATTCGCTGAACACGCCAATTGTGCGCCGCTTTTACTTCTCCCCATCCCCAGAGCTGCAGCGGGTGCCCGCCAAACTTAGCAACAATCTTGTCCCAGGCAGCTTTTTCGTCGCATAGTATTGTATCAATCATATGTTTAGTATACATCGTTTGTGCTATAATAGGATAGAACACAAACACGTGGAATAAAAAACAGCAAGAGGTGAGGAATAGCAAACTGTGGAATTGCTGTGCTTGGTTATTTTGCTAATTTTCACGTGAAATGAATCGAGAATGAAATGAGCTTAGCTAAAACTTATACTCCGAACGAATATGAACCGTCGATTTACGCCTTGTGGGAGGAGTCTGGCGTATTTAAACCGAAAGGGCAGGGCCAACCGTACGCGATTGTGATGCCGCCGCCAAATGCTAACGGTAATTTGCATGTCGGGCACGCTTTAGGGTCGGCAATTCAAGATATTTTAGTACGTTATCACCGTATGCAAGGCTATGATGCTGTGTATATACCAGGGGCTGACCATGCCGGCTTTGAAACTTGGGTAGTTTACGAGCGCGAGCTAGAAAAGCACGGCCAGACGCGCTTTGATTTCAACCGCGAAGAATTATACGCGCAGGTATGGGATTTCGTAGCTAAACGCCGCGGCGATATGGAATTACAACTGCGGGCGATTGGCGTGGGCGCTGATTGGGACGATTTGGTATTCACGCTCGACGATAAAGTTATCAAAACTGTCTACGATATTTTTGAAAAGATGTGGCAGGACGGCTATATTTATAGGGGCGAACGTATTGTTAATTACTGTACACAGCATCAGACGAGTTTTTCGGACTACGAGGTTGTTCACAAGAATGAAAAAGGGAAGTTGTGGGAAATCGCTTATCCGCTAATTGATAAAGTCGGTGAAATCGTTATCGCTACGACGCGTCCCGAGACGATGTTTGGCGACGTAGCCGTAGCGGTCAATCCAAACGACGAGCGCTACAAAGACCTTGTCGGCTGCAAAGCGCTGCTGCCGATTGTCAAGCGCGAAATTCCTATCATCGCTGACGATTATGTCGATCCAGCTTACGGTACTGGCATGGTAAAAATTACACCAGCACACGATCCGAATGATTTCGAAGTAGGCAAGCGCCACAACTTGGAGTTAGTTCAGGTAATTGATTTCGATGGCAAAATGATCAATGTGCCAGGTCAATTTGTTGGTATGACGGCGCTAGAAGCTCGTAAACGCGTTTTAGCAGCGCTCGAAATAGACGAATTGCTGCGCGGCGAAAAAGATATCGAGCATCAGGTTGGACATTGTTACAAATGCGGTTCGGTCATCGAGCCGCTCGCCAAAGAGCAATGGTTCGTCAAAATGCGCCAATTGGCTGATAACGCTATCGCAGCGATTGAGCGCAAGGAAGTGACGTTTACCCCTGAAAATAAAGGCGATGTTGTCATTAAGTACCTCAAAGATATCAAAGATTGGAATATCAGCCGCCAAATACCGTGGGGCATTCCGATTCCAATGTTTCAGTCCAAAACCAATCTAGACGATTGGCGCTACAGCACCGAAGTTGATAAGAAAGAAATCGTTGTAGATGGTACAACGTATCGCCGCGAGGAGGATACGCTTGATACTTGGTTCAGCAGCGGCCAGTGGCCGTATATCACTACCGATTATTTGGATACTGGCAAGCTAGCCAAGTATTATCCGAATACTGTCATGGAAACAGCAGGTGATATTTTGTTTGCATGGGTAGCGCGGATGATTATGCTGGGCTTGTATCGGACTGGCCAGGTGCCGTTCAAACATGTGTATTTGCATGGCTTAGTACTTGATGAAAAGGGTATCAAGATGAGCAAAAGCAAGGGCAATGTCATCAATCCGATGGAGACAGTGGCGAAATACGGCTCGGATGCGCTGCGTATGGGTATCATTGCTAGCCGCAGTGCTGCTCAGCCGCAAGCGTTTAATACTGGCAAGGTGGTAGCAGCCCGCAATTTCTGCAACAAGCTGTGGAATATTGCTCGCTATACTGAAAATTTGGTTGGCGACCGCACGCCAGCGGTCAGTCCGCAACTACAATCGCTGGCTGACCACTGGATTGCTCGCCAACTAGACGAGGCAGCACAGTCGCTAGATCGGCAGATTGCGACCTATCATTTCGCTGAGGCTGGCGAGACGATTTATCACACCGTTTGGGATGATGTAGCCGATTGGTATATCGAGGCTAGCAAAGTTGAGCAAAATATCGATATGAACGCGTATGTTTTAGACACAATTTTGCGGTTAACGCACCCATTCGCGCCGTTCTTGACCGAAACAATTTGGCAGGCTTTGCCGTGGCACGATACGATTTTGGCTAGCGAAACTATGCCAGAGCGCCTAGAGTACGATGATATCGCTGCCGCTGCATTCGGCCGTTTGAAAGATTTAGTATCAGAAGCGCGCTACGTAGTTAGCGAACTGCCAGGCAACAAACGTTACGGTTTGCTCTATATGGACGATTCGCTGGTGGCTGATAATATCGAACTTGTCAAGAAGCTAGCGCGTGCTACCTCGGTAGAATATGTTGACCAGGCTAGGGGATTGCGCTTGGCGGCTAGCGGGCGAGACGTTTGGCTAGATATTGACGACGAAACACTTTACGAGCATCAAGCTAGCCTCGAGAAACGTTTAGCCGAAGAACGCCAGCATATCCGGACGCTCGAGACGCGCTTGGCAAACGATAACTATGTAGCCAAAGCTCCGCCGGCTCTGGTCGAGGAGTCGCGCAAGACACTCCGTGAAAAACAAGAACTAATTACCCGGCTACAGAACGAGCTGCAAGTTGTGTCGAATAAGTAAAAGCTAGTCGATAACTGGCAAATTTGCGTTATCAAAAGCGTGCCGGCCGCCTTCTTCTAATAAGGCTAAAATGTTTTTGTGGTGATGGCGGCGATCCGGTGAAATACTAGGCGATTGGTAGCGAAAACTGTTGCTGAGCATACCTTCTGATAGATTATGCTCGGAATGGGTGTGCTGCATTCGCGACTCGTTGATGGTTCGCAAATCTTGCGAACTGAGCTTTTGCATGGAATGATCATGCGTCAAACTGATATCAATAGCATGCCCGAAATGCCCGTCGTGGACAGCAACGCCGCTAGCTATCAGCAGACTGAGTGCGGCGAATAAGGCGTTAATGATGTGAGTAAAATATGTCATAATTATGTTTGTTTTAAGATATTGTGCTTACAAATATAGCACAAGTATGATAAAAAGTCAATAGTATGTCATAAAAATAAGATTATAAGTTAGTCTAAGGCAGTGTTCGGACGGCTCATAAACAGATTACCGCTAGGTTTTAGCGCGCGAGTTGGCTATCTACTGGTGATGATATTTGCTGCCGCGAGCAATCTCTTGGGCCCGGTATAGTTGCTCAGCGAGAATCAGCCGCACCAACTGATGCGGAAAGACTAGTGGCGACAGTGACCAAACCAGGTTAGCACGCTGTGTCAGTGCTGCGCTGACACCAAAGGCGCCGCCGATAACTATCGTGATATTTTTACCTTGCACAAAGAGCTCGTTTAGCTGGCACGATAGGGTAGGCGAGTCAAACATCTGGCCGCGTTCGTCGAGCAGAATTATGAAGTCTTGGGCATGTAAACGCGCTAAAATTCGCTCAGACTCCTCTTGGCGGGCCTGCTGGCCATCTAGCTTGCTATGCGGTATCAATTGCCACTCAAAACTCCAAGGCTGCTTGCAGCGCGTTTGGTAGCGTTTGATGCCGCCTGAGACCCAATCCTCATGCTTTTTACCAACGGCGACAACAGTGATCATATGGCAATCAAGCGCTCTTTGATACTGTTGGCGATGTTATCGAGCCGTTCGTCTGAAATATCGACAGGGTAGTCGTGATGGAGCTGCAAGGTGTCGCGGTCATACAGCGGTACTAGGTGGATATGGGCGTGCGGTACGTCGAGACCTTCAACGACTACGCCGACGCGCAGGGGGTTGAGTTCGGCCTGGATAGCCTGAGCGATATTTTTGGCAGTTTGCCAGAGGTGAGCGTAAGTCTCGTTGTCGAGGTCCCAAATTAAATCAACCTGTTCTTTGGGCACCACTAACACATGCCCGTCGCTGAGTGGGTTGATATCGAGAAAGGCAATAACATCATCGTCTTCGTAGACTTTGCGGCAAGGAATTTCGCCCTTAATAATTTTGGTAAAAATTGAATCGTCCATGATTACTCCTTGTTTATCATAGTTTTTAGTTTATCAGACGCATAATATAGTACGGAAGCCCCCTGCTTGACAGAAAAGGTCAACCCTAGATTCAAGAGGCCTTTTATATCTTTATCAGCAGTTTGGCGAGAGATGGCGTTTAATTCTGCGTGCGAGGAAATGGTAGCGTAATGACTATCGTCGGATATTAGATAGTATATAATTTGTTTTTGCCGGTCATTAAGGTTTTTGATAGAGTGAAGTTTCTTGGTTATAGCGCTATTTTCTTCATCGGTTCTTTTAGTATAATCTCGAAATTCCTTGATAGCCTCCAGAACTTTTTCGGTGTGATAATTAAAAAAGTAGGTAAAATCATACGAATCTTGTTCGGCGTAAATATAAGCGTAGGCGTACTGCGCTGGCGCTCGCTTAATGACTGTAGAAATTGGAAAATAAGCTAGCGCCCAATAACCGTTTTTCAGCATGTACCAATAAAACAAGCTGCGCGCTAAACGTCCATTGCCGTCAGTGAAGGGGTGCAGATACCCTAGCCAAAAATGCAGCACGGTTGCTTTGACTAACGGGTGGATAAACTTACTGTTGTCGTTGGCATATTCTATCAAGCAATCGAGCTCGTGCTCGACAAAACTTTGGTTTGGCGGCACATGGGCGATTTTTTCGTTAAACCAGACGACTATATTATCGCTGTCTTTGCGAAATCTACCTGAATCGGCGTCGGGAATCGTGTGGCGGGTTAGCTCTTGATGCAATTCTAAGAGTAAATTTTTCGATAGACTGCGTTCGACGAAATTTTCTTCGATTTTCGATAAAGTTCGATAGTTATTGAGAATCATCCAGTCGCTTTTGTTGCGCGGCTTGATATTGTCGGCTATCATATGCTTAGCATAGCGCCGAGAAGTATCTGCGCCTTCGAGCTGGCTTGATGCGATAGCCTCCTCGAGGATGCCTCTTGCGATATATTTTTGCCGTTCAGATCGGGTAGTAATTGCCGGCGTATTTGTTAAGAATTGTCCGCCAGCATACATATCGACAGTTCGCTGCGCTTCGTCAACTTTCTCTTGTCTAACCCAGCCGAAATAAGTGCCGTTTTTAGCGCGAATAGGCGTTGGCTGCGAGTTAAAACGCCTAACGGTGTGGGCTAGCTGCCACGACTCTGCTGGGGTAAGCTTAGGAATCGGATCGACAAAGCGTGCCTTATCCCAGTAAAGGTATTTTGATTCGTTGACTGCTTGCAAGTAGGGAGCTGCGGCTGCGGACTCATTAAAATACATGTCGATTAGATCTAATCGGCGTTTCGTAGATATAGTAGGCTGTTCTCGGATGATTACAAAATCTTTTTCCATAATATGTATATACTTGACATCATAATGGTAGCATAATGTAAAAAATATGTAAAGTATATGTATGTAGTTTACATATTTTTAACATATTAGCAAAAATGAGCAGCGTAGGGTATAATTACCTATGCAAGGAGAGGTGGCCGAGTGGTTGAAGGCGCACGACTCGAAATCGTGTATGCGGCAACGTATCGCGGGTTCGAATCCCGCCCTCTCCGCCAAGAAATAGCACGAATTTATGGACTGATTATACTCTTGGCAAGAATTTCTAGATTGACCGATTATACGTTATTGCAAAGTTAAGAGAATTTTGGCAATGGTCTGCTCAATAAGCGGCGAGCATTACTTGCGGGCGAAGATTTCTTTGGCGCTGAGTTTGCGGTTGTATTCGAGCGCGCCAAAGCGGAAGATGCGTACGGCGATGGCAATGATGATGGCGGCAGAAACGGCCAGTAGGGCGATACCGATTACTGCTTCGCCGATTCCCAGGTTGCCGGCGGCATTGCGCAGCATCAGCGGGATTGGCGATGTCAGCGGGAAGAGCGACAAGAATTTTACTAGCGGCGCGTCTGGCATTGATATGAACATTGAAACGGCATAAAGCGGGCCGAACAGCAAAATCATTACTACGCCGAAAAAGCTGCCAGCTTCTTTGGCGGTCGGCACAGCGGCGCCGATAGCTACTAGCAGGCCGGTAAACATCATGAAGCTGCTAGCAAAGGCTAGAAAGCCGATGCCGATACGCAGCGGGTCGATTGGCAAGCTGCTGAGGTCAACTGATGGTAGCTTGAGCTGGTCGTGGAAAAACAAGTAGCCAATAAGCACCGGCAAGACCACCAGCAAACCTTGAACTATTGCCAGAATTATTAGCGAGATAATTTTGCCGACGATTAAGGTGCGCGCTTCGATAGTAGTGAGAATCATTTCGATAACGCGATTTTCTTTTTCTTCGGTGGTGCTGGTCAGCATTTGATTGCCAAAGAAAGTGATTAGGAAATAAAAGAGGATCAAAAAGATACCCGGCAAGATCATCTCTTGGACGCTGTCGTGAATTTTGCCGTCGCGGTAAATAGTGCTGGTTGAGTTGATTTTGCCTTGGATAATTTTTTGAATAGCTGGATTAACGTCTGACCGAACAGAGGTGGCTAATAAACTATTAGCCAGGCTGCCGTAGCGGCCGTTGTCAAAAATACCGACATCTTTACCGTAAACTTCGATTGATTGCTGGTCGAGATTCTTTGGATAGTAGATGTACGCATCAAGCTGGCCATTTTTGACGCGGTCAATAGCGTTTTGCTTGTCGCTGGGATTAATTTCGGTGGCTTTCGAGGCGGCGATTAGCTGCGGTTTGACCATCTTTGATTCGTCGGTAATAGCAATGCTAAACGACTGGTTTTTGAGCTTTTCGGCAGCGTCGTTGGTAGCTTGATTGGACAAAAAGACCATCCCGAAAATTGCCGCAAACATCAATGGAAAGCTAATTGCTAGAATCCAGAATGATTTTTTCTTGAGGGCGCGAACGACCTCGAAACGAATGACAGTTGATAAATTATGCATTTTGCTTCTCCTCGTTGTTGCGGCTGTAGACTTGAACAAAAATATCATCGAGCGATTTGCCGCCAAATTGTTTACGAACGCTGGCGACGGTGCCGTAAGCACGCGCTGCGCCATCCTTCAGCAGCAGTATGCGGTCGCATAGGCGTTCAACTTCTTCCATCTGGTGGGTAATCATGACGACGGTAGCGCCTTTGGCCTGGTGCTCTTCGATGATTTCCATCAGTAGCCGGCGATTAACTGGGTCAAATCCTTTGGTTGGCTCGTCGAGAATTAGCAGCTCTGGGTTATCGATGACGGTGATACCGAGCTGGACTTTTTGCTGCTGGCCACCCGAGAGCTTATCGAGGTGAGTTTTGGCTTTGTCGAGCAGGTCAACGCGCTTCAAAAAATCAAGCGATTTTTGCCGGGCGTCGAGGCGGCTCATGCCTTTGAGCTGGCCGAAATAAGTCATGATGTCGATAACCGGCTCTTTTTTGTAAAGGCCGCGCTCTTCGGGTAGATAACCCAGTTTGATACCGCTTGATACCGAATAGGGTTTGCCGCCGACTAGCAGTTCGCCAGCAGTTGGCTGGTAAATGCCGAGTAGGGCGCGAATAGTGGTAGTTTTGCCTGAGCCGTTGCTGCCGAGAAAGCCGAATGTTTCGCCGCGCTTGACTTCGAAACTTAGATCCTTGATGACTTCGGTTTTGCCGAATTGCATCTTGAAATGAGTAATAGAAATAATAGGTTCCATATTTTCCATGATAGCATGGGCCAAACCAGTTGTGAAAATTACTAGCAAAAATGCTTGAAAAATCCATATTTAGCGTTTATGCTTGATATACAGACGCTATATGTATAGTGTTTAGTAAAATAGACAAATATGCAAATAAATTGCGCAAAGCGGGCCTAGATGGTCTAGCTAGTTTTTTGCACTCAAAAATAGCAGCTAAAAATAAGAAAGGAAACGATGGCAGATATTACAGTTGTGAAGCGCGACGGTAGCCAGCAGCCGTTTGACGCTAACAAAATTAATTTAACTCTGCTGGCAGCTAGCGAAGGCTTGCCAGACCAAATTGCGAGAGTGGCACAAATAGCGGCCGAATTGCAGTTGACGCTGTTTGATGGCATTACTACCGAGCAACTTGATGAAGGGCTTATCCAGACGGCAGTCCAAAATGTCAAAGACGACCCGGATTTCGATACGATTGCGGCGCGGTTGCTGCTGCGAACTATATACCAGCAAGTGCTCGGCGATTATACTAACGAAATCGAGCTTAAAAAGTTACATGCGCAGAAGTTTCCCATCTATATTCGCCAAGCCGCTAAAGAGGGTCTACTAGATAAGCGAATGGCTGATTCGCAGCTATTTAACCTCAAGAAGCTGGCGGCGGCGCTCGATCCGAGCAAGGATTCGCTCAGTAAGTATCTCGGCGTAGTGACCAACCGCAATCGTTACGCGCTGCGGCGCCAAAGCGGCGATCCGATCGAGGTGCCGCAATTCACTAACATGCGTATTGCTATGGGTTTGAGTTTTAACGAAGTCAATCCGACCGAGGCGGCGATAAAATTTTACCGCCACATGGCTAATCTGGAATACAGTCCGGGCGGCAGCACGCGGGTTAACGCTGGCGGTTCGTTTCCGCAGCTAAGCAACTGTTTTGTCATGGAGGTCCAAGACGATATGGCTTCGATAGCCAAAAGTATTCGCGATACCATGTTCATCGCTAAAGGTACTGGCGGTATCGGCATTAGTATGAATAAGCTGCGCGCCGCCGGCAGTCCTGTTAAAACCACCAATACCGAGTCAACTGGTCCGATTCCGTTCATGAAAATGATTGATACGGCGCTGTTTGCGGTGTCGCGCAAGGGTAAAAAAGCGGGTGCGGCAGCAGCCTATATGGAGAACTGGCATCTTAATTTTTCGCAATTCCTCGATTTGCGCCAGAATTCGGGCGACCCGTACTTGCGGACGCGATTTCTAGATACAGCGGTGTTTATTTCGGACGAGTTTATGAAGCGTGTCCAAGGCGGGCAGGATTGGTATTTGTTTGATCCGGCTGAAGTCGGCGACTTAAACGAACTATACGGTGAAGCGTTCAGCCGTCGCTACCAGGAGTATATCGAGCTAGCAGAAGCCGGCAAAATCGACCGCTTTGAAGTCGTACCGGCCCGCCAGCAATTCCGCCAGATTCTCAGCAGTTTGCAAGCGACTGGACACCCTTGGTTAACCTGGAAGGATGCCATCAATTTGCGGGCGCTAAACAACAATACCGGGACGATTCACCTCAGTAATTTGTGTACCGAAATAACTTTGCCCGAAGACGAGAACAATATCGCGACCTGTAATCTGGTTAGTATGAATTTGTCGGCTTTTCTCAATGCTGATAAGACTTGGGATTGGGATCGTTTGGCAGTATCAGTACGCTCTGCCACGCGCCAGTTGGATAACTTGATTGATATCACGAACACGCCGGTTGCCGAAGCCATGCATAGCAATGAGCAAAATCGGGCGCTTGGGCTCGGCTATATGGGGTTATCGGATGTTTTGGAGAAGCTAGAGATTAGTTATGAAAGCGAAGCTGCCTACGATTTGGTTGACCAGTTAACTGAATTTATCAGCTATCATGCCATTGATGAATCGGCTAACCTCGCAGCTGAGCGCGGCAGCTATCCGAACTTTGCTGGCAGCGGCTGGAGCAAGGGCTTACTGCCTATCGATACCGTTGATAAACTTACAACAGAGCGCGGCGTTAAGGTAAAAATTGATAGTAAATCGCGCTTGGATTGGGAAGCGCTGCGTCAAAAAGTCAAAAAAGGTATGCGTAACGCAACTTTGATGGCGATCGCACCGACAGCTAATATTTCGCATGTAGCGGGTACGACGCCAGGACTTGACCCGCAGTTTAGCCAAATCTTTAGCCGCAGTACGCTTAACGGCAAATTCCTAGAGGTTAATGCTAATTTGGTACGTAAACTCAAACAACTTAATCTGTGGGAATCGCTCAAAGACGACTTGTTGGCGAATCAGGGTGATATCCAAGGTTTCGAGCAAATTCCGCAAGCAGTCCGCGATGTCTACAAAACTAGTTTTCAGCTGAGTCCATACGCCTTTATCGAGGTGGCGGCGCGAGCGCAAAAATGGGTTGACCAGGCGATTAGCCGCAATATGTATCTAGAGTCGCGCGATATTGATGAATATATCGAAATCTATTCAGAAGCATGGCGCCGCGGTTTGAAAACGACATATTATCTGCATGTCAAACCGCGCCATCAATCCGAGCAAACCACCGTCACATCGCAATCGGTACAGAAAGTTCGTACCGACAGCGCGAAAAGGGTAAGCGGCTTCGGCTTTGCTCGGCGCAAACAATCATAAACGTTGCTAAAATCACAATAATAAGGAGGAAATATGACGCAAACAACACAACCGCAAGGTATTTTGGGATCAGGCCTGCGCGACGGCTTGCAACTCAAGCCAGTACGCTACCAATGGGCGATGGATTTGTATAATCAGGCAGTTGCTAACACTTGGTTCCCGAATGAAGTACAACTAGTGCAAGATTTGGCGGCGTTCGAGAAGCTGACCGACGACGAAAAACACGCGTTGAAGACGGTAATCAGTTATCTGAACCCAAACGAATTGCTTATTAATAAGTCGTTAGCTTTTGGTATTTATCCGTACGTCAATGCCGCCGAGGCGCACTTGTATCTATCGAAACAGATGTGGGAAGAAGCTAACCACTTTATGACCTTTGAATACATTATTGAAACTTTTCCGTTTGACCGCCAAGAGATTTATGCAGCCGGCTACGGCAAAAAGAGTTTGAAAGACAAATCAGATTTCCAGACAAAATATGTCGGCCGTATGCTCAACGACAAATTAGACGTGACAACTACCGAGGGCAAAAAAGATTTCGTACGCAACTTAGTGGCTTACAATATCGTACTAGAAGGTATTTGGTTTTATAGCGGTTTCATGGTCGGTATGAGTTTCCGCCGGCGCAATTTGCTGCGCAACGTTGGCAGTTTGCTGGATTGGATTACCAAGGATGAAAATCTGCATTTAACTTTCGGTATTAACCTGCTGTTGACAATTCTTGACGAGAATCCAGATTTGCAGACGCAAGAATTCGCCGACGAGATTCGCGATCTGATTTTGCAGGCGGTGGCGCTTGAAGAGGCTTACAACAAAGACATGCTGCCAAAGGGTATCTTGGGCTTGAACGCGGATTACGTGAATCAGTATGTCAAGTTCATGACCGACCGCCGCCTAGAAGAATTAGGCTTCGAGAAAGAATATAACGTAGCTAACCCAGCCAAGTGGATGGCAGCGGCCAACGATACGCTTGAATTAGTCAATTTCTTTGAAAGCACCAATACTAATTATGAAGTTAACACTGTAAAGTAGTAGTTTTAGTAATTGAATAAGCAGTTTATTAGCTTATAATGAATATAAGCAAAAGGGGGAAATAATGAATCCATCAGCGATAATTAACGACGACATGACGCTCGAGGAAAAACTCGAGGCGATTGAACGCGAGATAGCCAAAGCGCAAGCTGAAGCCGATCAAAAAGCTGAAGCTGACGGCCTACCATCAGCGCCAATTGATCCGGCAACACTAACTATGTGCGAGGGTTGCCAATAGACACGCTACATATAGCGTACTCTAAGCGGTTATGCTATAATAAGGGCCCATGAAAGAGCAATCATACATGGGCAAACAGACAAAATATATCTTTGTAACTGGCGGCGTTCTCTCGGGGGTAGGGAAGGGAATTACCGCTGCGAGCATCGGCGCGGTTCTCCAGGCCAAGGGTATCAAAGTATCAATTCAGAAATGCGACCCGTATCTCAATGTGGATGCGGGTTTGCTTAATCCGGCAGAGCACGGCGAATGCTTCGTGACACGCGATGGCGCTGAAACCGACCTTGACCTCGGGCATTACGAACGGTTTTTGGATATAGAATTGACGCAGAAAAACGCCACGCTGGCGGGACGCTTACTCTCAGAATTGATTACCGACGAACGCGCCGGTAAGTTTCACGGCAAAACTGTCCAGCTAATCCCGCACTTAACACATGCCATTCAAGAGTCAATTATTGCGGCTGGCGAAGGCAGCGATGTGCACATCGTAGAAATCGGCGGTACAGTGGGCGATTATGAGGGGTTAAGCTTCATCGAGGCGATCCGCGAATTTGCTCACAAAATCGGCAAGGAGCGCTGCTTATACGCGCATGTGGTTTATGTGCCGTTTATTGATACCAGTAAAGAGTTCAAGAGCAAGCCGGCGCAAAATGCCTTAAACGATTTGCGCGGTTTCGGTATCGTGCCAGAGATCGTGGTTGTCCGCAGCGACGAGCCAGCGCCTGAGTCAGTTGCTCAAAAAATTGCTTTGTACGGCGGCGTTGACTTGCCGGGGGTGCTGATGCTGCCAAATCTCGATACCGTATTTATGATTCCCGAGCGAATAGCTGCTAGCCCATTAATGACAATTCTCGATAAGTTCACTGGTAATTTTGCTCAGCCGAATCTCGCGAAATGGCAAGCGTTAACTCAACTGCAAAGCAAAAAGCCAACTGATATCGTGACTGTCGGTTTAGTCGCTAAATATATGGAAAACAAAGATACTTATCTGTCGGTGACCGAGGCGCTCAAGAGTGCGGCTTGGCATGAAAATGTTGGTCTGCATATCAAGTGGCTCAATGCCGAAACAGTTACCGAGCGCGATTTCGAGACAGTTGATGCTCTGCTGGTGCCAGGCGGCTTTGGCCCACGCGGGATTGAGGGCAAGATTGCGGCAGCGCAGTATGCGCTTGAGCGCGATGTGCCGTATTTGGGGATTTGCTTAGGTTTGCAGACAGCGGTAATTGCGGCGGCGCGGCGAGCCGGGCTCGACGATGCTAACAGCACGGAGTTTGACGATGCTACGACGCATGATGTGGTGTATATTATGCCTGGCCAAGAGGGCAAAGAATCGACTGGCGGTACGTTGCGGCTGGGCAATTATCCAGCAGTATTCACGCCAGGGTCGCTTGCTTCCAAAGTATATCAGTCGGATCACACCGAGGAGCGCCACCGCCACCGATATGAGGTGAACCAGCAGTTTCTAGATGAGATTGCTCGTGGCGGCGTGACTGTGTCGGGCTTGTCGCCAGACGGGCGGCTAGTCGAATTTGTCGAGGCGCCAAATTGCCGCTATTTTGTCGCAACGCAAGCGCACCCCGAGTTTCGTTCGCGGCCAATGCGGCCGCATCCGCTGTTTGCTGGACTGATTAGAGCGGCTGTCTCTTGACAAATTATACTAGTTATGCTAATATGAGAATATGGCAGAAGAAGAAAAACAAAAAGTAGAAGATTTCGAGCCAACTTACAACGAGAGCAGCGACGATACAGCGATGTTGCGAGCGGTGCTGCAATCGGATCATGCTCGTAATATTACGCCAGTATCGGTGTATCGCCAGCCAGATTTTGACGGCACGGAAGATTAACCGTAGCAAAAAAGTGTTATAATATGGTCTATGATTGATTGTGTTATTACACTGAAGAAAATAATTGACAAACTATATCAGCAGCAGGTTGATGTGCAGTTGACGCGTCCCGACGCGAAATTTGGCGACTTTGCGACCAATGCGGCGCTGCAGTTAGCCAAGCCGCTGGGTAAAAACCCGCGCGAGATTGCTGAGGCGATTGCCGAAGAGCTGCGCGGCCGCCAGGAGTTTAGCGAGGTTAGTGTGGCTGGGCCGGGCTTCATCAACGTGACGTTAAGCGACCAAGCGGTGTTGGAGTTGCTGAAAGTGCGGCCAGCGACTAATCGTGCAGGCAAGACGGTCGTTATTGAGACCAATTGTCCGAACCCGTTTAAGGCCATGCACATCGGCCATGCGCTGAACTCGATTTTGGCAGACACCATGGCGAACTTATTGGCGGTGGACGGCGCGGCGGTGCACCGAGTCAGTTACCACGGCGATGTCGGCACGCATGTCGGTAAGAGTATGTGGGCGATTTTGCGCGAAATTGACGGTGATGTCAGCAAACTAGACGCTATTCCGGCTGATAAGCGCAACGAGTTTATGAGTCGTATGTATGTTGAAGGGGCGCGGGCAGCTAAGGAATCGCCAGAGGCGCGGGCAGAAATTGATGAGTTGGCCAAGCAGTCGTTTGTGCTGGATGATCCGCTGTATAAGCAGGTGTATGAGATTTGTAAGGCCTGGAGTTTTGATGAAATTGATGCCAATGTAGCGCGGCTAGGCAATGTGCCAATTGAACGGCGTTATGTCGAGAGTGAAACTGAAGTGCCGGGCAAGGCCTTGATTAAGGCCAAAACCCCAGAGGTCTTTACCAAATCAGATGGTGCGTACATTTTCAAGGGCAGCCAATACGGTGCGTTTGATAATGTGTTCATCGGTTCGCACGGCAACGGACTATACGGCGCGCACGATATGGGGCTGATTCAGCTGAAACATCAAGATTATCCAAACCTGGACCTATCGATTACTGTCAACGGCGAAGAGCAGGCGGCGTATTTCCGAGGGGTGATCGCCGCTAGTGAACTGGCAATTCCAGAATTGAAAGGTAAATTGTTTAATTATGCAACTGGTTTGGTCAAATTAACAACCGGCAAGATGAGTTCGCGCACTGGCGAGGTAATCACTATCGATTGGCTGTTCAACGAATTCAAGAAAGCCATCAAGCAAGCTGGCGGCGAGCCGACCGACGAGGTAGTGGCGGGTGCGCTGCGCTATCAATTCTTGAAGGTGAAAATCGGTAGCGACGTGGTATTTGATATCAATGATGCGGTGAGTCTCACCGGTAATACCGGTAGCTATCTGCAATATGCGCACGCTCGGGCGCGGGGTATTTTGGCGAAATCTGAGCAAGCAGTTGCTTTCCCAACAGAATTGTTCGACGAAGATCGGCTGTTAGTCAGGAAAATGAGCGAATATGCTGAGGCGGTTAACCGCGCTACCGAAAGTTTGGAGCCGCATCTCGTCTGTGCTTACCTGTTTGAGCTGGCACAAGAATTCAACCGCTACTACGAGAAAAATCAAGTCGTCGGCAGCGACAAAGAAGCGCACCGCGTCGGTTTGGTGGCGGTGTATGCTGACATCTTGAAGGCGGGGCTGACGATTTTGGGCATCGTGGCGCCAGAGCGCTTGTAGGGCTGCGTTGTAAGGTTGCGGAATAAATACAAAAGCGATTTATTACAAGAAACCAGGTTATAATCAAACAGTTAAAGGAGGCTAAATGCCATCAGAAACAGTCAAAAAAGCCAAAAAATCAGCTGCCAAAAAGCTAGCTGACAAAAAATTGGCGCAAACAATAGTTAAAGACACCCACATGGGCGGTTTCGTTAATTTTATCCGCGAACAGGGTATAGTTGGTCTAGCGGTTGGTCTAGCGATCGGTACGGCAGCTGGCGATACAGTGAAAAAGTTGGTGACAGCGTTTATTGACCCGCTAGTGCAGCTGATCGTCGGCTCGCAAAAAGGTCTGCAAGCGGCGTCGTTTACCGTTGAGTTTGCCGGCCGCAAGGCTGAATTTCTCTACGGCGCGTTTGTCAGTTCGCTGATTACGCTGCTAGCGGTGGCCTTTGTGGTGTATGCGATTGTGCACTTTTTCAAGTTGGATAAATTAGATAAGAAGAAAGATTAACGTTTTTGAGGCTTGACCGCGGCTTGACGGAATGGCGGTCATTGCGGCGACTTACCTCGGCGGTATTAAAATTCTAGCTAATCAGCGTGCCGACTGTTTCGCCGCGAGCGGCTCGGGCGATATTACCGTCGGTGAGTAGGTCGCAGATGATAACTGGGATATGTTCGTCCATGGCTAGACCGATGGCGGCTTTGTCCATGACAGTGATATGAGGGTTGGTCAGGGCTTCGTGATAGCTGAGCTGATTAAATTTGGCGGCATCATGGAATTTGGCAGGATCTTTATCATACACGCCATCAACTTTCGTTGTTTTAATCACAACATCGCATTGCATTTCTAAAGCTAGGTTCAGGGCGGCAGTATCGGTGGTCAGGAATGGCCGGCCAGTGCCGCAGGCAACGATGACCACGCGGCCTTTTTCGATGTGGCTGAGGGCGCGGCGAAAGGTGTATTGGTCGATAAATTGATTGATTTCGACGGTGGACAGGGCGCGGGTCGGCAAGTCAGCGTCGTTGAAAACGTCAGCTAGAGCTATGGCGTTCATCAGGGTAGAGAGCATGCCGATATTATGGGCTGAGACAGGCTGGATGCCGTGGCCGATGATTTGGTTGCCGCGGACATAATTGCCGCCGCCGACCATGATGACGACTTCGGCGCCAGTTTCTAGCGCTGGTTTGATTTGTTCAGCGATCCAGCGGGCGCGAGCGGTGTCAAAACCGCTGGCGAACTCGCCCTGGAGCTGCTCGCCAGAGAGTTTGAGGAGAATACGTTTGGTCATGGGTTTAGTATAACACGAGAGGCTCTTACGTGTATTTATCATGCATTCAAATCGAGATATTATATTGGTAAATATTCTAGTAATACCTACAACAGTGTGTTATAATAATAACGAGGGGCTGGTCGATGATCGGCCTCTGGCGCATTTTAGAATACGGCATAGACGGCAGAATCCGAGCTCTCTTGAGTACTGTGAAATGGTGGTTTTCACGGCGCTAAAGAGAGCTCGGTAACGGATCGGGCTCCACTATAGCCCCAGATGGGGCAGAAAGGAGGCCAGAGATGGCCGAGGAGGAGCAGGAATTCTTCCTGCCTCCCCCGCTGGTTAGGGGGTCTTTAATCTGCTCCCGACTAGGCACCTGGGGGTGCCTAGCCTGGAGATTGAGCGACAGGTCGGTGTACGCCGGCCTGTCGCCGTGTACATAATCACTCTGATGGAGCTGCCTTCGGGCGACGGCTCCGTCAGAGTGAAGTTCAACTTCTCAGGCATTGGATGCCTGAGAAGTATCATCTACAACGAAGTCGAGACCCCGGCCCTTTACGTCGGTCTCGACCCCTGGAGGGTCATTGATAGGGCTTGGGGGTTACTGCCGCCCAAGTCCAAGCGATAAACCCTCTCACCCCGCCCCGGCGGGGGTTGCCTGGCCTTGCTCGGCCGCAACTCTCGCTGGGGCGGCAGACCCCTCTTCGCGCTAGGAGGGGTATTTCTTTGTATTAGAGCGCTTGCTGTAGCAGGCGCCAGAACAGTTTTCGCGAGATTACTACGATACCAAAAAGTAGTATACTAGAAGTATGAAAGCTAGTTTCAAGCCAAAAAAGATTTTATGGGTGGATTTGGAGATGACCGGGTTGGATCCGGTGCATGATGAGATTTTGGAGGTGGCGGCGATCGTTACCGATTGGAATTTTACGGAGATGGCGACGTATCAGGGCGTGGTGCGGCACGATCCAGCGAAGCTGGCTCAGCTACTGGATCGGAACGCCAGCTTTTGGAATGAACATCCAGAGGCGCGGCGTGGGCTGGAGGAGCAAAATGCCTCGGGCAAGCCGTTGGCCGAGGTGGAGCGTGAGCTGCTTACGTTTTGCGATAAACATTTTGCGGATGAACCGCGGATTTTACTTGGTGGTAATTCAATTCATCAAGACCGGCGGTTCATCGACCAATGGTGGCCTGTGTTGTCAAAAAGGCTACACTATCGGATGTTAGACGTCAGTGCCTGGAAAGTGGTGTTTGAGGGTAAATACGGCAAGAAATTTGCCAAACCAGAGGATCATCGGGCACTGGAGGATATTCGCGGCAGTATTCAAGAATTAAAATATTATTTGAAAAAGGTGAAGGCGTGACAGATAAAATATGGCATGATATCAGCGAGGATTCGCTAGAAGTACGGCAAAGCTTAATTGAAAAGTTAAACTTATCGGAGTTGCAACGGCGGATTTTGATTGAAAACCGCTGGTTGCCGCAAGCGGTCGAAGGCGGCGATTGGCTACTGATTAAGGCGGAAATCCCGAGCATTGAACGCCGCAATGTCCATTGGCAAGGGTTGACGATTTTGCTCAGCAAAAACAAAGTTATCACCTTGCACCGCGACGAATTAGATAGCGAGGTTACCGAGCGGATTGAAGCGTACCGGCCAGGCACTCTGTCGCCGTCGCTAATCGCAGCAACGATGATTCAATTTACAGTCGAGCAATATATGCCGATTCTTAATTCAATTGACGACGTAACCGATCAATTAGAAGATACAATGATTCGCGATCCGGGCAAGCACCAGTTGCAGCAGCTTTTTGTGTATAAGCGCCAATTGGCGGATTTGCGCAAAGTGATTTTGCCGCTGATGAATATGCTGAATGGTTTGAGTAACGGCCGGTATAGTATTTTTGATGAAAAGTGCGCGATTTATGCGCGCGACAGCTACGATTACGCTTGGCGCGTGCACGAGCTAATCGATACCATGCGCGATCTATTGACTAGTGCGCTGGATATGTATTTGTCGGTAGTGTCTAATCGAATGAATGATGTAATGAAGCGTTTGACGATTGTAACAACGATATTTATGCCAATGTCTTTTTTGACGGGTCTGGCAGGCATGAATTTTTCGCAGCTGCCGTTTCATAGCGATGTAATGTTTTGGATAACGATGGCGCTGCTGGTCGTTTTGCCGATATTGATGCTGGTATGCTTTATACGGAGCAAATGGCTATGACGCACCAACAGTTTGAAGAGTTTTTGCTAAGTTTGCCAGGCGCCTGGTTGGACTATCCGTTTGGCGATAAGGTGGCTGTGTACAAAGTCGGCCGCAAAGATGCTGGCCAAAGCGAAAAGATGTTTGCGTTGATAGCCGAGGGTTCAAAGCCGTTGCGGATTAGCTTGAAATGTGATCCGCAATTGTCGTTAAAGTTACAACAAAAGTACGAATCGGTCCAGCCAGGCTTTCATCTCAATAAAAAACACTGGATTACGGTGATTTGCAGCGGCCAGCTCAGCGACGAAGAACTTTTTGATCTGGCGCGGTTAAGTTATCGGCTAGTGACGGAATAGCTGCTACTGCTTGGTTGAAGCGAAGTCGTGGTAAGCTTTGAGAATAACATTGATATTATTAATGGATTCGTCGCAGAACGAGCGGATTGATTTGGAGTCGCTAACCTTTTTAAGCTTGTTGAGTTGCGACTTTAAAATGGTTAATTCGTAAGTCATGGCGGTGGCGTAGCTGCTGTCGAGCTTGCCTTTTTGGTAGGAATCGTTGAGCTTTTTCTGCAGGGCTTCTAGGTAGCTTTTTTCGGTACTAGAGGATTTTTTCTGGATTTTGCGCTCTTTGATGATGGCGTCTAGCCGGGTCTGCATGGTCGTCAGAGTGCTGTTGAGCGCAGTGTTGGCCTCGGCAATTTCAGTCTGCGTCAGGCGGCCTTCGTTTTCATCGACGACTTTGTTCAGTGTATCGGTGCGATCGCGGATCGGCTGGATTAGACTGTTGGCATCAGATGCGCCAGGGTTGATGATTAGAATCAAAATGATGATAACGCTAGCAATAACAGTGCCAATGAGCGCAAATATAGCGATTCGATTGATGGTGTGCTGTTCTTGCGGAGCGATGCGGTTAAGGTAGTCAACAGTATTATAATCATCATCCGAGCTGCTGGCGTAAACTGGGAAGGTGCTTAGCGGCTGCGGTCCTGTGTCGTACGATGGCGCGGTTTGGTTAATTTGCGGTAGTTGATCAGGCTGATTAGCTGCCAGGCTGGATGTTTGCTGCGGGTATGCCGGCTGCTGCGGCTGGGCGGCTTGGCTATTGTAATACAGATTAGGCGCCGTTTGCTGCTGTGGTGTTTGCTGGCCGTAGACTTGATTGTACGGTGCGGCTGGCTGCTGCGGGTTTTCTGGCGGTAAATTATTAGCAGAACCCTGCGAATACGGTTGTTGCGGATTGGTGTAAGGGTCCTGATTCATACCTATATTTAACCACAACCGATAACAGAGGTAAAGAGTGATATACTAAAATGTATGGATGCCAAGGAGGAAATTCGCTCGCGGCTCAATATCGAAGATGTGATTGGCGAATATGTTGAGCTGAAGCGGGCAGGGCGCAGCTATAAGGGGTTAAGTCCGTTTACTGGCGAGAAAACGCCTAGCTTTTTCGTAAGTCCTGAAAAAAATATTTGGCATGATTTCTCGAGCAACAAAGGCGGCGATGTTTTCGCTTTTGTAATGGAGGCTGAGGGGATGGATTTTCGTCAGGCGATGGAATTTTTAGCGCGCAAAGCTGGGGTTGATCTCAGCGAATATCAATCGGCTGGTGCCAAAAGGCGCAGTGCTTATAAAAAGCGGCTGTTGGCAGCCAACGAGCTAGCAGCACGATATTTCCAACAGAGTTTATTGCGTAGCCAGCAGGCGATTGAATATGTTTTTAAGCAGCGAGGATTGTCGCGGCAAACTGTTCAAGATTTTCAGATTGGTTATGCACCGGATAGCGGCACGGCGTTGCTAGCGGCGCTCGAAAAAAGAGGTTTTACTAAGCGAGAGATCAACGACGCGGGGCTATTAAACCGCTATGGCAAAGATTTGTTTCGCGGTCGAATGATGGTTCCGTTGATGGATCAGGGCGGGCAAGTAATTGGCTTTACCGGGCGGATTATTGGCAATGTGCCGAATGCGCCGAAATATCTGAATACGCCGCAGACATTACTATATGATAAGGGGCGACATATTTTCGCGTTGAGTCAAGCCAAGGAGGCGATCCGCAAAAGCGGCTTCGTAGTGATGGTTGAGGGAAATTTGGATGTAGTTAGCAGCCACCAAGCGGGCGTAGCGCAAACAGTCGCGACTGCTGGCACGTCGATGACTGAAAATCATCTCAAAGCGGTCAAACGGCTGACCAGCGATGTTCGCCTCTGTTATGATAGCGATAAAGCGGGTGTGGCAGCGACCGAGCGGGCAATTGAGCTGGCCTCGCATGAGGGTGTCGAGCTAACAATTATTTCGTTGCCAGATGGTGCTAAAGATCCAGATGAATTGATCAAATCGAGTGTTCAGGCGTGGCGCGAAGCGGTAACTCGCAACGAGCCGGCTGTCGAATGGGTGTTGCGCCAGCATGCCGGGCGATGCGATTTGGATACAGCGGTTGGCCGGCGAACTTTTACTACGGCAGCGCTGCGAGTAGTGCGCGGGCTAGCTGACCCCGTCGAGCGCGAATACTATATCAAGCGGATAGCCGCTATGTCGCATACCAGCGAGGAGGCGGTTCGCCAAAAATTAGCTGGTGAGCCAGTCAAGAAACAAACTTTCAAACCCGTTGTTGCAAATACATCGATTATTAAGAACGAACAGGCAGTGCTAGAGGATAACATTTTGGCTTTGGCGCTTTATGATGCTAGGTGTTTAGAAGAATTGCGCCGCGCTGGCTGCCAGCAATGGAGCAGCGCTGAGCGAGAGTTATTAGCGACGGTACTCCTCGAAGAAGACGATCCGCAAAATCGCCCTAAAAAGTTGCAAAAAGCTGATATTTATGTAAAAATGGTATCATTGCGCGCTGAGGAGCGTTATGCAGCATGGGATAGCGGCGATCGCTATGTCGCGATGTGCCAACTGCTGCGGGATAAAGAGGATAAACATAACAAACAAACTCAACAAGAATTATTAGCTAAGTTACGCGACGCTGAAGCTGCTGGCGATGAGGCAGCGGCTAGAGAGTTGCGTGCGGCACTCAATAATATAATCAAGGAGAAAGCTCGTGACAAACGACGACCAAGCGCAGAAGCCATCTGACGACAATATACAAGATCAGGACATCAATGAGCCTGATATCAACGATTTGATGGACGAAGATACTCCTGAAGATGTACTCAATGCTAATCAATATTTCGACGATATTTCGGACGACTCAGTGCGGCTGCATTTGCGCGAGATTGGCAAAATCCCGTTGCTGAGTGCCGAGGAAGAACTAGAATTGGCAAAACGCGTCAAAGAAGGCGACAAAAAAGCTAAAGATAAAATGGCCGAAGCAAATATGCGCCTGGTGGTATCGATCGCCAAGCGGTATTCGGGCCGCGGCTTAGACTTCTTGGATTTGATTCAAGAAGGCCACACTGGTTTGTTGCGCGCGGTTGAAAAATTTGATCCGGATAAAGGCTTTAAATTCTCGACTTATGCCACCTGGTGGATTCGCCAGGCGATTACCCGGGCGATTGCTGATCAGGCGCGAACGATTCGTATTCCAGTTCATATGGTGGAAACCATCAATAAATTGCTGCGCACGCAGCGGCGCATGACGCAGGAGCTGAATCGCGAGCCAACGATTGAAGAGCTAGCTAAAGAGCTAGAGATGGAACCAGAAAAAGTCGAATATGTCATGAAAATCAAGCAGGACATTTCGAGCTTGGACGCTGGCGTCGGTCGCGACGGCGATGATGAAGGCGAGTCGGTGCTGGGCGATTTCATCGAGGATGAAGGTACAATTAGTCCAGAGGAGTCGGCCTCGAACCAGCTGTTAAAGGAACAAGTTAAAGATTTGCTAGGTACGCTGAGCGATCGCGAACAAAAGATCGTCCGGATGCGCTTTGGATTAGATAGCGGCAAGAGCCATACACTTGAAGAGGTTGGTCAGGAATTTGCGGTGACGCGCGAGCGAATTCGCCAGATTGAAGCTAAGGCGCTAGCGAAGCTACGCAAACATAAAGACGCTAAAAAACTTTATACTTACTTGCAATAGTTTTGGTTTTAGGTGCTATACGTTAACGAAACCAGTTGTACTGAGTAGCGAATTAATCTTGGCGTATAGCGCAGTGATATCGCTGTCGTTAATTAAATAATAATCAGCGATAGCTATTGGTCCGCCTTTTTCGATATCTTCAATCTCTGACCAGTCGCGCTGGTTAGCTTGTTCGGCGGTGAATGGCCGCTCGGGACGAGTTGCGAGACGGCGGTGGCGCAAATGTTTTGGCGCGACAATGGCGGCAACGATGAGCTCGCCAGGAAACTCGTGTTTGAGAAACTTGTACTCTGTCCAGGAATAGAGCCCGTCGAACAATAAACGATGCTGGCCAGCATCAATTAAGCGGTGTAATTGCTCGGCAGCGCGGCGGATGATAACGTCTTTGCCGTCGCGTTCGCGCCACTGTTTGCGAAATTCGGCTTGCGATTCGGGCGTGATTTCAACGCCTCGGGCGCGCATTTCGTCGTACAAAATGCCGCCGCCGTAGATTTTGGGAAAACCTTTGGCGGCTACGAAATTGGTTGCTTCGGTTTTACCGGCGCCAGGCAGCCCGACGAATGCCAAAATCTTGGCTGGTTTTTCTTGTGATGTCATAACCTTAGTATACATGATTATGTCTATATTCGCTTGTAAGTAACGCCTCTTAGATAGCGTATAATATAAATATGGCCAAACGCTTAGTGATTATCGACGGTAAAAGCGTGTTCTATCGCGGTTATTATGCTATGCCTGGGTTGTCGACCGCAGACGGGACACCGACAGGCGGCGTGTATGGTTTCGCGGCGCTGAGCTTAGAATTAATTAAGCGGCTTGAGCCTGATTATGTTTGCGTAGCGTGGGATAAACGAGGAACGAATATTCGCCGCCGGTTGGCGATTTATCCTGATTATAAGGCCGGGCGCAAACCAGCACCGCCAGATTTTTATGCGCAGATTCCGATTTTGCACGAGCTACTGGCAGCTTTTGGCTGGCCACTGTATGAATTTGATGATTATGAAGCCGACGATATCATGGCAACGCTAGACAAGCAGGCTGAACAGCACGGCGACATCGAAACTTATTTGATTACTAGCGACTTGGACGCGCTGCAAATTCTCGACCAAAATACGTATCTTTATGCACTCAAAAAAGGCCTGACTAACATTGATAAATTTGACATTCCAGCGTTTGAAAAGCGCTACGGTATTCGGATTGGCCAATTTCTCGACTTGAAAAGCTTGAAAGGCGATTCGTCGGATAATATCCCTGGGGTGCCGGGGGTCGGCGAAAAGACAGCCGTCAAATTACTACAACAATTTGAAACGCTAGACGGTGTTTATGAGAATCTATGGCAGATTAAAGACAGCTTGCGCCGCAAATTAGAAACTGGCAAAAAATCTGCTTATATGAGTAGAGAATTGGCGCGGCTATTCACCGATGCGCCAGTGAAACTCGATTTAGAGGCAATGAACGTGCGCGACTTAGACACGGCAAAGTTGCGAGAGTTACTCGAAAAGCTGGAGTTTCGCTCATTGTTGCGAAAATTACCACAACACATGCGCGATGGCGCTTCAGGAGTGGCTACAAATAATATTCTCGCGCCGGCTGTTGAAATATCGGGCGATAAAGTCACCCCGATGTTAGTAATGGCGCCAGAATTACTGGTAATTTGGGATGGTGATATGGTTTGGCTGAGCCATGAAAAAGGCAAGGTCGCCCGCTTGCCGCTAGCTAAAGCAAGCGCTATTTTAGTAGAAGCTTCGATAGTTGGCCACGATACCAAGGAGTTTTTCAAAGCACTTCTCAGTGCTGGTTGCCAGCAATTGCCGATTGTTAAACACGATACTGCGCAGGGCTCATTTTTGTTAAATCCTTTGCGCAAATCGCGCGCACTAGCGGATTTGGCGGGCGTAGAATCTTTGGATGACCCAAGATTGGCGATGGCAGCGCTGTGGGCGGTTTATGAACAGCAAAAGTCGGCGTTTGCTGAGCTGCCCGACCTCCAGCAGGTGGCGCAGACGATGGATTTTCCATTGATTAATGTTTTAGCGCAAATGGAATTTCGAGGCATCAAAATCGATGCCGGCAAACTCAAAAAAATGAATAAATCATTAGCGCAAGAGATCACAGCGGTTCAGCAAAATATTTATGATATGGTCGGTTACGAATTTAATGTCGCCAGCCCAGCGCAGTTGGCTAGCGCGCTATTTGATAAGCTGCTCTTGCCGACAGCCGGTATTAAAAAAGGCAAAACTGGTTACTCCACTAATCAAAAGGAACTCGATAAGCTGCGCGGGCAACATCCAATTATTGAGTTGGTCGAGCGTTTTCGCGAACTGTCGAAATTACAGAATACCTATGTGGCAGCCTTGCCAGAACAAACGGACGCTAACGGCTATATTCACACGACGTTTAATCAAGATGCGACAGCGACTGGGCGGCTGTCGAGCACTAACCCGAATTTGCAGAACATTCCGATTCGTACTGAGTTGGGGCGGCAGATTCGCGATGCTTTTGTGCCAGCGCCTGGCAATGTTTTCGTAAATGCTGATTATTCGCAATTTGAGCTGCGCCTGGCGGCGGTGATGGCTGGCGAAAAACAGATGATTGAAGATTTTAATACCGACGTTGATATTCACGCCAAGACGGCAGCTGAAGTTTATAACGTGCCGATTAATGAAGTGACGCCAACGCAGCGCCGCCGCGCTAAAGTGGTGAATTTCGGCGTATTATACGGCATGAGCCAGCATGGTTTGGCGGCTGCTGCTAATATGAGTTACGGCGAGGCGCAGCATTTCATCGACGAGTATTATCGTATCCACCCGCGCATCAAAGAATTTATGGAACGAACAATCCGTCAAGCGCACGAAGATGGCTTTGTGCAGACATTGTTTGGCCGCCGCCGGCCAACGCCCGATGTTAGGTCGAATAATTTTGCTGTTCGTTCGGCTGCCGAGCGAGCAGCAGCTAATATGCCGATACAAGGCACCGAGGCGGATTTGATGAAGTTGGCGATGCTGGCGGTAGAGAAGCGACTGACGATAATGACAAGCCCAGATTTGCTACCTTCAGAGACCGGCAAATTCGAAAAGAACGAATTCGCCTTGCCGGAAAGGCAAGTCTCTTCAGGCAGCAAGTCTATATCTACAGACAAAAATACCCCGCTCGGCTACCAAATCTTGCAAATCCATGACAGTATCATGGTTGAGTGTCCGCTCCAAAACGCCGAAATAGTCAGCAAAATGCTGGTAGAGACCATGGAAAATATCTACCCGCAGCTCGGTATTAAGCTCAAAGTCGACGTTAAAATCGGTAATAATTGGGGCGAAGTGTAAAAAACTTAAAATTTGCTGAAAATTAGCGAAAACCCGGACAAATATGGACAAATAACGGCAACTGTGGTATAATCAAGATACAGTTAGCTTAAGCAAAAAAGGCGGATGTTATGGAACGGAATATGTTACCAGAAAATAGCAACCTTAAACTTGAAGGTGCTAGGCCTTTATCTAGGCAAGAGCGTATAGAGCAGCTAAGACTAAGAGAGTCTCGTCTTCGCGAGCAAGCGGCTGCCGCGGACAAGCTTTATGAAAACCTTGGCGAAGAAAGTGGTTGCGACTTTCGTGTTGGCAGGTTTGTAGACGCAGATGGTACTGTTTGGCAAATCTACAATAATTATGCAAATAAAGAAAATCCTTACGGTTGGCTAGTAATTTGCTGCGGCCCTGATGCCAAAAACGACAGCGGCGATCCAGAGGCGGCGGTGCAAGAAATTTCTGAAAACAGCTGCGCAGAAGGGCAGTACATGCCGTATGTTATGCCAAAAGGCGTTAAGGCTATTGACACACTTCATTTTGCTCGTAGACGCAGTATTAATGTTTTTTGGAAAGGTGGTGAAGAGTTGGTAGTAGCAGATAGTCTTGGCAGAGAGCTTTTGCCGCTTGACGAAATAACCGCTAAAGAGGATGATACTGATAAATCCTCTGAAGAAACAACAGCTGGTAATAACGGTGACAATACGAATAGACGTTTTAAAGAAATCGTCGAGTCTTCTCTCGCAGACGTAGAAGAAGGTTTGGGTGCTGCCGCAGAAGAATTAGGTGCTACAGCTGTTTCTGATGTGGTACGCGTAGCTGCGTGATAAATGTGTTAAAATACAAACATGTACAGAGGATCCCGACCGAGAATTTTACCGATAATCATTACTATTATCACTGTGGTAGTTGTTATTGCTATTTTGGTAACACTTGTGCGATCGTTGCTGAATCCGGATAAAAAGACCGAGCAGCCGCAAACTCCCGAACAATCGTTAGAGAGCAAAATCAAAAATCAAGACCCAATTCGCAGCGTGCGCTGGACAGTGCGCGGTCCGATTGTTGCCGATGAAGAGTTCAAGAGCTACCAGATTACAGTTAGTCCAACATCGCGTAAATACGTTATTTATTCGGGTTATCTGGATAGAGTTTTGGACAAGAAGGAATATGCTAATAATAGCAATGCTTATGAACAGTTTACTTATGCGCTAGTCAAGGTCAACATTCAGGCCTCTGATAACAAATCAAACGATGATATTCGCGGCGTATGCGCTACTAAAGGGCTGGCTTACGTATTCGAGACGCGCGATGGCGACAATACCGATACCAATTTGTGGACTTCAACTTGCAAGGACTCGCCTGGTACGCTTAACGCTGATACTCTGAAGCTCCAGGCTCTTTTTGTCAATCAGATTCCAGATTTCAAACCGTCATTTAATAATATTTTCTAACCATGGCGATAAAAGCAGTTATTTTCGATTGTTTTGGCGTACTGTACGGAGGCAGTATTGATACGCTTATAAAAATGGCTGCGCCAGAGGGCAAAGTACTGCTGCGCGACCTCAGCAAGCAGCATGATTACGGTTTTATTAGCGGCAGCGAGTATGAATCGGGAATTGCTGAGTTGTTTGGCTGGACACGGCAGCAGACGCATGATTTCTTGATGAATAAGCGGATTCGCAACGAGGAATTGATAAACTATATCATAAATTTACGCCAGCAGCACGCTAATTTGAAGATGGCGATGTTGAGTAATGTTGGCGGCGGTACGCTGGAATATCTATTTGCGCCAGGCGAATTAGAAAAAATGTTTGATGTGCGCGTATTGTCGTACGAGGAAAGCCTGGCCAAACCAAACCCAGAAATTTTCACGCTGACAGCTGGCCGCTTAGGTGTCGCTGCTAGCGAATGCGTGATGATTGACGATCGTGTCGAAAATTGCGAAGGCGCCGAGGTGGCGGGAATGATGGCGTTGCAGTACACCGATAATGAGCTGCTTATTAAACATTTGAACGCTCTGTTGGAGGCATAAATGCCAGAACTTCCCGAAGTCGAGACGGTTCGCCGCGGGTTGGCGGAGCTACTACCGGGCCGAGTAGTGGCACGAACGGCGGTGTTTGATTCACCAAAAAGCTTCCCCAATGCGCCGGCTGATGTTGAACAATTTTTATATGGTGCGCGCGTGACGGCGGTGCGACGGCGAGCAAAAGTGCTGATAATTGATCTGGATACGCATTATTCGCTGGTGGTGCACTTGAAGATGACGGGGCAGTTGGTGTTTCGCAGTTGTCATCCTGCGATGTATCGTCGGAAAAAATCTGGGCGTGCTTGTCACCGGGACCCGGATTGTTTTCCGATGATGCTCGAGGATGACAAGGTGCCTAACTTCGCTGGCGGCCATCCGAACGATAGCCTCGTTGGTGAACTACCTGATCGCTCAACGCGGGTGCAAATTGAGTTTACCGATGGGTCGCGGCTGTTTTTTAACGATCAGCGCAAATTCGGCTGGATGAAATTATTGCCGACTGATGAAGTGAAAAACCTGCCATTCATGCAAAAAGTTGGGCCGGAGCCGCTTGATCCCAATACACGCGCCGAGGATTTTATCCAGCGGATTCGCCGCCGTCAGAACTCAATGATCAAGCCAGCGTTTCTTGACCAGGCGGTGATTGCTGGGGTTGGTAATATTTATGCTGACGAGGCGCTGTGGGCGGCACAGATTCATCCGCAAACGCGGGTAAAAAACATCAGTGATCAGCAGCTGAATACATTATTTACCGAGCTGCGGCAAATTTTGCAGCTCAGCATCGATCAAGGCGGCTCAACCGATAAAAATTACGTTGATGCCGAGGGCCGAAAGGGAAATTATCTGACATTTGCTCATGTGTTTCGCCGCGAAGGCCAGGCTTGCCATCGCCATCCCGACCAAGAAATTATCAAGCTAAAAGTTGGCGGCCGCGGCACACATATTTGTCCGGTCTGCCAGGTGGAGGTTAAATGATTTATCTGATTATTGGCACGAACGCTTACCGTGTGCAGCATGAGTTGCAGCAGTTAGTGAAATCGTTAGGCGTTCGGCCCGAAAAAATCGACGCAGCCAGTCTTGATTTGAATAAATTAGCCGACACGGTGCGCGGCCTGAACTTATTTCAAGAACGACGGCTGATTATTGTCGAGCATCTTTCGGAGCGAAAAGATTTGTGGGATAAACTAGGTGAATGGGCTAGTGATATTGCAGTAGAAACCTACTTGGTATTGATCGAGCCGCGCCCGGATAAGCGTACTAAAACTTTCAAAATCTTGCAAAAAACTGCAAAGCTAGTTGAAACAATGCCGTTGACTGATCGCCAGCGTCCAGCGGCCGAAAAGTGGCTGCTAGACTATGCAAGCGAGCACAGTGTAAAATTGACGAAAACGCAGGCTAGTAATATGGTAGCGCGAGCAATTGTCGCCGATGAAAAATCGCGTTCTGCCGAAATTGATCAATTGCAATTAACTCACGCTGTAGCTGTCTTGAAAAATACTGTGAAAATTGACGATGCGGCGATTGCAACGGTCTTGCCACCAGCACGTGAGTTTTCGGTGTTTGATATCATTGAATTGGCAGTGTGCGGCAAAACGGCAAATCTACGGAGTGCGCTTGACGAACTTCGCCGCAGCGATGATGTTTATAAAGTGGCGCCGTTAGTTTGGTCGCAGTGGTCGCAGCTGGTGTTATTAGCCAAGGCTGAAGCGGCTGGCGCTAGCGATAAGATTGATCTCGGCATACACCCGTTTGTTGCCAAGAAATTGCGGCCGCTTGCTCGACAGCTGTCGCCAAAGGACTTGGCGGAATTAACCGAATTAGCGGCGGAGCGCGATTATCAGATGAAAACATCATCAGTCAATCCGTGGGCAGTGTTGGAGGACTTTTTGTTTCGGGTGGCTTCGCGGCAAAAATAAAACGCTCCGACTTGCGGAGCGCTTTAATCTCGTTAGCATAAATTAAGCAGTTTTAGCTACGGCCTTCTTGGCTGTGGTTTTGGTAGCTGGCTTTTTTGCAGGGGTTTTCTTGGTGCTGGCAGCGGGTTTGGTCGCCTTCTTTTCTAGCTTGACGCCAGCAGCTTTAGCGACCTTGGCGAGGGCTGATTTGCGGCGGCTGACGGTTGCCTTTTTGAGCAGGCCTTTCTTGACAGCAGTATCTAGCTCGCTTTGAGCTTTGCTTAGGGTAGCGGCGCTCGGGTTGGCCAAAAATTCCTTGGTGGCAGATTTGATATCGCGCTTGATACCGATGTTGCGCTGGCGGCGCTTAGCGGTTTGCTTCATTCGCTTAACGGCTGATTTGATGAGTGGCATAAATTCCTTTACCTCTGTTATTGATTTAGTGTATACAATCAGTTTTCAATTATAACTTATACACCTCTGTTTGTAAAGTGGCGCTTGCTTGTTTTGTAAATTAGTATTGACTTTGTCGTGATGCTTATGTTATAGTACATAAAGTCTATAGCGAATAAAAACAAATAGGATAAAATATGGCAGACGTGCTAAACCAGATAGTAGAGAAAGTCAAAGAAAGTAATAATATTCTCGTTACGGTTAGCGCCAATCCGTCGGTTGACGAATTGAGCGCTGCTTTGGGTATCACGCTGCTAATTAATAAGTTAAATAAGCATGCGACGGCAGTATTTAGCGGAGCAGTGCCGCCAGCGATTAAGTTTCTGCAGCCCGAGAAAACCTTTGAAAGTACGGTTGATAGTTTGCGCGACTTTATCATCGCGCTGGATAAGGAGAAAGCCGATCACTTACGTTACAAGATTGTCGATGATATGGTCAAGATTTTTATTACGCCGTACCGTACGACAATCAACCAGAAAGATTTGGACTTTAGCCAAGGAGACTATAATGTCGAGATGGTGTTGGCAATTGGCGTCAAAGATGAAGCTGATTTGGATCATGCGCTCGAGAGCCATGGCCGAATTTTGCACGATGCGGTTGTAGCAAGCGTATCGCTTGGCGAGTCAACCCAGCTCGGTAGTCTGGAGTGGAGTAATCCGCGAGCTAGCTGTTATAGCGAGGTTTTGTGCCGGTTGGCTAACGAATTAAGAGGCGAGAGCCGGTTGATTGATGAGCAAATTGCTACGGCGTTTTTGACAGGTATCGTGGCAGCAACCGATCGTTTCAGCAATGCGCATACTAGCTCGGCGGCGATGACCGTGGCCGCTCAATTGATGGCAGACGGTGCTAACCAACAGCTAATTGCCACTAAGCTCAAAGAATCGCACGATAAGCCGATTCCAGTGCCTGAAGCAAAAAGCAAGGACGAAGAAAAATCCTCCAAAAAGGATGAGTCTAAAAATTCTGGCGACATTGGCGCATTGTCGATTTCGCACGAGCCAGTTGGTGATGTTGACGACGTCAAGAATGCAATTGATAGGCGCCATTCCGACGAAGCTCTGAGGGCTGCCAATGAAGAATTAGAGAAGCGAAGCAGCCGAGATGCCGCCGCTGCCGCCGAAAAGAAATTAGCCGAACAGTTAGCATCAATTCCTGCTGTTGAGCCTGAAGCTGATAGGCGAGATGTGCCGTCGGTCGCCGATTTGCAGCGCGATATTGCTGCCAGCTCGGCAGAAGTAGATGAAGCGGCCAAAGAAGATCTAGCTTTGCCGCCAGTTGCTCCATTTGCGCCAGGGCCAGGTCTAGCGATGCCAGTTAGCCCGAGCGAACCGTCGATTGGTGGTACTTTCAACGCGACAACCGAACAGGCTGCCGAGGAAGCTAGAAAAGCTGAAAAAGACATGCATAATCGCGTCATTTTAAGCCACGATCGCGGCGCGGTGGCGTCGCAGCCGCCGTCAATGCAATCGCCATTTAATGCTGTAGCTGATAAGACCGAGATAGAACCGACGGTTCGCGATGTCTTATCAGAAGTTGCGCCAGTTGATGCGGCGCCCGAGGCGGTTTCTTCGAAAGGGGTAACGGTACAGCCGAGTATGCCAGCACCTAGCGTAGAAGCTGCGCCAGCCGCAAATCCTGCTAGTTCAGATCAAGACCAAGCGCGGTCTGCCGTTGATGCAGCTCTGTCGGCAGCATCAGCTGCGCCATCGTCTGGCGCGGTTGACGATTTGCCGCCACTACCGCCATTACCGCCGTTGCCAGATTTTTCATCCTTGCCGCCAGTACCAGCTAATGGCGGGGTCGGAGCTGACACTTTAGAATCTACTCTACCGCCGCCGCCAGCTCCAGCAGTTTCGGCACCAACATCAAATGATCCGGCTCAGTTCAAGATTCCAGGGCAAGCTTAAGTTTGCGGATAGACTTCAGGTTGACTCTGAAAAGATTTTAGAATCAATGCTACGGGGTTGCTGATATACTTGAAGTATGAATGACAGGGTTATACTGATTGATAAGCCGCCAGGCATGACTAGCTTCGGGGTGGTGGCGCGAGTTCGCCGCGTGCTTAGCCATCGGGTTGGCAAAAAAGTCAAAGTCGGTCATTGCGGGACGCTTGATCCTTTTGCGACGGGCCTGCTGATTTTGGTTACGGGCAAGGAATGCCGCAACGCAATGCGTTATACCAAGCTTGATAAGGTGTATGAAGCGACGTTCCGGCTGGGACAGACTAGTACAACTGGCGACCCGGAAGGCGAAATTATGCCGTATATTGCAAATAGTAAGCCGCAAAATGATACTCAAACTTCGTCCATCTCAGAGCAACCAGATATAACAGCTATCAAGTCTGTCCTAGCGCAATTCGTTGGTGATATCAAGCAGCGTCCGCCAGCGTTCAGTGCTATCAAAATTAACGGACAGCGGGCTTACAAATTAGCCCGCAGCGGTAAAAAAGTTGATATACCAGAACGTACAGTGACGGTTTATGCGCTGGAGCTGCTTGATTACGCTTATCCGCTGCTCAAAGTTCGAGCCCATGTCTCTAGCGGCACCTATATTCGTAGTTTGGCGGCTGATATCGGTGAAGCGCTAGGTACGGGCGCTTACTGCCAGGAGTTGCGCCGTACGCAGATTGCCGATTGGCAAGTCAGCCAAGCGCAGAAATTGGCAGATTTTGGTGTTGAATCATAAACCAGTCCTGGCACTAGCAATGTTATGTAAGATTAATAGCAGAGATGTTATGTTGTACGTATTGTTTAGTTTTAGCTCAAAGCTATGGCTTAATCTTGACTGATTAGCGTATCTCTGCTAAAGTTATTAGTTATGATATCAAAGGATAACAAAGCGAAAGCTATTGCTTTGACTCAGGTCAACGAGAACGATGTCGGCAGTCCGCAAGCGCAGATTTCGATCTTGACGGCTCGTATCAAAGAGGTGACTGAACATCTCAAGTCCAATAAGCACGACCGTATGGCGCGCCGCGGACTGATTCAGATGGTAGGTAAGCGCAAGCGCCTGCTGAAATACCTTGAGAAGACGAACTTTGAGGCCTACAAGGCAACGCTAGAGAAGCTCGGTCTGCGCAAATAAACGTGCAGCCTGGGCCAAAAACCGTCTCGTATCGAGGCGGTTTTTGGTTTGTAAAGATAAATCGCAACTGCCGTATTGCTAAAATTGCTAATCTAAGTAATATTATTGACAAAAAGCATAAGCTATGCTAGTATAAAAAGGTAAGTAAACGGCAAAACAAAAATGATCACAAGAGAACGAATTCCATCTCATGAAGCGCCTGATAACACTCCAGGCAAATCGTTTGATTATGAAAAGTACGGCATTAGCCCAACAGTTGAGCCTAACTCTCTTGATGGTGATAATTTTAGTACGCCGCACGAATGGACGCCGGCTGGCCGGGCCGAGAAAGTCAATGATGCTCGCGATGCGGTGGCGATTGCTTTCGGCGATAAGCCGCCCGCTATGGCGCGCCAAGAGTCGAATACTGGCAGGCAGCTGCTGGTCGGCGAGGCTTATAAAGCCGCTACTGACGGCGGTAAGGCGCCGACCAACGAACGTGCTTCTATCCGCCGGGTTTTCATGACTGGCGAGAAAATAACTGGTAAGTTGCCGTCGCATGCTGATGCCGAGAGAGGGCCGCAAAGTGTTGATGAAATGCTCAATCGGCGCGCTAATTTGTTAGCAAAAGGCGTTCCAGAGGATTTGGTTGATGGTATTGTCAGGGGTGAGCATAACAAGGACAGAGGCGATAATCTAGTTCAATACGCTTCGCGGCCGCCAATTGAGCAAGCAGCATATGAGCAGCCAGCGATACGCGAGGAGTCAAATGAGCTGGTATCGCATGAGACCAGTGCTAGCGCTGCTATGCCCGAGGCAGAAGAGACACCGTTGCCGCCACGTGCTGAGATTTCGAAAGCAGAAACTGCCGCCGCCAAGCCGTCTAGCGAACCAGAACCTAAAGCGCCGAAAGAAAGCGTGCCGCTAGAAGCCGCCAGAAACGAAAGTCCAAAGGCAGAAACTAAACCTGCCACAAGTAATCGCACCGCCGAGAAAAATCCGGCAGAACAGGTTGAGCAGCCAGATGGCAATCAAAAAAATACGGTAAAATCTGAAGCAGACGTATCAAAGTCAGACGGAAAACAGGCCGCTGGAGAGCAAAATACGACAAAACCTGGCGAGCGCCAACAAAGAGCCAACAAATGGGCGGGAGACTTCTTGAGGGCTTATGGCGGATTTCTTGACCAAAATGTTAGGGCAGAGTTAGCCGATAGGTTAAAAGCTAAAGGCGGACTAAATGTTGATGCAAAAACTCTTCGGGCAATGTCTAGATTAGCGAAAGAAGCTGGCCCGCAGTCGCCGATATGGCAAGTTATGTCAGGTAGCGGCTCAACTATACGGAGGGCTGCCGATGAAGCTCGCAGCAGGTTGCAGAGTATAGTTGAAAGTCTGTAGTTAGTGTCGTTTTTGTGTACCAAGTTATCGCAATTGTGTATAATATAGACACAAGTAAGCGAAAGGAGTGCGCAATGGCGTTTGGGCCGATGATGAAATTAACAACCGATAGGGGCTTATCGGTTGAACTGGCGCCGTTTGCGCGCGATAATCTAGCGGTGTTTGTCGAGGGTTTTGCGCGCGGCACGGTAACACAGTACTTATCAGCGCACCGAGCGCAGACGATTGAGACCGAGCAAGTCTGGTATGATGAAATGATCAAGAACAAAACCAGCCTAAACTGGGGTATTTGGGTTATAGATGGCGACAAGCGCCAGCTGATCGGCAACACAGCGCTTACCGAGATAACCAAAGATCACGTTCATTATGCGACAAGCGGTATAGTTATTGCCGATAAGAAATATTGGGGCCAGGGGATTGCCAGTGTCTGCCATCGGGCACGAACCTGGTATGCTTTCGAAAATCTAGGCCTGCACCGAATTAAGTCGGCGGTTATTCACGGCAACGCGGCGAGCTGGCGGGCGCTTGAGAAGTGCGGCTACGAACTTGTCTATACCGAGCGCAATGAAGAGTTTGTGAACGGTAAATTACGCCACATGGATTGCCTGGAGTGTCTCAACCCGGCAGATTGGGCTTGGCGGCAATGGTGGGGCGATGATAGCCCGCCGCGAAAAAGCTTGGAGGCGCGCAAACGGGCGCAAGCGGCAGTTGATTGGGCGCGGCAAAATGTGACGCTAGAGTAGCGGTTGGTGCTGCTCGTTGAAATTATCGACGACGAGAACCGGCTGGTTGCTATTGATGTACTGTGCGATATCGGTGTGCTGTAGAAATTCGGGGTAGAGAACGCATTGCGACGGGTCGATATACTCGCAAAGCGCTAATTCTTGGGCGCCATGTGTTGTTTGGCTAATGTCAATATCAGTAAAGTCATCAGGATTATCGACCGCGAAGAAGAACTCTAACTCTTCATCATAACCAGCCCGCGATGATGGGAATTGCTGAATGAATAGCAGTTTGCCAGGTTTGGCGGTCACGCCAGTTTCTTCGCGTAATTCGCGGATTAAACATTCGGCTAACGACTCGTGCGGGTCAAGACCGCCGCCTGGTACGGCGTAATAAGGGGCCGCCTGGTCGCCGCGGCGATGTTTGACGGCGAGTATTTTTCCTTCGCGATAAATAATAGCGCGCACATTAATGCGCCGCCCAGTATATAGACTTTCGGTTTGTGGCATTAGGCCTCCTCGTTGATTGAATTTGAATAGCTTGCGATTAGCTTAATTTAGCAAGGGCTAGCATTAGAATATAATATCAAGGATATTGTGTGGTTTCCAGAAAAAAGTGTCCGGAGCTAATACTATTATCGCCGCTTAGCTTGATAACGACGGTTAGAGCTTGTTTATTGCCGCGAGGATCAGGATGATTGGTCACACCTCTAGCCTCGAGTTGAGGCGAGCCGTCAGACCCGAACAATCTATCTGCCTCTACTCGGCAGACCCCATTAAATAAAGCTTCAACTTCAACTTGAGTAATAGCGGCTCTAACCGAGATTTCCCCTATACCAGCAGGCACTCTCGCTGCCAGTTTAACATTTTATCCGTTCTGGATTGAGCAGGTAATGTCTTTATACGCCTTTTTTGGATCAACCAGATCGTATTGAGTAAGCCATGGTTCTGCTGAGTCGCCTCTTTCTAAGGAGCCAGTCTCGCTAGACATGAGTTAATTTCTTCCCTGTGCGTGTTGGATTGCTATTTCGTTCATGCATATCTGCTATCTGCTCCTCTAATTTATCCTTAATTCTATCATATTCATCGTTATCTACAACACCAGAATCGGATAGGTTTTTAAGCATTTCCTTTGAAGGTCCCAGCATTTGCCCGTATGGATCGGCAGGCAGAATTGTGTGAATACTTTCGAGGGTTTCGGGCGAAAATGGACAGATAGCTACAGTACCGTCATTATAATACCTAGCGTTTCGATCATTAGTTTTGTTAGCTTTAAATATCGAAGATTTAATATCTATCGCTGTTTGCTCTCCCCGGCTGTCAGTTATAAGATAATCAATACCTCTCTTGTCTTGTTCGGTAGTCGCACGGACCACTTCAAAGTCCATGTTTTCGAGAGCTAGCTCAGCAAGTAATTCTGTACGTACACCTTTTATGCTTGTTTCCATTTTCTTGCGGTAGTGGGGTTTGTCGGCTATAGGGATAAAATTATTTAGAAGTTGCATTGTGTCAGCTGGCGTGATAGCAGTGCCCCAGCGGTTAAAAATTTCGCGCAGCGAGTCGTTGAATGAAGAATGCACACTAACAATTTTTTCGTGATCTTTAGGAGAAAGTCTCCTATTTGAGTCTCTAGCTGTTTTTTCGGCAGTTACGGCAGCAATCCAGTCGCGATAGGTGCCATAGAGCTTGTAAAATTCTTGTTGCTGGTTGGTCTCAGCAGTTGGATGTTCAACTTGTTGCATTAATTGCAATAGATTGTGCGCAGCTCGCCCGATACCGCGCTGCGGACGTTCTGGATCGATCGTATGCGCTTCTCGCCGTAATTCTCTCGCGGTCTCTTGGCTTTTTTTGCCAGAAGTCTTGGCGGCGCCTTAGCAGAACTATAGGAAGCGTGCTCATTCTTCTATTATAGCATAAACATGATAAAAAAGCAATAGCATGACGTTATATAGATGAAATAATCTTTGTTGTCTGCTATAATAAAGTAGTTATTGTTAACGCGGAAGTGATAGAGACGAGAATTTGCGGCGCGCGGCTTTGAATCGCCAAGCCTAGCCAAGACGATTTTTCATCCCTGTTACTTGCCGCGAAGAAAGGAGCTCTTTTATGAGTATTATTAACCCGAGTGGCAAGGAGATTTTTAGCGTTACCACCGAGCTGTGTGGTCGGCCGTTGACGCTGGAGGTCAATCGCGTTGGTTTTCGGACGACTGGTAGTGTGCTGGTTCGCTACGGCGATACGGTGGTCTTGGGCAGTGCCCAGGTGGGCAGCCGGCCGGTGCAGCTGGATTATTTCCCGCTGTCGATTGATTATGAAGAACGATTTTATGCGGCGGGCAAAATTTCTGGCTCGCGGTTTATTAAGCGCGAAGGCCGTCCTAGCGACGAGGCGGTGCTAATAGGCCGGTTAATCGACCGTCCGATTCGGCCGTTGTTTCCGAAAGGGTACCGCCAAGAAGTACAAGTCGTGGCGACGGTGCTGAGCATGGATCCGGATTTCCGCCCGGACGTGGTGGCGATGATTGCGGCGTCGAGCGCCCTGATGCTAACTGGCACGCCGTTTGACGGGCCGGTGGCGGGCTTGCGGGTGGGCCGCGTGAATGGTGAGTTTAAGGCCTTTTTGACGCCAGAGGAGCGTGAGCAATCTGATCTGGACCTGGTGGTGGCTGGTATTGCCAGCGGTATTACCATGGTGGAAGCTGGTGCTAAGGAAATATCGGAAGAGGTGATTGTCGATGCGATGGCTTGGGCGCACCAGATGATGCAGCCGGCGATTGCTTTGCAACGAGAATTGGCCGCCAAAGTGGCGCCAGCCGCACAAGAATATGAATTAGTTTTACCTGATGAAGCAATTCAGCAGACGGCTGACGAATGGGTTGACGGCAAGCTGGGCGAGAAAATCCGCCGGCCGTACCCGGAGCGCAACGAAGTGGTTAATGAGATTCGCTGGGCGTTCCACGAAGCGATGGCCGAAAAGTTGGGTTTGAATGCTGAGGAGTACGACGAAGTACGCGACGAATACGATGAAGCATTTACCTTGGCGTTGCACAAAGATGTGCGCCGCGGTATCGTTGAGGACGGCAAGCGCCCGGATGGCCGCGCTTTGACAGAAATCCGTCCGTTAAGCTCAGAGGTTGGTTTGTTGCCGCGAGCACACGGTTCGAGCTTGTTTACCCGCGGCGTGACGCAGGGTATGAACATTGTCACCTTGGCGCCGCTGAGTTACGTGCAGCTGGTTGATACTATGGAGGTTAACGACGGCGAGCGGCGCTATATGCATCATTACAATGCGCCGGGCTATACAGTTGGCGAGGTTAAGCGGATGGGCAGCCCGGGCCGGCGCGAAATTGGCCACGGCTACTTGGCGGAACGAGCCTTGACGCCGGTGCTGCCGAGCGAAGAAGACTTCCCGTACGCCATTCGCAGCGTTACCGAAATCATGAGCCAAAACGGTTCGACGTCGATGGCAGCGACCTGTTCGAGCTGTCTGGCACTGATGGACGCTGGCGTGCCTCTCTCGGCGCCGGTCAGCGGTATTGCCATGGGTCTCATGATGGACGGTGATACGCCGTACGTGCTGAGCGACATTGCCGATGCTGAGGATTTTGCCGGCGATATGGATTTCAAGGTAACTGGTACAGCCAAGGGCATCACGGCACTGCAGATGGATATGAAAGTGCATGGCTTGCCGGTGGCAGTGCTGCGCCAAGCGATTGAACAGAGTAAGACCGGCCGGGCGTTTATCCTTGACCATATGCTGAGTATTTTGCCAGAGCCGCGGGAGACACTTAGCCCGTACGCGCCGCGGATTGAAAAGCTAAAAATTGATCCAGATAAAATCGGCGCGGTGATCGGCAAAGGCGGCGAGGTGATTAACAAGATTACCAGCGAGACGGGCGCCGAGGTTGATATTAAGGAAGACGGCTTGATTACCATCGCTAGCCCGAACGGCGAGTCGATCGAAAAAGCGCTCAACTGGATTAAGAGCCTGGTCGAAGAGCCAGAAGTTGGCAAAATCTACGAAGGCAAGGTCGTCAACATCAAAGATTTCGGCGCGTTCGTGAATATTCTGCCAGGAATTGACGGTATGTTGCATATTTCACAACTATCGGATAAACGAGTCGGCAAAGTAACTGATGTCTTGAAAGAGGGCCAAACGGTACGTGTTAAATTAACAGAGATTGATAACCGCGGGCGCCTAAGCTTGACAATGAAGGGAATTGAACAGCGATAATATTTCTACGTAAACGAATACTATACGGAACAACTTGAGTTTTGCTATACTTAATAGAGATACACTTATAAAAGAGGGGAAGTCTATGAACAATCAACCGCAACCACCTGAATCGCCGCAGCCAGTGCCGCCTGCGCTGCAGCCAGCTCCAATGTCCGCGCCGCCTATGCAACAGCCAGCGATGCCGCCGCAAATGCCGGTCAAAAAAGGTCTTAGTAAAGGGGCTTTGTGGGGGATAATTGGCGGTTCTGTTGGATTTTTATTGCTGATTATCGTAATAGTGGTTGTTTTGCTGCTTAATATGGGGCCGAGCAAAGAAGATTACCGTCAAGCCGTTTCGTGGATGAATGATGAAAGCTCGAAATTGAACAGTTTGCAGTATTCATCTGTACGTAATCCAGAAGCCTACAAAGAAACGGTTAATAGCGCTATCAAGAGTCGCGATGAACTAAATGACAAATTATCGAAATCTAAGATTATGCACGATAAAGATGTCAAAGAAGCTTACGACAAATACAAGAAAGCTTACGACGTCGCTAAACCCGAAATGGAAGGCTTGTCGCAGTACGTGGAGGTTTATAGCGAGGTCAGAAAAAAATGCGATAACGTATTTTATCTTGGCCATATAAGCAAGAAGCCAGATGAAGTTGATAAGGAAGTCAGTCAAAAATACGGCGATTGCACATCCTTGATGCAGAAACTGAGCAAATCAAATAATAGCAATGTGGCTAATTTCGGTAAAGAATGGAGCGATTACTACACTTCGTTGAAGAAATACTACGTCGAATACGCTAGAGCCTATACCAGCGGTAATTTCAGCGCTCGGCCGCGCCGTCCAATAGAACCGTCGACTACTGGCTATACGTTAATTACTAACGCTAGCCGCAAGGTTACCGATAGCGGAATGGATCGGTACTACAACGACTTTTCAAGCGTTGTCAATCAAAAATTAACTGCGCTGCGTTAATATTCGCCGCGCCAGTAGTACCCTCTGTATCAGCAGAGGGTACTGTTTTGGTAAAATGTAATTATGAATAAGCAAGCTGAATTAGACGCCTTGGCGGCGGAAATTATCGAAGCTGGGATTTGTTTGGAATTGGCGGCTCAAGCAACGCAGCTGGTGATGGGCGATGGCAATGTTGATGCTGATATCGTATTTATTGGCGAAGCACCAGGCAAGAATGAAGATTTACAAGGTAAACCGTTTGTCGGTGCAGCGGGGAAATTTCTCGACGAGATGCTGGCGGCAGCTGGTTTGCAGCGCCCGGACGTTTATATTACCAACATTGTGAAGTATCGGCCGCCAAATAACCGCGATCCGATGCCAGAGGAGAAGCGTCAGTTTTGGCCGTATTTGATGCGGCAATTGGAAATTATTCAGCCAAAAGCGGTGTTAACGTTGGGGCGGCACAGCGGCGGCGGTTTTATCCCTGGATTAAGGATTAGCCAGGACCACGGACGGCCGCGGCGGGTACGCCTGCACGAGCTGGAGTTTGTGGTAATTCCGCTGTATCATCCGGCGGCGGCGCTATACAATGGCGGCATGCGCCAGACGCTAATTGACGATTTTATGCGGGCGGCGGCGTTTGTGCAGCAGAATAATCCTGAATCGTAAGTTGGTATACTAGCAATTCAGATAATTTTATAAAAACTCTTGCCAAAATTAACCAACCGTAGTATAGTGGATAATCGATATCCACTATATCTAATTTACGGAAGGACTAATATGAAACTATCGGGAGCTGTTGAACAAGCCTGCTGTATCATGGCGATTTTGGCTGACCCGCAGCGAAAAGCGCCGATGACCAACGATGCTTTGGCAGAAAAGATGGCAGTATCGCCGACCTATCTGAAGAAAATTAGCCGCAAGCTGGTGGTAGCACGGTTGATTACCTCGACGCAGGGCGCTGGCGGCGGTTTCATTTTGGCGCGGGAAATGAGCCAAGTGACGCTGCATGATGTGGTACTGGCGATTGAAGGTGAAGCGCCATTCTTCCAGCCTCAAGGAATTGTCGAGCGGGTGTTTGCGTCGCGGCCTCGCCAGGTGGAAATCGGCATGAATATGATTGAAAAAGTCTTTTCCGAGGCGCAAGAGAAGTGGAGCGAGTATCTAAAAACGGTAACGTTAGAAGACGTTGTCAAGGAGGTAATGCATGGTTGAAAAATTAAAACGGATGTCAAATAGACGCCGCGTCAATATGGTGCGAGCTGAGTGGCAGCACCTCTGTAAAAACAAAATATTACTGCTGTCGATGGCGGTTATTTCGTTTATTCCAATTATGTACAGCGGTTTTTTCTTGGGTTCCATCTGGGACCCATATGGGCAAGTGAAAAACTTGCCGGTGGCATTTGTCAATGAGGACAAAGGCGCGCAGCTGAACAGTCAAACGGTCAATATCGGGCAATCGGTTGAACAAAAACTTAAAAATAACCATGATTTGGGCTGGGAGTTTGTAAATAAACAGCAAGCTGATAGCGGCGTAAGCAGCGGACATTTCTATGCGGTGGTGACCGTTCCGACGGATTTCTCGGCAAAAGCGGCGTCGATTACGCAGAACAAACCGCAGCAGGCGGTGATTCACTACACGACTACGCCAGCCAAGAACTATATCGGTTCGCTGGTCAGCAATCAAGCGGCTGAAAAAGTCAAAACGTCGGTGGCTGAGCAAATTACTCAGGCGTACGCTAAGGGCGTGTTGGAAAATATCGGTAAGCTCGGCGATGGTCTGGAAACGGCAGCGGGTGGCGCGTCCACCCTGCACGGCGGGTTGTCGCAGCTGCAAGCGGGCGCGCAAACTTACACTGGCGGTGTTAAACAATTGGCGGTAAATCAGCGGGCGATGGCTAATGGCTTAGCGCGGCTCGGCGATGGATCGCGCCAATTGCAGGCAGGCTTGGGTCAGTTGTCAAACGGCTTGCCAAGCAAATCGCAAGTTGCGCAGTTAACAAGCGGCATGAAACAACTGCAAGCAGGCCTTAATCAATTAAATGCTAGCGTTCATAATCCATCGCCAATGCTCGTCAGCCAGCAGAATAAGGTGCAGAGTGAGGCGCAAGCTTTGGCGCAAACAATGCAAGCGTCTTTGGCTGATTTATCAGCAGCAGGTGTTGTGTTGAAAGACTTGGGCAGCCAGGCAGTAGCTTCTGGCAGTGGTTCGACAACCATAACTTTGCCGCAAATTAGCCAGCTTTCCCAGGCACTTAGTAAAACGCAAACGATCAGTATTCAAGCGGCTGTGCTGCTTAAAGATTTGCAGATACTTACTCAAAGTCTGTCAGTGCAGCAAGCACAATTGCAGGCTGGTGTTTCGACGCTTAACAATGGTGTTAACCAGCTGGCGCCAAAGGCAATCACTGCTCTTAATGGTTATAACAGCGTAAGAGCAGCGAATAATCAGTTGCTGGCCGGCTCGACATCGCTAACAAACGGTCTGGCGCAAGCGCAAACTGGCAGCCAACAGCTGGCGAATGGCGCGCAGCTGTTAGATAGCCGCTCTGATGTACTAACGAATGGCGCGTCGCAGCTGGCGGGCGGCGCAGATACTCTGGCTGTGAAATTGGCTGATGCTTCCCGGCAACTTAAAATACAACCAACTGGCGCGGCCACTCAGCAACAAATGGCCAGCCCGGTGAAGTCGGAAACGACCAAACAGGGCGACGTGCCGAATTACGGCTACGCGCTGGCGCCGTACGTGTTGTCGCTGAGCTTATTTGTCGGGGCGATTGCTCTGAATATTATTTATCCAATCCGCAAAACTTTTGCCGAGCAGGAAAATGCCTTTCGCTGGTGGCTAGCCAAAGCTTTTGTTACTGGCGCAGCGGCTTTCGTTCAAGCAACAATTTTAATGCTGATCATGGTTTACTGCCTGGGCCTAGTGCCAGATCATCCAGTGAACTTCATCGGGGCGATTTATTTGACGTCGTTTGTTTATATGTCGATTGTGTCGCTTCTGGTGATTGTATTGGATAACCCAGGACGCTTCCTAGCGATGGTGTTATTAGTACTGCAGTTGGGATCGAGCGAGGGGACGTTCCCGATTCAAACAGCCAATGGCTTTTTCCAGGCGGTCAATCCGCTGGTGCCGATGACTTATTCTATTCGGGCGTTGCGCCAGGCTATTTCGGGAGGCTTAGGCAGTTCGTTCTATAGCGATAGCATGTGGGTACTAGCTGGATTCTTACTGGCGGCTAACTTGTTGACAATCGGTTTCTTTATCTACCGCGGCAAGCGCAAATTCGCTCATACTTCGGTAGATGGCGACGATTAATCCTCTTTGAAGCTTTTAGAAAATGCCAGCGTCTTTGGGAAAACGGCGCTGGCATTTTAGTTGGCGTAGGATCATTTTTGACAAAATACGGGCAGTTTGCTAGAATAAAGCTACTAACGAGAGGGATTTCTAATGAGTAAAATAACACCTCTCTACCTGGTTTTTAGATTATTGTAATAAAAAAGGAGTATAACAATATGGGTCAGCGGCGACTGGCAACCCCCAAAGGCGACGATACTAGTAAACGCCCTTTGCAGGTTAAACAAAAATCAACCAATACTGTACTGAACGCGACAACCACGCGCAAAGGCGAAGTCTTTCGGGCGCAGCGGCGGATGTCGGAAGGCGTGAATGCGCAGGCTAGCCAGCATTTGATTAATGTGCCGGTCAACAAATCGGTATACAACGGCTATGGCGGCAGGCAATTCAGTCTAAAAGATCAGCCGAAACGTCCGCGGGCGCCGCGGCCAACGCTAAAGGTGATTCCGATTGGCGGTGTCGGCGAGATGGGTATCGGCAAGAACATGACGGCGATTGAATACGACAACGATATCATCGTCATTGATATGGGATTCTTGTTCCCGGGCAGCGATTATCCGGGTATAAATTATATAATTCCTGATACTCAGTGGCTGGAAGAAAATAAGCATCGGATTCGAGCGCACGTCTTTACGCATGGCCATCTCGACCACATTGGCGCATTCCGGCATATCATACCGAAATTGCCAGCACCAGTTTATGGCACGAAGTTCACTCTTGGCATGCTGCAGCGGACGATGGAAGAGACAGACGGCGCTTTCACGCCAGAATATCACGAATTAAATCCAGAAAATCATGATACTGTACAACTTTGTGATTCATTTAGCGTTGAGCTGGTACGCGTTAATCACTCAATTCCAGATGCAGCTGCCGTGGTGGTGCGGACGCCAGTTGGTAATATCCTCTCGAGCGGCGACTGGCGTATTGAAGAAAATCCGGTCGATGGCAAGAAATTCGATTTTAATCGGATTAGCGAAATCGCCGAGAAAGAAGGCTTCTTGCTGTTTATGAACGAGTCGACTAACTGTGAAAGCGACGGTACCCATACGCACGGTGAATTCGATATTCAGCACAGTATGGGCGAGGTGATGGATAAATGGTCGAAGAGCCGGATTATTGTCAGTAGCTTTTCTAGCCAGCTGCATCGAATTCAGCTACTTCTCGAGGAAGCGAAAAAGCATGATCGCAAAGTAGCGTTTGCTGGGTTTAGTATGATTCAGAACCTAGAAGTGGCGCTGCGTTCGGGCGTGATTAAAGTTCCGAAAGACACCGTCGTTAAGATGGAAGATTTGATAAAATTGCCTGATAACAAGATAACAATTGTTTGTACTGGCAGCCAAGGCGAGTTCAATGCGGTGCTCAATCGGATGGCGACGGGGGCACACAAATACGTTAAAATTAAAGGTTCGGATGTGGTAGTGCTGAGCTCGAATCCAATTCCTGGCAATGAAAAATACGTAGTGCGGACAGTTGATGGCCTGATGCGCGAGGGCGGCGAGATTATTCAAAATGGCAAAACACACCTAACTGGTATCGGGCCGCTGCACCTATCGGGTCACGGCTATTACGATGACCACGTGCGGGTGATTAATGCGGTCAAACCGAAGTATTATCTGCCAAATCACGGCGAGTTTCATATGCTAGTGCATAATGCACGCTTGGCCGAGAAAGAATGCGGTATTCCGCGGCAAAATATATTTGTTTGTGATCCGGGCGATATTATTGAGTTTACTAGCGATGGCGCGCACAAAATTGGCCGCATTGTTCACTCTGGCGGTACGATGTATGATGATGCCGGCGCGGTAGTCAGCGAAGTGGTACTCAAAGACCGTATCCACATGAGTCAAGAAGGTATATTTATAGTCATATTGACGGTTCAGCGCGGTACGGGGCGGCTCTTGACCAGTCCAGACATTATCAGCCGCGGGTTTATTTACATGCGCGATAATGAAGAGCTAATGGGAATGATTCGCCAATACCTCAAGCAGAAAGCGGCGCGCAGTTTCTCTGGTAAGTATGACATAGAGGTGGTCAAAAAAGAAATCAAAGACGAAGTAACGCATATTTTGTATGATCAGACGCGGCGAACGCCGATTGTCATTCCAGTGGTTAATGAAGTTGGCGGCGCAGCGAAAGCGCACGGCCGCGCCCCGCAAGCTAGACCTGCTGGCCAGCCGTTGATGCCGCAGCCGTCAGGCAAGCGTTTCCCGCGCAAACAGACCCCTGATACCGAGACAGTAGTGCCGCGCGACCGCTCAGACAGCCGCTCGTACTAACAGATATGCGTGTGAGGCCTCCTGGATAAAATTAGATGTTGTAACATAAAATTGATATATTAACTATTTTTATTTATGAGCAAGACATGAAAAATATTGAATCTACCCCCCCATCTTTGTTAATACCGTTAGCAGGCGTTAGTGCTCGTCTGGGACTAGTCGCAATCGAACCGTGGTCTACGCCAAATCCAAAAGTTAGAGTTTATTTTGAAAAATCTCGTCCGGACGCCTGGCCTATACTTCCGCCAAGAGATCAGCTCAATCCGCAAGCGCGGGAGGCGCTGGCTGTCTTTGATAAGGCAGACGAATTGCGGGCAGAACCTGGATATGAAGAAGTGTTGGAGCTGGCAGGCTTACGGGTAGAAGTAGACATTAAAGATAGTAAAAAGCAGGCAGCGGAAAAACTAATAGACAAAGGGATTAGACTAGGAAAAATACCTCCAGAAGATAGGGAAAGTAAACTAGCAAGATATACAGAACGATCCGGATGGGTAAAATATGGGATAGAAAGACAAGTACTTAGTGGTGAGTTGCCTGGGGATAGCTTTCTGTGTAAACCTCTTCAACTAGGAAGTTCGGCTTTAGAAAGGCTGGCCATATTGGAAGCTCTTGGTTTTAATGAAGGAAACATCAAAGGTTCTATTGTATTTGGAAGTAAGCATATATATGACAGAAAAGTTCAAGAAAGTGATAGGTTCTTTAGGTCAACAGAGGAAGAACAGAGAGAGCAGCTAAAACGTCTGCTTGATGACGCTAAGACAAATCAAGCGAACGAAGAAAAACGTAAAAAAGAGGCTGCTAGGGTAGCTGGTATTGAGAGAATGTCTGGAGGTGATGTAGAAAGGGTTGTTGAGTGGTTTGAATCTTGTGCGGAATCATTGCGGCAAGATGGCTATATATTGAGTTCAATGGTAAACCTTGAGTCTAGCAGAGAGAAAGCTGAGCTTGTCAAAGGAAGTATCGCAGAACTGCGCCAATATTTTCCAGATTTGCGCTATCCAAGCGGCTTGAGTGTACTTGATTATTTATCAGAGACTTATGGTGCGGATTCGACAGCAGCAGTATTGGTTGGCGCGCAGGTCGTAGGAACAGGTAAAGTTTATACTCTTGGTCTAGACTGGGCGACTGTTTATAGAAAGTTAGATTCCTCAGATAGCCGCTCGTACTAACAGATAGCGCTATTGCTTTTTGTAGTAATTTATGCTACAATAGTAATATACCCTTTTAGATATAAACAGAGTACAATAGATAACGGTTATGGCAAAGAAAAAGACGACGCGAACTCGAAAATCGACTAAAACAACCCGTGCGGCGCGCGCTAGCAAAGCAGCGAAAGCGCCAGCGCCGCAGCATGAAGTACCCTCGGGGTTTTGGCCGCAGGTTGCGGCGGTGCTGCTGATGGCGTTCTCGGTGTTGCTGGTGGTATCGTGGTTCGGTGCGGGCGGTCCATTACTTAATCAAATGCTAGAAGTGTCTAAGCGAACGATTGGCTGGGCGGTTTATATAGTGCCAGTTGCCGGTTTGTATGTAGCTGTTAGAATATTTGGCGCCGAAAACAACCGATTGCCAGCAGTCATGAAATTTGCCTCAATTTTGATAGTTATTTGGTTCAGCGGCTTATTCGGGCTGTTTCGTGAAAAGGGTGCGCCGTCGACTGGCGGTGTTGTTGGCGATGGTTTGAATTCGGTCGTCTTGTCGCTGGTTAATATACCAGTCGGTATTTTTATTTATATTTTGCTGATTGCGATTACGCTATTGTTTGTGTTGCAACTGCGGTTTAGCGATATTGCAGCAATGTTCAAGACGGCAGTAGCCAGCAACGAAAAGGCAGAGAACGAAGCGAATGTCCAGGTTATGCGCAAAGCTGCCGAAGATGATCACGGCAAGATGGACGATTTCAAGCTTAATGAAGGCGTACCAACAGTATCACAAGATGACAGCAAGCAAAGTGCCAAGCTTAAAATCAAACCGCAAGCTAAAAAAGCCGAAGCCGATCGCGACGACAAAATGGCGATGCTGGCAGTTAGCGACCCGAACTGGCAATTTCCGAGCCTTGATTTGCTAGAAAAGAAGGAAGCGCCAGCTGATGCAGGCGATATCAAGCAGAACGCGCGCATTATTCAAGATACTTTGCGTGAATTTAACATTAATGTCGATATGGAAGGCGCTAATATCGGCCCGAAAGTGACTCAGTATACGCTGCGTCCGCCGGCGGGCATCAAGCTGAGTAAAATTACAGCGCTAGAAACCAATATTGCGCTGAATTTGGCGGCGTCGAGCTTGCGCATGGAGGCACCGATTCCAGGCAAAAAGGCTGTCGGTATCGAAGTACCGAACAAAAAAGCGGCCGATGTGCGTATCCGTTCAATCCTGGAGAGCGCTGAATGGCGCCGCCGCAAAGAGCCGCTGAGTTTTGCGATTGGTAAAGACATTTCAGGACTGCCGTTTGTCGGCGAGCTTAACAAAATGCCGCACTTGCTGGTCGCCGGACAGACAGGCTCTGGTAAGTCGGTGATGATTAATACGCTGCTAAGTAGTTTGCTTTACCGCAACGCGCCGAGCGATATGAAATTAATTCTCGTCGATCCGAAGCAGGTCGAGATGGCGCCGTATCAGGATATTCCGCACCTGTTGACGCCGGTGATTGTCGAGCCGGAGAAGACAATGAGCGCGCTGAAGTGGGCGGTCAACGAGATGGAGCGCCGTTATAGCTTGCTAGCCGAAGAGCGAGTACGCGATATCAAGACTTACAATGAACGGGCTAAAGCAAAAGGCAAGAAAATCGGTGTTTCTGATGAAAAGGGTAATGTACAGCAAGTTGACGAGGGTACTATGCCGTATATCGTGATTGTGATTGACGAGATGGCTGATCTGATGATGGTAGCTAAGCGCGATGTCGAGGGCTTAATTGTTCGTTTGGCGCAGAAGGCGCGGGCGGTTGGTATTCATCTGGTGCTAGCGACGCAGCGTCCGAGCGTTGATGTGATTACCGGTCTCATCAAGGCAAATGTGCCGGCGCGGATTGCCTTTACAGTGGCCAGCCAGACCGATAGCCAGACAATTCTCGACCAGGCTGGTGCCGAGAAACTGCTGGGCCAGGGTGATATGCTGATTAAAACTGCTAGCATGCCGAAACCGAAGCGTATTCAGGGCGCTTGGGTGATGGATAGCGAGGTGAACAAAATTACTGATCAGCTGCGGATGCAGGCGCCGCCTCAGTACAATGATGAAATCGTTAGCCAGCCAGTGCAGCTAAACGGTAAGGGCGGCGTAGTGATGGACTTTGGCGGCAATAGCAGCGACGATATGTTCAAAGATGCAGTGCAAGTGGTAGTGCAGATGCGCAAAGCCTCGACGTCGTTATTGCAGCGGAAGCTACGAATCGGCTACTCGCGAGCAGCACGGATCATTGAAGAAATGGAAGAGCAAGGTATTATCGGGCCAGCGGATGGTTCGCGGCCGCGCGAGGTATTGATATCTAGTGTGGACGAGATTAGCGCTGGCGGTGATTTCTAGGATTACTAAGCACCGACATATTCGCCGAGGATAGTCACCTCGTGGTTGCTGTGCTCGATGTCGCGGATAGCTTGGTAAAGCGGTTGTCTAGCGCAGTCGACAACGATAAAGAACTTATACTTCCAAGGCTGTCCGACGATTGGCTGCGATTGTAATTTGGCGAGATTGATACGGCGCTTGGCGAATACCTGCAATACCTCGACTAGGGCGCCAGGCTGATGGTCGGTGGTGATGACCAGAGAAGCACGATTAGCATCAGCAGGCGCATTAGACGGTTCAATTACCAAAAAGCGGGTGATATTATCGGGATTGTCGTGGATGGAACGCTGTAGTATTGGCAAATTATATAATTCAGCGGCAGTCTGGCTGGCGATAGCGGCGCAGTGCTGGGAGCCGTTTTGCTTGATAAATTCGACGGCGCCGGCGGTATCAAAAAATTCAATTGGTGTTGCCTGCGGTAGGTGTTTCTGCAAGAAATAGCGGCACTGAGAAAGAGCTACCGGGTGAGAATAAACCTCAGTAATATCGCTGATTTTGGCGTCTGGTAGACCAATTAGCATTTGCTCGACAGGCAGCTTGATTTCGCCGACGATCGGCGCACTGCATTCCTCGATATAACGGTAAACTTCGTTAATGCTGCCAAATAGGGTGTTTTCGATCGCTGTAACGATCGCATCGGCGCTACCGTCGTCGTAGGCGGCGAAAACTTCGCTAAACGTTGTACAGGGGATGAGTTTGGCACTAGCTCCGTACCATTGGCGGGCGGCCTGGTCGTGGAAAGAGCCAGCTTGGCCCTGGATAGCGATATGCATTCTAGTATCATAGCATAATTGTGATTTTGACCACAAAACTAGAGGGTGAAAGTATTAAACTTTGCTAGCAGGGTATTCAAGGATTGTAATGGCTAGATAATCGTTGGTATTTGGCATGAAGCACATAAGCCTGCGATGAGCGATGAGCAAATGCGCGAAGCAACAAGTATAGCAGCCGAGGTTGTTTCGGGTAAAATTAGTGAATTTGAAGGAGAAGATCCTCGCTATACTAGCAGGGACGGCAGCTATTCTAGTTATAGCGATAGACAAGACAATTCTGTGGACTTTTTTTACTTATAACATAAATGAACCTATTCCAAATCCGATGACTGGTGAGACTGAGAATCCAGGTACATATGTCGCAATCAATGTAGAGAATAATGTCAACAGAAGTGTGTATGATAAAGGAAAAACATCAGAGACAAAATTTACGTTTAAATCTAATAACCCTCAAGATTACAATAATCTAGTAGCTGACGGCAAATTAACCAGAGACGAGGTTGATGAGTTCATGAAAAGAGTTGATGTTAGCATCAGCGAGATTTCGTCGCTTTACGACGCTAATGAAGACGGCGAGCTGACGCCTGAAACGTTAAAGCATAATGCTCTTACTGGCGGCGATGATAAATGGAGCTTTAGAGTAAAACCAAAATCTGGTGCAAAGGGATACGAAGATAGCGGTGAGATAGGAAATGTTTTTACAGGTGAACACGCAGTGGAAGAAGTAGACAAAGTGGTTGATTATGTAAAACGTGGTTGGGATAAAACAAAATAATAAAAATATAGGTTAACCGGCAAATCAAAACGCCCGCTTAAAAGCGAGCGTTTTGATTTGGTCGCGCGAGGCGGAAGGTTGCTTTTGTTGACATTTTTACTATATTGTGCTATGATAAAAGAGGAATAAGATAAATAAACATGACTGAAACGACTACCACCAACGGCGAAAAGCTCCGCTCGTCGGGACCTGAAACTACTAGAGAAGAAAGTGCCCTGCGAAGATTCGGGAGTGCTGTGACTAGGCTGGTTACTAAAGGTTTACGCGCTGACCGCGGTACTAATCGCGGCGCCGAAACTATGCAGCCGAGCAGCAGCGACAGAGCTGGCGTTGATTATCCTGATGCTAGCGAGGAAAAACTTGATGAGAAAACTCTGCAGATAATTGAAAAGATTGAGAATAATTGGACTTTTCGCATTGATACTAGCGGTTCTGGTAACAATTTTGTACCGAATAGCTATCCTGATTTTGCAAGTGCCATTGCCAGTGGCAATTACGAATCAATAGAGGAGTTGATGCCTAATATACGAGAACTGACAGCGAACGATAATAGGCTTGATCTGGAATCTGGAGATTATGATGAATTTTTGTCGCTTTTAGTACAAGACATAGTTACGATGCTCTTCAGGAAACATTATAAGCACATGCCAAAACTTACAGCTAGTGCGCGTCATGCTATGCAGGAGCAGATTGACTCAATGCATTCTCTTAATGATGGTGACGTTGACTATGACAAACGTGAAGAAGATGTGGCTAGACTACTGAGTGCCGAATTAGCCTTACCTGAGGAAGTGGCTAGTGAGTTTGAATGCGCAATTAGCGGCCGGGTGGCCGAGATGCTCGAAGACGTTTCAAGTTCAAGGGGCTGGAAGGGGCTTGATTTGTATGTAGGCTGGCTGGCAGATCATGGTTTTCCGCCAGAGCGCTGGCCGCAAGACGCTAGAGAGCGGGAGGATTTTCCAGAACCGCTGCGCCGAATGATTGACGAACGCGAAGGCGAAAAAGCAGTGGAGCTTGATCGCGCGATAATTAGATATTGTATAGAAAGGACAGAGGTGTATGACGACAACGGTGAGATGCGTCCTAATGTCTACAAACGTAGTTGGTTGATACAAGAGTATTTCGCGGGCCGCTTGCCAAAATTAAATCGTGAGATGATGCTTGTCGGTACTTCGGATGTGATCGTTGCTTCGTCTTCTAAGAGTACGTACGAACAGATTAATGTATGTAATGATTATATTCAAACTGTCCGTGAGATTGGGCAAGATAATGCTAATAAGTTGAACGAGAGACTTGGTATAATACACTTTTCTGACTGGAACCCGAGAGTCTTGGAGGGTGCTCTGCATATATTAGAGACTGGACGTACTGAATCTGGCAATCCAGCAACGGCTATCATCAGGGGAGACAGCGGGGATTACAACGATTTTTTTCGTAGTATTCGTAGTATAACGTCTGGCGATATATTGGCTGTTGAGGTAAACCATACAGACGCGTTGTCTGGAATAACAGAAGATCTAAAAAATGCTGGTGTCAATGATGATACGTTTGATACCGTTATCTTGTTTGGACATGGTGATGAAAACGCATTTCATATGTCGTGTACAGAACATATAAAACCCGATCCCAATGAGTGGTATAATAAAGGTGGCGTGCGCAAGCTGATGCAAACGTTAGACCCAGACACTATTATACTGATATCATGTCATCCATTTAAGCGAAGAGAAGACGTCGAGCAGCTTGCTATTAGTGAAGACTTACAGAGGCGGCAAGGTACGGCAACGGCGCTATCTATAGCGTTTTCGGGCAAACGAGTTTTTAGCGGTTTAGACGGACTAGTTCGTTGCTGTACTTATGAGGATGGTGCTGTCAGCTTTGAGACTGAGGATGATAAAGGCCGCAGATCACCAACAGCAGCACTAACTAGATATGGATTAACAAAAGCATATAATGAAGAAACGGATGGATGGTAAATAAAGAAATGGGCGATAATGGCAGTAAAAGAGAACTGATTAAACTTGTGCGAGAAACTGGAGAAGTTGTTGATAACAACGAGGAATCCGCACGGAATTATCTGAGTGCTATAGCTAGTGCGATATATTATACTGCGTCGGACGGTAGCGAGACTCCTGGTGACGCTTCTACAGATGTTGTCCTTTCCCGGTTTGATAAACATGGTAATCCGTCTGAAGACGAACCTGACGTTTATCGTATCGTATATCAGGCTAGCGCAAACGGTGGGATTGGTGACTGTAGCGTGTACAAAATTGTCCCCGGCGAAGACGACCCTCAGGAGCTTACTACGCAAGACGCGAACCTTGATACGTGCAACACGTTGGGGCGGATTTGGCGTAAGCTAGTATTGCGGCGAGCAGAATCCAGAAACTTTGACGATAGATAAATTTTATGCGCAGAGATACTGAACGTCCTCCAGCTAATGATGCCGAGAAAGTCGCCAAAGGACTCTCAATGGTTAGTTTGATATGGGAGGCAATGAAACGTATTAAAAGAAAAATTACGCCGGTATTGATTATTCCTGAGAATGGAGGACCTAAAATCATGTCAGAATATTCGGCAGATGAGCGTGATAGGCTTGTTGCTGCAAATACAGGCATGTCGCAGGAAAAGTTAGCGCCAGTCGGTGTTGAACATACTGAGTCAGAGATCGGCGCAGGTGTACCACAGGAAGGTAGTCTGTATGCCGATAATTATCGACTCATACCAGCACAATCAACGAATGATGAATCTGAATATGAGCCAGAAATCGACCAAGCTGCGCCAACCGGCGAAGTTAGCCCTGAAGACGCCGCTCGGCTATTAGAGTCGAGAAGATTTGTTAGGACTGCTCCGCGTTTAACCGACCAATTGGCGGATGAAGAGACTAGAAGCAATCTCATCACGTATATTGCTGAGACGCACAGTTCTCTGAAAACTGTTACATCGAAAGATCGATACAGAGACAATAGAGCAGAATTGACGGAATACGAAACGCTGCGCCAGCTTGAAGAGTTTCTTGACTATATAGAATCCTTAAACGGTGAATGTGCAGCTAAAGCTAAATCTATGCGCGAGAATTTGACGTTTATTGGCGAAAAAGAATACAAAGAAGCGGCGGCTGGTATTGCCGCCAGCTGGAAGGCGGCTCTCGAGGCGAATACCGATTTGCAGATTTGCACTATCGCTGGCGAGATTGGTAGAGAAAAGATAAAGAGTGGTGAATATCTGCTTGATAATATACTAGCTGACTTCACTGAAGAAGATTGGAAAAAGTACGGTGGTAGAATTATTGTCGATAGAGATGATATTGCGCAGGTGCAGCAGAAAAAAGAGAATCTGCGAGTCGTGTTTTTGGATGATTGGACTATTAGCGGCATGCAGCTTAAAAATGTTTATAATTTGCTAGTTGAGCAATATCCCGAAATAAAAGATCGAATCGAAGTGCAATTGATTGTGGCTAATAAACAAAGGATAGAGAAAGGATTTTTGATTGACCGGTGGATGGGCAATGAAAAGAGAATCCCCCTTAGAGCATATTTCTCGGCGCATGAAGCTAAAACGGCAGAGAACGGAGCTTATATTACTGGTTTTCATTCTTCTGTTGACTATGATTTCGAGACGTTGATACGAAGAATGCTTAGGGAAGTTGAATATAGAGAGGATAGGCCTGAGCTAAAAGGAAAGGTATCTATGCCTCCGGGAACGAATATTGTGCGTCCGTATCGCAAAGACGGGGTGACAAGAGCTAATCTAACCAATATCGAAAGAGCCCGCCAGTACCGGCGCGGGCGTCTGGCAGCAAAGCAAGGGGGCAGCCATGCTATACTATGAGGATATGGGAGGGATCGCTGAAAAAGCCGTTAATCATTTGTCTGCTGATTTTCGCGCTGGACTAGATGAAAAAGATTCTGCAAGGATTAAGGATGCGTCAGAAAAGCTGCCGCATAATGTAGTTCTTGAGGGAATTGGCAACCGAATGCTAATCCGGGATTTTCTAGTGCAGGCAAAAGGAGAGCTATCGAAATATGTTTCGACTGTTGACGACAGGGAATCAGATTTGGAAGGTAGCACGCGGCGCTTGTTTGGTATCATAGACGAGAACTTAGATGGAATTTGCCAGGCTGCCGAAGAGTATAAAGATGAGCCGGGTGGTCTCGGTATGGAACGTTTTCGCCGAGCATTTCAGAATTCAGATAATGCTGCTATTATAAAATTGGCGGAACATATTGCTCAGATGGATGTTGATACGATATTAGCGATAAATAATCCGTATACTGTGATGAAGACTATCCGATCTGATATTGTTGGGGAATTGTGGAAAAACGTACAGAGCTGCCGAGAAGCTGGCGATAGTTTAGAAGTTAGAGAAAATATTAAAGAAACAGCGGCGGAGTTTGTCGAGGTTATCGATCGAAATATTCTGGGTAGCATGATGTATGGCGACGAATATGCCGCTAACCATACTTAGCAATTAGCCATAGCAGGTCTCTTTTTTGTAAATTGGTAGTATATATAGCATGCGGAGCCTGCTTTTTGCTGCAGAGGCGATGGGGGCTGCGGGCAGCTAGCTTTTTCATAGCAGATAGGGTATAATATTAAGTGATATTAAACCTAAGGTTACGTGAGATAACGTAACCATCCGTACGGATACCAAGGAGGTAATGTATGAGAGAATACGAGCTGACGGTTCTTATTCGGCCTGATTTGGAGGCGAATTTGGACGCGGTGCTTGGTAAGGTCAAGCAGCTGATCGCCGATAACGGCGGTTCGGTTAAGGCCGAGGACAATTGGGGCAAAAATCGCCTCGCTTACAGCATCAAAGGCGAAGATTTTGCGGTATATGTATCGATGGATGTCGAGCTGCCAGCAGACGCGCCGCTCAAGATTAACAATGCGCTGAATATTAGCGACGAAGTTATCCGGTATTTATTGGTTAAGATAGATCACAAAGCGCGTGCCGCTCTGGCGGAGGCCAAGAAGCGCGCGGCTGAACGCGAGGCTGAAAACAGCGAAGATTAAGCCATAAATAGGAGGGAAATCTATCATGGCAAAGGGGTTTAACAAAGTAATATTAATGGGAAATCTGACGCGCGATGTTGAATTGCGAACGACGACGAGCGGCCAGAGCGTAGCTAATTTTAGTTTGGCGGTTAGCCGTAGTTGGCGCAACCAAGACGGACAGCAGCAAGACCAGACCAGCTTCATTAACTGCGTAGCTTGGGGCAAGCCGGGCGAGATTATCTCGCAATATGTCAAAAAAGGCGCGCCGCTTTTGGTGAGCGGCCGGCTCGACCAGCGTAGTTACGAGGATAAAGATGGTAATAAACGGTCGGCTGTCGAGGTGGTTGTCGAAGACTTCAACTTTGTTGGCGGTCGCAACGACAGTAATGCACCGGCATCGACACCGCCGCCAGCGACTAGCACCAAAGATGTGGTCGTCGAGGATATCGACGATAAGCCAATCGACTTAAGCGAGATCCCATTTTAACGATTAGAAAGGATTATAAAATATGGCAAAAAAAATACGCAAGGATGCCCCAGTAGTATTCTCGTATAAAGAGGTGAAGACACTGTTGCGCTATATTAGTCCGGTGAGCGGCCAAATCGAGCCAATTTCCAAGACGGGCTTGAGTGCTAAATTGCAGCGGATGCTGGCTCGCGAGGTAAAGCGGGCGCGTCATCTGGCGCTGTTACCGTTTGTGACGCGAGATTAGGGAATTTTCCAGCGTACGAAATGCTTTGTCGTGCGCTGAAGGGTATTTCTAAAGACTCAAAAGGAGATGAAATGTATCAACCAACTGATTTGAAAAAAGGCGTAGTATGCCAAATCGACAGTCAACCGTATCGAGTGATTGACTACAACCAGAAAGTGATGGGCCGCGGCGGTTCTATTGTTAATGTCAAATTGAAGAATTTAATTACTGGTGCGGTTATTCCCAAAACGTTTAAAGGCCAAGATAAGATTGAGCCAGCCGAGGTGACTAGCAAAACTGTCCAATATTTATACAATGACGGTTCAGCTTTCTTTTTCATGGATCCGAATAGTTTTGAGCAGTTTGAGCTGTCGGTCGATTTGGTTGACGAAGCTAAAAACTTCATGAAAGAGGGCGACGAGCTGGCTTTGCAATTCTTTGACGGTAAGGTGATTACCGTCGAGATGCCAAAAAATGTTTATTTGGAAGTGACCTATACAGAGGCGGTGGTTAAAGGTGATACGACTAGCAGCGTTTTGAAAGATGCGACGCTTGAGACAGGCGCGGTCGTTAAGGTGCCAGCTTTTATAAAGGTTGGCGATATTATTTCGGTTGATACCTCTACAGGCGAGTATCGCGAACGCAAGAAATAGCTTATTAAACTAAAATAAGTGTTTCGCAGCGTGTTAAAATGTAAATATGACTAACAAGCGAGCGCGTGCCGCTACAAGTAGTGCTAAACGCCTGCACAAAAAAGTTAAACAAACATATCGTTCGGCAATGCCCGAGCAAAAACGCCACCGGATGTTAGTTTGGGCGGCGTTTTTTGTTGTAGCGGCGATTTTGGCTGTACAAATATTGTATCCGCTTGATCGAGCGCTGCCGCTAGCGCGGATGAATGGCTGCTGGGTTGGTTGGCAGAGTGAGACAGATTTGGCTAACCAAGCGACGTTAGTATTCCAGCGATCGAAAATTAAATTTATTATTGGCGGCAAACCGAGCGGTATTTATACGCTAAGTGAAGCTGGTGCTGATATCAAGGCTGAAGAGATGGCGCGTCAATTAGCCAACTATCCCTTTTGGCTGCGTTTGGTGCCGTTTTCGATATTTTGGCAGCTGCCAAATGTGCAAACGCTAGATCTAGCTTTCGCGCTGCCGACATTAGAGGTTTTTGCACAAAAAACTAGTTCGCAACTGTCGCGGCCGCCAATAAACGCTGGCGTGGCGTTTAAAGACGGTCAGCTAACGGCGGTTAATGATGTGCCAGGACATTTGGTGAGCGCGCAAGCTATCAAAAACGTGCTGCAAACAACCAAGTATTCATTTGCTGGCATGACGGAGCTTCGAATTGATGCTAAGTTGCAAGAGGCGTCGCGGCGCAGTACGGCGTTCGCTTCTGTTCGTAATCAAGCCGAGCAAGCATTGGCGCGCCCCTTGACAATTCTTGCCGCCAATCAGACGTTTGTGATTGGCGATACTGAGAAAGCTTCGTGGCTAGAGTTTGGCGAAACAGCGGAGGGTGGTACGACCCTGGTGATTAACAGGCAAAAACTACAAAGCTCAATTGATAATTGGTCAAAAGCAGCTGGGCATCCAGCTGGCCAGACAAATATCAATATTGAGAACGGGCGAGAAGTCTCGCGAACCACTGGTGAGAAAGGCAGCCAAATTGATGCGGCTTCAATAGTGCAACCAGTCACTGATTATCTGCTGAGAGGTCAAGGTAGCGGCGTGATCTTGACGGCGATGACTGATTTAGAGCCGAGCGTAATTTATAATAACCGGTATACTCCTACCGAAGATGGCCTGCGAGCTTATGTACGTGATAAGGCACGTAATGGTGCTTGGTTCTCGATTCGCCAGCTGGGCGGTAGCGGTTGGTCGGCGGATGCCGATGCCGAGGAGAGTGTCGTTAGCGCTAGTACTTATAAGTTATTTGTTGCTAAACGTTTGTTTGATGAGATAAATGCCGGGGGAATTAGCTGGAGCGACCCGATGCTTGACACAACGGTATCGGGCTGCTTTGATCGGATGACTATTGCCAGTACTAATCCATGCGCGGTGGCATGGCTAGATAGATTTGGCCGGCAAAATCTGAACGATTTTGTTTACCGACTAGGGTTTTCGCGGGTAGTGACTTTCACGCACGCGCAGGCAACTCATGTGTCGGCGGGTGATCTGACGAAGTTCATGGTCGGATTGGAGACTGGCTCGCTAATTGGCGGAGCGCAGCGCGAGCGGCTGTTGTATTCTTTGTCGCACCATCCTTACCGTTATGGTATACCGACGGGTAGCCAAGCGCGCGAAGTTTATGATAAGGTTGGCTTTTTGTGGAACTACGTGCACGACACGGCGATTGTCCGGCATCCGCGCGGTACTTATGTAATGACGATCATGACTCAGGGTAAATCGTACGCAGCGATTGCGGCGATGACCCGCGACATTGAGCGGATTATGTATCCATAGTAGAATTGAGGAATGAAGCAACGGTTAGATAAATTAATGTTGGCGCGTGGGTTGGTAGGTTCGCGCTCGGAAGCCGAGAATTGGATTCGTTTGGGACGTGTGCGTGTTGGCGGGCGGGTGGCAGCCAAGCCGGGATTGTTCGTTGATGAATCGGCGTCGATTGAATTAGCAGTATCAGAGCGTTACGTGTCGCGGGCCGGACTAAAATTGGCGGGCGCGGCGAAAGCTTTTAATTTGAATTTTCGCGGCAAGACGGTTTTGGATGTCGGCAGCAGCACGGGCGGCTTTACCGATTTTACGTTGCAGCACGGCGCGAAGAAAGTATACGCCGTGGATGTTGGCACCGATCAGCTGCACCCGAGCTTACGCGGCAATAAACGAATTGAGTTGTATGAAAAAACTGATATTCGTGATTTTGTGCCAAGCGAAACTCCGGATATGGTAGTGATTGATGTATCGTTTATTAGCTTGCGGCAAATTTTGCCGCACGTTGCGAAAATCGTTGATAAAAATACAACGATAGTAGCAATGGTTAAACCGCAGTTTGAGGCGCAACGCCAACAGCTGACTCGCGGCGGTGTCGTCAAGAATGACGGCGTGCGGCGGGCAATCTTGCGCGAATTCGAGCAGTGGGTGCGTGCTAATTTTATAATTATTGATAAAGCAGACAGCGAAGTGAAAGGCGCGCACGGCAACTTGGAGCGGTTTTATATATTGAGAAAAGCTGGAAGTTGTTAGCGGCTTATGCGGCTGGCCGGTGATTCGCTGGCAAATTAGTCTAAGCTATATCAAATCTAAGCGATTAAATGCTAAATTATTTACTAACGTTAAATCGAAATTCAACTACATCATCTGGCTGCATGACGTAAGTTTTACCTTCGGTGCGAATTTTGCCGGTGGCGCGAGCGTTAGCCTCTGAGCCGGCAGCGACTAAATCGTCGTAATTAACAACTTGGGCGGCGATAAAGCCCTTTTCAAAATCAGTGTGAATGACGCCGGCAGCTTGCGGTGCTGTCCAGCCCTGGTGGATTGTCCAGGCGCGAACCTCTTTCGGTCCGGCAGTTAAGTAACTTTGCAGTCCGAGCAAATCGTAGGCGGCGCGAATCATTTGCGTTAGTCCGTCTTCTGGTACGTCATAACTTTGTAAGAGTTCAAGCGTATCGCTGGGGTTAAGGCCTTTAATCTCGTCTTCAAGCTTGGCGCAGATGAATAGGCTGCGAGAGTGTGGCACGAGATTGCGCAGGCTCTGCTTCTTGTCTTCGCTAGCCAGGGTTTCTTCATTGACGTTGAACACATAAATTACTGGCTTGGCGGTCAAAAGGTGTAAATCAGCGATATCGTCAGGATCAACGCCGGAAATTTCGTTAATTGGCGTGCCAGCGCGCAGTTTTTCAGCAAGCACTTCTAAACGATTTTTGATAGCGCTAGCTTTGGGGTTGGCTTTGGCTTCTTTGGCAAGGCGAGTCAGGCGAGTTTCTAGCGTTTGCAGATCAGCCAGAATCAGTTCGGTATTGATAGTATCGATATCGCGTTTTGGATCGATAATATTCTCGACATGAACGATATCATCGCTTTCAAAAGCGCGGACGATATGGACAATGGCGTCGCATTGGCGGATGTTAGCTAGGAATTTATTGCCTAAGCCTTCGCCTTTGGAAGCTCCGGCGACCAGCCCAGCAATATCGACAAAAGTCACGGTAGCTGGGGTAATTTTCTCGGCGTGGTACATTTTGGCGAGGACGTTTAAGCGCTCGTCGGGTACCGGTACGATGCCAGTATTTGGTTCGATAGTGGCAAAAGGGTAATTGGCCGCCAAAATATTATTATTAGTTAAAGCATTAAAAAGCGTGGATTTGCCAACATTCGGCAAACCGACAATTCCGATAGATAAACTCATAATCCTACATTATAGCATTTAAAGGGTATTGTCCGAAAAGTAATTATCTAAAAAGCTTGCGTTTTTTACTTTGCTTATGCATAATATAAGGTATATGAAAATTCAAAAAGGGATGGGCGATTTCTTTGCACTCGACATCGGTACCAACGCGGTGCGAGTATTGCAGCTAGCTGCTTCTGGCCAGGGCAGTTGGAATCTGGTTGCATACGGATATGTGCCTGTCGATCACAAAATTACCGCGAGCGACTCGCCAGAAGCGCGGCGCCGGCTCGGCGAGGCCACGATGACGGCAGTAGGCCAGTCTGGTATTCGTACTAAAAATGTAGCGATTGGCTTGCCGTCGAGTAAGACTTTCACTACGGTTATCGACGTACCAGCGATGAGCGAAGCAGAGCTGCGGGCGACTATGAAATACCAAGTCGATCAGTATATTCCGATGAGCAGTGATGAGGCGAAAGTTGACTGGGCATTGCTAGGCGGTTCGCTAAAGTCGCAAAACCAAAATGAAGTATTAATCACTAGTGTGTCCAAGCAATATAGCGAGGAACGTCTGGAATTAATTGAATCGCTTGGCCTGAATGTGATAGCTGAAGAGCCAGATCCGTTAGCGATGGTGCGAGCGTTAGTGCCAGCGACTGCTAGCAATTCAGCTTATATGCTTGTTGATATGGGCGAGTTATCGACAGATATCGCTTTGACTTATGGCGATACGCCGCGGTTAATCAGAACGATTCCGACTGGGCTGAACTCGCTAGTTAAGGCTGTGGCTCAGAATCTGAGCGTCCAAGAGGATCAGGCTCGCCAGTTTATCCTGAAATTTGGTCTAGATCAAAGTCGCCTCGAAGGGCAAGTCTTCCGTGCTGTCGAGATGACGCTTGATAATTTTGCTTCTGAATTGTCAAAATCGATTAAATTCTTCCAGAATAGGTATGAAGATGTGGCTGTTTCTCAAGCTTTGTTGTCTGGATACGGCGCGACTGTGCCGCAAATTGATTCGTATTTGGCGGGCAAGATTAATATATCAGCGGTTGCAACTAGCCCTTGGCAAAATATAAATGTCTCGCAGAGTATGCAACAGCAACTAGCGCCGATTGCTAACGAGTTTGCTACGGCGGTTGGCCTGGCGAAACGGAGAAACTTGTCATGATTGAAGTAAACCTAATACCAGACGTTAAGCGGGAATATTTACACGCTCAGCGGGTTCGTAATACGGTGATATCGGTATCAATGTTAGTGGCTGCAGCTGCGGCAGGTACTGTGATTGTGCTGGGGCTTGCTTTGGGGTCGCTGCAGTTTGCTAGCGGTCAGGCTGATAATGCTATTAAAAGCAAATATAAAGAACTTAGCGATAAACCAGATATTAATGATCTTTTGACTATTCAGAATCAGCTAACTCAGATTGATATGATTAGTAGTAATCGAGGTGTTAATTCACGCATCTTTGATACTTTGAGCGCGGTTAATCCACAGGCGCCAAACAACGTGACTATGTCAACGGTACGTTATAACGCGTCAGAGAAGACCATTACCATAGAAGGCTCAACCGCTGGCGGTTTCAATGCAGTAGACGCTCTCAAAAAAACCATTCTCAATACTAAGCTGAAATATACTAAAGATTCGGAATCTGCAGAAACGCCACTATCTAGCTCTGTGAGAATTACCAACACGGCGTATGCCGAAGATTCTGGCGGAGAGAAGAAACTGACGTTTACTCTGACTTTTTCTTATCCCGAAGAATTGTTATCGAACAGCGTTAAAAGCTTAGTAATCGTTTCACCGACTGGCTCGGTAGATGTGACTGATTCAAAAAAGCACGTGCCAGATTCGCTGTTTGAGGCAAAGACTTCAAACAAAAAGGAGGATAAATAATGGCGGAAGCAAAGAAAGATACCTCGCTAAATAAGCGCCGGCAAATTGATCGTAGCGGCCGCGTAATGTTCGGCTGGGTGGCAGGCGCGTCGGTTTTGGTTGGCTTTGCGCTGGTTATTGGCGGTTTTCTAGTACAGCGCATAGTTTTTGAGACGAAAGTTCTAGCCGAAAAGAATCAAACGACATCGACGCTTGATAGTAATATTAAGACGTATGACGGTTTGCGCGACAATATCCGCGTATTAAACACCAATTCGGCGCTCGGCTCTGCAAAACTTAACGACAAGGAAGACTCGCTGCGTGTTATCTTGGATGCTTTGCCAGCTGACGACAACTCGCTAGCACTTGGCGCCTCTGTGCAGAATTTAGTTGGCCGAGTGCCTGGCGCTAAGCTTGAGTCTTTTCAAACAGTTTCTTCGAACGAAAAGTCCTCTGACAGTAACAAAAATAACAGCTCGTCAAGCGACAACAATGCCGATAATTCTAGAAGTGTTCAACAGATAGCCTTTACGATGGAATTATCAGCCAGCAATGCAGATATACTGCGCAATGTTTTGCGTAATTTCGAGAAGTCAATTCGCGTGATTGATATTGACGAATCAACGATTGAAGCGTCAGATTCTAAGTTTACGATGTCAATTTCTGGACATGCTTATTACTTGCCAGGTAAAACAGTTCAACTTAACAAGAAGGGGATAAAGCCGTGAAGAAGAGCGATATAGCGATGATTGTACTGATTGCCGGTTTATCTATGCTAATAGCGTTTACTATTGGTAACAATATTCCTGCGCTTAAGGCGCCGCGGGTTGGTACTAGTGTTAGCACAATTGAGAAAATGAGCAGTGATGTCAAAGAGCCAAGCTCGGAAGTTTTTAATTCTAATGCCATAAATCCGACAGTAGAAACAATAATTGGTTCATCTAGCTCGCTTAATTCACCTGATGCCGCAGCCAGTCAGAGCCAAGACCGGGATCGTAGCCAGAATCAAAATAGGTAGGAGTCTTTCTAGTGGCGCTGATGACCGATGACATTCAGGAGAAGCTCATCAAGCTCTTGGTTGACGAGGGCTTGGTTTCTCGCGGGGTTATTGATAGAGCTACTAAGCAGTCGGCTAAAACGAACAAGCCATTGTTGACGGTTTTGGAAGATATCGGCGAGATAGACGACGAGCTGTTGACTCATGCTATTGCTCACGTTTCGGGTGTGCCGTATGTTAATTTGACGGCTAGTATCATTGACCAGAGTATCCTATCGCTGCTACCGAGCGATATTGCCGAGCGTTTCATGGCGGTGCCGCTAGCCGAGGTGAATAATCGTCTGGCGGTGGCGATGATTGATGCCAATAACGTCCAGGCGGTAGATTATTTAGCTAACCGTATTCAGCGGCCGCTCAAGGTCTTTATGGCATCGGAAGCGGGTGTCCGTCATGTTCTCGACCAGTATAAAACCGACTTGTCGACCGTTGACGAAGCGGCGCAGGCTACTCAGGCCGAGGCTATTCAATCGTCAAGCGATATCAAAACTATCGTTCAGGATTCGCCGATTAGCCGCGCATTAAGTACTATCCTAGAGTATGCAGTCAAGAGCCGCGCTAGCGATGTACATATTGAACCGCTCGAAAAATCGCTGAAAATACGCTGTCGCGTCGATGGCGTACTGCGCGAGGTTATGCAGCTGCCGAAGAGTATTGAGCCGGCGCTAGTTAGCCGCATCAAAATTTTATCCAATTTGAAAATCGACGAACATCGCATTCCGCAGGACGGTCAATTTGCAGTTAATGTTGCTGGAAAAGAAGTCGATTTGCGCATTGCTGTTAGTCCGGTTGTTTGGGGCGAACAGGTAGTGATTCGCCTGCTTGACAAAACTGGCAACACGTTCGATCTCGAGCAAATGGGCTATGTCGGTCGAGCCTTACGAATGATTCGCAAAGGCATCAAACGTCCTAACGGCATGATTCTAACAAGCGGCCCGACTGGTAGCGGTAAATCAACCAGCTTATACGCGCTGATTAAAGAAATCAAAACTGACGCGATTAACATTGTGACGCTTGAGGATCCGGTTGAGTATAAAATGGACGGCGTCAATCAGATCCAGGTTAATAACGACGTTGGTTTGACGTTTGCTAATGGTCTGCGTAGCATTTTGCGCCAAGATCCAGACGTAGTGATGGTCGGCGAGATGCGCGATAGCGAGACGGCTAATCTTGGTGTGCAAGCAGCACTAACGGGACATCTGGTGTTTTCGACGCTACACACCAATTCGGCGGCGGGGGTGTTGCCGCGCTTACTTGATATGGATGTCGAGCCGTTCCTGATTGCTAGTACGGTCAACACAGTAATTGGCCAGCGGCTAGTGCGCCGCGTGTCGCCGCATCGCGATGCTTACTGGTCGAACCCGCTTGAGACGCAGATGATTCTCGAGACGGTGGGGCATCTATTACCGAAGACCAAAGAGGATGTAGCGCGCGTGTCCGAGGATTTGGGCTACAAGGACTTGCCATTAGCCAATCAACGAGCCTACGTGCTGGTTAAAGGTCGCGATACGCCAGCTACGCCGCATGGCTATAGTGGTCGGGCCGGACTGTACGAGGTAATGGATGTAAATGAAGGTATCCAAGACTTAATTGTTCGCCGGGCTACTAGCAACGAGATCCAGCGCAAAGCAGTCGAGGATGGTATGATTACAATGCGCCAAGACGGCTACTTGAAAGCCTTGCAAGGAATCACTACACTAGAAGAAGTAAACCGCGTAACGTCGGCAGACACAGCATAAAAGGAGGGGACAATGCCAGAACAAGAATTACGGATTGAAGTTTTACTAGAGGAAGTTATCAAGCGCCGAGCTAGCGACTTGCATATTCAAGTTGGTTTGCCGCCGATGCTGCGAATTGACGGCACATTGATAGCTATTGCTGGCTTTGATGCTCTCGATGAAGCGCAGGTTGAATCGTTGGTATTTGCAATTTTGGACGAAGATCAGCAGCAAATTCTTCTCAAGGACAAAGAATTTGACTTCTCGTTTGCTTTCGGTACGCTCGGACGATTCCGGGTTAATGCTTTCCATGAGCGCGGTAACCTAGCAGCAGCGCTGCGCTTAATTCCAAATGAGATTAAGTCGGTGACCGAGCTCGGTATGCCACCGGTAGTGATGAACTTTGCTGATTATCCGCGCGGTTTGGTGCTGGTGACTGGACCGACTGGCTCTGGCAAGTCGACTACTCTGGCGGCGCTGGTTGATAAGATTAACTCCGAAAAATCGCAACATATTATTACTATCGAAGACCCGATTGAGTTTACGCACAAGTCGAAAAAATCGGTAGTGGTGCAGCGCGAAGTTCATTACGATACTTATTCATTCTCAGCAGCGCTGCGCTCTAGTCTGCGCCAAGACCCAGACGTGGTGCTGATCGGCGAGATGCGCGACCTGGAGACGATTTCGGCGGCGATTACCATTGCCGAGACCGGACACTTAGTGTTTGCGACGTTGCACACCAACTCGGCGGCGCAGTCGATTGACCGTATGATTGACGTCTTCCCGCCGCATCAGCAGCCGCAAATCCGCGCGCAGCTCAGTAATATTTTGATGGCAATTTGCTCGCAGCGGTTAGTGCCGGCAATCGGCGGCGGTCGGGTGGTATCGGCTGAAATTTTGATTGCTAATCCGGCTGTTCGTAATGTTATCCGCGAAGGCAAGACTCATCAGCTTGACGCAATTATCCAAACCGGTGCCGACCAAGGTATGCAGACGATGGATCGCACATTGGTGCAGTTGGTGCAGAGCGGTACGATTACTTATGATAGCGCGCGGGAATTCGCTGTTGACTTGACCGAATTTGAAAGGTTAATCAGGGGATAATTAATGAAAAAGTTTACCTACGAAGCACGCGATAAAGCGACGGGCAACATTGTCAAATCGCTGGTTCAAGCTGAATCTGAGAGCGAAGCCGCTAAAGCGCTGACCGCTCAGGGCTATATGCCGCTATCAATCAAGGAGGAAGTCGAGGGCGGCTGGCTAGCGCGCTTTACCAACCGGATTTCTAGCAAGGATAAGATTGTTTTCTCGCGCCAGCTGGCAACATTGATTGGCGCTGGATTACCGTTGACACAAAGCCTACATACGGTATTTGAACAGACTGCCAACAAAAAAATGCAGGAGATCGTCCAAGAAATCATTGCCGACGTTGAAGGCGGTAAGACATTATCTTCGGCTTTTGGCAAACATCCAGAAGTATTTAACAAAATTTTCATTGCGCTAGTTACCGCTGGCGAAGCATCAGGTACGCTTGATGATGCACTAAAGCGGATTGCCGACCAGCAAGAAAAAGATGCAGCAATGGTCAGCAAAATTCGCGGCGCTATGGTGTATCCTGGTATTGTCCTAGCGGTGATGGTTGCGGTTGGCGTATTTATGATGGTAACAATCGTGCCGCAGGTTGCCAAGTTGTACTCTGATATGAAGAAGACCTTGCCAGTTTTGACATCAATTTTAATCGGAATATCTAATTTTGTGATTAATTTTTGGTGGTTAACCTTAATTCTATTAGCGCTAGCGATCTTTTTTGCGCGGCAATATGTTCGTACCGAAGCGGGTTCGCGTTTGCTGGACAATCTGAAGCTTAATATGCCGCCGTTCAAAGGCATGTTCCGTCGTCTTTATATGGCGCGGTTTACGCGTATGGGGCAGACCTTGCTAGTCACTGGCGTGCCAATGTTGGATATGCTAGCTATTGCTGCCGAGGGTGTCAATAACGCTGTTGTAGCCGAAGAGATTACTAGGGCTGCTGGCAAAGTGCAGAGCGGTAAAGCGCTTTCGGCTGCCTTACAGACAGAAGATTATATTTTGCCGATGGTGCCGCAAATGATCAAGATCGGCGAGCAGTCGGGTAGGATCGACGAAATGATGGGTAAGACGGCGCAAGCTTACGAAGACGAGCTTGACGAGGAGATCCGAGCTATTTCGACAATGATTGAGCCGATTATGATGGTGATTCTGGCTATATTTGCCGGTGTGCTGATTGGGGCGGTATTATTCCCAATTTACAGTCTAGTCGGCAGCGTACGATAAGGTCTAGACAACTGAAAGGGCCTACGCTATACTGAATACAGTTGAGCATAAGTTCAAAGGGAAAGGTGGAACTAAATTATGACAAAACAACAGATTAAAGACCGTGGTTTTACAATCATCGAGGTCGTTTTGGTGCTGGCGATTGCTGCACTGATTTTCTTGATGGTGTTTATTGCGTTGCCAGCGCTGCAGGCTAGTCAGCGCGATACAGCTCGCAAGAGCGATGTTAGTATCGTATCGGCTGCGTATAATAGCGCTTTGAGCAACAACCGCGGCGGTACCGCTGTAAACCAAGATGTGCTTCGAAGGTTCGTTAATGGCGTATCGGAAAATACTAGTATTGATAATATAAACATCGCTGACTTTAGTGGTCAGATAACTGTTAACGATGCACAAATCATTGTAGTTTTAGGAGCTAGGTGTGGTACATCAAACCCTAACGGGCAGCAGGATCTAATTAGGGGTACTCGTCGTCAGTATGCTACGTTTACGCGCTTAGAGGCTGGCAATCATGCTGCGTATTGTTTAGACTCGTAAATCTGTGATATCTACAGTTTTTTGAAAAGGTTGCGCAAAAGCGTAACCTTTTTGCTATACTAGACGTATGATAGTTGTATCAATTGCTATAGTGTGCAGTGTATTCGGGTTAGTGCTTGGCAGCTTTGCTGGAGCGCAAGTCTGGCGGCTGCGAGCTCGCCAACTTGTTGCTGACAAAAAGGCCGGCGAATCGTACGACAAGGCCGAATACAAAAAATTATCGCCGCTCCTGAAGGGCAAGAAACAACAAGACCGCTCGCGCTGCTTGAGCTGCGGGCACCAACTCGGTTTATGCGACTTGATTCCGCTAATTAGCTGGCTATCGACACGCGGTCGTTGCCGATATTGCAGTAAGCGCATCGGCTACTTTGAGCCGTTGATGGAATTATCTCTCGCCGTGGCATTTATGGTGTCGTTCTTGGCCTGGCCATGGCACCTGGCGGGGTTGCAGTGGGTATTATTTGCTGTTTGGTGTATATCGTTGGTAGCTCTAATCATGTTAGTTGCTTACGATATCAAGTGGCGAATTCTGCCAGACTTTCTTACTGTTTCGTATGGCCTGGTCTCGCTAGTCTTTGTGGTGTTGCGTTATTTTATAGTTAATGATGTTAAATTATATAGTTTGGCAATAGCGCTAATAATTATGTCGGGTGTTTATGGCGTGCTCTACTTGATATCGAAAGGTAAGTGGATCGGTCTAGGCGACGTGAAATTAGGTGTTGGCTTGGGGTTGATATTGGCTTCGTGGCAGACGGCTTTTGTTGGGCTGTTTCTAGCTAACTTAATTGGCTGCGTCTTGGTGATTCCAGGACTTGCTAGCAAGAAACTCAAAGCTAATAGCGAGATTGCTTTTGGCCCGTTGTTGGCCTTAGGATCGTTTATTTCGTTTTTTATTGGTGCGCGAATTATGGACTGGCTAGTGATTGCATCGTTTTTCTAGTATCAATGTTATGATGCTTATGCTAAAATAGTGATATGAATAAGTTGTCGGGGGGCTTCACAATTATCGAGGTAATGTTGTTCCTGGCTGTTTCGGGGGTGTTGGCTGCTGGTATATTGGCGACAGTCGGCGGTACTATTGGCGCTCAGCGTTATCGCGATGCCGTTGATTCGTTTGCTGATTTTATCCAAGGCCAATATGACAAAACCGTGAATGTTCAAAATGACACAGAAAATCATAACGAATGTGGGCTTAATGCCGATAAAGACCGGATAGTCGTTAGCGATAGCAGTACAGTATTGGCAGGCACTAGCCGCGTGTGTATGATTGTTGGACGTTTTATATCGTCGGTTGATGGCGCTAATTTTACAGCACGGCCGCTGTATATAGCGACAGAAAACGAAGACCAAATGAACAAAGCTTTATTATCGCAAGGCGATTACGATTTTTTGCAGAGGGCAGCCGATAGGAACGCGTTGTCGGCTACTAAGTCGGCGCTGTTAACCACATCAAATACTGGCCACTCTGTTGATAATTATGCGCTCGGCTGGGATACTCGAATTGATGAGAGTAAAACTGATCGAATAATCTCGATTGCCATCGTACGGTCGCCAGTCAGTGGTGTTATCCACACGTACTTTTCTAACAAGACAAGCGTTAGCGACACGATAACGGCAGGCGGGTTAAATCAGGCGAGGCTTTGCGTTGATCCTAGCGGCTGGCTAACTGGCGCGCGGTTAGGTGTGCGGATTGACCGCGATGCAGCATTAGAGAGCTCAGTACAAGTTGTCGGGGAGGGTTGCTAAATGCGTTATAGCCGCGGCGACACCATTATTGAAGTAATGTTTAGTTTTGTGATATTTAGCTTGTTGACAGTAGGGACCTATATGGTTATGAATCGAGGGACACAGATTGCTCAACGTTCGCTTGAAATTACACTTGTCCGTCAGCAGATTGACGCGCAAGTGTCTCTTATTAGGTATGTCAAAGACACTAATCCTGCGCAATGGGCGGAATTAACCAGTAGCAAATTTTTGGTTAATAATCCACTTGATGTTGTGAGTGTCAGCTCAGATGGCTGCCCTGCACCTGGCGGCCGTGTTGATTTAGCCACTGGCACAAATGCCTTTTTTATGTCGGTTGATCAAAAGAATGATACAGTTCTGCCAGTACGCGTTTTGAACACGACATATTCGTCGCCTTCAGTTTACGCTAATGTTGATTTAATTAACGCTAAAACATACGGTGTTTTTGCCCAAATTGTTCGAGCCGAGCAGAACTCAGGCGTAAATACTGCTAAAGCTTACGATGTGTATGTGAATGCTTGCTGGGATAGTGTTGGTGCGGCAGCGCCGTTAACCATAGGAACGGTGACGAGGATATATGACAAGTAATAAGAATACAAATCAGATACAGGGTTTTACTTTAGTAGAATTGCTTTTAGCTATGACTGGGGTGGCGATACTTTTGGTGGCGGTGGCAACTACTACAATACAGCTGATGAACATGTATCACAAAGGTATCACGATTAAAACGATTAATTCTGCTGGCCGCGAGGTTGGTGATATGATAAAGCGTGATGGTTTGTCGGCAAAGGGCCGAGACATCGTTCAGGTGGCTCCTAGCGATAGTGGTACCGGTGGTTTGGGCCGATTGTGTTTTGGCTCTTATACTTATGTTTGGAATACGCCAGAGAACTTGAGGTCAAGGGACGCTAGTGCTGGCGTGGTTTACGACGATGATCCTAGCCACAGCAAAATCGTTTTTGCCCGCGTGGCTGACCCAGACGGCTCTCTATGCAAGGCGACGAGAGGGCAATACCCAAAAGTGATTACTAAGGGCGCTCCGATGAATGCCGTAGAAGTACTAGGCGATAAAGATACCGGTCTAGCGATTCACAATATTTCTTTGACCGATCTATTTGTCGATAGTAATAGTCGAGCTGGTTATACGATTGGTTATACGCTTGGTACTTATGAAGAGGATACCTATCGTAATGGCATAATTAATTCTAGCGATGCGCAGTGCTTAGCACAGTCTGAAGAGACTAATAACTATACTTTTTGCGCGATTAATCAGTTCGCGGAAACTATAATTACAGAGAGGGCATCATGACGCATTCCAAGCAATCCGGCCTAGTTTCAATTATTGTTGTAATGTTTACAGCTATATTATTAATGGTAGTGTCAACTGGCTTTATTCGCATCATGGTTCAAGAAGAATTGCGCGCTTCCAATAATAACTTGTCTCGTACCGCCTACGAATCTGCGGTGGCGGGCGTCGAAGATGGCAAGCGGGCGATTATGGCTTGCCAGCGCGGCGGCTCGGCTAGCGCTGCTTGTAAGGCGATTGCTGCTAAACGTTGCAGTACAATACAAGATGCTGGCATAATTAGTAGCATAAGTAATACCGCTATCACTATCAAGAGTGGTACTAACTTACAATACATTAGCGGACAGGCTTATACTTGTGTATTGATTGATTCGCAAACAAGCGATGTAGTGTATAGTCTCAAGGAGGGTAGTTCGCGCGTTGTGCCGCTGCGCGTCAACAAAGATACCTCTATAATTAGGCTTCAATGGATGATGAAAAATGATAAGGTGTCGACAATATCGTCTGCTGATGGCGGCGACACTTTACCAAAACGCGTGGAATGGCCGGCTGATGCGCCAGCGCTATTGCGTATTCAAGCGGTTGTTCCAGAGAGCACGACAGTTAACGGGCAACAAAGTTTTGATGGCTCAATTGTCTCGACTGCCTTCTTGCGTCCGTCTGGTATTCGTGCGCCGAGAAATTTGTTAGATAGTACTGCGTTTAATACGGTGGCGCCACAATCGGTTCGTGCTGCTGGTAGCGCTACAAACGCGATAGCAGGCGTCTCGCCAATTACGTGTTCAGCGGAAGCTTTTGATAATCATCAATATGCTTGTTCGGCCTATGTCGCATTGCCGCGCAATCTTGTTGCTGGTAATCCAATGGCTTTTTTGCGAATCACCAGTATTTATAACGACACTGATATTAGGTTATCGTTTGATAATATCGGCGATGGTACAATTAAATTTGACGGCGTGCAGCCAAAAGTCGATTCAACTGGCCGAGCCGGTGATGTATATCGTCGCGTATCTAGCCGGATTAGCTCGTCTAGCAATATCAATTATCCTGAATATGCAGTTGATATTACAGGCAGTCTTTGTAAAGACTTCTCGGTAACTAATCAAGGGGTACCTTCGGCATTAACATGCAAAGTTATTCCAGAAGAGCAGTAAAACCGTAGAGCAATAGAGATAATTGAATAAAAAATTTATTCAGTGTCGGTGTGAAATTGCTCGTAAACGTCTTTGAGATGCTGGTCGGTTACATGGGTATATACTTGAGTGGTAGCGATACTGCTGTGTCCGAGCATGCTTTGTACGCTTCTAATATCGGCGCCGTTCATTAGCAAATCGGTCGCAAAGCTATGCCGCATCGTGTGCGGACTGACGTGTTTGGTGATGCCAGCTAGCTTAGCGTATTTTTCGATGATTCGCTGAATACTGCGCTGCGATAGCCGCCGATAATCACCAGAAGTGCTAGTCGTGCCGCTATTGCGGCTATAGCTCAGGAATAGAGGTTGTAAAGAATCGGTTCGCGCCGATAAGTAATCCTGGACGCGTTCAGCTGCCCGTTTGCTGATAAAAACCGGGCGGTCCTTCTGTCCTTTACCGCGGACAGTAAACTCGCGGCGTTGCATATTAACGTGATCTTTATTAAGTCCAACGAGTTCCGATACGCGCAGTCCGCTAGAAAAGAGAAGTTCGAGAATGGCTCTATCGCGAAGTGCTGGCAAGCTATCATTATTAGATACTACATCAAGTATACGCTGCACCTCGTCGCTGTACAAAAAAGTGACTTGTTTGCGGTGAACTCTCGGCAATTCTATTTTGTTTGGCGCCATACTTTCGATATCACGCTTACTTAGGTAATCTAGGAAACCCCGCAGGGCAATGAGGTGGTAATTCTGAGTAATAAGCGATAAAGTGCCGCCGCGATCTGTCTGATAGCGATTGAGCCATAAGCGATATTTTCTGACCAACTCTGGGCGGATATTATCGACCGTTAAGTCGAACCCAGCGAATTCTAGAAAACGTTCTAGATAGTGGCGATACGCCTCGCTAGTCTTGATTGATCGTCCGCGTTCAATTTGGAGATACTCCATGAAATCTTCAATCAGCTCTGACATATCCATAAGAATATTGTACGTCGTTAAGGGTAGATAAACAATATATCGAACAAAAAAGTTATTCAAAATACTTATAGTAAATAACTTAGATATATTTGATATAATAGCGTTAAAGCAACTGTATAAATAGGAGGTATAAATGATGGGTGATGTAGAAAAAACACTAATTGTCTTTAAGCCGGATTCGGTGCAGCGGGGCTTAGTCGGGCGTATTTTGACGCGTTTCGAGCAGGTTGGACTGAAAATAGTCGCTACTAAAATGATTGCGCCCGACAAGCAGCACTACTACCGCCACTACGAAGAAATTGGCAAAATGATCACTCGCCGTGGCAAAGAAAAATTTGACGTTACGTTAGAAATGATGGTTCAGGGGCCGGTTATCGCGATGGTACTTGAGGGCGTTGAAGCGGTTGATCTGGTTCGCAAACTTGTCGGTGCGACAGAACCAAAAAGTGCTGCCCCTGGTACCATTCGCGGTGACTTTTCGCACATGAGCTTCCAGTATGCTGATAGCGAAGGCAAGGGAGTGCCTAATCTAATTCATGCTAGCGGTAACATCGAGGAAGCTGCAGAAGAAATATCGCATTGGTTTAGCGATGATGAGTTATATAGTTATCATCGAACTAGCGAGCGCTTTACTCGCTAGTGCTTGCGATGTTACACTAATCCCAGGGCCCCGGTAGCTCAATTGGATAGAGCAGTTCCGTCCTAAGGAAATGGTTGTAGGTTCGACTCCTGTCCGGGGTACCAGGATATTACTATGGCAGCAGAATTTGAAGGATTACACGACGGCGAGAAAGTATTGCTAGTTTTTCGACGGCATATTATTGCTATGCGGAAGGGTTTTTATTCGCTGCTAATTCCGATGACTGTTGGCGCAATACCGTTCTTGATCTGGCAGACTAATCTTGATTTGCTTTGGATATTTTTTGGCGGTTTTGTGCTTGGCTTAATCTTGTTTATTTATCACTTCTTGATGTGGTTTTATACTGTGTACGTGGTGACTAACGAGCGTATTCGCCAGATTACTCAGCGCGGCTTCTTTGGCCGGGATGTTGTAGAAATAAATCTACATAAGGTCCAAAGTATAAGTTATAATATACCTGGGTTTAGCGGCGAAGTGTTCAAGTTTGGCACCATCATCATGCGTACTTACGTTGGCGATCTGGTTATTCGGCTAGTCGAGCATCCTAGCAAGATATATAATGAGTTGCAAGATGCAGTTCACGAAGCCGAACTAAGGAGACAGAAAATATATGAAGAAAATAAAGTTGAAGCGAAGTAAAAAACAACCGGCTCCAGCGGCGAGCCGTATTACTAATGAGACTATCGCTGAGCATCGCGAACAGATTTTAGCTGGCGGCCGCAGGTTTAAATATCCGATTCAATATACCAAGCATAAGCTGATTATTAATACAGTACTTATTTCGATGGCCAGTATCATTCTGCTATTAGTTGGTTGCTGGGCGGTAATGTATCCGATGCAGAATACTAGCACTATAGCTTATCGAATTTCTCGCATTGCAATGTTGCCAGTTGGCAGTGTTGACGGCGAGCCAGTCCGGTATAGCGATTATTTGGTGCAGTATCGAGCTTCTGAATATTACTTAAATAAATATGGTGAGGTTAAGGTCAACTCCAAAGACTGGTATGTTCAGCTTGACGACATTAAATATCGTTCAATGAATCTAGCCCAACAAGCAGCTTACGCTCGCAAACTAGCTAAGCGCTATAATGTTAGTATTTCGCGAAAAGACGTTAACGATTTTATTGACCAGGAACGCACAACGATTAATGGCCGCGTGTCGCAAGAAACATATGATGCGTCGATTCGTATGCTTTACGGAGAGAGCGCTGATGACTATCGGCTAATTGTTGAAAACGGGCTGCTAAAAAACAAAGTCGCCTTTGCTATGGATACAACTGCAAAAGATCAGGCTGATAAAGCCTTATCTTTACTGAAGTCTAATGGCGACTTTGCCAAAACGGTTGAAACTATAAATAAACAATCGACCGAGGGCAAGTTATCAGCTGGCAATAGCGGATCAGTTGATATTAGCAGTAAATTTAATGGACTCAGGGTTTCGGACATTTCAAAAACTCCAGTCGGCAGTCTATCCGGTATTACAAGGAGCACTAATGACGATGGTTACTACATAGTAAAAGTTGTTGCGAAAACTGACAAGAAGATAACCTTTGAATATATTCATATACCGTTGACGGCTTTTAAGTCGCAATTTGAGCAGCTAAAAAAGAGTGGTAAGATTAGCGAATATATAACCATTCCAGATAACAGCCAAACTGGCGGCGCGGTAGTTAACCAGTAGGCGTTTTTCGCTTGCACATAACTAGGTAATGATATATAATGCACACTGAATAGTTTGCGCTCGTAGTGAAGCTGGTCTATCACGCCTCCCTGTCACGGAGGAGATCGCCGGTTCGAATCCGGTCGGGCGCGCCATAGAAAGCGTCCCACGAAGTGGGGCTTTTTCTATGGTAGGATTGTTTGGCTTTTGTTATAATATAAACGTATTGCCGTCTTAGCTCAGTTGGTAGAGCGGCGCATTCGTAACGCGCAGGTCGCCGGTTCAATCCCGGCAGACGGCTCCATAGTTTATAAGTTATGAAAAGCGAAATCATTAAGTCGTTATTAGATGTTCTCAAGAATAGGACTCTTGTTCTTTTTCTCGTAGCGATGCTAATTTTAGATATAGTTTGTTCAATTGCCGTGTCTATGCAGATTACGCCCAGCGAGATTACGGTTTATTCGCGTTATACTGCTTTCGGGCAAGTACATTTTTACAAAGATCACTGGCAATATTTATTATTATTTTCTGGATTTTTCACGTTAGTAACTATCATCCATGGCGCGCTAATGATAAAGTTTTATCTATTAGAAAAAACAACAACTGCTAAAGCAATTGGATGGTGCGCGTTTGTTATTATGCTGATTGCTGCTATGTACGCTTTTGGCGTCCTATCTTTAGGACGGGCGGCATGAGTTGTCCAGACTTAGAAATTCCTCTTGGCAAAAGGTCGAAGCTTTATCGTTTTTTTGAGATGTTGCCAGCGTTAATAAGCTATGGCATGTTAATTTTGCTAGTAGTTTTATCAGTACTTAGTCCTTTTCTGGCAGCTATTTACTTATTGTTATTGGTGTTAACTACGTTTGTTAAGGCTATAGGCATTTCTTATAGAACTTTGCTGGGACACCGGCAACTTGTTCGGGCCGAGAAAATTGATTGGAGTGCTCGACTTGATGATTTATCGCAGGCTGCTGCGGGCAAGTCGCCCGAGATTAAAATTAATAAAAAAGATTTTGAAGCTGATGTGCATCAGCAAACTATTCTGTCTATCGAAAAAGGCGAGTTGCAGATCATAGATCCCAGAGATATTTATCATGCAGTACTAATTGCTGCTTATAACGAGTCTTACGAAGTATTGAAGCCGACGGTAGAGTCAGTAAATAATACAACATATCCGAACGAGAGGTTGATTGTATATTTGGCTTACGAAGAACGCGGCGGCGAGCAGATGGCAGAGACTGCCAGACGTCTTCGTGATGAATACGCTGGCGTATTTTGCGACTTTCGGATTATTCAACACCCTAAAGATTTGCCGGACGAGATACCGGGCAAGGGTCCAAATATTACGTATGCAGGCTATGACCTCAAGCAGTGGTGCGACAATAAAAAGATTGAATATAACCAAGTAATTGTTACAACCCTTGATAGCGATAATCGGCCTTACTCAACCTATTTTGATTATGTGGCGTATAAATATGCTATTACCCCTAACCGCGAAAGACTATCATATCAGCCGGTGGCCTTGTATTTTGGTAATATTTGGGATGCACCAGCGCCAATGCGGGTGCTAGCAACGGGCAATTCGTTTTGGACTATTATTGGTAGTATGCGGCCGCATGCTTTGCGTAATTTTGCAGCTCATAGCCAGCCGCTTTCGGCGCTTGTGAGTATGGATTTCTGGAGTAAGCGTAGTATTGTTGAGGATGGGCATCAGTATTGGCGTAGTTATTTTTACTTTAAAGGCGATTATAGTGTTATGCCAATCCATGTTCCTGTATATCAAGATGCCGTGTTATCAGACACATTTAAAGCAACACTTATCAGCCAGTTTAAACAGTTGCGGCGCTGGGGGTATGGTGCTTCGGATATACCGTATGTAGCAGTCAGATTATTTACGCGCCAGCGAACGGCTCCTTTTTGGGAAACATTGGCAAGATTTATACGACTAATTGATAATCATGTTAGCTTAGCTACAATATCAATATTGGTTGCTTTTGGCGCGTGGGTGCCATTATTAACCAATCCCGAAGCTTCCAGAAATATTTCTGCGCATGCTCTGCCGCTAATAGTTAGCCACATTCAACAGGTAGCAGTTATCGGAATATTTATTACGATTTTACTGATGCTGAAGATGCTGCCTCCTCGTCCAGAACGCTATAAGCGTTCGCGAACCGTTTTTATGGTTTTGCAATGGTTTCTGATGCCTGTTACATCAATCTGTTATAGTTCTGCAGCATCAATGGCAGCGCAGACGCATTTGTTGTTAGGTAAATATCTTGAGAAATTTGATGTAACCGACAAGGCAACACTATCGTCGCGTGCTAAAACAAAGGCTAAGAAGGACGCTCTCAAGAAAGCTAGACGTAAATCAAAATTATAAAATTATCATTAAGTTTTAAGCTAAATAAAAATGTGTGACAGGTGAGTTTATATTAAAAACAAATTACTATAGTAAACGAAAGATTAGTCTTTTAGCTGAGACTACCAACACTGATTGCGAGACACTGAGTTACTTTACGTGATTACAATACCAAGCGAAGCAGTTCGGCTTGTTGTATTATTTGAGCTCGTAGTAAATGGTATAGCGGCTTAGCCGAGATTGCTTTTTATATGTTGTAGATTTTGTTTTGGTATGTTGTTTAGCCATGCTTTTATATTAGCATAAGTATTATTTTTTGTCAAATTCGATAATCTACGAAAATATATCACCAGACGCATAGAAATGTTGATTATACACCGAATAACGACGTGGAAAACTTTTAGTATTTGTGCATAAAATATTATGCAAAATAAAAAACTTGCCGTCTAAATTACGGCAAGTTACATGATTGCTCTGGTGGGCAATAGAGGATTCGAACCTCTCACCTCTTCAACGTCAATGAAGCGCTCTAGCCAAATGAGCTAATCGCCCAGCTGCACTTAATGGTAGCAGAAATCAATACGTATTGCAATATGACAGAATAGCCAGTAATATACTAAGTAGACGTTGACGGAGTCTAACCACCTCTTGAGTCTCGTGTTGGCGGTTGCGGCGCACGTAAAAAGTCGGAGCAAGAGTAATAGCCAAGGTGGAACCTCCCGTTTTTGGGACCGAGGCACGCGCGTAAAAACGCTTGCGTGCTTTTATATTTTCTAAAAAGGAGGTTCATTATGAACGAACAGCAACTACAATCAATGCGGCACAGTCTAGCGCATATTATGGCGCAGTCGGTGCAGCATTTATGGCCGCAGGCTAAATTCGGTGTTGGGCCGGCTATTGATAATGGTTTTTACTACGATATTGATCTTGGTGATGTAAAGATATCGGAGGATGATTTTAGCCGTATTGAAAAAGAAATGCGAGATATTATCGCACGCGATCTGCCGTTTACGCGTCAAGATGTGCCGGTTGATGAGGCGATAACTTGGGCGAAAGAAAACAATCAGCCTTACAAAATTGAATTGCTTAACGACTTGAAACGGTCAGGTACGACAATAGCGAAAGACTTAGCGGGCCAGAAGCTTGGTTCTGCCAGCGATGATGAAAGCAAGGTTGACACTGTATCATTGTACTCGCAGGGTGATTATACTGATTTATGTCGTGGCGGTCACGTTGAAAGCACCGGCAAGGTTGGAGCTTTCAAGTTAATGCGTGTTGCTGGTGCGTATTGGCGCGGTAATGAGAACAACCCGCAGATGCAGCGTTTGTACGGTGTCGCTTTTGCGACTCAAGCTGAACTGGACGGTTACTTGGATATGCTAGAAGAGGCAAAGAAGCGCGATCATCGTAAGCTCGGTAAAGAACTTGATCTTTATACTATGTCACCGCTTGTTGGCATCGGTTTGCCGTTGTTTACGCCGCGCGGTACGGTTCTGCGCGAAAAGGCAGCGCAGTTATCGAACGAGCTGCGCCAAAAATACGGTTTCACGAAAGTTTGGACACCACATATAACCAAGAAGGATTTATACGAAGCATCAGGACATTGGGCAAAATTTGGCGACGAACTTTTTTTGGTAACTAGCCAAGAGACTAGCGACAAGATGGCGCTCAAGCCGATGAACTGTCCGCATCATACTCAGATTTTTGCCTCGCAGCCGCGCAGTTATCGCGAGATGCCGATACGTTATTTAGAAACAACGACCGACTACCGCGACGAGAAAACCGGTGAACTAGGCGGCTTGAGCCGCGTGCGTTCGTTAACTCAGGACGACAGTCACGTCTTTTGCCGGCCCGACCAAATTGAACAAGAAATTAATAATTTGCTAGCTTGCGCGCAAGAATTGTACGATATTGTTGGTATGAAATTACGCGTGCGATTAAGTTACCGCGACGATGGCGAAGGTTATTTGGGCGAGTTAGAATTGTGGCAATCAGCCCAATCGCAACTCAAAGCTGCGGTTGTCGCTAAAGGTCTTGACTATTTTGAACAGGAAGGCGAAGCAGCTTTCTATGGGCCAAAAATAGACTTCATGGCGACCGATGCGATTGGACGAGAACATCAGGTTGCGACAGTGCAGTTAGACTTTGTCCAGCCTGAACGTTTTGGTCTTGAATACATAAATGAGTCTGGCGATTCGGAACGTCCAGTAATGATTCACAGTGCATTGCTTGGTTCAATTGAACGCTTTTTGAGCGTATTCATTGAGCATACGGCTGGCTGGTTTCCATTCTGGATTGCACCTGAACAGGTTCGTATTCTTACAGTCAATGATACAGTAAATGACTATGTTGATGAAATTACATCAGTGCTAAAAACAGAGGTATTGATGCGTCCTATAAAATACAACGAAGTAAGATTCACAGCAGATACGCGTAATGAGTCGTTAGGTAAAAAAATCCGTGAGGCAACTGTTGTAAAAATTCCAGTACAAATTATAGTTGGTCCAAAGGATAAGGCTGCACGTGTCGTTAGCGTTCGTACTCGCGCGGGCGAGGAGCAGGTTTCTATTGATCAACTAGCTGAATACATTCAGAGCATTCAATAATGAAAAAAATAGCTGCCGCTGTTGAGTGCGATAATAAATTGCTAGCAGCAGCTGACGTAACAGATTTGCCGCTAGTCGTTATTGCTGGTCCGACTGCTAGCGGCAAAACTGAGCTAGCAATTCGGATCGCTAAAAAATTTAACGGTGAGGTCATCTCGGCTGACTCGCGAGCAATTTATCGCGGACTCGATATCGGTACAGCTAAACCTACGTCTGAAGAACAACAAGGGATAGCGCATTGGGGTATTGATATAGTCGATCCAGGAGAGAGGTTTACGGCAGCGAATTTTAAGGTGTATGCTCAGCGAAAGATTAGCGAAATTCGTTCACGCGGGCATCTGCCGATTATAGCTGGCGGTACTGGTTTGTATATCGATAGCGTACTGTACGATTTTAAGTTTACGGCATATTCAAACAATCTTGATGAACGGCGTAAACTTGAGAATAAATCGTTAGAACAGCTTATATACCATTGCGAAAAAAACAACATTAAATTGCCGAAAAATATAAAAAACAAGCGACATATTATTAACGCTATCCTACGCAGAGGGGAAGATCCTCTCAAAAATGATAAAATAATTAGCAATACTATACTAGTAGGTATAGCGACAGACAGAGACATCCTAAGAAGTAGAATTGAAGAGCGGGCAAAAAATATTGTAAGTAATACTACAATAAATGAAGCTATACGCGCGGCAGAGAAGTGGGGCTGGTACAACGAGGCAATGACTGGGAATGTCTATCCGCTTATCAAACAATATCTAGATGGCACAATTAACGAGATTGAACTTGAGCGAAAACTTTGTGTGCTAGATTGGCGGTTGGCTAAACGCCAGCTTACTTGGCTGAGGCGGAATAAGGATATTAAATGGTTTAGCATTGATGAAGCATGGACCTACATCGTGAACAATCTAGATAAGAGCTCTTAGATATGATACTCTTATACTAAAGGGTTTACGGTATGATTGACGCATTATTTGGTTCAAAAACGAGGGTAAAACTTCTGCATCTCTTTCTTAACAATCCTGGAAAGTCGTTTTATGTCCGCGAGATTACGCGGTTGATTGGCGAACAGATAAATTCTGTGCGCAGAGAGCTATCTAATATGCTTGATGCTGGTGTTCTGCTAAGCAATACAAACGATAATAAGCTATATTACGAGATTAACCGCTCTTACATTCACTACAAACCGCTCAAAGAGATTTTTACTAATAATGATGTTAGCAAACAAAAACCAAAAAAATTTTCAAAACAATCTGCTAGTAGCGAGACAGACGATTGGCGGATTGCTTTGGCGGCTTTGCCTAAAGCAAAAATTGTGATAGCAGCAGGCGTATTGGTTCGCGGTTCAGCGAGCAAGGTTGATTTATTGATCGTCGGTAATGTCGAGTCTAAACGTGTAGCGGATGTAGTAAATAAAATAGAAATAAAAGTTGGTAGGCAGCTAACGTTTAGTAGAATGCTGTACGACGAATTCTATTATCGCTTGAGCGTGCATGATAGGTTCATTAATGATATATTATCAAGCAGACACGAAGTTGTAGTAGATAGTGAAAATATTCTGCAGCGATAGAAATGAAGGAGGAAAAAAGAGTGTTTGACATAGAATACAAAGGCGGAAACACGATTGTACTTTCGGGTAAAAAGACTACTATTATTACAGATCCGAAATTGTCGTTGATCGGACTAAAAGATGCCAAAACTACCGGTTGCGTTGAACTTGCTACCGAGGATCGCTTCGCTGTTAAGGTAGATGGCGCAAAGCTCGTAGTTAATGGTCCTGGCGAATACGAAATAGGAGATTTTGTTATAAAAGGAATTGCTGCTGTTCGACATCTTGATAGCGGCAGCAATGAAAAACTAGATACAATTTATCGGGTAGAATGCGGTAATGTTGCTATAGGTGTTATTGGTAACATTGAACCAAAATTAAACGATGATCAATTAGAAAGTCTTGGAGTGATAGATATCCTAATAGTTCCAGTCGGTGGATCTGGCTATACGCTTGACGCCACGAGCGCCGTGGCTCTGGTCCGCACTATTAGCCCGAAGGTTGTCGTGCCGATACATTATGCTGATAGCGGTATATCTTACGAAGTGCCACAGGATTCGGCCGAAGTTTTTGTTAAAGAAATGGGTGCGCCTGTCGAAAATGTATCTAAACTAAAAGTAAAGAATGACTCCTCGCTACCAACGGTATTAACGACGTATATATTGTCGCGAACGAGATAATATAGTCTAAGGTTAAATAATAAAATCCCCCTGTTGTAGGGGGATTTTACTTTGTGGCTTAGGCTGAAGCTATGATACCTTTTTTCTTGAGTGTGCGTATAGCCTTCGTTGAAAGTACCATGGTGATTTTTTTACCATTAACAACGAAAGTCTTTCTTTGAAGGTTGGGTTTGAACACTCGCTTATTGCGCTGCAGAGAGAAACTTACTTTGTTTCCGAACTGCTTGCCTTTGCCAGTCAGCTCACATCGTGCTGCCATTGTAGATTCCACTTCTTAATTACGGTTATTATCAATCTGTCCTAGTATACTCTGGTTTTGATTCTTCGTCAAGAGCTGGTACAATGATAAATTAGATGGATGTTCTGTATATAATTATTGTTTTGGCGGTGATATTTGTGTCGATGACGTTGCATGAATTAGCTCACGGCTTGGTGGCAAATAGTTTGGGTGATCGAACTGCGTATGATTTTGGCAGATTAACTTTGAATCCGATAAAACATATAGATCCGTATATGACTATATTACTGCCGATGATAATAATTATCACAAACATGACAACTGGGGCTAGCGTGCCAATCTTTGGTGGTGCAAAACCAGTACCTTTTAACCCAAGCAATATAAAGCATGGCGAGATTGGAGTGGCATTGGTAGCTATAAGCGGTCCGTTGGTGAACTTCTTTTTAGCGTTTGTAGCGTACGCAATACTTGTGGTCTCTAAGTCCGAGGCAGGTTCTTTGTTTAATTCTGTACTAACGGCTTTTACAATGGTGAATTTAGGGTTTTTTGCTTTCAATATAATTCCGATACCACCATTGGATGGATCGCGGGTACTGTATGCGCTTGCTCCTGACTTTGTGAGGAGTATTTTCGATACCATAGAGAGATATGGTGTTTTATTGATTTTTGCCATAGTTATGGTCGGCGGTTCGTTAATAGTTACTTATATGAACTTTATAATCGTAAACATGCTAAAAGGATTCTCTATCGTTTTTGGCGGGTAGTCGTGGTACAATATAATTAGCCTCTTAGGCACCAGCGTATATGATTTTCCTAACAAATCATTGATAGGGATCTCAACAGCAGTATTCTCGTGGGAATATTGTGAGAGAACCCACCTTGCAATAAGCGGGGAATATCAGTCGCTAGCCTGGAGGCTTTTTGTGATATAATTACGCTAGGCTATCGGGTAATCGCTGGTTCTTTACAGAACAAGAGGAAAGTCCGGGCAGCGTAGGACATGGCAGTCGCTAACGGCGACCAGAGGTAACTCTAGGGAAAGTGCCACAGAAACGATACCGCTATCTCAAATCTGCTTTAATGTACGATGACTGATAGTAAGGGTGAAAAGAGCGGTGTAAGAGACCGTAGCCGACTATGGTGACATAGAAGGAGGGTAAACCCTGCCAGCTGCAAGGTGTATTATCGCATAAGTTGTTCGCTTGATAATACTAACATCCGCTTGAGCTGTACAGCAATGTACAGCCTAGATAGATGATTACCGATAACAGAACCCGGCTTATAGATAGCCTAATAAAAGACCGCTAGTTGATCTCGCGGTCTTTTATTAGGCTTAAGTTCTAAGTAGAAGAAATTTTATTGCTTTGTTGCTTCTTTGACAATCTCAGAAAAAGCTTCCGGCTCGTTGACGGCTAAGTCAGCGAGGACCTTACGGTTGATTTCAATGTTGGTCGCGCGAAGACCTGCTATCAACTTGCCGTAGGTTGTGCCATTTTGGCGGGCAGCTGCATTGATACGAGTAATCCACAGGCTGCGCAGATCGCGCTTTTTGTTGCGGCGGTCGCGATATGCGTACTGCAAGGCGCGAATCACGGCCTGCTTAGCTAAGCGAAAGCTGCGGGTGCGGTTATGCTGCATTCCCTTGGCTAATTTTAAGGTCTTCTTGTGTTTCGCCGAAGCGGCGACTCCTCGTTTGACTCGCATATATTTAGACTCCCAATGCTCGCTTAACGTTTTTTGCTATGCCGCCTTTAATAATAGCGCTGGTATTAATATTTCGCTTGCGCGACTTGCTTTTTTTGGATAGCATGTGGTTCCCGAATGCGCGGCGACGGGTAAGTTTGCCGGTACTGGTTAGCTTTATGCGCTTAGCAGTGCCCTTGTGGGTCTTCATTTTTGGCATTATTTACTCCTTATTACTATGCTGAGATTTCTCCCAGCCATCGTTGGTTTTTGCTCGAGCGTAGCTTCGTCTTTTAGCTGTTCCATCATCTTGTCTATCAAGTCATAACCTAAGTTTTTATGGGCTATTTCTCGACCGCGGAAGAAAATAAGGATTTTTACTTTATGTCCGTCCGACAAGAAAGCGCGTATTTTGCGCAGCTTGATCTCTAGATCGTTACTACCGATTTTCAAACCAAATCGCATTTGCTTTAGCTCGTTGGCTTTATTATTGCGCCGTGCTTTTTGCTGCTCCTTCATCTTCTGATATTGATATTTTCCCCAATCAACAATCTTAGCTACAGGAGGGTTAGCTTTAGGCGATATTTCTACTAAATCAACGCCTGCTTTTTGTGCAATATCTAGAGCTTCTCTTAAAGACATAACGCCAAGCTGCTTACCGTCAGCCCCGATCACGCGAAGCTCATTGCTGCGGATAGCGTTATTTATGCGAGTTGAATTATTAATCGTAGTTCTCCTTTAGAACAGTTGTTTTACTGAGTCTATACTCGCTGTACATGGTAACAAATTACCGATAATAAATCAAGCTCGTTATCGGTATTGGAGGGCTTCTGCGATATGTGCAGCTTGTATCTTGGTGCTATTGTCTAGATCTGCAATAGTGCGGGCGACACGGATGATTTTGAAGTAGCTACGCGGACTCAAGCTAAGTTTATCCGAAGCCTGTGACAACATATTTTTTGATTTCTCATCAAGTTTAGCAAACGTATTTATCTCTCTATTTGTTAAGTTACTGTTGTATTTATCGCTACAATTGTATCTTATTGATTGGATATTGAGGGCGCTTTGAATCAAGTTTGCTGCTGTTTTATGTTGTTTACAAGACAACGAATTATACGAAGACAATGTACTGTTCGGTACGCGTGAGACGTGTATGACTAAATCAATTCTATCCATAAGCGGACCCGATAGTTTGCGTTGATAATTAGCTATTTGCGCTGGAGTGCAGGAGCATTCTTTGGTTTGATCGCCAAAATACCCGCAAGGACAAGGGTTCATGGTAGCAACCAGCATAAAGTTGGCGGGGTAGGTGGCACGCATACGCGATCTGGTAATAGTGACTTTCTTGTCTTCCAGGGGTTGTCTCAGGGCTTCAATAGACGAATGCGAAAACTCAGGTATTTCATCTAAGTAAAGTACTCCTAGGTGCGCTAGGCTAATCTCGCCAGGTTTCGGACTTGATCCGCCGCCGATAAGCGATGTCTGGCTAGCTGTGTGATGCGGGGAACGAAATGGACGCTGACGGATAATAGATTCTGTCGAGGAACCCTCTATGCTGTATATTTTTGTAGCTGCTAGCATTTCTTCAGGCGAGAGCGGAGGTAGCAGGTTGGGCAGGGTTTTTGCTAGCATTGATTTTCCGGCTCCTGGAGGTCCGGATAACAGTATATTATGATGTCCTGCCGCTGCGATTATGAGGGCGCGTTTTGCTTGTTCTTGACCGGCAACTTCATCGAGCAGGGTTTGTCTGTTGGGCTCGCTTTCTTCTGAATAAATGTGCGGACAAACAGCATCCTTGGTGATGATTTTTTCTTTCTTTAAGTGCAGGTAAAGCTGCTTGATATTATCTACAGGTATGATATTTATGCCGCCTACGAGAGACGCTTGATTAGCGTTATTAGAAGGTAAGTATATAGTATTAATACCAGATTTTTTTGCGGTTTCGGCGATATTGATAGCGCCGCTAGTGGGGCGGATGTCTCCGTTGAGCGCTAGCTCGCCAGCGAATATAGAATTTGCAACATCCTGTTCGCGGAGTTGTCCGGCTGATAACAAGATAGACAAGGCGATAGGTAGGTCATAATGTGTACCTTCCTTTGGAATTTCGGCAGGCGCAAGGTTGATGGTGATACGTTTAGTCGGGTATTCTAGGCTAGAGTTGACGATGGCGCTGCGGACTCGTTCTTTAGATTCGTCGATTGATTTATTACCGAGACCAACTATGCGTATACTAGGCAGTCCATTTGATATGTCACTTTCTACTTCTACGATACTGCCATCGTATCCAACGGGTGAAACCGTAAGGATTTTAGCGGTTGATGCCATGACCATATAGTTAAAAGTTAATCATACTATACGGATGATGTAAATAAGTGATATAATGTCAAGAGTAACGCGGGGCTGATATAGCGTTCGACGTAGAGAATTTAACAGGTTGTTTTGCGTACCGACTTCTGACGTTATCAGAATTAATAGTTGCAAAATTTGCAAACAAAGCGAAGGCGTTTGTTGCATCATTGATGCCACGGCAGACAGCCTTTGCGCTAGCTGCGTAATATTACTGGCAGCCGCATCCGCCTAGATTCTTGCTATAGGCTAGGTGTGTCATATCTAGCAAGATCGGTTAATTGATATTTCTGCTATATCATTAATTAAGATTTTAAGCAGATCGCTAGTTCGTATGTTTGTCTAGCTTTGAGCGGATAAGCGATTATTAACGAGTTAGACTATGTGCGTAGACAAACAACAGGTTACTCTGCGGACCCGGGGGCAGTACCCGGCAGCTCCACCATATCGTTTGCTGTAGAGCCTTTCGGGCTCTTTTTGATTTATGCGATAAAAAAGAATGACTACCTGCGAGTAGTAGTCATTCTAATGGTTGTGGAGTTTTCTGAAGTGTTTATTTCTGGTTCCTGTATAATTTTTTTATTCAGGAACTATCTCTATAGTAATGTGAAAATCTGCTTGTGTCAATGTTTTTTAGCAAGATTGCTAGGTAAAAAATACCACACTAGATAACGGGATAATTAGAGCAAATAAATGTGTTTTATGCCTTGAAACGATACGATAGATATGTTGATTTGTAATTCTGTAAATATCGGTTAGCAACTAACGACTGAATGTAGAGAGGGTTGTTTCTGGTGAATGGTCTAATAGAATTATCACCAGAAATTTTATCGTAAGGTGCGGGGAGGTCTAACGTGTAAGGAATGCGGGGGCAAGGTATCGTGTCCAAATGTTAGCGATTGGCTAAGGGGGCTCAGTCCAAGCTCTTCCGGTTTCATAGACAGGTTATAGAAGGCGATACTGAAACTGGCGGTGACTGTTTTTTGGCGGACGAAGTTTGACGGCTAGATATAGATCATTGGCGCTATTAGCCCAGTAGATATTACGTATTTGCGCGTAAGTTGCATTGTGTCTATGAAAAAGATTCTTATGAATTAAGTTGTTGAATTTTTGTCTTTGCAGCTAAAGTATATTGTTGCCTGCATGTACATAGATCGACATGCTGGGTTGTCTCTGACTCTGGTTCGTTGCTGGATAGTTTTGCTGTACATACAGTACGATGCAGGACAGATTATATAGTAGATTTTTCATCGCGTGGACACCAGCTTTTTTTATGGCATTAATATAATTTTTGCCATGCTGTATGTATAGTTGTCACATTTCGGATGTCATAAAATATACTGAAGATTTTGCTTAGTTTTATATAAACGTTAATTATATAAAGGATCTTTGAATACAAATAGTGTAATAAATTTTAATGGAAAATAGTTTGTATAAATGTATCGTAGTTAGCTGTTTGTTATAAGTTGAATTCGCAGTGTAGAGCCTGATGTAGTGTTGTATTTTTTAAATTCGATATGATCTAAAGTCTATTTGTTGTAATAAATAATTAATAATAACTTGATAAAATAGCTATCATTGTAATTATTACACTGTAGATAAAAACGCAACATTACAATAATAACAGAGGTACGTATAATAAAATAGTGAGCTGTAGTATAAATAACAATGTTTATATTACGATAGACGTTGACTTTTTATCATTGGTTTGCTATAGTGTGAGTAAGCTTTTAGAAAAACAAAAAAAGCAAAACGATACCAACCAAATAAGCCTCCACAATAATAATCGACGGAAACTAGGTGGCGCCAAATAAATTAATCGTGGTTCCACCTAAGCTCCGCCTATTAATAAAAAAAGGCGTTGAGCGCGCGATATGTGCGCGCATTACACACCTGATTAATCCTTGAGATTGCGATGTCAGTGACCATCAGGTGTGTGGTGCAGGTCCGCGCGATCGCAAGTCTTTTGCTCGCTAAGTGCGAGCGGTCAATCGGGCAAAAAGCAGTTGTTGCAGCGACCCTAATAGTTGTTTACAAAGGTGCTTCGTTATATTGCGACGCTGCTTTTGCCTCCTAGGTGTTATTATTTAAATCATGTATAAACGCTTAATTGCATTTTTGATGTTTTTGTCGTTAGTGGTGTTGCTAGCGATAACGCAGACGACCGCGCCGTCCAAAGTTGGTCCAGCTATTGTAGTTGTTGTGTTTGTATTAATATATATATTTCTTACTTGCACATTGACTCTCTTGCTTCTATTTATAAATAAGATTGTGAGTAAGCATAAATCTGAGCCGTCTAAGCGGAGTGCTGATGACATGTATATCTTAATGTATGGTGCAGTGTTAGCGTTGGCGCCGACTGTGACTGTTGCTGTGCAATCAATAGGACAAATTCAAGCAGGTACATATGTATTAATTACGCTCTTTGTATTGTTGGCTCTTTTGTATGTTCGGCATCAGAAGCGTGTGAAGTGAGGATTGAGGCCTAGAAAAATTGTAAACGCATATGGTATAATTTACTTAATATGGAACCGGGTATAAGAGAACAAGTTCCTGTGCAGAGAGAGGTGCTGCCGCAGAATAGTTACGAGACACCTACTTTTGGCATAGATGGCGGTAATCTTGAGAAGCAAAATACTTCTAGAGAAGTGATGAATGCTGCTTCTGCAGAGGCTGTTGCTAATGCGGTTCCTCAAATTGTGCTACCTCAGCCAATTCCTATAGTTCAGCCAACCGTGGATCCTGGCGCTGCTCAGTCTGCGACATCTGATGACGCCGCAGCGCTGATAGCCAATGATGATGACCTTATTGAAAAGGAGTGGGTTGATAAAGCTAAGAAAATTATCGCAGAGACTAAAGACGACCCGTATCGTCGCGAGGTTGAGATCGGCAAACTTCAGATAGAATATATAAGGAAACGCTACGGGCGCGAAATAGGGAAAGTAGAGGATTAGGTAGTGTCTGGCGGCGGGATAGGCACTCTTGTAACATTGTTTGCAATAGCTTTGGTGATCGGGCTAGGATCTTTCGTTGTGTTTATGGTCTATCGTAATACTCTTCGTGAGGCGAAGAACTATGAGCGCGGGCTTAAGATGGTGCCGATATTAATTCATCTACCGCCAGCTAGCGATGATATTGTTAGCGACGGGCGTGATAAACGGGATCTGACGGAAGAAGTGTTGTCGCAAGCTCAGGTTATGTACAATATTATATCCAGTACTGCCACTAAAGGTTTTAAGAGCAAGATTTATGGGCAGAGGCATTTGTCGTTTGAAATAGTGGCTCGCGATGGCTTGGTGTTCTATTATGCTGTTGTACCTACAGTGCTCACTGAAGTAGTTCGCCAGGCAATTGCAGCAGCCTATCCATCGGCTCGGCTAGAAGAGGTGTCGGAGCATACCGTTTTTAGCAAGGTCGGTAAGATGAGCGGTACGATTGGTGGCGAGTTTACTTTGAGGAAGAACTTTGCTTATCCTATTGCAACATACATGGAATCTAAACGTGATGCATCGCGCGCATTGCTGAATGCTTTATCAGCAGCGACTCGCGAAGATGGTATAGGTATCCAAATATTAATCCGTCCAGCTAATGAGCGATGGGCCAAGTCGGCAGTTTCTGTCTCTGAAAAAATCATAGAAGACAAAGACAAAAAAAAGACTGGACTTTCGGTGTTCTTCTCGCCGAGCGAAATTATGGAGTCTCTATGGAAGCCGCCAGAGAGCGATGACAAAAAGCCAGAGGATAAAAAGCCGCTTAACTCCGTTGAGCAGGCGACTGTTGATGCTATCCAAGAAAAAACCCGTTATCCGGGGTACGAGGTACTGATACGGGCTGTTGTTTCGTCTAATACAGCAGCCCGTTCTCAGGTAATATTGAAAAACATTGTTGCAGCATTTGCATTATTTGACTCGCCGACGTTTAACGGATTTAAATTCACGTTAGCAAAAAACATCGAAGAACTAACTTCGTCTTATATTTTTCGTTTCTTCCCGCAGCAGGTTAATAAGAATATATTAAATAGCGTAGAGCTGGCGACGATTTTTCATTTGCCGGATCAGAATAGTATTCCAAGCTCGCAAGTCAAGCGCCAGATGAGTAAGCAAGTCGATGGACCGACGCAGGTGATGGAGACTGGTTTGCTGTTAGGATACAACGAATTTCGCGGTGTTAAGAAGCCAATTAGATTAAGTGATAAAGACCGCCGCCGCCATATACATATTATTGGACAAACGGGTGTTGGTAAATCAGTTTTGCAGGAAAATCTAGCCTACCAAGATATGCTGGATGGGCGGGGTTTTGCCCTAGTTGATCCGCACGGGGACCTTGCGGAGCATTTGCTAGAAAAGGTGCCAAAGGAGCGCGTTGAAGACATTATTTATTTCAACCCAAGCGATATGGACAATCCGATTGGTCTGAATATGTTTGAGTTTGACCACCCAGACCAAAAAGATTTTTTGGTACAAGAGGCTATCGGTATGCTTTATGGTTTGTATGACCCAGGACATACTGGTATCGTTGGTCCGCGTTTGGAGCATATATTCCGTAACTGCGCGCTGTTATTAATGAGCGATCCGGCGGGCGGTACTTTTGTCGATATACCGAAGCTCTTGGTTGATGATAGTTTCAGAAATAACAAGCTGAAATACGTTACCGACCAGCAGGTGTTAGATTTTTGGACAAAGGAGTTTCCGGCATCGCAGCGATCAAGCGAGGCAGGCGAGGTTATCAGCTGGGTTATTGCTAAATTTGGTCCGTTTATTAGTAATGATGCTATGCGTAATATTATTGGCCAGACAAAAAGCGGCTTTGATTTTCAAGACATCATGAATAATAACAAGATTTTGCTGGTGAACTTATCGAAAGGTAAATTAGGCGATCTTAACTCTAAATTGCTTGGTATTGTCTTTGTGATGAAGTTTCAGGCTGCAGCGATGGCGCGGGCCAAGATTCCAGAGGACGAGCGCAAAGATTTTACGCTGTATGTTGATGAGTTCCAGAACTTTGCGACTGATAGCTTCGAGACTATTTTGAGCGAGGCTCGCAAATATCGATTGAGCTTGGTATTAGCTAACCAGTTCATGACACAGTTGAAGGAAGAACTACGCGAGGCTATTCTCGGTAACGTTGGTACAACTATCACTGGTCGGATTGGTATAACCGACGCAGAAATTATGGTTAAGCGCTATACACCAGTGTTTGATGCAGAAGATTTGACGAAATTGCCAAACTTTGAATCTGTCTGTGTCGCCCAGATTGAAGGTGTGCCGTCTGCGCCGTTTAGTATGGCATGGATTCCCCCGATGGGCCACCAAAATGCTCAGTTGGGCGATGCTTTGCGCAGACTGTCGGCTGCAAAATACGGACATCCGCGGGCTCAAGTTGAGCGTGAGATAGCGGCGCGTACTAGCATGAATCAATCTTCTGGAAATAATAAACAGTTGAAAAATACGGCCGGAACCGCTGCTAACACTCCTAATAAAATAGCACCGAGTAGTAGTTCATCCTTTTTGGATGAATGGTTAGCGAAACGCAAGCAAGTAACCGGCAGAAATAGCACTACGCCGCGTCCAGTATCTTCGTCGCTACCAGCTAATACCAAACCGCCGATGCCTTCGACTGGCAATGTGGCGGCTGCTGGACCCGCTCAATCTCAAAATTATACTGACGCTTATTCTCGTGCTTCTAGCAGTACCTTGCCAGTTCAGCCGCAGCTACAACAGTTTCCGCAGCAGCCGTCTCGAAATAATCCAATAGATTTGGCACAGTCACAGCTTGGTGCAGTACCGCCAGCAGTTACTGTACCGCCGCAAGTTGGTGAGTCTCCTAATGTTAATTCTGCCACGCAAAGTGTCAATTTGCCGACAGAGCCAATTGCAGATAATGGTCCGATTTCGACACCACAACAGCCTACTAGTAATACTCTAAATATGCGCGACAGCGACAATAGCGGTGAAGTTTCGATAAAATTACGTTAGTTGGCAAAAGTTACTTGGATTTACCGAATATTAGGACGCGAATGTAATCGTAAATCAAGCCGATAACCCACCCTAAGACGAAGGTGGCAATGGTCTCTGTGCCAGATAGCGAATATCCGAAGTGCTTAGCGACTAAATATATACCAGCTGTAAGGATAAAAGCTGCAGTTGACCCTGATAATATGGCATTAGGACGTGCTACAGTATTACCAATTACTTCGCTGCTCTTCTCGACGGCGGGGTTATGAATAACTTTACTGAAAGTTCTGCTAGCAGGTGACATTTCAGATTGAATCTCGGTCATAGTCTTGTCGAAGGCAGCTTTGCGTTCTTGTTTAGAGGTAGGGCCGCGGCGTTTTTTCTCTAGACTGACTTCATTAGTTTTTATTTTGTTTTCTTTACGTTCTTGGGCGATTTCTCTAGCTTGGTTTAAGGCTTCATGGCGTGCTTTCTTCAGTTGTTCCTGAGAGGCTTCAGAGTTAGCTTCTTTCTCTGTTTTATTTTTAGCGTTAATATTCTCTTGAGTTTTCCGATGGATTACTTCAGAGCTAGTGTACTGCTTTTCATGCTTATCGCTAAGTGATGGTATTTTTTCATTATTCATTGATAGCTACCTCATCTTTGTTTTATATAATCTTATAGTTTATATAGTGCCTGAGTTAAAATCTCGACGGATTAAGCGAACTTCCTTTTTCAACTGACGCGATCGTGCGTAGAAGAATGCGACAACAGCGAAAGTGATTCCGGCAAATAGCATGTTTTCGCCAGGTCCAGTGTGTGGAAGTTGAGCAACGGTTTGTTCAATTGCTTGCTTTTGTGCCGGACAGTCCACATTAATGGTCACGGAGTTGCCGAAAGTATTGGTCATCTTGCAGTCGTATGAATTAGGGTTGCCGGTGCCAGTGGCTTTTGGCGAGATCGTGCTTTGGAGCTTCACGCTGAATACGCGAGTTTGAGTTTCACCAGGCTTTAGCGTGACTTTTGGCCATACCAATAGAGTTTCTGTGTCTTGGCTGCCAGAAGTATCCTTGGTCAAAGTAGCTCCTCCTTTGTTTTCTAGCGAAGAATATTGGAGGACGTCAGCGAGATTCTCGGTGATGGTGTAATCGGTAGCTTTCAATCCTTTGTTGGTCACAGTAATTTTGTAAATAATTTGATCGGACGCCTTGGCGGTAGTTGTCGAAGCGTCGGCGTTGCCTTGCGAGGTGTTTTGGGCGGTTTTTGTTTGAATGATATCTTCTTTACACTTAGCATCTTTTATCCACAAAGTTGTGTCGCCTGGGCATGGTTGACAGTTAGGATCTGTGGCAAGCAAGGCAGGATTTTGCGGACACTTAGCTGGCTCTACAATCTGAAATTCCTTGGTACAGCTATCACTGGTACGGTCGCCTAGAGATGTTTTCAAGATAGCTTTAACCGTATATTTACCAGCTACAGTTTCTTTGTCGGTGACAGTTCGAGTCTTGCTTTCGATGGTTTTTAATTGTTTACCATCTCGATAGACAACAAATCTATAACCGGTAATTGAAGCGCCATTGCTAGTGTTGCCGGAGGCGGTGTATTGGTAGGTATTCTTGTTGTTAACGATTGCTAGCGACGAACATACTGCGACAGGGTCAGCTTTACACCTCGGGTCGTTCGCAGGCAGGTTAGTCTTGCCAGGGACGGTGCACATCGGAGTATAGCAATTTGGATAGGTCCCTGATTGTCCAGGAGGGCAAGCGGGAGCTGGCGGGACGGTTAGTGTAATTAGGTTACCGCAGCTGCGCATAATTCCGAACCACATTCCTGTCTTTGATGAACGAGCTACGTAGGCTGAATAAGCGCCTGAATTACCCCAAAGCCGCTGCGGTCTGTAATAAAACGTTCGCGTACCACTGCCAGTTTTTACGGTGTAGCCGCCTTCACCTTGGCTTGCGCCGAATACAGGTTTCATACCCCAAGAATATAAGCCTTCGTTGCTTCTGTGATACTCCAAATTATTACCAGCTTGGTCAATATCACTGCGAGAAATGCCGACGGCATCGTAGAGGTCGCGGATATTGTTGACGTTGCTGTCATAGGTGCTTAGTAAGGCTTGTTTGCTCCATACGCCGCCATAAACCATATCAGTAGCGTCGGCAGCGGTAGCTGGCTCTGGTGCCTGAAATACGGCAAAAAACTGTACAACGAGCGCAAAAGCTGTAAAAATAAGTCCTAATCTGCGCACCGATTCTTCTTTGCGTAACCGTTTTGCATAAAAACCTAATTGTCCGACTAATGCGGGGCTAAAGGCGAGATTTGATACTAGCTTTCTAAACATTTTGCTTACCTTTTTGTGTTATTTTGAGATATATTTTCCTATCTTTTATAGTATCATACTTATGGCAACCGCAGCAATACCTTGAATGAACAATTTTTTTTATGGTATAATGTGGGTATTAATAGACAAGCTGAGTGACTGTAAATAGGGAGTGATTTCGTTATGAGTAAACAAAAAAATGATGGTTCGTATGATAGTTCGCAGATCCAAGTTCTTGAGGGTCTCGAACCAGTACGCAAACGTCCAGGAATGTATATTGGCAGCACGGGATATGATGGTATACACCATTTAATTAAAGAAATCGCCGACAACTCGGTAGACGAAGCTATAGCTGGTTATGGGTCGCGAGTTGATGTGAGATTGTTAGCGGACGGCGGCGTGACAGTAATTGATAATGGTCGTGGTATTCCAGTAGATAAGCACCCTAAGACTGGCATTAGTACGCTTGAGACAGTCCTGACTGTGTTGCATGCTGGCGGTAAATTCGGCGGCGGCGGCTACAAGGTGTCAAGCGGTTTGCACGGTGTTGGTTCTAGCGTGGTTAATGCTCTATCTACTAAGCTGATTGCTGAAGTTGTTAGAGGTGGTATGCTATATCGTATTGAATTTTCTCGCGGTAAAACTGTGGCACCGCTCAAGAAAATAGGAAAAACTGATCGGCCAGATGGCACCTGTATCACGTTCTATCCAGATGCTGAAATTTTTAAGGAGACAATTAAATTTGATTATAAATGGGTGGTAAATTATTTACGCCATCAGGCATATCTAACTAAAGGTGTTTATACCTCTGTTTATGATGAGCGTACTCACGAGCGCCAGGCATTCTACTTCGAGGGTGGTATCAAGAGCTATGTCAAGAATTTGAATAAGGGTAAAGATGTGCTTGGCGATGAGATATTCTATGTAGATAAGCAAGTCAGCGACTCGGTTGTTGAAATAGCAGTACAATACAACGATTCCTACATCGAAACCGTTAAGCCGTTTGCGAATAACGTTTTGACACCAGATGGCGGCACGCACTTGGTCGGATTTAGGTCAGCGCTTACCAGGGTGATCAATGATTATGCCCGTAAAAATAGCCTGCTCAAAGAAAAAGAAGATAACTTGACTGGCGATGATATCCGCGAGGGCCTGACGGCGGTGATATTGGTAAAATTGCCAGATCCGCAGTTTGAGGGCCAGACTAAAAATAAACTAGGTAATCCAGAGGTGCGTCGCTATGTCGAGCAAGTAATGAACGAATATTTCGCATATTATCTAGAGGAAAATCCAGCTATTGCTAAAAAAATTATCAATAAAGCCTTGTTAGCAGCACGAGCACGCAAGGCAGCGCGGGCAGCGCGGGATAATGTAATTCGCAAAGGAGCACTTGACGGCGCTAGTTTGCCTGGCAAATTAGCTGATTGTTCTAGTAAAGATCCGTCGGAATGCGAATTGTACATAGTTGAGGGAGACTCGGCTGGCGGTTCAGCAAAAACTGGCCGCGATAGCCGTACGCAGGCGATTTTGCCTCTGCGTGGTAAAGTGCTCAATACCGAGCGGGCTCGCTTAGACAAAATGTATGCCAATCGAGAAATCTTGAGCTTAATCAAAGGGGTAGGCGTAGGTATTGGCGATGCTTTTGATATTCGCGGACTACGCTATCACAGGATTATTATCATGACCGATGCCGATGTCGATGGTAGCCACATCGCGACGCTACTGATGACGTTTTTCTTCCGCTATATGCGGCCAGTTGTGGAAGGCGGGCACATATATCTAGCTAAACCGCCACTGTTTAAGCTGAAATTATCCCAAAGTAAACAAGAGTATTTATATAATGAGGAGGCGCTTGAAGCACGGTACGATGAGCTAATTGCGGCACGCAAAGAGAAGGGTGTTCAGATTGATTTAAACGATTCGCGGGCAAAACAAGCTGGTCTGAGCGAGTCGGCCCTACAACGCTATAAGGGTCTCGGTGAAATGGACGCTAGCCAGCTGTGGGAGACAACTATGAACCCAGAAAACCGGGTGTTGGTACAAGTTAAACTTGAGGATGTCGAGCGCGCAGACGCTATCTTTACAAAGCTAATGGGGGACGATGTCGAAGTGCGTAAGAATTTTATTCAAGCTAACGCTAATAAAGTCAGCCTTGACGAGCTAGATGTGTAAATGGATGAGAAGAAGGACATGAGTATGAAACCAGAGCCAGAAAAACCAATCGAAGGCGAGATTATCGAGCAGACTAACGACGTCAGCCATTCAAAGTCTGTCGAAATTCGAACAGTAGAAGATGTTATGGAGGATAGTTTTATCCGGTATTCAATGTCGGTCATAGTCGATCGTGCTTTGCCGGATGTACGCGATGGTATGAAGCCAGTTCATCGCCGTATTGTGTACGTAATGGACAAAATGGGTATCGGGCCGACAGCTAAGACCGTGAAAAGTGCGCAGATTGTCGGTGAAGTGATGGGTAAATACCATCCGCACGGCGATAGTTCGATTTATGATGCGATGGTGCGTATGGCTCAAGATTGGGTGGAGCGCTATCCGTTGGTTCAGGGTCAAGGTAACTTTGGCTCAATGGATGGCGACCCGCCGGCAGCTATGCGTTATACCGAAGCAAAAATGACTCGGGTGTCAGAGTCGCTTTTGGCAGATATTGATAAAGAGACGGTTGATTTTCGCGATACATATGACTCTACGCGCCAAGAACCGATTGTTTTGCCTGCTAAATTACCGAATTTACTGTTGAATGGGCAAGTTGGTATTGCTGTTGGTATGGCAACTAATATTCCGACGCATAATCTAGGCGAGGTGGTTGATGCAACGGTTACGCTGATTGATAATCCGGAAGCAACGCTTGATGACCTTATGAAGTGTATTAAGGGGCCAGATTTCCCAACTGGCGCGGTGGTTTATGGCGGCGCGCCGATGCGCCAAGCTTATGCGACCGGCCGCGGCAGTGTGACGATACGGGCGGTGGCAAATATTGAAGAGACCAAACGCGGCCGTCATCAAATTATAGTTTCTGAGATGCCTTATGGCGTGAATAAAGCAACGCTTATCGAAAAAATTGCCGATTTGGTGCACGAGAAAAAGATTACGGCGATTAGCGCTTTGCGCGATGAGTCGGCTCGCGGTAATGTGCGAGTAGTTATTGAGCTCAAAAAAGACTCTTATCCGAAGAAAGTACTTAACCAATTATACAAATTGACGGCGTTACAGACTAACTTTCATTACAATATGCTAGCTTTGGTGCCAAGCGCTGATGATGCGACACGTCTGCAGCCGCGCGTTTTAGGTTTGCATGATATTCTGAATGAGTTTATCAAACATCGCCGCCAAGTGGTACGCCGCCGCACAGAGTACGAGCTACGCAAGGCTAAGGAGCGAGCGCATATTCTGGAAGGTTACAAAATTGCACTGGACAATATCGACGAGGTAATTAGAATCATCCGGGCTAGCAAGACGCAAGATGAAGCCGAAAAGGCGCTCATCGAAAAGTTCTCGCTGAGCGTTATCCAGGCCAAGGCGATTCTGGCAATGCAATTGCGCCGGCTGACGGGTCTAGAACGCGAAGCTATCGAGAATGAGCTAGCTGAGTTAATGAAAAAGATCGCGTATTTTGAAAAAGTTTTGGCTGACGAAAACGAAATCCTTCGCATCATCAAAGAGGAGTTGCTAGAAATTAAAGATAAATATGGCGATGACCGTTGTAGTAAAATTATCAACACCGAAGTCGGTAAGTTTAGCGATGAAGAACTAATCCCAGAAGAAGATACTGTTGTACTGTTGACAACGGAAAATTACATCAAACGTACCTTGGCTAGCGATTATCGCCGTCAAAACCGCGGCGGCAAGGGTAAACGCGGTATGACCACTAAAGAGGAAGACGTTATTGATCAGCTAGTACCAGCTGGAACACATGATTGGCTGCTGTTTTTCACGAACAGGGGTAGAGTGTTTCGCCTGAAAGCTTACGAAGTGCCGGCAGCTAGCTTAGCGGCGAAGGGCGTAGCAGCGGTCAATTTATTGCAGCTGCAGCCAGAAGAAAAAATTACTTCAATTATCAATCTAGCTAAAGATGTAAACGTAGATGAAGGCTATCTATTTATGGCGACGACCAAGGGTACAGTCAAGAAGACAGCGATTGCTGACTATTCAAATATTCGCACCAATGGTTTAATTGCTATTAATTTGGATGAAGGCGATGAGCTGCGCTGGATCAAGCAAACTACTGGCAAGAACGATGTGATTATCTCGACTTCGGCTGGACAAGCGGTTCGCTTTAGCGAGGAGGAGTGTCGTCCGATGGGACGTGCTGCTCGCGGTGTGCGTGGTGTGCGACTACGAACGGACGATAGTGTTGTAGGTATGGATATTGTAACTTCAGCTGATCAAAAATTGCTGGTGATGAGCGCAAACGGGTTCGGCAAAGTAACCAAGGTAGCTAATTTCCCGAGTCACCGCCGCGGCGGCGTTGGTGTGAAGGCTGCTGTTGTTACGGCAAAAACTGGTCCGATAGTTGCTGTTCAAACGCTTGAGAATGATGCGGTTGAGGCAATTATGATTAGTCAAAATGGACAGACTATCCGAGTGTCGCTTGACGATATTCCAGCACTTGGCCGTACTACTCAGGGTGTTCGAGTGATGCGTATTAATGACGGAGATACAGTTTCGTCAATGGGGATTATACGTGATACAGGCGAAGGAGAAAAATAGCGGATGGTAGTATCCCCTTATATAATAGCTTTTGCTGTCGGTTGGGCTATGGCGCAGTGCGGTAAGTATGTCGTTGCTGCTATTAAGATGCGTACCTTGAAAGTGTTTGATCATCTGTACATATCGGGAAATATGCCAAGCGCTCATAGTGCTACGATGATGTCGCTAGTATCGATTATTGGTTTGAAAGACGGAGTCGGCAGTGGTTTGTTTGGTTTGGCATTAGCTCTAGCAGCGATTGTGATGTACGACGCATTGATGGTACGGAGATCTGTTGGCGAGCAGGGCGAGGCTATCAAGCAAGTTATTGATATCTCGAAATTTGATGTATCGAAGCCGCGTAGCGCTAAGGGACATACCCCTTTGGAAGTGGTAGTCGGTGCTGTAATTGGCTTACTAGCGGGTATCGTTGTATTTTTAGCTACAAAAAACTAGCGATAGGGTGTTGACTTGATTAGGTTAGAGCGCTACAATAGTGAACAGTCTGGTTGCGAGAGGTAAACTTACAAATTGCATCTTAGCAGTCAGGTTAATAGTAATTTAACAATTTGATTGTGCAATTATCATCGTCAGTCTATTTTTGAGTAGACGCTTCAAATGAAGCATCTTTATGGAGAGTTTGATCCTGGCTCAGGATGAACGCTGGCGGCGTGCCTAACACATGCAAGTCGAGCGGCAGCGCGAGTAGTTTACTACTTGGCGGCGAGCGGCGAACGGCTGAGTAACGCGTGGGAATTTGCCCCAAAGTGAGGAATAACTGCCCGAAAGGGTGGCTAATGCCGCATATGATCTTCGGATTAAAGGATTTATCCGCTTTGGGAGAAGCCCGCGTCGGATTAGGTAGTTGGTGAGGTAATGGCTCACCAAGCCGACGATCCGTAGCTGGTCTGAGAGGATGACCAGCCAGACTGGAACTGAGACACGGTCCAGACTCCTACGGGAGGCAGCAGTGAGGAATCTTCCACAATGGGCGAAAGCCTGATGGAGCAACGCCGCGTGCAGGATGAAGGCCTTCGGGTTGTAAACTGCTTTTATAAGTGAGGAATATGACGGTAGCTTATGAATAAGGATCGGCTAACTACGTGCCAGCAGCCGCGGTCATACGTAGGATCCGAGCGTTATCCGGAGTGACTGGGCGTAAAGAGTTGCGTAGGCGGTTTGTTAAGTGAATAGTGAAATCTGGTGGCTCAACCATACAGGCTATTATTCAAACTGGCAAACTCGAGAGTGGTAGAGGTCACTGGAATTTCTTGTGTAGGAGTGAAATCCGTAGATATAAGAAGGAACACCGATGGCGTAGGCAGGTGACTGGACCATTTCTGACGCTAAGGCACGAAAGCGTGGGGAGCGAACCGGATTAGATACCCGGGTAGTCCACGCCGTAAACGATGGATACTGGCTGTTGGAGGTATCGACCCCTTCAGTAGCGAAGCTAACGCGTTAAGTATCCCGCCTGTGGAGTACGGTCGCAAGACTAAAACATAAAGGAATTGACGGGGACCCGCACAAGCGGTGGATCGTGTTCTTTAATTCGATGCTAAACGAAGAACCTTACCAGGGCTTGACATCCAGGGAATTTTTGGGAAACCAATTAGTGCCTTTTGGAACCCTGTGACAGGTGATGCATGGCCGTCGTCAGCTCGTGTCGTGAGATGTTTGGTTAAGTCCATCAACGAGCGCAACCCTTGCAACTAGTTGGATTTTTCTAGTTGGACTGCTTCGGTAACGGAGAGGAAGGAGGGGATGATGTCAGGTCAGTATTTCCCTTACGTCCTGGGCTAGAAACACGATACAATGGCTAGTACAATGCGCAGCAAAGCCGCGAGGTGGAGCAAATCGCATCAAAGCTAGTCCCAGTTCGGATTGGAGGCTGAAACTCGCCTCCATGAAGTCGGAATCGCTAGTAATCGCAGATCAGCAAGCTGCGGTGAATACGTTCCCGGGTCTTGTACACACCGCCCGTCAAACCATGAAAGTGACCAACACCCGAAGTCCGATTCGTCGGCCTAAGGTGGGGGGCATGATTGGGGTTAAGTCGTAACAAGGTATCCGTACCGGAAGGTGCGGATGGATTACCTCCTTTCTAGGGAGAGTTATGCCAAAGGCTCGAGAAATCAGCCTTTGAAGCTAGGTCGGTCTTTTCGAAAGTTTTAGTAAATTTCGCTTTCGAATTCAGCCCTTAGGGGCAAGGCTAAAATTTACCACAGATTGAGATAGATTGCACAATCAAGTTGTTAAGCCATGTATGACCCCTGTTAGCAGGGGTCTTTTGGTTTTTCGGTGATATAAATGCTGTATACTTAAGATTAAGACCATGGCTGTACAAAAGAAGAGTATTATAGTAATCGCGATTATTAGCACTTTAGCTATATCAATTGCCGTTTTGGCGTCGAGGATGCGACCAAACAGCGTAACTAAAGACACTCAAGCTAGTAGCGCCAAGTCAGAAATAGCGAATGAATCCAAAAAAGGTCAGCCGGATCATAATGCAAGGAAAGAGTCCCAGACAAGCAACAACCAAGCTTCACAGGCAAATTCGCCAAAAGAAGAAGTAGAGAAATTATACGGCATTCCTATCGGCAAGAGGAATAAATTAAACGTGACGACACAAATTCAGCAGCGTTGGAACTTTTGCGCGCCAGCTACAGTGAGTATGATGCTAGCTTCAAGAGGCAAAATTGTAGATCAATTTACGCTTGCTAGAGAGATGGGAACCTATGAGCCTTTTGGTACGCATAATCGAGATGCCATAAGAATACTTAACAAACATATGTTCGGTTATGAGTTTCCTCAAACTAATCAAGCTGGCTATCGGATTGAAACGGTGAGGGAAATTAATAGCGCATCAATTGAACTATTTAAACAGAGGCTCATAAAGAATACTCAAGACGGATATCCAATGTATTATACTTTTAATCCTGGCAAAATATACCCTGGAATAGCAAACGCTGAACATAATGTTGCTGGCGCGGGCTATATTGCTACGCCAGACAATAAAGATGTTGCGCTGGTTTATTATGTAGATCCGTACTATAAATTTCAGGATCCGATTTATGGTGGTTTAAAAGTTGTTACTCCAGAAGAGTTGTTGAACGCGATGGTCGGCGTGAGCGAACCTGATTATGCATGGTGATAGAACAAAATGCACAATTAATTAGCCGCTAAGTACAAAGCTTGCTAGCGATAGCAAGCAGAGCCGCTAAATGCAGATTACGTTTACGCTCGCTATTCTCGCGAGATGCCGCTGAAGAATAAACTGAAGAATAATTTTAGCAAAAGTGTATGCAGGTTAAGCATAACGACGAATCCTAGTGCGCAGGCTATCAGTCCGCATAGACGGTAGCGCTCGTAGCTGCCGACGCCGCTGCCAAAGTTGTCAGCAATTTGTTGATACCAGACTGTCAAGGCAGCGCCGCAGATTAGAATTATTATGCCGATAAGAAATGAAAACCAACTAAATTCGTATACCATACCTAATAGTATACACTTGATAATCGCGTAATCATAGTGTAAAATGTACACAGTTAATGGTTTGTTAACAATTTAATGGGGATATAGCTCAGTTGATTAGAGCACCTGCTTTGCAAGCAGGGGGTCCAGGGTTTGAGTCCCTGTATCTCCACCATTATAAGCATGGGGTGGACTGGGCTTTTGGTCCAGGACACTCCACCAAAATATGGGCGATTAGCTCAGCTGGTTAGAGCGCGTCACTGATAATGACGAGGTCGGAGGTTCAAGTCCCTCATCGCCCACCATGGTTTTAGCTGAAAAGTAGGATTGTTTGCGGGCGGCTAGCTCAGTTGGCTAGAGCATCTCGTTTACACCGAGAGGGTCGGGGGTTCGAGTCCCTCGCCGCCCACCATTAGACTTGCCAGTAGGCAAGTTTTTTATTTTGTGTAATTTTTTTAAATTCGGTATTGTAATTGGACGGGATAGCTGCTATAATCAATTGTCAGTTAGCTGATGTTCAGTAATGAACCAATGGCAAAGATCGACGGCATATGTGCGAGATTGTGGTCGAAAAAACATCAATTTTGCTTGCATGACAGTGTAGACAAATCAGTCTGGCAGTGTTATGATGAGTAAAGTCTAATCCACCACGTCTTGAACGCAGACGAGTGTCATCAACTTCTAGTTGATGCGACGAAATGTGCGTTCAAGTTTATAGAAACGAGACGGACGCAGGCTGCTTAACAATTCAGTGATGTAAAAGAAAGATTGACGGCAAGTGATTGCATAGCAGTTGCGGATATACCGGCCAAATAATAGCGAGCTATTCATTGAGCAGGGTAGATTATCGTTTGCGGATAGCAATTACTAGTTAAGTCAATGCATAAAAAGGTACTCAAGGGCACTAAATGGATGCCTAGACGTATATTACCGATGAAGGACGTGGAAGACTGCGATAAGCTTCGGGTAGCTGCCAACAAGCTATGATCCGGAGATTTCCGAATGGGAAAACCTAGCATGAGGAAAGTCATGTTGTCCTGCGCTGAATACATAGGCGTAGTGAACGGGAACCATCTGAACTGAAACATCTTAGTAGGATGAGGAAAAGAAAGTAAATAACGATTCTCGGAGTAGTGGCGAGCGAAACGGGAAGAGCCCAAACCTTATAAGTTTTTGCCTGTTCGCAGGCAAATAAGCTGATAGGCGAATGCTTACAAGGGGTTGTGATATTACACACGACCAAGCCAGAGAACTTGAATTCGTTCGAGGTATCTGGTTTGCGACTACTGGCTATCGACGGTAGGTAAGGTGAGAAAACAGCGTGGTTAGCAGAATAGTTTGAATGGCTAGCCAAAGAACGTGAAAGCCGTGTACGCAAAAACGACGCTGACCTTATATGTGTTTTATCGAGTAGGACGGGGCACGAGAAACCCTGTTTGAATCTGGCTGGACCACCAGCCAAGGCTAAATATAATATACGATCGATAGTGAACTAGTACAGTGATGGAAAGGTGAAAAGAACCCCGGGAGGGGAGTGAAATAGATCCTGAAATTTAGTGCCTACAAGGAGTCGGAGCCGGCTTGTCCGGTGACGGCGTGCTTTTTGTAGAACGATCCAGCGAGTTAATTTCGTGCGCAAGGTTAAGCCAGTTGGCGGAGCCACAGTGAAAGCGAGCCTGAATAGGGCGATTAAGTGTACGGGATTAGACCCGAAACCGGGTGACCTAACCATGAGCAGGTTGAAGCCACTGTAACAGGTGGTGGAGGACCGAACCAGGATACGCAGCAAAGTGTTTGGATGACTTGTGGTTAGCGGTGAAATGCCAATCGAACTCGGAGATAGCTGGTTCTCCTCGAAACAGTTTTAGGACTGGCGTCATGTGGTAGCAGTCGGGGGTAGAGCTCTGTAAAGGACTGGGGGGAGCAATCCTACCCACCCTTAACAAACTACGAATACCGGCTGTGGAATCATGGCAGTTAGAACGGCGGAGCTAAGTTCGTCGCTCAAAAGGGAAACAGCCCAGACCATCGTCTAAGGTCCCTAAATTTACGTTAAGTGGGAAACAAGGTGAGATTTCTTAAACAGCTAGGATGTTGGCTTAGAAGCAGCCATTCATTTAAAGAGTGCGTAACAGCTCACTAGTCAAGAGATCTTGCGTGGAAAATGTAACGGGGCTAAACGTAATACCGAAGACATGGGTCTATGCATTAGCATGGGCGGTAGAGGAGCGTTCCTATCGGCAGTGAAGCAGCATTGTAAAGTGCTGTGGAGCGGTAGGAAGTGAGAATGCTGGAATGAGTAACCATAAGAGAGGTGAGAATCCTCTCGGCCGTAAGAGCAAGGTTTCCTGAGCTATGGTAATCATCTCAGGGTTAGTCGGGCCTAAGCCGAGGCGCATAGCGTAGGCGATGGACATCAGGTTGATATTCCTGAACCGGCGTAGTTTGTACACTGTTCACGGAGAGATATTCAGAGCGGATTCATGGTTTATCCGTCCAACCTAGCGGGAACGCAAAGGGAGTGAAAGTTACTCTGCGGAGTGATGATTCTGGAAAAGGCTCTGGCTAGAAAAGCAGGTGTACGCGTGGCTATGTCCGCCCGTACCGCAAACCAACACAGGTGCTCGAGTCGAGTAGACTCAGGCTTACGAGTGAACCTTCGCTAAGGAACTCGGCAATACAGCGACCGTAACTTCGGAATAAGGTCTGCCCCCACTTCGGTGGATATGTTGTCGGTTTCAAAGCTAGCAGGTGTGGTTGAAGAGTATCTTTAATACATCAATTCTTCTTGAGATAGAACCAATAGCTTTTGGAACTGAAGCTCAACGCATCTAGCGATGTGGGGGCCGCAGCAAAAGAGCCCACGGAACTGTTTATCAAAAACACAGCTCTCTGCTAACACGAAAGTGGATGTATAGGGGGTGACTCCTGCCCGGTGCTGGAAGGTTAAGGGGAGTGCTTCACGGTACGAACTGAAGCCCCAGTGAACGGCGGCGGTAACTATAACCGTCCTAAGGTAGCGAAATTCCTTGTCAGGTAAGTTCTGACCCGCACGAATGGAGTAATCATGTGGGCACTGTCTCAGCGAAGGACTCGGTGAAAGTGCATTGGCGGTAAAGATGCCGTCTGTCCATACCAGGACGAGAAGACCCCATGGAGCTTTACTACAGCTTTACATTGATCCAGGTTTCAGCATGTGTAGCATAGTTGGGAGACTTTGAAACAGATACGCTAGTATTTGCGGAGTCGTAATGTGAAATACCAACCTTGCTGTGATCTTGATCTCACTTGTGCCGTTATCCGGTACAAGGACCGTGTATGGTGGGTAGTTTAACTGGGGCGGTTGCCTCCTAAAGAGTAGCGGAGGCGTTCAAAGGTTGGCTAACTTCGGATGGAAATCGAAGTGATAGTGTATGCGCATAAGCCAGCTTGACTGTGAGGAGTACATTCCAATCAGAGACGAAAGTCGGAGCAAGTGACCCGCTGTACGAACATTTGTTCATTGAATGTGGGATCGACAGCGCACACGGATAAAAGTTACCCTGGGGATAACAGGCTTATAGCGCCCAATAGTTCACATAGACGGCGCTGTTTGGCACCTCGATGTCGGCTCATCACATCCTGGAGGGGGAGCACCTTCCAAGGGTTCGGCTGTTCGCCGATTAAAGTGGTACGCGAGCTGGGTTCAGAACGTCGTGAGACAGTTCGGTTTATATCCGGTATGGACGTCAGGAAATTTGCGAGGATTTGCCCCTAGTACGAGAGGACCGGGGTGAACGCACCGCTGGTGTACGGATTGTGGCCACCTGCTGCATTGTCCGGTAGCTATGTGCGGACCAGATAAGCGCTGAAAGCATATTAAGCGCGAAACTGACCTCAAGATTAGATTTCCCTATGAGGACACAGATAGACTATCTGTTTGATAGGTGCAAGGTGGAAGTGCAGTAATGTATGGAGCCGAAGCATACTAATAGTCCCATTGCCTTTTTATGTCCTTGTCTACTAGGTTAATGCTTGCATTGATAGCGTGGATAAGGTAGACTTGACTAGTAATTGGTGTTCGCACCAACGTTGATCTTTCGATTATAGGCATGAGCTAGCCGAACAAGGACATCGAAGGAAGGGGTTTGGCCCACCACGGATTATATGTGGAACCAAGCGCTTTAAACCCCCTCCTCCGGTGCCCATGGCGAGGAGGAAACACCTGTTCTCATTCCGAACACAGAAGTTAAGCTCCTCAGCGGCGATAATACTGCGCAAGTGGGAATCTAGCACGGTGCCGAGTTATATAAAAACCATCCGAAAGGGTGGTTTTTATTTTTGGCTGACGCGTTTAGTGCCGCTGTCTGTTAGCGGCGAAACTACAGATTGTCTTATGGCGCTTAGGATATTTTTATGAGACGGGTAGGCTCCCAGATCGCTGCTGCGTGTCGTGATAGCTCAATAAACAAAATAACGCTCTTTCGAGAGCGTTATTTTTATATTCTCGGATCTCGCAGAAAACGAGAATTGTATTTGTGGTGAACCTCGTAGTTTTGAAGGTTCAAACAGGTGCATATCTATAATATCGCACCAGACGAATAAACGCAACGGTTTTTATATCATAATTTCGTAATTTGTAACCATTGACATTTTGTCTCGTTTGTGCTAATATAAAAGAGTACATATAACATATGTGAGATAAAGCGAGGGTTTACTTATCTCTTATAGAGGTAGGCGAGCCCTTTTAATATTGCCCGGAGCGGGCGGGAGATAATAATATGGCAGGAACAAAAATCGGCGGCATGAAAGCAGCTAAAAAGAACTTGGCCAAAGACCCAAATTTTTATGCAAAAATTGGCCGTAAAGGCGGCCAAAACGGGCACACGGGCGGTTTTGCCGCTAATCCGCAGTTAGCTCGTATTGCTGGCGCTAAGGGCGGCCGCATTAGCCGCCGCGGTAAAGCGAAAACAACTGTTACGCAGGATGACGTTACGCTCGCAGCGTAAAACTAGCTGGCTATACAAAAATGCACTTCCATTACGGAGGTGCATTTTTTAAGTTTTATGAGTAATCGGTAGTTATGAATGATTATCGCATCAAGCAGACTATTCAAGCCAGCGGCGCAGCTGGCATAGTTTGGCTTGGTTTACTCGCCAGGAACGGCCGCAGGCGAGACAGGAATATTTGTTGGCGCTGGATTGCAGGCCGGCAGCTTGGCAGTGCGGGCATTGCGAACGGGCGTGCAGCCAGTCGCGATAAGTGTCGAGGTCGTTTTCAATTAGCTCGGCGTCAATTGTGGTAGAAAACCTAGCGGCTGCTTTGATGGCTTCTTGCCAGGCGGCGCGTTCCATAGCGATTAGCTCAATATCGCGCGAATAGCCAGTGTGGTTTAGCAAGGCGTGGCCATATTCGTGGATCAGCCGTTCGCAAGCATGAGAATCTGCCGGATTGTAGTGAATAGCGCAAGCGCGATGATTCCAACGAAACATCTCACCCTGAATTAGGGTGAGATGCGCGAGGTGCGGCACTGACAAAGCGTCAGCGCTTATTTTTTGCGAGAGCCAAGTAATCTTTGCCATAGTAATAACATCCGTAGACAACCGCTTCCTCGGGATGGCGTGCTTGAATAATCTTTGGACATGGAATGTGCGGCGGTAGATGCGAAGTTAAAATATCGCGCAAGTAATCGCCGTACCGTTCAAAATAAGTACCGACGCTACCGCCAATGATGATAATGTCAGGCTGAATTATCGGGATGACGGCCAGAAAGCCGCGCGAAATGCGATCAGCGATTTTCTTCCAGGTGCGTTTGCTGGTGATGTCGCGAGCAAATTTGTGATAAGCGTCGACAATGGCCCGTCCAGAGGCAAAGCTTTCCCACGAGTGGATCTTGCCGCCATATTCGACGAGCGCGCGGCCAGCTTCGCTGTAGCGCATGCCCGGGTCGATGTAGCCGTTAGTGCAAACGCCAGTACCGATGCCAGTACTAACTGTGACATAAAGCGAACAGTTAGGGATTGTTCGTAAAAGCCGCGTTTCGGCGAGCCCAGCTAGGTTGGCATCGTTTTCGATGAGCACCGGCACGCCTGGCAGCAGGTCTCGCAGCAGGCGGGAAGCATGAAAATCTGCCCAGCCGAGGTTTTGGCACCAGACAGCAGTGCCATTCTTGATAATACCAGGTAGAGCGATAACTATAACATCGACTTTTTTGTCTGAATAGCGTTCGCGGACTACGCGTTTTAGTTCAGCGACATAAGCTTTTGGCTCCTTGGGAGTGGGAAATTTAAGCGGTTTGCCCATGTGCCCGTTATCGGCAAAAGAGGTGACGAGCGTCTTTGTCCCGCCAGTATCGATTGTTACTATCATGAATCTATCGTATCACAGACGATAGTATAGCGTATAGTTGATATTATTGCAGAAAAGGTGTATAATATAGAAAAGTAAGGTAATTATGAGAGGATAACAGTAAAGTGGCACATCGTAGCGAGAAAGGTTCAGTGATTGGTTTTGTGCTGGTGGGGACGGCGCTAGCAGCGGCGTTTGTTGGCGGCGTGTACATGGTGCGCCATTCGGGCGAATTGAATTCGACAGATACGCAGCAAACGGCACAAACGTCTCAATCTGAAACTGCCAAAAACGACCAAAAAACTCAAAACGAGCAAAGCAGCAACACTGCGCCAGCGCCAAAAAAAGATACAAACCAGAGCAATACTGAAGCTAATAAGCCTAAGGAAGACGAGAAGAAAAAAGACTCGCTTGCTGATACATTGAAAAAGCAAGAAGACAAGAACAAAAGTAACAACAGCTCGGATCCAGCACAGAAGTCGAACGCTGGCGCGGCCAGCCAGAGCGATCAAAAAAGCGCGTCGGACACATCGAGCGCCTCTACTAGCAGCAATTCTAACAGTTCGACTCCGGCTTCCAATTCCAACTCCAATTCCAGCGCTTCTAGCACTGTTTCTGGCGGCTCTAATAACTCGGCAACAGGTTCGTCTGCTGCTATTAACAACAAGCTGCCGAAAACTGGCCATGAAGCCAGCAGCTTGCCAAAGACTGGTCCGGTTGACGATATGCTAGCGGTTGTAGCTGGTGCCGGCTTGCTGGGGCTGGGGGTTGCTTACGTCAAATCGCGCCGCCTCATCTAGACATTAGAGGTCGGATAAGGTATACTGGTAAGTGGCTGAGTGCGCATTGTTTTGTGTTGCTCGAGAAATATTAAATTTAAGAAAGGAGAATTGGCAGAATTTACCCGAATCCTGGGTGTCTGCTGATGACGTATTTATGGCAAAGGCCACGATTACGATGGACGACCTCTTGGCGGGCGACAATGCGAAACAGCTAGTTGCTGGCGAGATGGTGACTGGGCACGTTTTAAGCGTGCGAAAACACGAAGTATTAGTAGATTTGGGCGCGCAAGGAATTGGTTACGTACCGCGCCGCGAGGTCGGTTTCGGCCGCCAATTGAATGTCGGCGACGAAGTGTCGGCAAGCGTGATTGATTCAGAACTTGATAACGGCTACAGCCTGCTGAGTTTGCGCAAGGCAGCCAAAGATCGCGGCTGGGAAGAAATTCAAGCTCACTTTGATGCTGCTGAAATTGTTGAAATTACGCCGTACGACGCGAACCGCGGCGGACTGCTGGTCGAGTACGAGGGTGTACGCGGCTTCTTGCCGGTATCGCAGTTGAGCGCCGAGCATTATCCGCGCGTTGGCAGCGCCGACAAGGACGAAATTCTTGCCCGCTTGAACGCTCTGGTCAGCCGGCCGATGAAAGTGCGTATTTTGGACTGCGACCGCAAGACTAACAAATTGATTTTCTCCGAGAAAGAGGCTATCAAAGACGGCTTGGCAGCACGTTTTGCTACGCTGAAAGTCGGCGATACGGTCAAAGGTGTAGTCACGGGCGTTGTCGACTTTGGCGCGTTCGTTAACGTTGATGGTATCGAGGGGCTGATTCATATTTCAGAAATCAGCTGGGAGCGTGTTGGTAATCCGAATGATTACGTTAAAGTCGGCCAGTCGGTTGAAGCCAAAATCATCTCGATCGACAAAGACCGTTTGAGCTTGAGCGTCAAGCAGCTAACCAAAGATCCGTGGCTCGACGAGGTTGAGAAGCTCGAAAAAGGCCAAAAAGTCGAAGGTACAGTCACGCGGATTACGCCGTTTGGCGCCTTTGTCCAGATTAGCCCGGCTGTCGAGGCGCTAGTGCATATCTCGGAGCTTGGCAGCGGCAACGATGTTGATCCCGAGAAGGTCTTTACCTTGAACGAGCGCAAAGAATTCGTAATTCTCGACATTGACCGCGAAGGCCGCAAAATTAGCCTGAGTTTGGGCGGCAAGAAAAAGAAAACCAAGTAACAGCCCGCGCATCTAGCGGATAATTGTCCCGATAAGCTGCGGGTAGAAAGGAGAAATATGAGCCAGCCAGAGAAAGTTCTGATGATTGCCGATTCTATTACCGTTGGAGAATTGGCCGAGGCTCTGAATCTGCCAGTAACGCAGCTTGTCGGTGAATTGTTCAAAAACGGTATCGTGGCGACGATCAATCAGCGGATTGATTTCGAGACGGCGCAAATTATCGTCGAGGAGCTGAAAATTGCCGTACAATTGAAGCGAAAAGAAGTTAATTCTGCGCCAGTGCAACATTTGCACAAGCCGTCTGCCAAGGCCTCGCTGCGGCCGCCGATTGTAGCAGTGATGGGGCATGTCGATCACGGTAAAACTACGCTGCTAGACACAATCCTCGGCATGAAAACCGTAGCTAGCGAAGCAGGCGGAATTACCCAGCATATCAGCGCTTATCAGACCAAGCGCGGCGATCGCGTAATCACCTTGCTAGATACGCCAGGGCACGAGGCTTTTGCGGCGCTGCGCCAGCACGGCGCGGTGTTGACCGACGTAGTGGTGATTGTGGTGGCTGCCGACGACGGCGTGATGCCGCAAACGGTCGAAGCGATTAAATTTGCTCGCAATGCTAATGCTAAAATCGTCGTGGCTATCAACAAAATTGATAAAGAGGGCGCCAATATCGACCGCGTTAAAGCTCAATTAGCCAGCGAATACCAGCTGAATCCAGAGGAATGGGGTGGCGACACGATTATGGTGCCAATCAGCGCTAAAACTGGCGAAAATATCGATAAACTGCTAGATATGGTGTTGTTGGTAGCCGATATGGAAGAGTTAAAAGCCGATACTGATGTGCCGGCAGAAGGCCTGGTAATTGAGGCGCACATGGAAAAGGGCCGCGGTTCGGTGGTCAATCTGCTAGTCGAGCAAGGCCAGCTGAAACCGAGTCATTTTCTGGTTGCTGGTACATCATACGGCAAAGTGCGCACGCTGGCTAATTTCCGCGGCGAGGCGCTAAAATTAGCTGGCCCGTCAACGCCAGTGACAGTCACCGGGTTCAAGGAATTGCCGCAGTTCGGCGATGTCTTCACTGTGGTGAAGAATGAGAAGATTGCTCGCGCCCAGGTAGAGCAGGCTAAAATTGAAGCAGAAAGGCAAGCTGCCAGTACCAACGTCACTGGCGCCGATTTGCTGAAAATGATGACGCAAAAGCACGACAGCGAAGAGTTCGACGTTATCGTCAAGGCTGACGTGCAGGGTTCGCTAGCCTCAGTGATGGATAGTTTGCGGCTGGTTGATACGGGCGGTGCTATTGATTTGCGAATTATTGGCAGCGGCGTCGGCAATATCAACGAGAGCGACGTGCGTTTGGCCGATAGTTCGGATGCTATTATTTACGGATTCAATGTTGAAATACCGCCAGCGGTTAAGCGCTTGGCGAGCCGCGATCACGTGCGGGTGCGTACTTACAAAGTGATTTACGAACTGCTAGACGATGCTCGCAAAAATATGGAAGCTTTGCTGTCGCCAGAGGTGGTCGAGACGGAAGTTGGCGTATTAGAAGTCAAAGGTATCTTTCGTACTATGCGCGACGAAGTGATTTGCGGCGGCGAAGTAATCAGCGGCAAAGTAGCGCCGAATTTGCTAGTGCGCGTCAAGCGCGGCGGCGAGCAGCTTGCCGAGGTAGAGGTAGCTAACGTCCAGCGCCAGCAGCAGGAAGCCAAAGAAGTGTTTGAAGGCGAGATGTGCGGTCTGAGCCTGCGGACACAGAAGAAACTGCAGCTGGCTATCGGTGACACACTGGAGTTCTTTACCCGCGAATTGATCAGGCGAACACTGAACTAGTAAATAAAATAGCCCCGGTCGAAAGAGCGGGGCTATTTATTAGAGCAAAGTGCGAGCGGTCAAGCTAGATTAACGGTTTTTGCGCGATACTATGTAAGCATACAGCGCGTAGCCAAGCGACCCAGTACCAGCTAGGCCGGCTAGCTCGCTGATACCAGTTTTTGGTAGCTGGTTTGGCGTGCTAGCGTTGTTAGACGGGCTGTTGGCTGTATTTGTTTGTGTAGTCGTTGCGGTGGTAGGTGTGGCGTTGGAGTCTGCGGCGGCTGTTGGCGAGGGCTGCTGGTTTGTAGGCGCTGGATTAGCTGGAGCTGCTGGCTTTGATGGTGTAGCCGGTGTATTCGGTGTGTTCGGCTTTGTGTCGGGCTGGCTCGGTGTCGTTGGTTTAGACGGCTCTGTTGGTTTGGCAGGAGTTGATGGTTGCTGCGGAGTTGGATTGTTGGGCTTGTTTTGGTTGTCAGGTTTGGAAGGCTGCTGCGGCGTCGGCTTCTGGTCGTCTGGCTTATTTTGGTTTGGATTGGTCGGCTTAGACGGCTCTTGCGGCTGCGGCGCTGGCTCGGATGGTTTGTCCGGCTTGTTATTCTGGTCGTTTTGAGCGGCTTTGATAGTAAAAGTCTTGGTGCAGCCGTCGCTGGTGACAGTTTCGTCCTTGCCGTTGACCGATACGGTGACGAAAGCCTTGGCGGTGTAATTGCCAGGTTCGAAACCGTTGAACTTAGCGCCAGCAGTGTTGTAGACCTCCTTGCCATTGGCGTCGTAGACGCGGTAGACAGTGCCTTTGTAAGTAGCGCCGTTGTAAGCGGCGTATTTGACAGAGAATTTGTAGCTATCGCTAGCGATATGGTCGATACCTAGTGATTCGCAGCGGTAGACTGGCTGCTGCGCTTGATTAGCGGCAGTTGGCGCATTGTTGGCTTGCTCGTTTCCTAGGGCGCTAGCAATACCAGCAGCGCCAGCTACGGCTAGCGCGACAGCAGAAACTCCGGCAAAAACTGATTTCATATAAACTCCTTTTGGTTAATTTTGATAATCCAGCTGATTAGTATCAAATCATGATATTCCATGGGGTTGCCCGCCCCCGACAGAACAGCTACCTGGAATGGTAGGGTTCCGCCGAGGGGCGGGGTTAGTGGATGATTGAGAGTAGTTGCCGCTGCGGCTCGACTCACTGGCGGTGAGGGAGGGGGCGGGGGTAGAGCGGGGCTCAGCGCTGGGGGCGCTGAGCCCCGTCGGCGATGATGGCGCGAGCTGCGCTATCAACGCCGACAAAGACGCCAACGCCGGCGATGAGGCCGGCGCCGACGCCGACAACGATGCCGACGGCGACGCCGGCGACGCCGGCGATGATGCCGGCAGCGACGCCGACAACGCCGACAACGCCGACAATGATACCAGCGACAGCGCCGCCACGCATGGCGGCGCGCACGGCGACACCGGCGATGATGCCGACGGCGACGCCGGCGCTAGCGGCGCCGACGGCGCCAATACCAGCGACGGCGCCAACACCGGCGATGATGCAGCCGACTGCGGCGATACCGGCGGCGACACCGGCGATGATGCCGACGTTCGGAGCCGGCTGGGCCGCCGGGGTGGCGGGTGCCGGCTGGCCCGGCGGG
>CAURUS010000002.1:0-242295 GCA_963528575.1 uncultured Candidatus Saccharibacteria bacterium
CCCCCCGGGCGTACCGCCGGGGCGCGGCCGCCCAGCCCCCCCCCCGCCCCCGGGGCCACCACCGCGGCCAGGTTGCCCTGGCCGCCGACGATCAGGACGGCGGCGACGATGGCGGTCGCCACAGCGACCGTCATCTCGCGGCGGGCGCGCAAAGCGCGCGCCGCCTTCTTGAAAAAGTGTCTCATTTCCCCTCCTCAGGGAAGTGTGTTTTCACTCAAAGCAAAAGGGCTACTTCTTGCCCTTTTTACGAAACTTTGAGCAAAAAGCTGATATATATATCACATATGGACTGCGGTGTCAATAGTTTTGCAATAATTTACTATTTTTTGCAACAAAATAGCCAAAAATCCTCTTCAGGCCGCAAATCGCCAGTTTTGCTTGTTTATTTATCATTTCGGTGTTTTGATTGCCGGGCGCGTTCAATGTACGAAAGCGTTGATTTAAATGCGAACGGCAGCGATACAGCGAACGCTAAATTGCCGATACCGCGAGCAACTCTGGCGAGCTGGCTCTGGCCGGTGGTTTCGAGACGGCTACCGACTAGGTGGGCTAGCAATGAGCTGGTTTCGAGCGCTAGCGCCAATTTGCCAGAGATTTCCGGGCGTACGGTTTCATCGCCAGCTTCAACTATCGTTTTGGCGCTGGCAACGGCGTTGATTCCATTGAAAGCTATGATGGCAGCGATTATTTCCGTTGGTGCGAGGTTTTTGTTTTTTGTCTCGTAAAGGATAATGGCGGTGACAGCTTTGTCTAGCCCAGCATCAAGTAAAGCGCCGAGGTCACTTGTCTGCCCTGTTTTGCGAGCGACGATGCCGTCTAGAACGTCGATGAACCGGCCAGCGGCAACCTGTGCGATACCAGCAGCGGTATCGATGCGTTTTTGGCGCCGCGCCAGGCTAGAATCGCGCCAGCAATGCTCATAGCGTTGGGAATGGTGGGGATATCAGTCCGAGGGTTGAATCTCAGTGTCTTTTCGCGGGACTTGCCAGGCATAATATCTAAGTTTACAATTATACGATAAAAATGACAAATTTACGAAAAGCTTAAACAATATTAATTAAACAAGCGTCCACTGGTTGGCGCCGAGCGAGCGGATAGCGCCGGTCAGTTCAAGCATGGTTAGTGCAGTATTGAACTCCGTTGCTGCCAGCTCAGTAGCCTTTTGTAGCTGGTCACCGTCGCGGATACCTTGAGCGAGCTGTTCGATGATCGCTGTTTCGGCGGGTGTTGAGCCGAGCGGCAGCTTGGTCTGGCTGGTTCGCGAGTCTGATATGGATTCTGGTGTGACAACCGACAAAATGTCGTCGAGGCTGGTGACGGGCGTGGCGCCTTGCTTGATTAGAGCGTTGCAGCCAGCGCTCTGCGGGCTGGTGATGTTGCCAGGTACAACGAAGACGTCTTTGCCTTGGGTTAGCGCGTGAGCGGCGGTATTGAGCGTGCCGCTGCGAGCACTAGCTTCGGTGATTAGTACGGCGTCGGCCAAGCCGGACACCAAGCGGTTGCGTTCCAAAAAACTCCAGCGGCCGAGGATGTACGGTTCGGTGTCGTCGGTAGAATGTTCGGACAAGATTGCCCCGCCCTTCTCGATAATGCGCCGGGCGAGCGCGCTGTTGCTGCGCGGATAAATATTCGGTAACTGGCTAGGTACGATGGCGATAGTGGTGCCGCCAGCGTCTAAGCAGGCGCGGTGCGCTAGCGCGTCGGTACCTAGGGCTAGCCCGCTAACAATGATAAAACCGCGGCTAGCCAGGCCGCTAGCAAACTGATTGGTTACCTCGATGCTGTAGCTGGTTGGCTTGCGGGTGCCGACGATAGCGATGGTCGGCTGGCGTTGTTTAGGGATTTTGCCTAAGTAATATAATGCTTGCGGCTTGTCGTCAATATTAGCTAATACCTTGAGATAATTGCTGCTATCTGGTGATACTTTATTGATTTTCATACAAATTCCTGTTAAAAAGTATTGACATGTTGTCAAAGGTGTGCTAATATTGGGATGATTGATTGACCCGAGGTGGTGAATCAAGCACCTTATACCCCCTATTCTAACTTATGTTAGGTTGCGCTAAAAGGCGCACGGCAGTAATCTACCCTCCACTTTCGTGCCTAGACAACTTTTTAGCGTATACTAACCCCTTTGTCCAGCGGATCACCGTATGTGTGAGGTGGATCACGTATACCCGATAGGGTGGGACGAAGGGCAGAATGGCGCTAGGTGATGCCCACCCTTACCTAGCGCTTTTTTGTTATCTAACAATATTGACTTTTCGTCATAAAAATAGTATAATGGAAGTATGACCGCTAACGACTTCAACTACGATCAGATGCGCCGTGAAGAATGTCAAAAACTGATTCCGCGGGTGTTTCATATCGAGATGCCGGTCGACGAATTTTTGTTTGACGATATTGAGACGGGGCGCGATTCATACGCAGTGATCTTTCGCGGCCGCGGTAGTGTGTATGCTCTGTTGATTGCCGAAAACGGCGCCGAGCAGACGCTGGAGGATGTGCGCCGTATCGTCAAGAATATGGGTCTGACTGCCGAAAGGTTCTTGCCGCCAGAAGCCGACCCGCAGTATTTTTATCGCAATGGCGTGGAGCTTTTGAAAAGAGTTTATCCGTCGCTACGCCGCTGGAATTACGATGATGTGTGGATGTATAGCCGTAAGGTACCGTACAGCCCAGCCCTGGTCAAGGTAGCATCGGTCAACGGTGAGATCCGGCGCTTTAATCAACGTGGTGCGTCGTGGCAGAAATTATTAAATTATTCATTTAGAAAGGTTCAGGTACGCTATGAATGATATCGATAAAGTATTCCCAGCGCGATACAATCGTTTGCTTAAGTTAGCAGAGGTGCGTCCGCTACAGTTTCGGCAGCAAGCGGTGGCCGTCTATGCTGCTTGTCCGCGCTCGCTGCGGCGGATGGCGCGGCGTTTTGATCGCAGCGTGCCGATGGCACTGGAATTTTTCTTGTCTTGGCGCGATGTTTGCCTGCCGCGGCTGCGTAAAATCGAAAGCGCGCCGCAGCAGAAAACGCTGATCAAGACAGTGAGCGACAATTTCTTGACAGATGATGAGCAAACTGCAACGTTGTTGCAATATGTGTCGCAGCAAAGCCAAGCGGTTGAGCGGGCGCGCTTTGCGCTGCAACATTATGCAGAAGGCGAAAAGGCTTTGCACCGCTTAGCATTAGAATTTGTTAATCAGCCGGCAGAAGTTTGTTCGCAGCAGGTCGAAGTTTATGTAGATTATTTACTCTACCGTGCGGTTGCCGAGGAATTCGGCATGACGATCCGCGATCCGCAGGCGCGATTGATTAAGCGTTCATTCCAGTCGAAAGTTGAGCGTCATCAGATTCGCCGGATGACGCGCCAAGCGCGGCGGCGTTTGAACGAAATCGACGGTGCTACTGCCGAGATTGAGCAAGCGCAAAATGGCTTGGTAGCGCGGTTGTTTGGACTGAAGATTGACTATGTGTCGGTGTTGGCGGCGCGGCAAGAGTATGAAAAAGCGTTGGCGCGCCTCGGTAAAAAGTCAGCTAATAGCCCGGCTAAGCGGCTAGCTCTCTACGAGAAAAAGACCGAGGATCTTCGCGCGGAATATTTGGCTACCGTGCCGGGATTAGCTAATCTGTCGGACACGCAAAAGGCTGCTAAAGAAATTGACGGAGTGTTGTTGGCGGTGTTTGACCTCAGCAATGAGCAGCGCAACGATATTATGAGTTTGCTCAAACGCTACCGCGAGCTGATTCGCGAGCGCGAGACGCTGCTGACGATGATTGGCGATTAGTGTTACTTTGTTGATTTTGATTCTGGCTTTGGCTTGTTTTTGCTAGCACTAGCGCTTTTAGCTAGCTGCTGTTTTTGCCGGCATTTTTGGCAAATACCTTCAAGCTCAAAATGGTGATCAATGACCAAAAAACTGTATTTTCTGCTGAGGTAATTGATGAGCTGTTCTAATTCTGGAGTTTGGATTGGTATAGCGTTTTGGCAGCGAATGCAGTATAAGTGGTGGTGATGCGGAATGAATGGCTCGGCTAGCTCGTAGTAGTTCTTCCAACCGACGTGGACGACGTTAATAATTTTGAGATCGTTGAACGCCACCAAGGCGCGATAAACGCTGGTGCGATTAATCCCCTTGCACTTTTTTGCAATATCGCTGATAGTCAGCGGAACGTTTGATTTTTGCAGTGCGTCGAAGACTTGTTGCCGCGGTTTGGTTAGGCGCAGGTTATGTTGTTTGAATAGATCATCGAGGGTCATGATATTGCAAGTATACAACTTATTGCAACAAATTTGCAATAATTCGGAGGGTTTGGCATTATGAAAAGCTATGGATATAGCAATTAAAACAGTGATGAATTTGCACGATTTTGCACCCTCGCCAGACGTCAATGCGGCTTTTTCTGGCTTGGTGGCGGCAGCTGTGCAGGCGACAAAGTTACCGAAGTGGTGTAATGATGAGGTGTGCCGCGAAGTGCAGCGACGTTGTTCCCTGTCGGAATCGGAGATGGAAATGTATTGGTCGCGGCGAATTGCCAGCTCAGCCCGTCCGCAGCAAGAGCTGGAAAAGTTTTGGTATATTGACAATTACCGCGAGCTGGTGCGGCGTGAAGTTGGCTTGCTGGGCGGGTCGGGTTTGTCCTTGACTGACAGTAGCCGCGCGGCGATGATTGGCAGCGGTCCCCTGCCTTTGACCGCTTGGTGTTTGTGGCATCAGACGGGCGCGATGGTTGATTTGGTGGACGTGGCGTCGGCTGCTTTGGCGCAGTCGCGCGAGCTGGCACGGGCGATTGCTTGGCCAGTTGGTAAGTGCTTGGTGGCGGACGGAGCGGCGGTAGCTTTGCCGGATAATGCTTACGACGTGATTTATGTGGCTGGGCTGGCGGGCGATTCAGCTGAAGCCAAACAACAAATTATTGATAATATTTTGCCAGCGCTCCGGCCTGGCGGGCGGATCATTGTACGCGGTGCTCATGGTGCGAAAACGTTGCTATACCCAGCGTTTGACCCGAACGGCTTGCGGCGCGTACAGCTGCTGGTCGAGTATAATCCTGACGACGATATTATTAATTCAGTATATGTGTATAAGAAAGGCTAATTATGAATGATAAGATTGCATTATATTTGGTGAACGGTGCGCTGGGTGCTGGTAAAACCACGCTAGTGGATTTTTTGGTGCAGCAGCCTGAGTTTGCTGGCGCGCGAGTGATTGAAAATGAGTTTGCGTCGGAAAGTATTGACAGTTGCACATTAGCACAGCGCGTTGATGAGGTGGCGACAATTGCTGGCGAGTGTATCTGTTGCAGTAGCGGCGAAGACTTGATTGACATTTTGCACAATTTTGCAATAAGCGGACGAGCACCGGTTATCATTGAGTCAACTGGTGTTGCTAATACTTTGCGGGTGGTCGAGAAATTGCTGGCTGGTGATATCCTTGAGCAGTATGATTTGAAACAGTCGTTGTATGTTGTGGATGGAGCTGAAGTTAGAGCTGATGGTTTGGCGAAGGCGTTGCTGGCGGAAGCTCGGGTGGCGGATGTGGTATTGGTTAGTAAGCTGGATTTGCTGGCTGAAAAAGACCGCCAGCAGCTAATTGAAACATTGTTGCAACAAGGGTTGACCAACGTTGTGAATATGGATCACGGGAAATTTGATTTGGCGCAGCTTGCTAGCGAGTCGCATATTTTGGACTATTTGCTGCTGCACGAGCCTGCGGAAAACGCGGCTGAGAATGCCTTAAATTACAGCGTGGTTGATATGACTGAATTGGATATCAATGCTGAGAAAATTGAGAAAATTTGGACGAATTTACGAAGTGAATATGCTTTGCGGCGCATGAAAGGCGCGGTCGCTGACGGTAACGAAATATACCACATTGAGGCAACTCCGCAGCAATTACGGGTTACGCGCGGTACTGCTGACGAACCATTAAAGTTGGTTGTCATTGGCGAGCGGGCGCGTGAGGTTACGCGCGCAGTAATTATGAAGGAGTTGGGATGATGGAAGGTACGAATAGTGCGAGAGCGGCGGTTGATAGACTGCTGAGCATGTATGATGAATATAAGACTTTGACAGCAAAGATTGCTGCTGCGGAGCGCCGTTTGGCATTGGCGAAATTGAAGAATAGCGATGTTGAACAAGTACAAACTAAACTTGACGGTTTGCGGCGAGACCAGCAGCAACTATCTGACACCATGACGTTTGATACGCCATTGATTTGGGTGATGTATAAATTTGAGGCTTATCAGGATGAGGCGCAGCTGATTCGAACCATGCACGATTTTCGCTTGCACTGTTCAAAGCCCGGCTATATTTGTACTAAGCGCTTTATATTTCTTAATGCACATTTGTGCAGTAACGGGCAACGTCCCCTGACGGACAGCGAACAATACCCCGACGAAATGCTGCTCAGTGAGATTTTTCCGCTACTAAGTGAAATCGAGCGCGATAAAAACTTCTTATCTAACTGGCGCGCGCACGAATATTACCAGGAAGATGGCGCTGCTAAAAAGTGGCAAGATTATAAACCAAATAATTCGTAAGGGTCTTCTGGCTGCGGTATCGCGGTAGCGGTAGACTCGGTGATGACGTATTCAGCTTTGCCGTTAATTATTTTTTGCATCAACTTCCCTTTGACGGTTAACCAAGTGCCATCGCGGTAGCTATTCGCAGGAGTTTTTTCTACTAAGATTTTCATAGGTATGCTATCGGCGGCGCAGCAGCTGATAACGTAGCGTGCCAGTTCGAAATAATCGTAGCCATAGTTTTGTAGTGTGCCACTCGAGACGAAACCAGTTATCGTTATGCTAGTATTGTCAAAATACGATAGTTTTTGGCAGGAGTTGAAAGCAGATCGCCAGCGGTTGATCGATACATTCGTCTCGCCTTCCTTAGGTTTAGGAATATTGCAATAGTTTGTTTGGCTGGTGGTGATAGAATTTTCTCTTTGAGTGACGCTGCTCGGTGATAACGGTTTTGGCGGCAGCAGATAGCCTGCTAGTAAAATTAGGATAGATAGACACGAGGCGAACTTGATATGGAGGAATTTGAAACGGTGGTGTGCGGTTAGTGCTCCGCTCTTTAATTGCAACACTATATCAATAACCAAGAAAACGATACCTATCGTGCTCAAAATGGCAGCAAAAAGATGGTAGCGTGGATGGATGTAGAAACCGAGCTGACCGCGGCAAGCTAGCAGTAAAACGTATCCGCAGGCAGCAATTCCGCCCAATGATTTCGCCAAATTAGCCCGCATAAAGCAAGTTTACTCCTATGCCTGCCGCGAACGACAATGCGAAAATTATTAACATCACCACAGCGATAAATCGCCAACGGAAAGTGGTTCGCATCAATACGATTAGCTTGATATCAATCATCGGACCAGCTAATAGAAATGATAGAATCGAGCCTGCTGTGAAATTGCGGGCATATGCTAACGCAAAAAAGGCATCGATGCTAGAACAGATCGAGACCACGAAACTCAAGCCAATCATGGCGATAACTGATAAGATGATGTCGTTACCGACAGTGTTAATGATGGCGCGTGGTACGAAAACTTGAGTAGCGGCAGCGATGATAGCGCCGATACTTAGCATGGTTAATAGTTGCCAGAATTCGTCGCGCGAGGATCCAAGCATCTCCTTGAACTTAGAGCTGTGCTCGTGCGCGCGGCAATACTCTTTGAAAGCTGGGCGAACAATTTTATTTTCGTCCATAAAGCTGACGATCAAGGCGGTCAGTTGGACGATTATCAATGCAAAAATAATTCGCCACCAAATCATGTAGGGCTGAAAACTGAAAGCGGTCATTGTTGCAATAATGGTGATGGGATTGAGAATCGGTGCGGCGAATAGAAAACTGACGACGTCGGCGGGTTTTAGTCCGCGAGCTAGTAAGCTGCGAGCGACCGGTACGTTGCCGCATTCGCAGACTGGTAATGCTAGTCCGGCTAGCGATAATGTAAATCGGCGCCAAAATGGGTTGCGCGGTAAAATTTTAGTGAGTTTGGCTGGCGGCAAAAAGCGGCGAATCAAAGATGAAATGATAATTCCGAGGATAACAAAAGGTAAAGCTTCAATGACTATGCTTAGCGTGATGGTTAGGAAGTCTTGCAACATTGTTGCAGTTTCGTTGAACCAAATGTCTGATTTGTCGCTGATTAGCCATAGTCCAAGCTGGGGGCTGTATAAGTATATTACGACAATCAATACTGGCGCAATTATCCAGCCGGTAAGTATCTTGGCTGTGCTAATTAGCTTATTTATGTTGAAGCTTTTGACACGTTTTTTTGCCATACTTATAAATTATAACAGTAAGCTTGTGCTATACTAAATCATTATGAGACATCTCTGGCATTCGCATCACCCATTTCGGATTTTTTGGTTTTCGGCGTTGTTGACGCTGGCTTTGGGCGGGTTGATTTTTGGTCATTTCGGCGCGAGCGGCTTGTGGTTGTTTGCAATTTTGGTGGTATTGGAAGTGACGTTTAGCTTTGATAACGCGGTGATCAACAGCAAGGTGCTGGCCGGCATGAGCCAGGTTTGGCAGAAAGTTTTCTTGACGGTTGGGATTTTCGTGGCGGTGTTTGTGGTGCGGTTCGTGCTGCCGATTATCATTGTGATGGTGGCGAGCGGCCATGGCTTTATGGAAGTGGTCGATTTGGCGCTGAATAAGCCGGCGGAATACGGCCATACTTTACACGAGGCCTCGCCGATGATTGATGCTTTTGGCGGCGCGTTTCTGATTATGATTGGCCTCAGTTATTTCATTGATTATAACAAGCGCGTGCACTGGATGCGGCATGTCGAGCCGTGGCTGGCCAAGGCTGGGCGGTTCGAGAATTTCAAGGTGTGTTTGATGCTCAGCGTGGCGGCGGTGCTGTATTTCACGGTTGAGCCGCCGCATCGGGCGCTGGTGCTGATCTCGTCGGTACTGGGAATTATACTGCACATCGGGCTGGAATTGTTCGGCTCATTCTTTCATGAGGACGACGCTAAGTCGGTCAAGGTCAAGACCGGCTGGGCGGCGTTTGCCAGCCTGCTCTATCTGGAGGTGCTGGACGCCAGCTTTAGCTTTGACGGCGTCATCGGCGCGTTTGCTATCACCAGCAGCGTGCTGCTGATCGTGGCGGGTTTGGGTGCTGGAGCGATTTGGGTGCGGTCGCTGACGGTGTATTTGCTGCGGACGGGCATGCTCAGCAAATATAAATATCTGGAAAATGGTGCGCACTGGGCGATCATGGCGCTGGGTATGATGATGATCGTCAAGCTGTTTCATCTGGAGCTGCCGGAATGGGCGACGGGCGGCTTGGGGCTATTGTTTGTAAGCTTGGCAGTTGGCAGCAGTATGCTGGAGGCGCGAGCGATTAATTTGCAAGAGGCAGCCGCGGCGAAATTACATAATGCTGAGCGGCGGCTGAAGCACGGCGCGGCGAAAATTGTGCCGCGGAAGCGACGGTAATTGATATTTGGGCTTTTTGTTTCGGGAGGGAGCGCTTGCTTATTGCGACATTGTTACAATAAGTGTTTATTTGATTTAATCTCGCAAGCGTAGTGGCGTAGTGGCGTAGTGATTTGTCGGGGATTAGAGCTTAACGCTGAGCGGTTCGATAGTATCATCAAGAAATGTGCCAATCAGCTTGATGGATTCGGGAATTGTCCAATCGCGGAGGATTATTCGTTCATCGGCGTTGAACTTGCTGAGGACGAAATCAACGTCGCCGATTTGCCGCCGCAGTAAGTTGTCGGTGCCGATACGAATATGCCAAAAGTCGGAGCCAATGTGAGCATGAAGCGATTTTAAGCCGTTGCTGCCAGCGTCGCGGCCGCCTTTACGGACACGAATTTTACCAAAATCAAGCGCCGTGTCGTCGTGAATAATTAGTAAATCATCCAGTGTCAGCTTATAAAAATCCATGAGCGCTCGCGCGGCAATGCCAACCTCGTTATAGTAGGTGGTCGGTTTGACGAGGAGAATTTTTTCTCGCGGAATAATAACAGGTGGTTTTGCGCTAGCGGATGAATTGACCGTAAAACTGTTCAATTCGGCAATATCCGCAAAGAATTTGGGCTTATTGCTAAATTGTGCACCCTGCTCCGCCGCCAACTGGTCAACCACCAAAAAGCCAGCATTATGACGCGTGTGAGCGTACTTTTCGCCAGGATTGCCAAGGGCCAGAATGACTTTCATAGCCTTAGTATAGCACCTTGGCGCTCATGACGTATAATAGATGTATGGCGAAACGCGATGACGATTTGGAATTTAGTGTTAATGCGGCGTTTGACGAAGCGCGGGCGGTTGTTGACAAGGTGCCGCTTTATTTGGTGAACGGCTCGCTGGGTGCCGGCAAGACTAGCGTGCTGGAATTCTTATTGCAACAAAGTGACTATAAGGGCGCGCGAGTGATTGAAAATGAATATGCCAATGAAAATGTCGACGGTTACCGGCTGGAAGGTTTAGCGGAGATGGTGACGACGCTGGTTGGTGATTGTGTCTGCTGCTCGTCGAAACATGCGCTGACACGGATGTTGTTGGATTTTTGTCGGAATTCCCCAGCGCCGGTGTTTATCGAGGCGACGGGCGTGGCGCGAACGATGAATTTGGTGGAAAAACTTGTTAATGCACAAATCTTCAATAAGTATGAGTTGATGCAGAGTTTTTACGTGATCGATGCGCACGAGATTTTGCGCGGGATCGAGCCGGCGCATGAAGTTGAACTGCAAGCAGCAGACGTGATTTTGGTGACTAAGGAAGATTTATTGAACGATAGCGAGCGAGCTGAATACGACATGAAACGCCGCACCCTGCCCTACGCCAAGGTGCTCAGCGCGCCGCACGGTCGGTTTGACTTTAGTAAATTAACCACGCCGTCGGGGCTGCTGGCGTTTTTTGATACGTATGATGGCGAATTGGCGGTGCCGGACAATCCGACGTATGCGGTGCTGGACGTTTCGGGCATGAAAATTGCCGCGGCGACTCTGGAAAAAATTTGGCCGGAACTTTTTGACACTTATAAACTTAGGCGAATGAAGGGCTGTTTTATTGATGATAATGGCGCGCGGCATCATTTGGAGGCAACGGAAAATCAGATTCAGATAACCAATGCTGGCACTGAAGAGGTCTCTAAAATCGTGTTAATTGGCGAGCGGGCGGATGAAATTACCCGTGAAGTTCTGGCGGCGCAATTAGTGATGTTTGAATAAATTGTTCATTTTCGTCGTTTCCGACTCATCAGCATAGACACATGTCTATGGAGCAAATACAGCTAAGATTCATTATAAAAGAAAATAGCCCGCTCGAAAACGTGCTCAAGCCGGAAACTAGATTCAATCCAGGAAACGCAAAACATGCATTTCTAACCGAATTGAGTCTATTTTCGAGCGGGCTATTTTCTTTCGAGCGGGCTTACGGCCGCCTGTCGCTGTTACTTCGGTTCCTGTACCGGATGTACCGGAACGCGAGAGTTTCAGCAAGTGCTACTCCGGCAATCGCGCCGGCTGGAATCGAAATGACAAGGGGGATCCCTGCTAACCACCCCAGGAGGGCTCCTAGTAGGACTCCCAGGAGGGCTCCTGCGAAGAATGCTATTGTAGCTATTGTGATAATCGCAATCAACAGCATCTTCTCAAAGATCTCTATCATTGCTTGCACCTTTCTAATCGGTGTGCCTACGGTTCAACTTTTCACTCTAGGTCAAAGTCTTGAGTGGAAAGCTAATATATATATATCACTAATAGAATAGAATGTCAATGGATTTTGTCAAAAATGTGGTTTTATAGCTATTTTTCGGCGTTTTTGGCTTGTTTGTAAGCTTTGGTGACCGGCGCCAGGCCGCGGGCGACGCGTTCGCGGTTGGCTTTGAGCTGCTTCTCGTCGCGGAAAGATAGTTTGATCGGCGTACCAGTGTAATCGAAAACATCGCGAATTTGGCGCTCTAGATAACGCTTGTAGCTCCAATGGACGAACTTCAAATTGCTGCCGTAAATGACGAACCATGGCGGATTGGTATCGGTTTGTACGATGTAGCGCAGCTTCGGGTGGGTGTTTTTCAGGCCAGCTGGCGGATGCTTTTGAATTGATTGCTGCAGGAGATCGTTAAGCTTACGAGTAGTAGTTTTTTGCTGGCGGTGCGCATTGATATTGAGGGCTAAATCGAATAATTTAGCAACATTCTGGCCGGTGACCGAGCTAGTGAAAATTAACGGCGCCCACGGCGTAAAGTCGAATTGCGCTGAAATCTTTGGTGCCAGCGCGTCACGGGTGTAGGCATCTTTGCCGAGAGCGATGTCCCATTTACTAACGACGATAGCTAGCCCCTTGCCTGCTTCGGCGATAATGCCAGCTAGTTTTTGATCGAGAGCGGTGCTCAACTCATTGACGTCCATTAGTAAAAAGCAGACATCAGCCTCTTCAATAGCGGCGAGGGTGCGCAAGACGCTAAACTTCTCGATACCGATCTCTTGCTTACCTTGGCGGCGGATGCCAGCGGTGTCGAGCAGCTCAATCGCTTGCCCGTGGTATTGCAGGCGGACGCGGTTGACGTCACGGGTAGTGCCGGCGCGGCTGGCAACGATGGCTTGCTGCTTGCCAGCTAGCGTATTAAACAGACTAGACTTGCCGACGTTTGGCCGGCCGATAAGGGCGATTTTGAGAGTTTCGCTGGGTTCGGCTTGTTGTTTGGCGGGGATGTGTTGGCAGATTTCGCTAAGGACGTCGGTGATACCAGAGTTATGTTCGGCGGAGGTGCGAATGATCGACTTGATGCCGAGGCGCAAGAATTCGCTATCAGGTAGGTTGCCTTTCAGATCGATTTTGTTAGTGATGAGAATGACGGGTTTGCGGCTCTTTAGGGCGGTTTTGGCGACGCGGCGGTCTTCGTCGCTGGGGTATTTGGTACTGTCGACGATCACGAGAATGACGTCGGCGGCTTCGGCGGCCTCGGTGATTTGGTCTTGGATGCTGGCTTCGAATTCGTCCTCGGCGGGCTTGAGGCCGGCGGTATCAACTAGCCAAAATTCACGGCCTTGATAGGACGCTTTGCCGATGACGTTGTCGCGAGTAGTGCCGGCTTCGCGGGCAACAATGGCTTGCTGCGAGCGCATGATGCGGTTGAATAGCGAACTTTTACCAGCATTGGCACGGCCGATAATAGCGACGGTAGGAAGTTTGGTTGCCATAATTAACTTAATTATAACAGAGGTGAGTTGATTTGGCGAGCGCTAGCGGTATAGCAGAATTTATAATAAGCCGATTGAAATGGCGTTATGCAGTGTCGATAGTAATACTGCCGTCAAGAATAATCCGCCCGCTACTAGAAATATCCATTCGGCGAAAGACTTCCACGACGCGGAGGACTCATCATTATTTTTATGTTTTGAACGCCGCAAATTTCGCCAGCCAATGAAACAGGCTGCGATAATTATTATCTCAAGACCAAGCGCGCAGACGTCAATGCCGTATTCAGCGTGCGGTCCAAACGAGATTGTTCTCGGTGCGCTGGCTACAGAGTAAAAACTACTATTCTCGTCAAAACATAATGTGCGCTTGTGCAGTGGGTTGAATAACCAAGATATTGAGTCGTTGGCGTGGCTGGTCAGTTGGTAATGAGGAGTTGGGTCGGGATTTGGCATACACATAGTACTTATTATAATCCAAGATAGGTATATTAAGACAACTTAATTTGTTAACTAGCAGAAATACTTTGCCACTCCCCTCGTTCCATGTCGCCAAGCGAATAATTGCCGAATTGTACGCGGTGCAGTCGCACGACGGTGTAGCCGAGCGCGGCAAAGGTGCGGCGGATTTGGCGGTTGCGGCCTTCGCTCATGATGACTTGCCAGTTGAGGCGGCTATCGTCGAGGCGCTCTAGAGCCAGCTGGCTGCGGCCGTCCTCGAGGTTGACGCCAAAATCGCTAATCATCTGCTGGTGCAGCGGCTCAAGCGGCCGGTCGAGGCGGACTTTATATATTTTAGTCTTGCGAAAACTCGGGTGGGTCATGCGGTGAGCAAAATCGCCGTCGTTGGTCAATAGAATCAAGCCAGAGCTATCCTTGTCAAGGCGGCCGACTGGCTTGAGGTGATGTAAATCGCGTGGCAACAATGAATAAATTGTCGGCGCATTACCCTGCTGGCGCCGCGAGCAAACGTAACCGACCGGTTTGTTGAGAGCTATGTATACTTTCTGGATAGCATGAGAGCTGATGTCGCGGCCGGCAACTTTGACGGTGTCAGTTGGCGACAGACGGGTGCCAAGCGTCGCTAGCTTACCGTTGATAGTGACGGTATCTGTCGAGATGAGATTGTCGGCTTCGCGCCGCGAGATGCCGAGTTGGAGCGCTAAGAATTTATTGAGGCGAATCGTTTTGGTGCCACTAGCTGATTTTTGGCTTACCATAAGACGATTATTTTGGTTGGCTTGAGGAAATTGCGGTTTCTTCAAACTTTAACCCGGCTTCATCGGAAGAGGCTGGTGCTGCTGATGGTGCAGCTGGCTCGGGTGCGCTAGTGTTTGGTGATGGTATAGCTGGTGCAGCTTGCGGTGTGGCATTAAGTGCAGGCTGTGCGGAAAGATTGTCTAAAGCGCTCCCAGCTGATGCGGCCATATTACTGATTGGCGTAGCAACTGCAGCTGGACCTGGCATTATGTGAGGTATAGTCGGCGCTGGTGCAGTAGGAGTGATTGCTGGTTCTGGTTGCGTTGGTTGAGGAGTGGTTGGAGGTGCCGCTGCGGTAGTACTGGCAGACGGTGAAGTCGGCGCTACTGATGATGGCGCTGGGTTTGTTGCTATAGAAGCTGGCTCGGGTGCAGCTGGCGCTGGAGTTGGCGCGGCCGCAGGGGTTGCTGCTGGCGTGGCCTGAGGGAACACATTCGTAGGGTTGGCCTGTGGTGCCGGGATAGTGTTAAGGTTTTGATAGGTAGCTAGCTCCTCGCTCATGCGAGCAGTGTAATCAATTGGTTCTTGATCAGTTGGGGTGATTGGTTGGATCACTCGGCCTGACGAACCTGGCCGGTTAGTTGAAAACGGCGCTATTGGTTGCGGCAAAGTGCTAGTTCTCGGTGCAGTTGCTGCGCTAGCTAGCGGCGGCAAAGTGGTTGCGGGTGCAGCTTGGCTGAGCACTGGATTAGCTGGAGTAGTGACTGGGATATTAGTGACGGCGGCAGGCGCGCTAGCTGCTGGAGTTTCATGCGGTGCGGTAACTAGCGGATTTGGCTGCTGTGCCGATGGAGCTGCAGGAATAGCTGTTGGTTCTGGCTGCGCCGGTTGAGGAGCGGTTGGAGGTGTCGCTGCGGTAGTACTGGCAGGCACCGTTGTAGCGGTAGCTGCCGCCGTATCGGTCGGCGCTGGGCTAGCCGTTGTTGGAGCGGTCGAGTTGGTTGCCAGATTAGAGCTAGAAGCTGGGCCTCCTGGAGTTTCGGGGTTTGGATTTAGTTCATTCGCTTTAGTGTTATCGCTTTCAGCTTTTTCTGGAGAATTGTTAGCTGGCGCTGGCTCCGTTGCTCTAGCGCTAGGACCAGGTTCAATAGTAGCTCGTTTTGGCTCGTTGACAAGAGGCGCTGGCGTGTCGGCTGGCACTGAGGCATCGCCGAGAACTTCGTGGACGGTGCGAACGACGTCCTCGATGCCGACTTGCGATTTGACTAGGTAGCGGTCAGCACCGAGCGCCATACCGCGTTGGCGCTGTTCATTGCTTGACAGAGCGGTCATCATGATAACGTGAATACCGCGTGTCTCGGTGGTGCTGCGTAGAATATCCAGCATGTCGAAGCCGCTGATATTCGGCATCATAACGTCGCTAATTATTAGGTCGGGTACTTCTTTGATGGCAAGCGCCAAGGCTTGTTCGCCGTCGCTGGCAGATAATATGTCGTAGCCCTCGGCGCGCAGCCGTACGCTATAAATCTCGCTGAGGCTTTTGTCGTCTTCTACTAGTAATATTTTTGTCATCTTACCCCTATTTTAACGGTTATGGTTTAAAAATGCTATACCCTATAGTTTTAATTTCGCCGCGGCGGGACATTTAATCTGATCTCGTTGCGCAATTGTTCAGCGTATTTGTCGGGTGCGGCCTCAATATCGCTAAGCGGCGTGTTGGTGAATTGCTTGGTTGTACTGACCGCGTTTTGGTTTAAATCGTCTGGTTTGGGTGCTGGTGGCGGCGAATAGTTGAGCAAGCTAGTATCGGTGAAGGTCTGAGTTGGAGCTGTTGGTGTTGGTTCGTCGAGCGGCGTTTGCTCAAACTCGGCAGCCGCTGGCGCAACCGCTAGAATTTCTGGCGCATTGCTAGCTAGCATGTCTTCGGCTGATAACTTATCAATGCTGGTGTTATTTTCGGTTTCGCCGTTATCATTTAGAAAAGTGGCAGCAACATGATCGACTCGCGGAATAGCCAAGAAAAATGTACTGCCATGCTGGTACTCGCTTTCAACCCACAACCGTCCGCCGATAGTCTCGGCTAGTCGCCGGCACAAGTATAAGCCCAGTCCAGTACCGCCGATCTGGCGGGTGTCGCTGTTATCGACGCGGTAGAACTTCTGGAAGAGATGGCCAACGTCCTCTGGCGGGATGCCGATGCCGGTGTCGGCGACACTTATCGTCACCTGGTCGTTGTTGCTAGTTACGTCAACGGTGATACTGCCCGACGGCGTGTACTTGATAGCATTTTCAATCAAGTTTTGGACGATTTCACGGAGGTGGTCGTTATCAACGTTAGCATATAAAATCGGGTTGATTCGGCGGTTTTGGACCTCCTTGCTGGAAACATCGCTAGTCGATGGTACGAAGTTGACGCTTAAGCCTTTCTCTTCAGCCTTCGGCGTTAATCCGTCGGCGATATCTTTGATGAAGTCGATGACATTAACGATTTTTGGATTGTTGCTGAGGCGATGGTCGTCAGCTTTGCTAATATCGAGCAAGTCTTGAAAAAGCCGGCCCAAGTGCTCGGCTGATTGATGCGCTTTGGTAATATAACCGCGAGCGCGCGTGTCGATGGTGGCGGTTTGCGGGTTAAGTGCTAGGCCGAGATAACCCTCAATGCTAGCAACTGGCGTACGCATCTCGTGGCTGGCGGTGCTGATGAATTCGGCGCGCTGGCGCTCGTCGCTGCGCTCGGCGGTGATATCGCGAAAGACGATCACTGCGCCGTCGTTATGCTTGTTACTGATTGGTTTAACTGAAATGCTAGCCATAAAATTTTTGTCAGATTGGGTCTTGATCTTGAAATCGTCAGTTTTGAGCGGGTTGTTGGTGTTGAGGACGCGAGCAATAATATCGCCGTTATCGTTATCTTTGATAGTGTTATTGTCCTGGTCCATCAGTCTGATGACTGATTTATATGACAAGCCGATGGCGTCTTGATTACCCCAGCCAACTAGCTGCTGGGCTGCTGGATTGATCAAGGTGATAATACCCTTTGCATCGACGGCTACTACCCCGTCGCCGATAGCGCTGATAACAATGTCAGAAGCTTGAGGGCCAGCCACGGTAGCTAAACTCTCGCGGATTGGTTCACTAGCGCCAACAGATTGGTGTCGGCGCAGCCACAGTGAACTTGCAGCTAGTAAGGGTGTAAATAGCATCATAGCCAATGCTGCTAATGATCCCAAGGGTGTCTGCTCAATAATAAAACGCTCCGCCACCGCAGCCGCAGCGGCGATGACAGCTGTCAAGAGGCCGTAAGTCCCGAGTAGTGGCCCGACAGCGACGATTACTGCAAATAGCGCCAAATGTGGCGCTCCTTGATTGCTGGAGGCAAAAACTAGCAGCCAGCCCGTTGCTGTCAACAAGATATAATTAATTAGCAGCGATTGGTAAAAGTTTCGTTTAACAACAAAATATGATGCCAAAGTAATCACGAAAGCAATCGCGGCTAACGAGCCCGGTAGCATAGACACGTACAAAGGACTGTCTGGTGTTCTTCCGCCGCCAATAGACCAAGCAAACAATCCAGCTATAACAGCGAGGACGAGCATAATTGCTTCGCTGGCGCGGTGATGCCAAAACCGATCAATATAGTTAGACGTGATGCCCCCTAATTTAGAGTTGCTTATGATTAGTATATATCGACAAGCCGTTTTGCTGCAACCCTCTGGTACGTTCTTTAAGATAGCTTTAAGGCAATTTGCTATAATAAGTTGCAGATATGAAACAGATTTTCAAAACTACCCTACTTATGGCAATTCTGACAGGGCTGTTCATGATGGTTGGCTATGCGTTTGGCGGCCAGCAAGGTATGTTGATGGCGCTAGGGATAGCGGCGGTGTCTAATTTCTTTATGTATTTTTTCAGTTCGTCGCTGGTAATCAAGATGCAAGGCGCTCAGCCACTGGGCAATCGTTACCCGCAGGTCGAGCGTATCGTCCGCGAGTTAACAGCCCAAGCGAATTTGCCGATGCCAAAACTTTATTACGTCGAGACGCCGATTCCTAACGCCTTCGCGACAGGCCGCTCGCCGCAGCATGCTGCCGTAGCGGTGACGACTGGTATCATGGATATTCTGGATGAGGGCGAGCTGCGGGCGGTTTTGGCGCACGAATTAGGCCATGTCAAACATCGCGATATGCTAATCTCGACTATCGCCGCGACGCTGGCGGGTGCGATTAGTTATCTGGCGCAGCTAGCCTTCTTGTTCGGCGGATCGTCGGACGACGATGACGGCGGTAATATCTTTGCAATGATTGCCTCGTTAATTTTGGCGCCGATCGCTGCGATGTTGATTCAGATGGCAGTATCGCGCAGCCGCGAGTATGCGGCCGATCAGTATAGCCACAGTATTCTCGGCACTGGTGATGATTTAGCGTCGGCGCTGATGAAGCTAGAAAACTGGAAAGCTAGCGTACCGCCGATTGCACCATCGCCAAGCCAAGAAGCTTCAGCTCATCTAATGTTTTCGAATATGTTCTCGCTGGGCGGCTTGCAAGCTCTATTCTCGACTCACCCGTCGACCGAGGCGCGGATTGCTCGCTTGAAAGAATTAGACAAGTAGGTGTTGATGGCGGCCAAGCGTAAGTTCCGCGACCAAATCTTGCACAAGATGCTGCATGTTCCCTATCGATTGCGCGTCCGTTATAAACGTTTGCGGCGGCCATTCGCGGTAACTTATGTCTTTGTTCACGGTCTGGCGGATACTGGTGAGTTGTGGCAGCCTTTTATCGAGAATGTACCAGCTAATTGCAACTATATCGTAGTTGATTTGTTGGGCCACGGCGACTCTTATTTAGCACAAACACGGCGGATGTATAGCGCTCGCGAACAAGCTCGCCACCTGCTGGCTACCTGCTTGACGAATGGCTTGAGCGGTCCGGTAGTGCTGGTCGGTCACTCGTTTGGCTCGCTGGTGGCGATCGAGTTCGCTAGTATGTATAAGGGTATTGTTAAGCGCTGTATCTTGGTGGCGCCACCGATTTATCGTGATAGCTCTCATACAGGCGCGGCGCGATTACGCCAGGACAATCTACTACGCGAAATCTATCGCCAAGCGCTAAAAACACCCAAGGCGGTAGTGGCTGGCTACGATTTATACTCTAAGTTGGGACTAGCTGGCTTCTCAGAAACGCAGCTGACCCAGGATAATTTTAGCGCCTTTCGCAATACGCTATTGGCGGGTATTATCAGCCAAAACGCTAGCCTCAAATTGGCCGAAACACGCATCGACACCGATATTATATATGGCAAACTAGACCCGTTTATCGTCGAAAAGAATCTAAAGCACATTGCCGAAAAGAATCAGCGAGTTACACTGCATTCGCTAACTACCGCCACCCACGCCATCCGCCAGCGCACACGCAAAGTTATCGTTAGCTGTATGAAAAGGGCTATCAAGCCAGAATCTGCTGTGAAATAGCCTATTGCACATTGTTACAATAAGCAGCCTACTGCAAAAAGTAAAGTGGTATTAATTATTGTTGCAAGTATGCCGAAATCTTCGCTTTGGCAGCACTCACCGATTCATTGGACGGAATCATCACGTAAAGCGGCGTACCGCTATAGCTGTAAGTTGGCTCCATGGCGCCTGCGCCGTCGACGTTAGTCGATTCGACTTTCCATGGATGAATATCGTCAAGCTGTTTACGGATGATCGCCTTGATTGACTGTTCGGATAAATCCGTCTCGATAGAGTTGCGGATAGTATCGACAATCTGCGGTAATTTTACGGCGTTTTCGGTACGCGACAACTTGGCGATAATCGCCTCGATAACGTGCTGCTGGTTGCGCCCGCGCTGGCGATCGCCTTCTTGGAAGCTGTAACGTTCACGCGAAAACTCCAGAGCCTGCTTGCTGTTCAGTGTATTATACCCCTTATGATAAGATTTAAAATCGTAGTCCGAATAAGCCTCAATCGGACCAATAGCGTCGATCAGAGTTACCAGAGAAGTGAAATTGATGCGAATATAGTGCTGAATATTAATACTATACAGATCCTCCAATGTTTTCACCGACATATCAACGCCGTACACCCCGGCATGCGTCAGCTTGTCGCGCAAGCCTGTCGTACCGTGCAGTTGCACATAATAATCGCGCGGCGTGTTGACCAGTAGAATCGAATGTTTAGCTGGATTAACCACCATCAATATATTGACGTCGCTACGCGATACGGTAGATATTTTGCCAGCCGTATCAATGCCGCTGATGTAAAGAACATATGGCTTATCGACATTAATCGCCGAAGACTGTTTCGCAGTCTCCCCTTCCACGCGAATAGTCTGCAGCACCACCAGATTATCGTGGAAAGTTTTATCAGCTTCTTCGATAATCGGCATATTAGCCTTGCGAATAGTTGCCAGCTGCAAATCGCCTGATTCGAGTTTATTCTTAAGTTCAGCCAAACTATCCAGCGCTTGTTGATTGGCAGAAGTTTCGTCCTTGACCGCCTTAGTTACTTTATTATAAAGTGGATCAGCAGAAAGTATTCCAACCGATTGAGCATTACTAAGCGACGTATTATGATCCTTATAGGCAGCAATCACATATTCAACATACGACGATTTCCTGCTTTGCACTGAAGACGTCAAATTATCAAAAGCTCGCGCCGTACTGATAACGTAAATATTCACAGTAGTAATCGCCAAAGCCACTACGCCAAGCGCAATCAGCACGCCAGTATGGATATTACCAAAGCGCTTCTTACTCACCAATCCCCAGATTATAGCAGCAGTCACCACCCCATAAATCGGCAAACCAATCCACAAATAACGCTCGGGCACAATCCCCGCCTGCAAAACACTAACCACCAGCGCTATGAACGATAACAACAAAATACCAGCGACTATTCTTCGCAAGCCGACGCTTAGTTTAGTAGTTTTAGTAACTTCAGACACCATATCTTGTATATTATACTCTATTTTTTACTTTTTTGCAACATTCTTACAAAAATACTTATTATAAATATTCCAACCATTGCGGCGCAGCTATCTATGATAATGTCGCGAATTTCACCGCTTCTACCACTAATAAACAACTGGTGAAACTCATCGCTGGCAGCGTAAAGTGCGCAAACAATGATTGACAGCATAGCTGGGTGGTTAAATTTGAACTTGCTTAAATCCACCCGCCATAAGGCGTTAAACGTCAAAATACCCAGCACGAAATAAGCGAAGATGTGTGCACCTTTGCGAACCAAAAAAGTTAGTAGCTGCTGATCAATACTCGGTGCAATGTAGTGCAGCTGTTCGACAAACACGCCGCTCTGCCCACTAGAAATCGAGGCCGGCTGCTGCGAAAGCATGAAAATGACTACCATCCAAAGTAGCGGGAGAAGCAGGTGGATCTTACGCATGGCGCTTTACCAACTTCCTAAGTATTTTAGTAAACAATTTTTTGAAATAGATATATTCATCAGACTTACGATACACTAACCATATTATAAAAAGCGGCACTATTATAGCAACAGCGCCATCATAAATTAATTGCAATAATGGATTACTCAAAACTATTGCGCGACTGATTACAAATGATGTACTAATGGCACAAAAAGCTAAAGCGGTATTAATTAGTATATGTATAGCGTATTCTTTGTAGCTCTTATGAAACAATCCTTTGAATACGAATTTTGGGTAGCTATAGCAGTGTAGTATCATTGAACTTATAGCCGTACCTAAGAACACTCCCGGTAGTCCAATTACATAAACCAGTGCCAATGAAGCAACAATATTAATTAACGACTCTACGACGGGCACCAAGCGATCTTCGTAAAAAATACCTGCCGCTTCCTTAAAATTGCCGAATACCGACCTAGTCAGCGTTATATACAAGCTGAGAGATAATGCCATCACCGCCCATACATCAAGAACGAACTTTTCACCGAGCCACATACACACCAGACTGCGCGACGCAACAAAGAATACGCTTACCGATATAATTGATAAAACCTGGTTCGCAAATTGCAATCGCAAGAATGTCGTGAAACTCTTTTTGCCGCCAATATCTACTAGCAGATTGCCGATACTAGCACGTACCGCATTAGATATCTGGACAAACAGAGACTGTACTGCAACCTGTATAAGCTGGTAATTGCTATACAGACCGAGTGTTTGCAACCCGAGTGCGACAGAAATAATGATATTATCGGTCCCCATGACCACAAAAGCGCCAATCTTATGAAAGAATAATCCCCCTATTTGCTTGAATATGTCTTTTTTGATCGTTTTATCAATTGGTTTTGGCGATACCTTTAGGGTATATTTTTTGTTAACGATTCTATTAATTAAAATATTTTCAGCTAGCGTCATAACGATAGAAATCGTTGCGAACAGATAAAAACTTTTTGTAATAATCAGTGCGATAACTTTTACTATATTAAAAATAACGATTGCTGAGAGATGAATAATATTTATAATATAATTCTTTTGATCGGCGTATAGCAGCGATCGTTTGTACGACATCAAGTATGACAATATGCAGTTTATTACGAATAGTCCGTAGATAACGTATATATTGACAGACACGCTTGGATTGCCAGCTATTTCTGATATAAAAGGTGCCAGGATAATTGCTGCGACTGCTATAATCGCGGCAATCGAGCGATAGCTTAGTTTGTAAAAACGCATAAGCGACGACACGCTTGCTATATCGTTTTCATGCAGCGGCTTGTATAAATGAAATATAACCGCAGATCCAAATCCCAATTCGGCTACTGACAACATCGAGATGATATTAGTAAACAGACTGTTGAGACCCAGCAGTTGTACGCCTAGCGTTTGTACAAAGTAACGTTGCATGACAAAATTAGCAACAATCACAACTATCCCTAGAATTACCGATACAATAATATTTTTTATGGAGTTACTTGTGCGCATATTAGTTACTTTTCTTTTTTGCAGAATGGTATTATCTTTGTCTACAGCATTAGCGTCCACGAGATTGTAATAATTTTATAGCAATATCGTAATTAATTAGCGCTATAGCAGCGATAATTCTGTACTTATAAAACATATTAAAATCACGCACAACTAATCCTGCATTCTTTAGTATGACCCTCTTTATAATAGCAGATCCCTCTACTGATTTATTTACGCTTGGATCAGAGGCTATTAGAACTGCTTCAATAAAATGACGCCCTACAGCTGCTTTTTGGATTTTTTTGTTATTTGTCGTAGATAAAGCATCCTTAACGATAATATCAGTAGCAGTTAATCCACTTAGTCTTTTCTCATTGAATTCTTGGTTCATTGCACTCTTCGGGTTTGGTCTATAAAAATACAGTTTTTCATTCAATACTTTAACTATCTTAGAAGATTTTATTAATCTATAATTTAATTCAAGGTCCTCTGCTATCGATAAATCTATATTAAATAAGTTTTTTTTCAACAGAACTGTAGGATATAATTTAGCACAAGGGCCGTTGTCAATTCCATAAGGGTACAATAATTTTATTAAAGCTTGGCTGCTGCCTATGGGCTTTACGACAGGTTTTTTATATCCTAACACACGTTCTTCAAATTCATTAATTTTTTGCGTAGGTTTGCTAACTATTATGCACTCAGGATGAGTACATATAATTTGATTTACTAAACACTCCACTAAATATTTTCCAACTAGGTCGTCACCATCCACGAAGGTTATATATTCTCCCCTTGCCTTTTTTATTCCTAAGTTTCGCGCTGCAGACACGCCCTTGTTTCGCTGCTTGTAGTATAAAATATTGCGATATCTCTTTTTCTTGTCTTTTATAATATTTTCAGATTCATCTTTAGAGCCGTCGTTAACAACAATAATTTCAATATTATCATAAGTTTGCTCGGCAACAGAGTCTATACACTCGCCTATATACTCTTCACAGTTATAGACTGGTATAACTACGCTTACCAAGGGCTTCTTATCAGATCTTTCGTCTTCTCTACTAGGCTTTAGTATAATTTTTCTGCGAAGAAATGCCACTATTCTGGTCGGCAATATACTAGACACAATAGATTTAATGATTACCAGGTAGGCTAGCACAGGAGCTTTAGTCAAATGGTAGTAGTGCAAGCGCGCCTTAATCTCGCCTCTGCGTGTTTTGAGCTTTCTCTTCGAATAATCCTCTTTATTAACCCTATAGTTCAATAACACTCTGTCAATCACAAAAAGACGAAACCCTTTCATGACTAACTCAAACCAAAGAGACAAGTCTTCTGCCCGTTTGTAATTTTTGTATCCTCCGACAGATTGAATATCTTTCTTCCTCATCATTACACTTGGGTGAATGATGCTATCACCATATGCTAGCGACTTGGCTGTTTTTTCGCCAGGTTTTCCTAAAACCCCCGTAATACTATTTTTTGAAAATTCATTCGCAAGCGTTCCTACAACGCTATACTCTTCATGATTTATCATAAAATTGTATTGCTCCTCTAAGCGATTTTCGTCGGCAATATCGTCAGTATCCATTCTTGCCAAAATATCAGCCTTAGAGACGGCTATAGCTTTATTTAGAGATTTTACTAATCCTATATTTTCATCATTTTTAATAATTCTTATTCTTTTGTCTTTATATTCTTTGACTATGCTACTTAAGTCATTTCTACCGCAATCATCAACTATAATAATCTCAATATCTTTGAATGTTTGATTTAAAATGCTCTCAATTGAGGCTCTAAGGTAATCTAGCGGGGTATTATATTCCGACATGATAACACTAATTTTTGGCTTGCTCATTAAAATCCTCCAAATATACTCTGATAAGGAAATATATCAGAGCCTTTTAATACAAAATATTGCATAAAGAACATAATCAAACCATACAGTGATACTAGTAGCAGAATGTGTCTCTGCGCCTGTCTTGTAAATACTTCCGTTATAGAGGGGATGAATAGCAAAGAAAACACAGAAAAATACATTGCAAACCGGCTAATATCAACCGACGACAAACCTACTACTAGCATAGTAATCTCTAGAAATGACATTGCTATGAATAGTCTTGAATAAGCTAATTTGTGGAATTTGCCCATAATTATGAGAGTTAAAAAGACAGAGAATATGATAAATTTTAGCATTAACATACTGCCTGCTGCGGCGTTGGAGGTAGATGAGTACTGAGAATAATCTGAAAATATAGAGCTCTGCATAAATGTTGAAAATATAGCTGAACCGCCTAATAATATAGCAGTCCCTACGATAAACATTGAGAATATTTCACGAAACTTAAAATTAGTTTTATGTATAAATAGGAGTATGATTGGCAAAAATATTGCTAAAATCAAAGAACTTTTATGCATGAGAACTGCTACAATAAACGGTACAATTGCTGCTATATTTTTGCGCTTATATAATAAACTGACCGATAAAAACACCATAGACATAGCTGCTAGCTGTCTAACCGCATTAAAGCTTACTGGAAAAATCACTAATAAATATAGCAGATAGGCAGTGCTGGGATGTTTCAGATTAAAGTTCTTAATGCCGTAATATATCGGTAGTATAGTTAGTGCAGAGAAAACAGTAAACATAAACCAGGAATCAAGATTGAGAGCGAGCCCTATGTTAGATACAAAGTATATACCCAATTCTGTTGGACCGTATGTCATATAACCTTTTAGGTCTAAGTTAGGGACTATTCCGTTGTAAATATTTTCATAGTTCTTAAAGTCAGTACCAACATTATAACGAAGACCCGACGCCAGAATTGGAATCAGCAAAGATATCAGTAAAAATAGCCTATTTTTTCTTTTTTGGCCAATTCGCATAAGTACAGCAGAAGCCAAAAAGATGGATATGTAAAAAATCAGACTTTCTTGCATAGTGTTTCTTTATATATTTTATTAATTTTCACTGATATATTATCTATTGAATAAATTCTTACTGATTTTTTTAAAATTTTATTATTCCTAGTTTTCTGTACGCCTTCTATGAATTCATCTTCATTAAATCCAACCACAAACCCGTTCACGCCGTCCTCCACTAACTCGGTTGCTCCGCGGCATTTGGTAGTGACTATTGGTAGGCCAGCAAACATTGCTTCGATAAGATGGACAGGCAGGCCTTCGCGGCGACTAGCCGATACGGACAGGTCGGACATTTGCAGCAGCTGTGGAATGTCAGAACGATAACCTAAAAAGTGGACGTTTTTAGCTATACTCAGTTTATCGGCAAGTTTTTTATGGTAGCAATTTAGATTATCTTTGCCAGCCAGCAGTAAATGTACTGATTTATCTTCTTTATTGATTTCGTGCAACACATGTAGTAGTAAGGTTTGATTTTTATTTTTATTTAATTCTGCCGGATAAATCATCACGAAGTCGTCTTTTTTAAGACCGAGTGATTTGCGAAGCTCTAGCTTTTGCTTGGCAGTTAGCTTCGGCTTGAAACGCTTCGGATCAACACCCACGCCTGGCATGTATATAACATTTGTCTTGAATTGCTTTTTAGCGCGATGATAATCCTCTTTATTGATAGTAATAAGCGTGTCCGTGTGGCGAGCCATCAGGCGCTCAACTGGATAATAAATTAGCCAATTTAACAGAGGTGCGCCTTTGAAAAAATGAAAACCGTGGGCTGTATAGATAATTTTAGTACCGTTTTTACGAGCCTTTTTGGCAGCCAGCCGCGTTACCACGCTACCCATCGGCGTGTGAGTGTGAATGATGTCGTAATTCTCTTGATTGATGATCTTTTTCAGCTGTTTGTAGGCGGTGATGTTGCTGAGTTTGAACGGGCTGCGCGTGAACGGCACGACGAACGACTTGTCGCAATCAAGGATTTCTTCCTCGCCCATCGACGCGTAATGGACTTCCCAGCCTTTTTTGCTCATCATATGCATGAACGGACGGTTGAATTTTTGGAAGTTTGCAGTGTGTGACGTGAACAATATCTTCTTTGAGCTTTTTCTATTTTGATGCATTGTTAATTCCAATACTTTCTTGTTCGCTTCCCTCTCGGTTGCCCGTTCTTTTCAGCACTATGGCGATTGTTTTGAGGAATATTTTAATGTCCGTTTTTGGACTTACGCTGTTTGCGTATTCACCGTCTAGGGTGGCTTTATCTATATCGTCTAACTCGTCGCGGCCATTGACTTGCGCCCATCCAGTGATGCCTGGTTTTAGAGAGTTAGCATCGTGTTTGTCGCGCAAAGCTATCAGCGATTTTTCTGCCAAAATAACTGGACGCGGTCCAATAACACTCATATCGCCTAGTAATACATTGAATAATTGAGGCAGTTCGTCGAGAGATAATTTTCGCAAGATTGCGCCAAATGGAGTAATAAAGTTAGAAGCGTTTGAAAAACTGTTAGTCGGCATGTTTTTTGGAGCTTTTACCGACATCGTGCGGAATTTGTTGATAGTGAATGGCTTTTTGTCTTTGCCGTAGCGTTGATGGCGAAAAAATACTGGCCCTGGCGACGTTAGTTTTATGGCTACGGCTATGATTAGCATAGGCACAGACAATATTATTAACGCGATTACGGAGAAAAGCATGTCCATGAGACGCTTTCCGTATTTTTGATACATTGTTTCGGTTTCCTTTGGCGTTGTTTAATTATATTTTGCAATCTTTGGTTTCGTCTGAGCGGTCAACTGTGATTTTCTGTAGTCATAGATGAAGAACAGCACGATTACGGTCAGTGCTACCGAGGCAGCGGCGACTAAGCCGATTTGCTGCAGCGGCTTGATGTTTGATGGGCCGTTTGGCGTGTCAGCCGAGTCGACGACGCTGATTTTAACAGAGCTATTACCGTAAAGCGACTTGGATTGCTTTTCAAACTCTTGGATGGCTGATTCTAAAAGCGCTTTGCTAGTTTTTGGATTAGAGGTGCTCATTGATACGTTAATGATATCGGTGTTTTTAACGTTTTCCGCCGTAGTATTGCCAGATAGGGTTTTATAATCTTCCGAATAATCGTTATTCGTAATAACCGGATCAAGTACACGGCGCGACGTGAATAATTTTACATAGTTATTGAGAGTCACTGAACCCTGATTACTGCTCGAATGGTCGGCACCAACCAGCAGGATAGTCGCTGAGCTTTTGTACTGTGGCTGCTGGATAAAATAAGTATAGGTAATGCTGATAATTGCACCAATCATAGCAGCGATAGCGATGGTTAGCCATCTTTTGGCATAAAAGCGCAATAAATCGTAAAGATTAATCTCTTCCATAGAGCTCCCTTGAAGTTATTTGCAATGTATTACTCTTTCTATTGTAGCATAAATTTCTCTTTTTGTAAATATTATCGTGGGATAGTGCTAAGGCTTTTATGATCATTAAGCCATACCTAGCTTAGATGGACCTTTATAACGCTTATGCTTGTTACGCTTATGCAAAGTTTGCTATTATTTCTGTAGGGCGCTAAGGAGGGTGCTTATGAAAATTAGAGGGTATGATATTACAGAGAAAAGAGTGGCAGCCGTTTGCGCAGTTGTATTGCTAGTGGTTTCACTGTTTGCAGCTGTTAAGCAAACAAACGCAGCAGCTGATACAGAGAATTTACTAAGAAGTAAAGATCAGCAAAAGAGTTCTAAATCGGTTGAGCAGAAGATGAAAGTCAAGTCGGATGACAGTACTGTTCAGCAACTCGTGCCGCAGAAAAATAATGCTAATGCCGCTAATGCCAACAAAGATGCTGGGGCCGCCAAGAAAGCTACTGGCAGCCAAGAGCAAAGTGATAAGAATGAGACAGAAAAGAAAAATAAACCAGACGATAAAGCCGCGCAGTCGTCTGTGGATAAGTCGAAACCCCAGTCGGGCAGCTACACTTACGTTGTGCAAGACGGTGATTCGTATGCAACGATTGTTCGTCGCGCTATCAGCGAGCATGGCGGCTCAGGATTAAATCCCGCACAGAAGATTGCTGCCGAAACCAAGCTAGCAGAACAAGCCAGTTGGCCCGAGGTAGACACTGGACAAACCATAAAAATCGACAGTGCTGTCCTATCGCAAGCTGTCAGCTTAGCTCGATCAATGACAGCCGACGAACAGCAGTCATGGCAGGCTTATGCTGATGGGGTTATTTGGTAAGAGCTATTTGATTTAACTGTTGTTTCTGGCTTATTGTCAGGCTTAGCTATAGCACTCCTCTGGCTGCTAGATGGTTAATCAGAATATTCATTGGGTCGATGGTGTTTGGTTTTTCGGCGAAGGCGCAGGATAATTCGGTGCAACCTAATAATACCGGCGGACTGCTGGGGTAATTATTGATATAGTTTACTGCGTTTGCCTGCTCGGATTGGGTTATTATTGGTATTTTATCCAGCGCTGACTGCGGTATTGCCTGACCAGAAATTACTGCGCGAATTATCACTTCCAGCTCTTGTTCTTCATTCTCATTCGGCGTTAATACGGTTACTCCGGCGGCTTTCAACGGCTTGTCATATAGTCCAGTGCGGATGGTCGTCGGCGATGCTAACAATCGAATTGTTTTATGATGGCGGCTAACATAATCAATTGCGGCATCTACCATGGAAGTTATACGAATATTCAGCCGCTGTTCAATATCGGGCTGTAGTAAATGTGCGGTATTGCAAGCAATTATGATAACGTCGTCCATCGACGCGCTAATGTTTTTCAGTTCATTTATGATAATTTCCAAGGCTTCGCTGCGCCGCGATTCGTTGGCGATAAAATCAGGAACCGGCAGCGACAAGTGAACGGTGTACGGAAAATCCGTGCCGTCTCTTGCGCCGTTTGCTGATGCTCGCCGAATTATTCGCTGGTGTAGCTCCAAGCTTGCCTGCGGTCCCATGCCACCAATGATAATCATTCTTTGTTTCATGATTCCTCCTTTGGTTATATAAAAAAAGGCCGCGCGCGGCCTCTATTCATGGTTGGTATTTTCAGAAGAATTTTACGAACAATTCAACAAGCCACGGCGAAAACGCGTGCTTTGCCAGGCGGTGCTGATGAATTGCCGTTTTATGGTCATGGGGTGATTATAGCGCTGGCGGGCGAAATATGCAAATACCTATAACTTTGCTTTATGATACGCCCGCAGAATCGCTTTCAAACTAACGTTATGTCGGAAATCTGCACTGTCAACCTTATCCAAGTGAATTCATTCCGGCTTTATAAAATTGCGTTAACCAGTCCGCTTGATGAGCAGTATTATCGATTTTACTTCTTCAATTTCTTATCCTTCAGCTTCAACACCACATCCGCCTGCTTGGCCAGCTGTTTGCTGTGGGTGACGACGATGACGCATTTGTCGTTGTCGTGGGCAGCTTGGCGCAGGATGTCGATGATGTCGGCGGCGGTGGTTTCGTCCAGGTTGCCGGTCGGCTCGTCCGCCAAGATGATCGGCGCGGAGGACACCAGCGCCCGTCCGATCGCTACACGCTGCTGCTGTCCGCCAGAAAGTTTCATGACGTTGCGGTGAATGTGATCGTCGTCCAGGCCCATGGCATGCAACGTTTCGTTGGTGGCCTTGGCATTAACCAATTTCAAGTTTTCCAGCGGCGTCAGATAATCAATTAGGTTATAATTCTGAAACACCAGCGAGATATTGTGTTTACGATGATGCGAGTAGCCCTGCTCGGCAATGTCTTCATCATCGAACAAAATCTGCCCGCCAGTCGGTGTGTCCAGCCCTGCTAGCAGCCCCAGCAGTGTCGATTTACCAGCGCCAGAACTACCGACGATGGCATAGAACGTGCCTTTTTCAAATTGATAATTGATGCCGTTCAGCACATTGCTGGTGCCGTCGGCGTATGAGTAAATGATATCGCGTAACGTAAGTAATGACATGATAACTCCTAACTTAATGTTGCTAAAATTTGCTTTGGTGATTGGCACATGATTGGCGCGGTGGCAGCGATGGCTGACAGCAGAACGACCATATAGCCGAAGGCGAAAGCCTGCAGGTAGGTCGCCGGTGGCGCGGCTTGCACCACGGTTTTTTCTACGCGCTGGCTTTGGTCAGTTTGCGCTGTCAGGGCAGTAGAAATTTGCGATGAGGTGACCGAGCCGATGGCGAGCGCGAGCACCGAACTGACTGCGGCGATGATCGCCAGCTCTGCCAAGAACTGCCCGATAATCTGCCGCTTCGACGTGCCGATAGACAGCAAGATGCCAATTTCATGCAAGCGGCCGCGCACCCAGAACACCAGCACTAGTGACAACACCGCTAGCCCTGCCACAGCTGCACCGATGGTGGCAATCGTCAACACGTTTTGAATGCCAGTGATGTTTTGGAGGACGCCAGCAAACACGGCCCCGTTGTCGGTCAGGCTGAATTTCTGCCAATCGACGTTTGGTAGGCTTTTGACACGATCCGTTAGCGACTTCAGCTGGTGCGGATTTTCGGCAAAATATGTCGCCCGCGTCAACTGCTGGCTACCCGTCAGCTGCTGCGCTGCAGCCAAGTTGGTGATGAGATGATTCTCCGCCATGTCGGACTGCAAGACCGCCGGCTTTTCGCCTTTACCACTGAAGATACCTGCGACAGTTACCGTCACGTGCCTGCTGTCTTTGGTGATGTCCAGCTTGTCGCCTGGCTTGATATTATTTTTATCAGCGAATGTTTTGTGAATGAGGGCCTCGTTTTGATCGCTCTCGGTCAGATGCTTACCCTGCTCTAATTGGTAAAATCGACCAGTAAATTCGCTGAGTAAATTACTCTCTGTCGCACCCGTCACCTTCGCCTCACCAGCAATTCCAGAATCCAGCTGCACACCGCTCCCCGCCGCGTCAACCAATTGCTTGCCCGGCAGCCCCGCAGTGGTCTCTGCCTGGAAATTGTGTGCTTTGACCTTGTCCAGGCGCTGCACTCGCTGCGCGATATCCATCGGCACCTCGCCCGATGGCTGCTTGCTGGCGATACTAAAGCCGGCGCGAATGTTCCGCTCGACCGATTGCTTCAGCTGCGCCATCGTCTGCTGCACCGTCAGCGTGCCGATGAGCAGCGTGAAAATCAGCGTCATAATCAGGGCGATGGTCAGGCTGCGACGCCGCCGCCGCGCCACAGCCGTCCAGGCTCGTTTGATAATCGTCATCGTTCGCCCCTAGTCCACTTCGGTTAGTAATTCTTTTGGTGTTGACTGGGTAATCGGCCGCGAAGCCAGTAGCACCGCAATGATAATCACCGCCAGTCCAGCGCCCCACACCGCCAGCAGATCCGTCGGCTGCACACCAACCGTCACCTTGTCCAGCGTGCGTGATGACATCACCGAGTCAGCGTCAGCACCTAGCGATGCACCGTTCAAGGAACTGCCAGCTTGACGCGTGGCATTCTGTGCCGCCTGCGACACCACGTGATCGCCCAGTTGCTGTGCGATCAGCCCGGCGGTAAAGTACGACGCACCGAAGCTCAGCACCGCGATCATCACTAGCTCAGCGATGTATTGCAGCACAATCTTTGACTGCGGCACGCCTGTCGCCAAGAGTACGCCCGCTTCGCGCTTGCGCTCATTCATCCACAAATACAGCACCATGCCGATTACCGCAATGCTGACCAGTGCCGTTGCCCACAACATACCGTCGATCAAGCCGTACACGCCGTTCACCGCACCGGTCACGCCAGCCAGTTCTTGGCTATTCTTATTCAATTGATACTTTTGCCAATTGACCGGCAATTTATTTGTCCGCGCCATTACCTCATCCAACTGTTTGGTGCCCTTGGTAAAGAACGTAGCGTCCTGATAAATCTCATTTTGCTCGGTATACGCATTCAACTGGCGAGTTGTCGCGATGTCAGTCAAGAACAAATTCTCGAACAGCTCCACCTGATACGTCGCCTGCTTTGGGTTCTTGCCGTTAAATATACCGACGATTTCCACTTCTACCTCGTCCTTGGATGGATGCTCGTTGTCGGTGTCGTATTGATTGGCCTTTAACTTAATTTTACTGCCAAGCTTGAGGTTATTAGCCTTGGCGAAGTCTTCGTGCACCAAAATCTTGTGCGAATCGTTCTCGGTGATGTGCCGGCCAGCGATGAGCTTGAGCGACTCGGCCCGGAACTTTTTCTCGGACTCAGATTTATTGACGCCGATGATGGTCGCGGCGTTGCCAAATTGCTTGTCTTTCTCGGCATCATAACCGCTGCCACCACTCGGTAGTGGCACTAGCTTGGTATTGATAAAATCGACCGTGGCGTTCTGACGCTTGACATAGTCCGTCACGCCTTCCAGGTTCTTCACTGCGTCGATGTCTTTGTTTGATACCGTTCCTGAGCCGCGGGCTGTTCCCGGATTGGTGCGCGGATTATTGCCCAGCGTGAAGCCGGCCTTGAGCGTTTTGTCTAGCGACTGCGCTGCCGCGTCGGTCGAATGTTTGATGGCAAATCCACTCAGCATAATCGTCGACATACACAGCAAAATCGCCAGCAAAATCAGCGTTTTGAGTTTTTTCCTGGTGATATACAACCAGGCACGTTGTATAAATGACATAGATCTCCTTTCTTGGTTCTATGTCAGTGTAGCAGGGGTGTGTGAAGGGAATGTGAAATGGGTGATGAAATCGCAACGGATTATTTTTCACTAATCAAGAGATGAGGACAAAAATATTAATTTAACACCTTAGAATTGCTTGATTTGTCATTATACTTCAGGACAAAATGTCTTAATAGATGACGACATTTTTAGGTTGTGATTACCTATTTCTTCTCAAGCGCTGCAACTCGTTTCTTCAAATCATCCAGTTCGGCGCGTAGTTCGCTGGTGTTTGCTGCGGGGCTGTTTGGTTCTACCTTTTTAGTTTTAGCGTCTTTTTCTTGCTGAGCTTTTTGCTTCTTGCTTGCTTTTACGGCAATATGCATAGAGAGAGCGCTACTTGATACTACGATAATAATACCTATCATAGATACGATGTCTAGGGGTTTGATTTCCATATATATTCCTCTGTTTATGATTTATTGTTAGGATTAATTATATACCTTGCTGTGGTGTACGGCTAGTAGGTTGAGGTTGGCTAATTCTTTAGTTGTAATTTTACTAGATAATCCCTCAGCATCGCAAACCCATCCACCGTTTCAATCGCATTCAAATATTCTTGCCACTCCTCATCATTCAATTCTGCCAAACTGCGGTCAGGAAATCTCGGATGCCCATAAATATATAGCAATTCCGTCCAGCCATGGAGATTATCACCGCGCGGCTCATCAATGATAAATCCCTCCTCGTCGGCTACGAAAATATGGTCTTTTTTGCCGTCAAAATAGCCAACCGCAAAAGAAAAGAGAGCTCGGCGATCAGTTTCATCTTGCATTAGCTTGATGATGCCGGGATAGCTAAAACTATCCAGCAACAATTTAACAAACGGTCCCGGAAATCCTTTTAGTGCTGGGATGAAAAAACCGCGATTATCAACGATCAGGCGCTTGTTTGGAAAAGCTTTCTTGGCTTGAGATAGTTTGCTTTTGGCAATCGTTTGAATATCCAGCCCCCGCCCCTCGTCAAAATCATGGTCTAGCTGCTGCAGATCAATATCAAGCGGTTGAAGAAGTTTCTGGAGGCTGGCGAACTTGCGCTGGTTGGAGGTGATGAAGTAAATTGGATATAACTGACTCGTCATGATACAAGTATACGTCATTCGGCACTATTTATGCGGACTCCTCGTGCTTTACTTATTACCCTCACCATACGCCCCTAAAATCGCTCTCAAACTCACACTATGCCGGAAGTTTATGCTGTCAATTTTATCCAGATCAACCCACTCTGGCGTGCCGTTAGTATAAGTCTTTTCGCCATCGGTTATGTTGTCGTTGTTAATTTGCCCGTGCAGCTGGCTGTGGGTAAAGTACAGTTGGATTGACTGGTTAGCTTGTGCCTCAGCGTTGCGTTTGAAGAAAGTAGTTGCCTGGTGAATGATTTTATCCGGCATGATGGTCAGTCCAGTCTCCTCCTTGACTTCGCGGACAATTGATTCCTCAATCGTTTCGCCTTTCTCGACGCCGCCGCCAATCAAGCTATAACCGTCCCATTGCCGAGTCAAAAGGATCTTATTGTCCTCAACAATAACTGCGTATACGCCGACGCGAATATTTAGTTCGTCAACGGGAACGGTGTATTGATTGCCGAAGACGTCTTTGCAGATGATGGGTTTGGTCATCTTTGCTCCTTATTGCAGTAACTTTCTAAAATTGTACTAATCAACCCGCTCGGCAAGCGACATCACCTGATAGCCGTATTGATCAATGTCTTCTTGTTTCCAAAAATCGATTTCTTTCGTGCGTAAAACTTCGCCGACTACGTGACGAACTTTGCGGCCAGTTGGTGTTCCGTCATAATTTACCTCAATCTGTTCTAGAATGTCGCCGGGTTGGATGTCAAAATCGGCCACCCTCATATCAAACGTCTTCTCGCCCGCTAGGACTTTTTCGAATAAATCGGGGTAAGATTTTTTGGTGATAATTTTCATACGTTTTATTATAAAGTTACTTAACTTAGGTTACAAGCTGATGATAAAGTTGTGCAGCTCATATTATCTTGATTCGTCATAGGGCTAGGTATTGGCGCGGTGCTTTTATTATCGCCCCCTCCGCGCCGCTATCGCAAACCACATAAAGTAATTCTCCAACGATTCGTCCTCCATGCCGTCGAATAGTTCGCGGGCGCGCAGGACTTCGCGGAGTTTTGGTGATTTTTGGCGGGCGAGTTGCTCGGCGGTGGCGTCCAATAAGTCCAAGCCGCGCTGCCAGGCGCCAGTCATTGCAGCCGTATCGCCGCGGCGCCGGGCGGCAAACGCTCGCCCGACCTCTGAGCCGATGTTGCCCATTTGTTCGAATATCGTTAAGCTCTGCCACTTTTGCCGATCAAAGACATGTTCACTCACGGACGACTCCTGCGGTGCATAATTCTTACTAGTAAGCCGTCAAGTTTAACTTCCCATCAACATATTCTCCCAAAAACACATCGCTATACGCCTTCAGTCCCTGCTTTTTCATTTCTTTGAGCAGCCATTTCTCGTTCTTGCCAATTACCTGCAAATATCAGTCTGCAATCGCCCATCTGTTATCAATGGGAACTTTGGATTTTCCTCCCCTTCATGAGTGATGATCAATTCGCCGTCTTGCTCCACCACGGCTCTTTTCACTTTTCTCGTTGAATAGATATGATGAGTTCGCAGCTTGAATGATACGTCATGAGCGCTCAGACCAACTTTCTTGCAATTTTCAATGTTGATTTTTCCATTATCAATGATTATCAACGCCCTGCCATCGATCAGCTGCTTTGCTTTCACGTTATACTGCTTTATCCATTTCAATGTCAGCACCAGCGCACACCATATACACAAAATACCGATGTAGTCCAAAATCTGAATGCTATTGTTATAAATGACGCCGCCGATGATACCACCCAGCACACAGTTCTGCACTTGATCGCTGGCAGATGACGGCGACAAGTTACCTTTTTCGGAAACATTGATGATTATCGTCAGTGTGAAAAAGCCAATCAACAATTTTATTGCTACTAGGATGAATTCATTCATGATTTAAGTTTAGCACAGACAGCCAGAGCTTCAGTATGTTATGCTTGGTGGTGGAATCTTTATGTAAAGCAAGGGCTGGGAGTCTGTTTGACGACTTTAATATGCATAATTTAGGAAGACCTATTCTTGGACCCGTATTTTGCTCTAGCTATTTTAGTATACTTTCTGATAAAATCGTTTTTTGCATCAGTATATCCATCTCTGTCATGCTCAAATTCCTTCCAAAGTTGTAGTTTCAATTTCTCGTACTGTTTGGCAATATCGCCATTCTCAATTAGATAATCCCTAAAGTAGATCTCATCATTATCCCCCACAACCCTAATGTGGAGATGAAATACCTTATCCGCGAAGCCCTGTTTGGTATATCCCTTATTCAATGAGATTCGTTTTGCTTTCTCACTCATGCACAACCAATTATTTTCAACAAGAATATTTTTTACAGGCTCTAATTCTTTTTCCGACGGGACTTCAAGCAATATGTCTACTATGTTCTTTGCCTGTATATTTGGGATGGCTGTGCTGCCAATGTGAGATATTCGTGTTATGTATTTTTCTGGCACCAATGAAGAGATGGTTTTTACTTCCTCATCATACCAGCGTACCCATTCTCGATTGTGTTCTACAAGAAATATGGGGAATAATTGCCACAATTCTTCCAAACTCATTTTCTCTAGCTCTCTGTCCACTACATCTCCCTACTCAAATCTTACCACAAACCGCATACCCTGCCCGTGCGGCGTGAATTTGTAGTCTAGGCCCTTAGCGTCGAGCAGCATTTTCACGGTGTAGAGGCCGATGCCACTACTGTCAGCGTGCTGCTTCTTGTCGCCGTTGCTCCGATAAAACGGATCGAAAACGTGCTGGAGTTGTTTTTTGGTGAGTGGTTTGCAGGCGTTTTCGATGGCCATTTGCTGCTGGTCGCAGGTAATTTTTATCACGCTCCCCGCATCGCCGTGGCGCACCGCGTTTGACACCAGGTTCGAGATGACGTGGCGCATCATGTCGCGGTTAATACGAATGGTCGTCGGCTCTGTATTAACCATGAAAGTCATGCCGCGCGTTTTTGCTAGCAACATATAATCGTCGACCACCTCAATAAGTAACTTATCGATCCTCAGTCGCTTTTCTTGACGCAGAGCCTGCTCGGCGACACTGCCAGAACACAACACATCATTCACCATCGCCGCCAAGCGATCAACCTGCGCCACCGATTCCGCCAGGTACTGATCGCGATTTTTATACTCGCCGATGTTGAGTTGCATGTTCTCGAGCATGATCCGGAGGGCTGCCAGCGGCGTTTTTAGCTCGTGCGAGGCCGCACGGAGGAAGGCGATTTTTTCTTTCTCGAGCTGCGTGATCCGCTTATTTTCATGCTCCAGCGAGCGAATCGTTTGCCACAGATTTTGATACAGCTCATTGATATTTCGCCCTAACACGCCAATCTCGTCATGGCTATTGACTGGATAATGTGCGCCCTTTTCCAGTCGCTGCATGGTCGTCGTCACCGCCGCCATCTGACGAATCGGCCGCGTCACAAAACGGCTGTAGATGTAGGAAAATAGCAGCGCCACCAACAGCGAGCCGAGCATGGTATAGGGCAATACGTGCAAGGTAGCGAGCTTGGCCTGGGTGACGGGCGCCACATCGGCCAGCAGCTTGACCGCGACCGTTTGACCTTTGCTACTCGCCACACTGCCCTGCTGCAAAATCACCGAACGTGGATCGACCGTTTGGCCGTCAGCGATTTTTACCACGCTAGTATCGACCGAATTACCGCTATCGGTCACGATATTGATCGACTGAAACCCTTGAAAATACTGATCGCGCCGGTCAATCGTCAGTGTGATATTAACATTTTTCACCTGAGCAAACTCCTGGCTGATTCGGCGCATTTCCTCAGTCGATTTACCGCGTAGTTCAGCCATGAGCGCCGTGAGACTTTCCGCCGCCTCGCGCTCTTTTTGCTGCAGATAAAATTGCGGCATCAAGGTGTAAACCAACGCATGCACCAGGATTATCAACGCCGCGAACAAGCCAATTGACACCAAAAATGTTTTGGGAAATAACTTAAGATTCTTCATAGCGGTAGCCCACTCCCTTCACCGTGATGATGCAGTCCAGGTGTAATTTCTTGCGTAAGTTTTTGATGTAAACATCGATCACCCGGTCAAACGGTACCTCATCGTCGCGCCACAACTTGTCGATGATAGCCTGTCGGCTCCAGACCATGTTTGGATTATCGACCAGCAGTTTGAGGAGCTGCACTTCCTTAGGCTTGAGATGCGCATCAGTATCATCATAAAATCCCTGATAGGCAGCAAAATCCACCGAGGCCAGGCCGCGCTGCCACAAGGTTTTTTTGACAGACTGCTGGCGACGAAGCAAGGCCCTGATCCGCTTCTCCAAAATCACCAGCGAGAACGGCTTACTCATATAGTCATCCGCCAGCTCGTCAAAACTCACAACTTGCGTCGGCTCATCATGTAGTGCCGTCAGCATCAATACCGGCACGTCGCTAGTCTGGCGAATTTGATGCAATACTTCAATGCCACTCATCCCCGGTAGCATGATGTCAAGGACAATCACATCCGCCTCAGTAAATTTCTCCAGCGCTTCCTCACCACTCACCGCCGTTACCACCGTAAAACCGCGCTGGTGGAGGAACCGCTCAGTGCCAGTGCGCAAGGCAGGTTTGTCTTCAACTAGAAGGATTCGTGATTTTATTGCGTTACCCATTTCGGTTAATCTTGGATACTGTCCTCCTATGTTTTGAATTGGCTTGCGCTTGATATTCGGACAACAGTACTTGGTAATTCTGTGGTTAGTCAAGCTGCCAACGCGATAATTAGTTAATTACAATTATACCTTACCAAAGTAATTTGTCTACTTAAGTCTGGTCTAACGCCTCGTGGCATAACTAGAAAAAAGGTTTGAGTGTAAGCTGACATCTTTGCTTAAGTGTCTGCTGAACTCACCGCACAATAGGATCAGTCGAGACAGATTGTTGACTTGTTTTAGCCACTCTGCTACTATTCATAATGTACTATAAAGCGTCTAAGTTCCAGTCACGCCGGAACGAGCTGGGTGTCAAAATACACCACGGGAGTGAAGCCGTAAAGTCACACAACCGAAATCGCGATCCATCGTAGAGCCGGTACTGAGCGCTATAATTCAGCAATGAACTATAGAACAAGGATGGGACCGCGGGAGGTCTCTTTTTTGATCTCTCGTTCCTTGGGTAAATAATAATTTATTGTGCCTAAGGAGGTTTTATCGTGGATAAGAAATTAAACAAAGAAAACTTAAAAATTGCTATCCAAAAAGATGGACGGCTTACCGAAGATTCTCTGAGAACGCTAAGGATGATGGGTCTTGAGTTCGAGGTGTATGGCCGTAGACTTTTTGCCGCATGCCGCAATTATCCAGTTGAAATCTTGTTTTGCCGCGACGATGATATACCTGGCTATATAGAGCGCGGTGTTGTAGATATTGGCATTGTTGGCCAAAACGTTTTACGTGAAACTAGAGTTACTGCTACGCGTGAAGTTCTGCGTCCGGGATTTGGCTATTGTAAGCTTGTTGTCGCTGTTCCTAAAGAATCAAATATTACTACGATTAAAGATTTGCAAGGAAAAATAATTGCTACGTCTTTCCCAAACACGACTAGAAAATATTTTGCGAAACGCGGTATTGACATTAAAACTACTGTGATAGCTGGATCGGTTGAAATTACACCTGCACTTGGGGTGGCAGATGCGATTGTTGATATAATGGCTAGCGGCAGCACTCTTTTATTAAATGACCTACGACCCATAGAAACAATTCTAGAAACCGAAGCCGTTCTTATTAGAAATGAAAAGAAGCTTTCAAAAGACAAGGAAGATCTAATTGCTCAGATGCTAGTTCGTCTTGAGTCGGCACTTGCTGCAAAGAATTTGAAGTATATTATGATGAACGCACCCAAAGAGAATATCGATAAAATTAAAAATATCGCCCCTGGACTTGATGCTCCAACTGTAGTGGAATTAACGAAGCCTGGTTGGCTGGCTGTACATGCCGTCATGAATGAAGATGAGTTTTGGAGGGTAGCTAACGAGCTGAAAAGTCTTGGCGCGCGCGGGATTCTCGTGTCACCGATTGAAAAAATCATAGCATAGGGAGACTGTATGACAATTAGAGAATTATACGAAATCATAGAGGGCAGACGCAACAGCGATAAAGACATGTCCTACACAAGACAATTATTCGACAGAGGCTTAGATAGGATTATCCAAAAAGTTGGCGAAGAATCAGTTGAAGTTGTAATCGCTGCAAAGAATGATGAAAACGATGAATTTATTGGCGAGGTCGCAGATTTGGTTTATCACCTCCTAGTTTTGTTGGTTGCTAAAGATATTAAGATTACCGATATAGAGCGGTGTCTTCAAGAACGTCACGATAACGATAATAAGTTAATAAAGTAAATGAGATAAGAAAATATGGCAAGAAAATTTCAAATCGGCGTAATGGGTTCGGCAGCCGACTTAAAATATAGCAAAGAAGTTGAAAAAGCAGCGTACGAAGTCGGCAGGTTAATAGCCGAAGAAGATGGGGTCTTGTTTTTTGGAGCCGAAAAAGATAGCGATTCCCTGTCGACGGCGGCATGTCGCGGGGCAAAAGATGCTGGCGGATTAACGGTCGGCATCACATATGGCAAAGGAAAAGACGTTTGGGAAAAAGACGCTGACATTATCATACCCTGCGGACTGGAACGCGGCGGCGGTCGAGAAACCGTACTGGTAACTGGTTGCGATGCGGTGATCGCGATAAGCGGCGGTTCAGGTACACTCACCGAATTAGCTATCGCCTATCAGGCCGACATCCCGATGGTAGCACTAGCAGGCTACGGGGGCTGGGCCGATAAACTCGCTGATGAATATCTCGACACTCGTAATCGAATATTGACGATTGGTGCAGCGTCGCCAGAAGAAGCGGTCAAAAAAGCCTTTGCGGCAGCTGCTGAATATAGGAGGCGATATGCGTAAAATTCTATTTATCGCTGCTACTCATGGTAATGAACAAGATAGCGTTAAGGTGATGCGGCAACTTGAGAAAGAATTACCTAAGGAAAAATACGGCTATAATTGGATTATAGGAAACGAAAAAGCTTTTGCAGCTAACACGCGTTTTACCGAACAAGATCTTAATCGCAGTGCCCCAGGCGATATCAATAGCTCCATATATGAGGTACGCCGCGCAGCAGAGCTAATTGAATACGGCAAAAATTTCGATGTCGTCATTGATCTTCACGGGACAAAAACAGACAGCGGCATCGTTACAATCATACCGTACCCTACAGAAGAAAATATTAGATTAGCAAAATCGGCAGGACTGAGCCGTAATGTTGTGTGGTATTCGGAAAAGTCAAAAATTGCCGGACCGTTAGCTCAGCACATGCCTGTGCCGGCTATAGAATTTGAATGTGGACCGAAAGGTACTAAAAAAGCGTTTGACCTAACGTACGCTGCGGTGCGTCGATTTATAGAGGCGAATCGGAGCGGTCAGGAAGTTTGCGGCGATAAAAACGTTGAGTTTTACAATGTCTATGGCAAATTGTATGGCGAACATGATCCAACTCTTAGAGATTTTGTGCTAGCAGAAAAAGGCGGCGAATCGTTTTATCCGTTCTTGTCTGGCAACGAGTATAGCGGTATTGTTTGTTATAAGATGGAAAAGACCGAGAACGATAAAATGTTTATATAGTAAAAAGCCGCCTTTTTCGGTACTATATTCAACAAACTTCCAACCTACGAACAAATAAACTTTGGAACCCACAAAAACAGCTCGCCATCAGAGGTAAACGAGCTGTCTTGGATCCGAACGGAATATAAATCCCTTTATGGTGACTCTACCGGGAATCGAACCCGGGTTGCCGGGATGAGAACCCGGTGTCCTAACCGCTAGACGATAGAGCCAAACTGTTGAATATTATAGCAGCAGAGCTGGGCGTTGTCTAGCTGCCGAGCTGCTGAATGATTTCGATTAGGCGGCGCGGCGTAATTTCAGCCTTAATCAGGTAGGCGTCGGCGTCGTTCTCTAAGGCGGCGCGACTTTTCTCGTCTTGATCGAAATTTGTCATGACGACGATACGCGACTTCTCGGCGCTGTTTTCTTCGAATTTGCGGATAGCGGTCATGATTTCGGTACCGCGCATCTCTGGCAGCATGATGTCGAGCAAAATTAAATCATAATGCTGATTGGTGGCCATAACCAAACCATCGTGGCCGTCCACTGCCCACTCGACGTTATAGCCAGCCATTTTGAGGCTGCGAACATACATCTCGCCGATGAAACGGTCGTCTTCGATGACTAAGATTGTGGAAATTGCCATAATACTCTCCTATTTACCCCGTGTATTTAGTGTGATTTTTAATCCAGCTGTTGCCTGCCGAGATGATTTCGGTGTTGGAATTGTCGGCGTCATGCAGTTTGTCAGAAACAGCGGCGTAGATTGGTAGCGTGAAGGTGAAAGTTGCTCCCTGCCCTTCGGTGCTTGATACGCCGATAGTGCCGCCGTGACTTTCGATGATAGCTTTGCTGAGGTATAAGCCGATACCAGTGCCAGCGACCGTCTCGCGGCTACGGTGGCTGCGGTAGAACTTGTGAAAGAGGTTGTTGATGACGCTAGCTGGAATACCGATACCATTGTCGGCGACCGAAACTTCAACATGCTTGTCTTTGGCTCTAGCAGTGACGCGCACAGCGCCGCCCTCGTCGGAATATTTGATAGCATTGTCGATAAGGTTGGATAGCACTTCGGAAATACTAGAGCGGTCGGCAGCAACGGTCGGCAAATCGCTCGGAATGTTAACGGATAGTGAACGATGCTGCGAGCGGGCACGCAGTTCCATATCGTCGCGGATAGTCTCGTAGATTGTCGCCAACGAATCTTCGTGTAGTTGGAGTTTGAGGTGGCGGCGGTCATAACGGCTGGTGTTGAGGATATTGTTGATGTAACCAGATAAGCGATTGCCGCTAACGATTAATCTCTGGAAAAGCTCTTTTTGATCGGGCTCGAGTTTACTATCGAGTTCGAGCGCTAGCACATCGAGGTAACCGCGGATAACAGTGATTGGCCCGCGCAACTCATGAGCTGCGAACGAGATGAAGTCAAGGTCGTCGTCCTCTGGCTGGTAGATTTCAGTCTCGTCGTAAGCAGTAATGATAGCATCCGCGGCGTTGCCTTGTTCGAAATCGACAGTGATATTGAAAATACGGCGGTCTTCCTGTCCGATGACCTTGTTGGGAACTCGCAGCCAAATTTTGCGGGCGCGAACATTGTCGGTACGGTGTTGATTGAGCCATTCAATCAGGTCGGTGCCGTCGTCAAATAGCAAGTCAAAATGATAAGCGCCTTTGGCGTCGAGCGAGATTGGCGCGGCGCGGTTAGCGAAAATTACGCCGTTGTTCTTGTCGAGGATAATTATGCCGGTGCTTGTCAGATTGAGGGCGCTGGCTAGTTCGTCAGTTGCGCTAGTTTTGTCTGGGCTGGTTTCGGTATGTTCTTTGTAGATAGACAGCAGCATATCGCTAAAGCCGGTAGCTTTGTACTCTTTATTGCTAGGGTTTGGTAGCTTTTGGTCAATTTTTTGTCCGGCAGCATTAACTAGAGCGGTCGAGAGGTCGCGCAACGGAATCATCGCAAAAGATAACACTGCGAAATTTGTTGCAGTAGAAATAATTAGCAGCGAAATGACAATTGTTGCAATAAGAAAGATATCCAGACGAACTTGCAAGATGATCATTATTGCAATAACCGATAAAGCGACTAGTAACTGGACAAGTATAGATATTGCTGCGACCTTGTTGCGATGAATGCGCCAAAAATCACGCATTTCTGGCGTACGTTTGACTACTGGCTTGGCGTCGCTTACTGCCACGAAACACCTCCTCCGCCGCTGTTTGGTACGGCAGCGATCCAGGTTTGTCCGCGATTTAGCGCGACTGGTTTGCCGGCAGCGTCGATGAGATCAAGCGGGCTAAAGCGGTCATTCTTGCGCCAAGTACATTCAGCGGCCGTGCCGTTCTGAAACACTGTTGCAGTACCGGTACCATTAGTAACGATACTTTGCCGCCAGCCGTCTTCCATGACGGTAGTCTCGTTGACATGCAGCGCGATGACGACGCTCGGCGCTAGCCTACCCTCTTCACGGTCGTTACTGGCCTGCCCGCCGATACTGCGTAGATAGGCGTTGCTAGCCTTGTCATAGTCGTAATGGGTGTTGTACCAACTGCTAGAGAAATTGATGTCGATACTGACGGCGTTTGGTTTGTCGCTGGCCTTGCCGTCAGCGCGAGCGAAGCTGGTGAATTGCGATGATTTATAACCTTTGCCAGCGTTGAGTGCGTCTAATTTCTCGAAGCTAGTATAGACATTATGCGGCGGCCGCCGATCATTAGCGCGCCAGTACGAACTGCCGTTGAAGAACTGATCGATATCGCGATATTTACCGTTGCGAACCTCTTGCAGTGAAGTATGGCTACCGCCGACGTGGGCGACGCTAGCCTGATATGGTGCTAGCCAATCGACATAGTACATACGCAGGCTGCGGACTGGGCCGATGAGCTGCGGCTTGTGCTGTTGAAATAGTGTCAGAAAGCGCGTGATGCCGCCTTCGGCGATGGCTTCGTAGACGACTTCGGCTTGCTTGAGCCCGGAATGCGGCCGGGCATCAGGCGAATTTTCGATCATGATGGCAGTGACTGGTTTGGATAGGTTGGCCTTAGAGGCAACTTCAATGCCATTGAGGTGAGAATAGTATTTTTCGGCAGGTTTAGGAGCTTTTTTGGCAGGAGCATGATACGCAGTGTCGGCAACTGGCGCGCGATATGTCAATACGAAGGCCACCGCCCCGCCGATAGCGATCAGGATTGCGCCGCAAATGCACATTGTTGCAATACGATGACGATTAATGAAATCGCGCAACCGCTGAAGCCGCGACTGCTTACTACCAGCCTCGTAGTGTTGCGCCACAAGCGGGCTTGGTTGTCTGTTTCGTCTGCGTATTTTTTGCTTTTGCATCTCGGTAAAATTATAGCATAATTGGTGTGAATTGGTTATGGTTTGCGCGATGTGCTGCGTATGCTATTATTGCGTCATGGGTTTGTTCAGAGGTGCAGCAATACACGAAATAAATCTACAGAATAGTGCTAGAGCTACTGCGAATCCGAGCTTAGGTGGCGGATGGCAAGGAGAAGCGGCGTGCGGCCCTGATAATGCTGAATTGTTTTTACCCTCAGAGAGAGGTAGAACTCCGAAGGAACACATCGAACGCGCTAAAAGGATTTGTAGTGGATGTAAAGTTTTACGTGAGTGTTTAGAAGACGCGTTAGAAAAAGGATTAAACAATGAAAGCGATGGTGTTTTGGGTGGCATGACCCCGCGCGAACGCAGAGAATTTATCAAATCAAACGGGAAGAATCTTGATTAGGTAAGTATTGGTATGTGATATTATCGAAGTAACCTTTACCTGGCAAGCTGCAGGAATACGTAACTTACAGCAACGATCTTAGAAAGAAACGAGTAGCTTATCAATTGATGGGTGTTTTGTATGATTAAAATCTGCTGTCGTTAATCTACTGCAGCTTATCTTTTATATCTAGATATTTCTGAAAGCGTTTTAGTGTGCGCTCACGTCCAATCAGTGCCAGCGTATCATTCAGCTGCGGACTGAATGGCGCCCAGGTGACGGCAACGCGGATCAGACTGAAGAGAATGCCAGGTTTTTGGCCGGTGGTCTCCAGCAGTTTGTTTAGGCAGTTTTGGATTGATTCTGGCGTCCAGTCGGTGAGTTTGGCGAGCTCAGCGCGGGCGGTTTCCAAAAGTTCGCGCCGCTCGCTGTCAGACAACTTTTTTAGCTGTTTGTTGCTGTCAATAAGTTCCATGTTAATTTCAGGATCCGCGAAAAAGTAGCCAAATCCGCGTAAATCTTCAAACATTTTCAGGCGGTCTTGTGCCAAAGTCAGCACTTTCATGCGGTATTCCTTGGTTATGTTTGGGGAGTAGGCGGATTCCGGCCAGAAACCAGTCTGTTTCCCGTCTTTTTGCGGGTTATCGTCCCATGGCGACATGTACTCGTAAAGCTTATCGACAGGGATATTGCGTATATGAGCGCCATTAAGCCATAACAAGCGTTTTTCGTCAAATCGCGCGCCTGATTTTTGGACGCGTTCCAGACTGAATTTTTCGATCAATTCGTCTCTGGTGAAAACCTCCTGTTCGGTGCCGTCGTTCCATCCTAGGCTGGCGAGGAAATTGAGCATGGCGTCTGGCAGATAGCCTTCTTCCCTGTAGGCTAGGATGTCTTTGGCGCCGTCGCGTTTGGCCAATTTCTTATTGCCCTGTTCGTTCATGATCGGCGGCACCGAGGCGAATATCGGCCAAGGTATACCCAGCGCATCGTAGAGATTAAGGTATTTGGGCGTGCTGGCAAGGAACTCTTGCCCGCGGATAACGTGGGTGATTTCCATTTCGGCGTCATCGACAATGTGCGCAAAGTTGTACGTCGGAAAGCCGTCGGATTTAACTAATATAAAATCGTCAATTACCTCTGGGCCGGCGTGCATCTCGCCCATGACCTCGTCGTGCCAGGTGTAAGCTTTCGGCTCTGAACGAAAGCGTAGCGGCTGGCTGCCATCCCAGGTCGGCGGGTTCTCCGGGCGGTAATTACGGTACAAAAAAGGCTTTTTATGGGCTTTGGCTTCTTCGCGAAAAGCGTCTAGTTGCTCCGGCGTATACGGATCGGCATAAGCGCGGCCAGCGTCAATGAGTTTTTGTGCATATTTCTGGTAAATGTCAAGCCGTTCTGACTGTTTGTACGGTCCAAATTCGCCGCCAAAATCGTCGGGTCCTTCGTCTGGTACAAGGTCAAGCCACCTCAGGCATTCATAGATATGTTCTACGCTACCAGACACTTCCCTTTTTTGGTCGGTATCTTCTATGCGCAGAATGAACTTTCCATTTGACTGCCGGGTGATGAGCCAAGCGAATAGCGCGGTACGCATACCGCCGACGTGCATATAGCCAGTTGGGCTAGGCGCGAAACGAGTACGCGTGGTCATGAGGCGCTCTCTTCTAGTTCGGTGACGCGCCGGTCAAGTAACTCTAGCTCGTGCCGAGTGGTTTTGTCGTTATCAACGACAGCTCGTTTGATGGTTCTGACGTCGGTCTTGAGGTTATCGAACTCCTCGCGTAAATTATTGAATTCCTCGCGTGTTGGTTGGTTTGATACAATCTCTAATACCGCGCGCATCTGCGAACGGATTTCTTCAAGAATGACGTTGGTGTAATTTTTGTCGTCGCCCATGGCCTAATTATAGCAAAAAGCACCCGGCAGGTGCAAAAGTTAAGAGTTATCCCCATATCGCCAAAAAACAAGGCTTATCCTTATATTATACCACAAAAACCCATAAATTACAAACTGGCGGCTATCTTTTGGATTTGTTCTGGTGCTAGCTCGGCGTTGCCATCGACAGTATAGAGAATACCAGCATTAACCCAAGCGGCATGAGTACCATATGAATAGATGGTTAGGCCATTGGCAGCGGTCGTGGTGTATTTGTCGCGGGATTTCGGCTTGATGTAATTTTCGAGCACGGCCGATGAATCCCACTCGGAGCGGGTTTGCGCTAAGGTGAAGTTCTCGTTGCTGCCGTTAGCGGCAAACTTCATGATTACGCTGCCCTGCTGGTAAGCAACTGGACCGTTGAGGCTATAGCCAGACGGCTGATAATTCGGATAAGAAGCGTTAATACCAGCCTGCGAGGCGGCTATACGGGTGCTCAAAGCGGGCATATTGATATATGTGAAGTAGGCGCCTAGCAGTAGGACAGCTATAGCTGTGCTGCCAACGCTAACCAGGCGGCGCCAAAGCGAAGTATTCTTTGCTGGCTTGACTTCTTTGCGCTGTTGGCGCGTCAACATCTTGTCGGTAGCTTCCTGAATGGCTTGCTGCTTGATAACTTGTGATGGTAAGACGCTGCGCGTTTGCTGCTGCTTGATGATTGCTTGCCGTTGGCGAGCAGTCTGTTCAAGCTGATTGGCGGTAGGCGCTATGTCTGGTGTTTCTGGGGTGGCTGGACGCTTAACAGGCGGCTTGGTAGTAGTTGTAGCTTTGGCAAAATGCGCAATATTAGACGATCGGCGGATATCTTGGACGCGGCGAGTTCTCTTGCTGCGGCGAATGATTTGTGGCGGCGTACTGCGCTCGGCCGCTAAGCGCTGCGAACTGCGAACGGCAGAATTTTCTTTAATACCCGCTGTGGTGGCGGCTCGCACTGGCGCTACTGAATCAATGGTGCGCGGTTGTTTCTTAATATATTTGCGCTGCAGGGTGTGGGATTTTTGGGTGCCGCTATGAAAATTGCTAGCCGCGGCTGCTGGCGTGCGTGCTGATCGCTGGGCATCGAGAATATTACCAGTTTCGGCGTCGTAGACATTGCCCTTGATGGTTATGTTGTTGTTTGTCATTTCCCTTACCTATGTTTGCGATACTACTCGTGCTTAACTATTATCATAGCCTAATTTGCTATTACGCGCAATAGCAAGTGGTATAATACGTACTATGAATCAGCAAAAAAATCGGCGCAAGCAGCGTATTAAATTAACCTTTACTTATGCTGTGATGACCCTGGCAGTTCTAGCGTTGGCAGTGGTTTGTTTGATGCTAGTACAAGGCTATCGTTTAGATTTTGATCGAGGCACGGTTAGACAAGGTGGCATGATGCAGTTTGACTCGCGGCCTGATGGCGCAACGATTCAGATAGATGCTGCCACCCTTGCCAACCGGACGGCGACGCGTATTGTAGCGACTGCCGGGCAGCACACGGTAACGGTATCGAAAGACGGCTTTGTGCCCTGGCAAAAACAAGTTAACGTCAAGGCTGGCTCAATCCTTTGGTTAAATTACGTCAAGCTGGTACCGACGAGCATTGAGGCTAAAGATGCGATGGAACTCGCTAGTCTCGACAGCGCAGCGGCAGCGCCTGATAAATCGCGCTTTGCGGTTATCCAAAATAAGCAGCAGCCAGCGGTTGATTTTCTCAAAGTTGATAACGACCGGATCGAACATAAGCAGCGTGTTCTACCTGCTGATAGTTACACGGCCGACGGCGCTAATCACAGTTTTGCAATTGAATCGTGGAGCAAGGACAGCAAACGAGTGTTAATCAGCCATTCTTTTGATGATTCAAAAGAATATCTAATCGTTGACCTCGATGGCAAGGCGCAAAACATCACCCGCGATATCGGCGTGCAAATCAGCAAATTAGCTTTCGATAAAAGCGACTCGCAGAATGTGTATGTGTTAACGGCCGATAGCGATGTTCGCCGGATTAGACTGTCGGATAAAACGTTGTCGGGTCCGCTAATTAGCGATGCTAGTGATTTTTATGTTTCTAGAAACGGTTGGATTAGCTATACCACCAAGCCGAATAATAGCGGCGAGCGGACGATTGGCTATTTGTCGAAAGGTGCTTCGAAACCGCGGGCCTTGCAAGCTTTCAAGGATATGTCCGGGCGCAGTCTTAATCTAGCGATTGAGGAGTATTATTATGATAATTTTGCGCTCATTACTCACGGCAAAATGGTTGCTGTCAAGAAAGTAAAATTGCCAGCAAGCGATTCAACAGACGAACTGCAGCAAGAGTTGCTGACGACGCTGCCGTTAGCCACTGACGTTTCGTATGCAGGCTTCTCGCCCAACGAGCATCTGTATGTTTATGCGCAGGCTGGGGCTAGCTTGGTAACTTATAATTTAGAGCTGCGGTCGATTGCTAACGTCTCGATGAAGACTACCGCTACGAGTGAAATCGCTTGGCTGGATAATTCGCATATTATGCGGGTGTCTGGTGGCACTTTTGAGTTCGGTGATTATGACGGTACTAATATGCACACCATGGCGACCGATGCAGTTGGCTCGGCGGCAATGCAATCATCGAATAACCGTTTTCTGTATTATTTCCGCAAGCATAGCTCTGGTAAAATCACCGCTTCCTATATCAAAATGTATGACTAAGCTAAGTTCGTTAATTACCGATGCCAAATATTCGTTGCAAGAATGTCGGCGAGTTGGCTGGCATTTTCTTGGTCGAGGTGGCGGTATTGCTATTTTGCTCGGCGGTTTTGGCTTCGTTCGGATTCGGGCTGATTTGCTCGCCAAAAACTAGCAGGCGGTTTTGTGCTGTGCCTAGCGGCGTACAAGTAATTAGCGTAATGTACGGCTTATCGTTGCCGATTTGCAGCGACGCGACGTCGGTTGGCTTAACCACCTTGGTGCCGGTAATTTTGTAAGTATAGCGCGTACCGTTGTAATTAGCGTAAACTACATCACCGGCGGCCATCTTCTCTAGCCGAGCAAAAATAAATTTATAATCGCCGCTGTCAGTCCAGTCGTTAGAAGAATGGCCAGAAACGACGAAATTGCCTTTTTCGCCAGGCTTAGCGTTGGCGCCTTGGATATTGAACCAAACGATGCCTTTGTCCATGGCTTTATTGAGCGAGTTGGTGTCGGCGGCATTAGCATCCCAAACGATTGGCACATCAACGGCAATCTTCGGGATAAGCAGCCGCGACTCGTTGGTAGCGACTTTGGTGGTATTCGGCGAGACGATAATTGATTCGGGGTCAGCGGCGCCTGGCGAGACATACGCCTCGACGTAGGCGAACAAAACGCGGTTATACTGCAAAAATAGAAAAACAATCATCACCGCGCAAGCTGCCATAATCGGCATAAAATGGCGGCTGCCGCGGACCTTCTTGGCTTTATCGTTGATTTTGCGGCGAATGGAACTACGCAAGTCGTTGACGGCTTCCTCTTGCGATACGGTGCCGTTGTTTGGCGTCGAGTTTTGGTTTTTTTGCGCTTGCTGAGCGGCTTGCTTTTTGAGCGACTTGCGAGTAGCGTCAATCTGCGAGACATAGTAGCGCTCGTAATACTGCTGATAATATGTTTGCCAGGCGGTGTGGTATTTTTGCCAAGAAGCATCATGCGCAGCAGGCGTGGAGCTCTGGTTCATGGTGCGGGTATACGGGTTTTTGTCTGGGTCGACGGCGCCAGGGCCGGCCGTAACGCTGTTAGACTGCGCACTATCAGCGACGGTGCCAGATGGCTGCGGGTAGGCGTTTGTTTGTAGCGAGTGCGAGTTCTTTTGGGGCTCCTCGGCCTGTTTAGGCTTTTTTGCGTTAGAATTTGGCTGTTGGCCAGCTGCAGCAGTAGCATGCGGATCGTTTTGAATAATCGAACTGATCTGTTGGCGGACAATATCAGCCGCTGCCGACCGGTGCTGGTCGGTTAGTGCGCTGTGATGAGGCGCTCCGTCTCTGGGTGGAACGGTTAATGATGAACGATCGTCTGGCTTCATACTTTCTATGCTAATTATAGCGTAATTAGCGGTTATTTACTAGTTAGCGCTGGTCTGTTACAATGAAAATGTACCTTTTCTGCCGCGGTGATGGAATTGGTAGACATGAGAGACTCAAAATCTCTTGAGCATTAGCTCGTGCCGGTTCAAGTCCGGCCCGCGGTACCATAAGATAGACGTATGTGGGCGTCTTTTTTTGATGCGCTTACCCCTGTTATGGTAGCGGCGTAAAGCATAAGTAACAATATTATGCAAAAGTGTTGACATAATTAAAAGTTTATGCTACAATGGCATCATAAGCGTGGAATAATGCACGCAGGGAGGAAATCAATGAAACTATCAATTAAGAATCTGGCGATTGTCGGCGCGGTTATAGCTGCTATCGCTGGTGGAATCTGGTTGGCTAAGCCATCAGAAGCATCTGTCTGTGACGGATGGATTAACGTGATTACTTGCGGTACGCCAAGTCATCAAGACCTTAAAAATGTTTACTACGGACGCAACGACATCAAAGCGCTGTATCAGTGGAACAACATAAATGATGCCATGATTGAAGGTAAAGGCATGAAAAACGGTACCGTTTACAAGGATGGCCGGATCGTTGTCGACGGCCAAGTTGTGGCAACTAACGCCAAGACCGTTCAGCGTAATACGCGCTACCCAGGCTCGTCATACGGCCGCGAGACGGTTGGCGGACATTCGTTCTACAAGTTTACGACTCAGAACAGCTTTGTCTACAATCAGTTTGATGCTTTCGTCTGGTTCGATGAAAATGGCAAGTTTATCGCAGCCATTATCAAAGATTGCGGTAACCCAGTCTGGGGTGATGCAACCTGGAAACCGAAAGATATCCAAGTCTGTGATCTTACCAGCAAGAAAATCATCACCATCAAAGAGACTGAATTCAACAGCAGCAAACATTCCAAAGATATCAACGATTGTAAAGAAATCAAGGTCTGCGACCTGACTAGCAAGCAAATCGTAACTATCAAGGAAAAAGAGTTCAACAGTAAGAAGCACTCGAAAGACATTAACGACTGTAAGGAAATCCAAGTCTGCGACCTTTCAACCGATACGATCATTACTATCAAAGAGAAAGAATTTGACAGCAAGAAGCACTCTAAGAATTTCGCTGACTGTAATAAGGTAAAGGTTTGCGAACTCGAGACTGGTAACATCATCACCATCAAAGAGACCGAGTTTGACAGCAAGAAGCATTCCAAGAATGAAGCAGACTGCGACAAGGTGAAAGTTTGCCGCATCGCTGACAAGAAAATCGTCGAAGTTACCCGCAAAGAGTCAAGCGACAGTCAGTACACCACTGACATGAGCAAATGTGAAGAAACTCCAGCGACTCCACCGGAAACTCCAAAAACGCCAACCCCATCAAATCCAGTTGAATTGCCAAAGACTGGTACCGGCGAAGTAGTCGCCTCGGTGGTCGGCCTCGGCGGTCTAACCGCAGCAGCCAGCGCTTACATCGCTAGCCGCAAACGCCTCTAGTTAATCCCCCCAGCTAGAAACAATCCGCTCTGAAATATCAGAGCGGATTTGTTTTGTTGGATTATTTAGAGAGAAGACTGGCGGTGATAGCCTCAAGCGGCCGCGACGGATTCCAAATATAATAGACGCTAGCACGCGCTGCTACCGTACCGCGCCAGATGCGCATCGGGTCGTTCCATGGCATGGTCGCAACTTCACCGCTGCTGGCGGTAACAAGAGTGTCTTGGTGCAAGGTGGTAATGGTAATTGGGTATGTCACAGTGAATTTGTGCAAAGCTTCGACTAACTGCAGCAGTTGCATGCTGAAAGTCAAAATTTTGGGATAATAAAGCGTGCGAAAGAGTTTTTGCAGTTGCGCGAAACTCAAAATTAACACGGTGTTCGGGCGTGCTGCTAGTGTGGCGGAATCGTTGCGTACTAGATCTACGGCGTCTCGGGTGATAACTGCTGGGCCTTGATAGTCGCGCAGCAGCTGGCTGTAGACAATCGCTGTTTGGCTGTTGCGCCCGGCATCGCCTATTAGCAGCAAGCCGTCGCTCCACGCGCTAAGCGCTTGTAGCTCACTGATAGACTCTTGAGCTAAACCGCCGCTGGGATTGCTAGGCGCGTAAGTGACGCCAGTCATGGTGCGCGGTAAGGTGTTTTTAAGGATATCCGGCAGCAAGGCGCGAGCTTCCCCTACTCCGCTAGCGAGCGCTGTCGAGTAAGCTTCGGCGACACCAGCAAAGCCAAGTTTGTTGCCGCCAATGATGCCGAGTTTTCCCGCACGCGAGCGCTGTTCGGGCTTATTCCACTCGATATCGGGAAAGAGCGGCTGCTCGGTTGTTTGGCGCTGCCAATATGCTAGCTTCATGACTGTATTGTAGCGCGAAAGGCGCGGCTAGCTCAAGCGCTTGCTGCGGCTAGCCAGCTAGCGTACAATTTAACTATGGAAAAACATATCGCCGAACATTATCAAGCTATATCGCAGCGTTTAGTAGCGGCCAGGTCGAAAACTGATCTGGCAGAATTGGCGCGCTATCACCGCACGCGCGTGCAAGAATTTCAGCACGAGCGGCTAGTTCACTTGCTGGTAACATTTTTCTTCGCCGGGCTATTTTTAGCGTCCCTGGCGGCATTTTTGGCAACCGCGGCGATGGGGTTGGCGATGAACTGTTTGCTGGGATTGCTGGCGCTGATTTTGTTTGTGCTAGAATTGGCGTACATTCGGCATTATTACCAGTTAGAGAATGGCGTGCAGCGGCTGTACGAGTTAACGGTAGCGATCGAAGAAAAACGTTTTGCCAAAGACCGGGCTTGATCAGGTTGGCGAGTCAGTTGCATTTGCTTGCCGGACGATTTTTTCGATAATATACCTATCTCTTGGTTCGAAATCGTATTCTTTTACAGTTGCAATGCCGTTTTTGATGGCGATATCTGGCAGCGTAACGCGTCCCTCTGGATAGCCGCGGACTTTATCTTGATCGATTCTAAATGCGCCTTGATTATTCTTTGCGGCTATTAGTTTAACGGCTTTAGCGAAAATATCGATGTGCGACGGCTCGAATTTGCTGAATAAGTTGTTGAACGTAACTTCGCCTAGGATTTCGTCTGATTCTTTATCAATGCCGAATCCTAGTTCTCCAATCTCGAATAAGATAGGCTCGAATATGTCGATATTTTCCATCAGATAGCGGTTATTGGCGAATATTCTGCCATCGGCATAGACTTTAGTTGTATCTCCGCCGCTTCTGGTTATATTCCAAATATAGACAAGTTTGTCGTACGAGCCGATAGACGTGTTGCTTGGCAACGATGATTTGATTTCGTTAAGATTGGCGGCATTCATCTCAACTTTGCAGTCAAGGTAATGATAATATAGAGTACGCTGTCCGTTCGCTGTTTTGTTTTTTTCTGATTTCTCTAGTACTCTAGCTGAAATTTTGGCTTTGAAATTAGACTCTTTAAGCTTATCGAATAGCGCCGGGAGTTTTTCGGGAATTTTGTAAAACACGTTAGCTTCCGAGTCGGTGTTGATTGCGCCGTCGCCCTGCTTCTGAGTTATTGCAATAAAGTTTTGTTGCGGCCATTCTCGGATCGGCGAGATAACGTCGGCGATTTTCTTTACTGCGATGACAGTTTGATCTTTAGGGTAATCCGGCTGAAGCGTTATTTTGTAAGTACCTTTTTTGTTGCCAAAAAAGTCCTCTACGATGTCTGATAATTTGAGGTCGACTTTCTCTACGCCCGGTATTTGGCGTATTTGTTCGGCGCAATAGTTCAGCTGTCCGAAAGAGCTTGCTGGATTTTGCGAAAATGTTTCGGATAGCCCGTAAATGACGCCTATAGATATTAGTATTACGAAGAGCATTGCGAGTGGCGAAACGATCAAAGCAATCGTCAGGAGTATTTTGTTTGGTTTCTGCGAAGAATACTGCTGATATTGCGGCTGTGGTGAAGCGTATTGAGGTTGGTTTTGCGGCGGATACTGCTGCGGGTATTGTTGATATTGCGGTTGCTGCGGATATTGCGTTTGTTGAAGTGGTTGCTGCGAGTTGTTTTCTGGAGGCATAAGACTACCTTACTATTTATATTATTTCAATGCTCACCGGGCAGTGGTCGCTGCCCATTTGTTCGGGGTGGATTTGCGGATTTTTGATGCGCTTAGCGATTTCGCGCGATGCCAGCCAATAGTCGATCCGCCAACCGACATTGCGCGCCCGGGCGTTGGCCCAGTGCGTCCACCAGGTGTAAGCTTCGGTCTTCTCAGGGAAAGCCGCCCGGAACGTGTCGATAAATCCAGCGTCCAGAAAATTCTGAAAACCCTCACGCTCTTCGTCGGTGAAGCCATGTTTACCGACATTAGGCTTTGGATTTGCCAGGTCAATTGCTTGATGTGCCACGTTCATGTCGCCGCAGTATAGCACTGGCTTGACTAGCTCCAATTCCTCCAGATAGGCTAGTACCGCTGGATCCCACTGATCATGGCGCAGACTCAGCCGGCTCAAATCCCCTTTCGAATTTGGCGTATAACATGTCACTACCCAAAAATCGTCGAACTCGGCAGTGATGATGCGCCCCTCGTCGGCGGGGTTGCCATACTGATCGCCGGTCAAATTGAACCGCTCGATGATAGCCGGCGGTAGCCCGTCGCGCCAGTGTAGCGGCCGGATTTTTGAGAAAATCGCCGTGCCGGAATAGCCCTTTTTGGCGGCTGAATAGAAATGCTCGTGGTACTCTGGCAGGCCAATTTCTACCTGGTCGCGGGCGGCCTTGGTTTCTTGCAGGCATAAGATATCCGGATCGTAGGTTTGCAGGAAGCGGGCAAACTCGCCCTTGTTGATGACGGCGCGGATACCATTGACGTTCCAAGAGAATAGCTTCATATAGCTATTATAACGTAAAATCGCCGCGGTGCTATTGACAAAACTGCCTGGTTTTGGGTATATGTCTAAAGTAGGGCTTGATAGGCCCTCGCTCTCGTCAAAAAATCTCGGGGCGGACTGTGGTGCTATGTGTGCAGCTCATGGCGCAATTGTCTACTCCGGGATGCGCATGCCCGGGCAGAGGAAGACGGAGATGATTTCTCTCATTGTTGGCACTATGGCTGTTGTTGTTATAATTATTGGCTTGATTGCGGCCATTGAGATGATTCTGGTTATTGTTTGCTTGTTTACGTGCAAAGATATGACGTTTATCATCTCCCCTAGGTCGTGGCAGGTGCCGCGGCCGCCTGGCGCCGACGACCTCTATAAAGGAATCTATGAATCCTTTATAGAGAAAGGAAAAGACGGCAGAGACTGAGAGTACACTGCGGTGCTAGCGGCGAGATATTTTGTCTCATTGCTAGCACCGCTCACTCATTTTGTGAAGTGTTAACTCTGGAAAGATGCAGCCAGTCGGCGGATGTGCTAATATTTATAAGTATGAAGGTCCTGATAGTAAGCGAAGTATATCGGCCTGGTGTCGGCGGTGTGCAGACAGCGCTGGATACGCTGATTACTGGCTTGAAGGCAGCTGGCGACGAGGTGACGGTGTTAACTGGCTCGCCGGACGGTTTATTTAGCCATTTCACAGAGGTAGATGAAATAAACGGCGCGAAAGTATTACGGTTGCCAGCGGTAAAATGGATTGCTAATCGCGACAACAACCGGGTGGCATTCTTACCAAAAAGATTCGTGCGGCGGTATTTTCGACAGAATCAGCCCGATATTATTCATCTGATGACGCCGATTTCGTGGCTGCACCAGGCGGTCATTCGCCAGGCTAGGCGGCGGCAGATTCCGATCGTCACGACTAATCACACCATGGCGCTGAATCTCGTGATGAATGCCAAAAACAAAACTATTGCCCGCTGGTTTGTCCGAGTGGTCGAAGGTAAAATGTGCAAGCTAGTCAATCAAACCGCCTATATGACGGCGCCGACGCGTGCGGCATTAGCGACTACGCCAGCGATTCATATACCAACGAAAGCAGTTTCTAACGGTGTCAATGCAGCATTCTATACACCAGGTAATGCTGACGAGAAGCTCTTGCAGCGTTTTGCGATTGATGCGTTGCGGCCGGTGGTGGCCTATGTTGGGCGGCTTGATGGCGAGAAGCGGATTGACTTGCTGATTGCCGCGATGGAGCGCTTGAAAACTGATGCGCAGTTGGTGATTATTGGTAAAGGCTTAATAGAAAAGCAACTGCGAAGTCAAGCAGCTAGCCTGGGTGATCGCTGTATTTTTACCGGTTTTGTTAGCGACGAGGAAAAGCGCGCTTTATTGCGGCGAGCAGATATACTCGCGATGGCTAGTCCTGCCGAGCTGCAATGTATTGCGGCGCTAGAAGCGCTGGCTTGCGGTACGCCAGTGGTGGTGTCTGATCAGGTTGCTCTGCCCGAGCTATTGGATGGCGGCAAGAATGGAGTCAGTTTCCATTATCCAGACGTCAACGATCTAGCGCATAAAATCGATGAATTGCTGGATGATGAGCCGCGCCGGCGCCAGATGAGCCGGGCTGCTCGCCAGTGGATTATTGATAACCATACTTATGAACGTACCGTTGATCAGTACCGCGAACTGTATGCCGAAATCGTTAAAACTTACTCGTAGGCTTGTAATGTAAATTGTGGATAGAATAGACAGTTAGACGAGCTTATTTTGTTGTCTTTTTCTGTTTGCCGCCCATTTCGTATTCGTAAATGCGCTTCGTGACGCGCAGTCCGTGCGTGTAGCGGTAGAGTTCGCCGTATATTCCTTTGAATACCTGACGTAGCGAATTATTCTGGTAGCGGCGGTCTGAGGTGTGGTAGGTTATCTTGATGATGCCAGTTTTGTATTTCGCTCGTTTTGCCTTGAGTATGAAATCATAATCCTCCATGATATAAAGGGACGTATCAAAGCCGTTTACTGCATCAAAAACTTCGCGCGCGGCATACAAGCAGCCAAAGCCGATCGGCCACGGCGTATGTTGCATTAGACGTGCGTAGGCATTCATTAAGTAGGCTCCAGCTCGAATACCGAATTTGTTTGACTGCATCCGCTGAAGGAAACTGCCTACTTGAAGGTGCTTTTTGTTAATTTGTTCTTCAAATTTTTGCAAAAAATATTCCGGAAGGATTAAGTCAGCATCCGCAAAGATGAGCATGTCGCCTGTTGCCTTGCTGGCACCGCGGTTGCGAGCGTGCGCAGGGCCTACTTGGGTTGCGGCAGCGGTTTTTAACGGGAGTTTTTTGGTGTATGTCTTGGCTCGAGCTATGGTGTCGTCGGTGCAATTCGAGTCTACTACGATCACCTCATCTGCCGGGCGCGTTTGTCGGACTAGCGAGTCCAAGAGATTCTCGACGACGCCAGATTCGTTCTTGCAAGGAATAATAATGCTAATTTTCATAAAACTAGTATAATGGTATTATGTCCGAAATTCCAACTTTGAGAGAATTATACGATGAATTAGGCTGCCGGGACCAGACAGTCGACGGAGTTTGCTGGCTTGAGTGTAATACTGGCGCCGATAAAACTGCGATTCTGCTCCACGGCGTGACTGGTGGCAAAATAGACATGATGCCGCTAGCCGAGCGGTACGTTAATTTTGGCTATGCCGTGTACGCGATAGATTTACCAGGACATGGCGGCTCGGTGCGCCCGTCCCTGGAAAGCTATGAAGATCTGGGCGATTGGTTTACTAAAGTTCTGGCGCAAATCGGCCGAACGCCAGATTTGATTGTCAGTAATTCGTTTTCGTCATCGATAATTTATCATGCACTGCGCACTGGCAGAGTTCCGGCGGCGGCGAAAATTGTTATGGCTTGTCCGACGCCAGACACTACTCATCTTGCAAATATGTTGCAAAGGTTGTCTAATAATTTTCCTGAAAAGCCTGGTTGGTACATCTACAATAGCAAGCCTATCCAAAATATTCGTACTGTGCTTGCGTTGAAAACCCGCCGGCAGGAAGCTTGGCAGTGGCTGCGTGAGTCAGAGAGCTACAAGAAGGATTATTTGACTTTGCGTGATTCTGAAATTTTGACTACTATGCTGTACGAGCAAAATCCTTTCGTCGAAGGTGTGCCGCTTGATAGCCAGCGGCGCGTAACGGTGATTCTGGGCGGTAAAGACAATATCATTACTTCGAAAACACCTGGAATTATCCGCCAGTTATTGCCTGAAACGCAGATTATTAGCGCCCCGTCAGCTGGCCATATTTTGCAGTTCGAAGCAGTTGAATCCTATCCGGATAGCTAAAGAGCTGTGTTCTACCTCTTGTCTCTGGGGTTGGCGCGTGTGGTATAATAAGGAGAGTTATGAGAATCGCTTTTTTTATTGACGATTACCTGCCCTCAGTCCATGGCGTGGCAACATCGACTTTGAACTATAAGCAGGCTTTGGAGGCGCTTGGACATGAGGTTTTCGTGGTGGCGCCAAAATGCGAAGGCTACGAAGACCACGACGATCACGTCATTCGCTTGCCATCAGCCAAGAATTATGTTTTTGATAAGCGTGAAATGGCGGTTATTTACCCTGGCCTAGCCAGGAAGCTCGATGAATACCAGTTTGATATCGTGCATAGCCAAATGCAATTTTATATGGGCGTACTGGCACACAGCGTGGCTAAGCGGCAGAATGTACCGCATGTGACGACTATTCACACACTTTATGTTGAATTAGTTAATGATTATCCGTTTATGGTGACTTCCGGCTTGATTGCGGCGACAGCGGCGTTTCCGGTAGTGCTGCGAACAAGGCCGATTTTGCCGAAAGCCTCGCGCGAGCAGTTGCGCTCAATGAGCAAAAGCACTATCAAAGATATCATGTCGCGCCAGGGCTGGCGGCTGATGGCGGCGTTTGCTAATAAGTGCGATGCTTGTATTGCGCCGTCGAAACACCTTGAGCGGATGCTGATCGAAGATGGCGGCTTGACGGTGCCATGCTACGTTTTCCCGAATGGTATCGACACCAAGCGCTATAAAAAAGCGTCGGCGGCTGATTCGCCAATTGAAAAGCGTCCGGGTGAAAAGTTTATCATTTCGGTGGCGCGGCTAAGCCCAGAGAAGCGTCAGCGGACGTTGATTGAGGCTATGCCGCACATTCGCAGCAAAAAAGTCAAGCTAGTTTTGGTCGGCGGCGGTCCGTACGAGGAGGAATTGCGACAGCGCGTTGAGGAGTTGGGCGTCGGCGATCGAGTAATTTTCGCTGGTATGCGTTCGGGCGACGAGGTAGCGGCGATGCTCAAGCAGGCTGATATATTCTCTTTAGCGTCGTATCATTTTGATAATCAACCGATGACTTTCCTGGAGGCGGCGGCTAGCGGTTTGCCGATTGTTTACTGCGACGAACGGATGACCGAGGCTTTGACTAAGAATAACGCTGTCTTGACTAAAGGTATTGAGGGCGAAGATTTCGCAAAAGTATTTAATGATTTATTCGCGCACCCAGAGAAAATCGAGGAGTTGTCGCGCGGCGCGTTGAGCGTTGCCAAGAAGTTTGATTCGACGGCGATGGCTAAAAAGATGGTTGAATTATACGAAAGTTTAATTTCATCACATCAAGTACTTGAAGAAGAATAGTAGCAGTTCAGGGCGCGAGGCTCGGTGTATTCGGCGCAGCTAAAATTTGCGCAAAATGCGGCTGTGTTCGCGTTCTAGATCGCGCTGTTTGATAGCTTGGCGTTTGTCGTAGCGTTTCTTGCCCTTGCCTAGAGCAATGACTAATTTGATATAGCGTCCGCTAGTGAGCAGCTTGGTTGGAACGATAGTGAAGCCCTCTTTTTTGCGAGCAGCTAATTGGTCGATTTGGCGGCGGCTGGCTAGCAATTTGCGTGCACTGGTGTCGACAGTTCGCGCATTTGGTTGGCCGCGCTCGTTTTGCCGCAGCGAAAAACTGGCGTTGTTAAGCCACAGCTCGCCGCCGCGAATAGTGACGTAAGCACCTTTGAGCTGGACGTGGCCTTCCCTGGCTGCTCGCACTTCGAGTCCGGTTAAACTTAGGCCTGCTACGATTTCATCGCCAAGTTCATAATCAAACCGCGCTCGACGGTTAACAATCGTTTGCATAGCTAGCTTCTTTGTCTTAGCGCTAGATTTCTTAGACATATGTTAATTATAACAGGTTTATTGTTCTGGCGGTGTGTAGGTACTGTTCTCCAAATCGTGTGCACCTGGCATGAGACTAAGTATATACAAGGCTCTTGATTGACTAGCTTGAGCTGCAGGGTGACGGTTTGTCCTTAATTTTGCAGCGACACCGATTATTTTGAGTAAGTTTGGATAAGGTATCGCTACGCGGGAAACGTTCTCGTGACACCTGCTCAGTGCGTACGTTAATTGCGCAGCTAATTTTAGTTTTTGGTCGTCAGCAAGATCTTGGTAAATATTGTTGAGTGATTTATCGATCTGTTCTAAATATGCATTTACGTCTTTTTGCTGTTCTGGCAAAGCTTTGATTTGCTGTATGGCGTCGTCTAGCTGTTCTCTAAGGCGGTCTTCTTGCGTAGTGCCGCTAAATATATCATAAACTGGAGCTTTTTCAGACGAGCCTGGTTCTTCTTTCTACTCACTTCCTCCTCTCGAAAACGACGCATAAACCACCTTTCCTATATCTCGTGGAGTTCTACCATTAATGTAAGGAGCAATATCAATAACCTCAGCTCCCTTGCTCCCGGAAGGATCTCTATCCATCCTTTAATTATATCACAAAATACGCATAATTTCAATGCTTTATCGCTATATTTATGATACAATAACTCAATGATAGCTGATATCCGCATTACCGAGAAGAGTTTTGGTAACAAACGGCTGATGAGCGACGTTAAATTCAGCGTCAATGACGGCGAGAAAGTTGGGCTGGTTGGCCGCAACGGCGTTGGCAAATCGACGCTATTTGGCATGTTGGCGGGGGCGGATAGCGACTATAGAGGATCGGTTATTTTTCGGCGCGGCAGCACGATTGTAGCGACGGCGCAGGAACATCATAGCTTGGGTGATATTACAGTGTTGGAATATATCCTGCGCGGGCTGCCAGAGTATACGCGGCTGCGGCATATTTTGACGACTTATCCACCGGCGATGGGTAGCGATATGCGCAAGATCGAGGAGTACAGCCAGGCGTTGGAGCGCTTTGGACAGAAGGATTTTTACCGCGTTGAAGAACTGGTGGCTGAGGAGCTGAAAAATTTCCAGATGGAAGGTTTTGGCGAGCGCCAATTGGCGGCTTTGAGCGGCGGGCAGAAACGCTTGGTCGAAGTTGTGAAAATCATGCATGCGCAAGCGGATCTAGCATTGATTGATGAGCCGACTAATCATATGGATTATGTTGCCAAGAAGCAGTTTATCGATTGGATGAAAAGCGCCCGCCAAGCGATGTTGATTATCACCCATGACCGTGATGTGCTGGCAGAGGTTGATCGAATTGTTGAGCTGCGCGATGGCGCATCAGTGAGTTATCGCGGTAATTATGATGATTATTTGCGCCAAAATGCCTCAGCGACAGGCAATGCTATGCAGGATTATGAGCAAACCGAACGGCGGATTGCTAATTTGCGCGACAAAGTTCTGCAATTTCGCCGCCTAAAGGAGAAAGCCCGCGATCCTGGCACGATTGCGCAATTCAAGCGGCGCGAGAACCAAGCGGCGGCCGAGCTAGAGAAACTGGAGAAAATCGACAAGCCGACTTTTTGGATTGACAGAGAGAATGTGGCGCAATTGGATTATAAAGTAGCTGATCGCTATCAAAAATTCAAAGCTCGCAACATTCGTTTGAATATGCGAGACGGCGCTATGCGTTCGCAGCGCAAGCTTGTCGAAGCTCGCGATTTGGCGCTAGGTTTCGATGAGCGGATTTTGTTTGAAGGTGTTAATATCGATTTGCGCGAAGGCGAAGCTATTGAATTGCGCGGACGTAATGGTGCTGGCAAGACGACGCTGATTCGGGCGTTGATGGCAAATGCGTCCTCTAGCGATGCTTCCTCTGGCCGGCTTCGTAAAACGGCTCAAGTCACGCCCCAGCTAGCTCAGGCTTTGATTAAGGATACTACTCAATCTGCCCCAATCGTTTACGCGGGCTCTCTCTATCTCGATCCGCAAATTCGCGTTGGCATTTACGAGCAAGAGATAGCGGCGACTTATCTGAACTTGCCGCTGGCGCGAGCGATTGAGCAGATGTATCTCGATCGCGGGCTGAAAATTAATGATACCAAAATCCGCCAGCTGATGGGCGATTATCTTTTTGTTGAGAGCGACGGCGCGGTGCTCTTGGCTAGCTTGAGCGGCGGGCAAAAAGCTCGGTTTCAGCTCATTAGCATGCTAGCAAATGATCCGCAATTGCTCATTCTGGACGAGCCGACCAACCACCTGGATTTGCCTTCAATTGAGGAGCTGGAAGCGGCGCTCGAGCGCTACGCTGGCGCAATTTTGTATGTTAGTCACGACGATTATTTTCGGCGCAAAATCGGCGGTTCGGTTGTTCAGATTGGCAGTTAGCGGACTGCTTTTCCTGAACGCGCTCTTGTTTTGGTACGACACGTATCAGGGCTAGAATGTATTTACGTAAAATTAATTTGAATAATCGCCGCCCGTAACATTGAAGTACTCTTCGAGAGTTTTAATCTCGCGCTTTTTCATGTCTTGAGCGGTTTCGCGGCCGACGTAACGCCAGTGCCAAGCTTCGACGACATAGCCGGTGATATTTTTGGCGTTGTCAGGATAGCGCTGGATGAAGCCGTACTCGGCGGCGTGCTCGGCCAGCCACTTGTAGGTTGGCGTAGTGGCGAAGCACTGCAGGACGCAATTATCCGCCTTGAGGTCGACAGCTAAGCCAGTTTGATGTTCGCTGCAACCTGGCCGGGCGCTAGCGGAGTCGGCTTCTTTTTGGTTGCTGTGTTTGACCCAATAGTCATAAGTTTCGACTTGGTCGTTGTAAGATCGGTAGCCGCTAGTCGAGGCTAACGGCATTTTTGCTTGCGCAGCAGCGGCTTTCATGGCGTTATATTGGGCAGCGGCCTCTTTGCGCAAGAATATACCCTTTTCGATAGGCGCCAAATCATTCGGCTGCCAAGTTTTTGGCTCGAAGCAGTGCTTTTTGTTAATAACAATGATCGTGCTGTTGTAGTCTTTTAAGACTTTTTTGCGGAGGGCGGCTTTTTCGGCCCAAGCTTTTTGCTGGGCGGCAGCGAGCTTGTCGGCGGTTTCCTGCTCTTTGGCTCTGATATCTTTAGCGGTTTTGTAATAATCTAGCCCAGTGAAGGTAGCTAGACCTAATATCGCTGAAAAAGCTAGCGTAATCACAAGCACGCTAAACTTATGCTTATTCAAAAATTCACCCTTCATAATTTATAATTCTATTCTACCACAACTAAGCGCCAGCGGTATAGAAAATCTTTGTGAGTTGATTAGCTAAAGTTGTGATGATGGTCGAGTAGTATCAATGATGCTGCGTCTATATTTTCCTATAGCCACACCGCCGCCAGCAAAAGCTAAAGCGACGAGCGTATATACGACTTTGATGATAAACGTGGCGCTATAGTAGTTGCCACAGTAGTTGCGTAGCGTAAAATACCATCCTAATCCAGCAAGGATGAGAATCGCTCCTGTTGTGCGCCATGAACGGTATTTCATACCAAATGAAACCAAGTAAGACCCCAGCCCAAAAAGCACAAGAAACAAAACAGTATTTATTGCGCAGACAGGCAAGTCGAGATACATGTCGGATGCTTTAAGACCGATTTGGATATATATGGGAAACTCTTGGACGACCGCCGGGTCTTGCTTAACCGGAGTCAGCAGCCAGCCTAGGAAACCAGATTGATGAATAACATTCCAGTCTGGCGAGTGAGCAAAGAAACGAAAAGAATTATACATCTCGTCTCCAACTATAGCATTGCTAAGTGATGCAAAGCAAGTATGAGGCAAACAAAAACCCGCGCCACGGGTTCACCATGACACGGGTTTGAGTACAGGCTCAATGGTCGGGGTGACTGGATTTGAACCAGCGACCTCACCGTCCCGAACGGTGCGCGCTACCAAGCTGCGCCACACCCCGACACTTAGCCTATTATATCCTAGGCGCCGGAGTGTGTAAACTATTTAATTAGTCAACAACTTCTACGCCCATGCTGCGAGCGGTACCAGCAACTACCTTGACGGCGCCATCTAAGTCAATAGCGTTGAGCTGATCCATCTTGGTTTTGGCGATTTCCTCGAGCTGGGCGCGAGTGATTTTGCCGACTTTATCGACGTGCGGCTTGCCGCTGCCTTTTTGGATGCCGATAGCACTGCGGATCATGTCGTCGACCGGCTGGCCCAAGCAGTTCCAGGTGAAAGTGCGGTCTTCGTAGACTTGAATGTGCACGATGACATCTTTGCCCATCATGCCTTTGGTGGCTTCGTTGAATGGATTGATAAAGTCCATCATATTCAAGCCCCACTGGCCAAGTGTTGAACCAACTGGAGGTCCCGCGGTCGCCCGGCCAGCTGGGATACGTAACTTCAAGTTACCGATAATTTTCTTTGCCATAATTTTCCTTTACTAAATATATTGAGAAGCTGATATTTAGTGCGTAACTGCTATAGTATAGCGTGTTTTACGAGATTACGCAAGCTAAAGCTCGGCGAGTTGTACGGTTTTGCAGGACGTCAACTCTCTTGCTGTGATAGGATTTTTGCTTGGCGGCCTAGACTTTTTTGACTTGCAAAGCATCGAGCTCGACTGGCGTGTCGCGGCCAAACATGCTGACCATGATTTTGAGAGTGCCTTTGGCTGAGTCGATTTCGCTGACAGTGCCGTCGAATCCCTTGAATGGTCCGTCGATAATGTTGACTACCTCGCCTTCTGTGAAGTCGATTTGGTGTTTTGGATCCTCGACGTTCATGCGCTTTTTAATTTTGGTAATTTCTGCCTCGGAAACTGGAGTTGGCGAGGTGCCGCTACCGACAAAGCCGGTAACGCCTGGCGTGTTGCGGACGATATACCAAGTTTCGTCGGTCAATTTCATCTCAACCAAGACGTAACCCTGAAAGATGATGGCATTGATGATTTTGCGCTTGCCATTTTTGATTTGAACTTGCTTTTCTTTCGGCACAATGGCGTCAAAAATTTTATCAGCCATGTCGATAGTTTGAGCGCGCTGACGGATGCTTTCAGCGACTTTTTCCTCGTAGCCGCTGTAAGTATGGATGGCATACCATTGCCGCGAGCTGTCATAACGATTTGATTTTGCCATAAGATCCTTTCTACTTTGTTCCCATGATTAGTTTGAATAGCCAAGCGAAGCCGTAATCTAGCAAGATAATAACCAGAAACAGCGCTGCGGTGAAAACGATCAGCGCGCCAACCATACCCCAGGTCGAACGGCGATCTGGCCAGCGGACCTGCTTGATTTCCTGCCAGGCGCCGCGGAAATAGCCAGTGATAGCGCTGAGCGGATTGCGGCGGCTTTTTGAGTTCTTCGGCTTGCTGGCGGCAGTTTTAGTTTTGACGCTAGTCTTAGCAGTTTTGGTGCTAGATTTCTCGGTTTGCGTGCGGCCAGCTAATTCTTTGGCGGTCGCCAGAATACTCGGCTTTTTTGGCTTTGCAGCTTTGTCGCCAGCAGTAATGCGAGTGATGCGGTTTTGTGATTTTTGCTTTGACTTACCTTTTGCGGATTTTACCACGATGGCGTTCCTCCCAAATTAAATAGCCTGGTATGTCCCAGACTGTCAAGCTTATTATATGACTGCCGAGCGAAAATAGCAAGCGATTTCGCGTATTTTCTAAAGCGCTAAGACTTATTCTTTTTCACGGCAGGCAGCGAAAAGCTAAACGTTGAGCCATGATTGAGACGGCTTTTGAGCTTGATCTCGGTTTTGAGCTTGATGGCTAGTTTGGCGACAACGTAAAGTCCTAGGCCGGTGCCGCTAGTTTCGCGGGTGCGATAATCTTCGCTGCGCCAGAATTTTTGGTATAAGTGTGCTTGGTCGCTGCGACTGATGCCGATACCAGTGTCTTTGACGGCAAAATTGATGGTGTCGTTTTCGCCTGGCTTGACGATGATGGTGACGCCGCCCTTTTCGGTGTAGCGGATGGCGTTGGTGATGAAGTTTTGCAGGATTTCTTTGAGGTAGAGGCGGCTTTGGCTAACTTGGCCGATTTGCGGCGCGATATCAATGTCAAAGGTTAGTGATTTATCGGCGGCTTGCGGTGCGTATTCGGCGTACAGTTCGTCGATTAGCGATTGGACATCGATATTCTCTGGCTCGTCGGCGACACCGCGTTCAGCACGGCTCAAGGTCGAGAGATCGTTGACCATTCGCGCCAAAAATATAATTTGCTCGTGAGCAGTGCTGATGCCATTGATTAATCTTTCTTTTGGAATGTCGGGACGCTTGATCATCAGCGAGACATTGCTCAGCGATCCTTCGGCGATAGTTATCGGAGTGCGCAGCTCGTGGCTGACGACCGAAATAAACTCGTCGCGCTCGTCGTCGAGAGATTTTTGCTTGGTGATGTCGCGCAAGATGATTACATAGCCATCGTCGCTGACGCTGTTGGTGCTGCGAATTGGCGAGTATGTTGCGCCGAGGCGAATGCTTTCGTTGGATATTCTGGCAGTTAGATCGTCGCGGTATTGCGTAGTTTTGGCGGAATGCAGCTTGTCAGCGAACTTGAATGGCTCTTTATTCTTATCGACGATCGAAATAAAATCGTCAATACATTTGCCAGCGAGATCAGTATTAGTGTCAAATAAGTTTAGCGCCGAGGCGTTGTATAGCGAAATGATACCGTTTCTATCGGTGCTAATAATAGCGTCAGAGAGGTTGTTAACGATAGTAACGATACGATCGCGCTGCAAGCGCTCGGCGGTTTGGCTGCGCAAGAGTTCGGCTTGATCAATCGCCTGGGCTGAAATGACCATCTTGACCATGTAGCTGATGATGAGCGTACCCAAAAAGTGGATGACGATAGACACAACTTGTTTGTCGTCGCTAGCATGAATAATGACACTGCCCGAGGCAGCCGCAAATAATGTCGCGATACTGATATTGATGCCCGACTGGCCCAGGTAAACAGAGCTGGCTAGCAATAGCGCCGACCATGTATAAATTAGCGGCATATCAAAACCAGAAACCGTTAATACGTAAGTTAACGCTAAAATATGATAACCGATGAGCCCGGCAATATGACCAATAGGTTGCCGCGGTGCTGCGAAAAATTGCCAAAAGCCGATGATGACCCAACAGACGTTAACCGCGTAAAAAGCGTACATATTCACTGCTGTCGGCTTGCCGAGCGGCGAGAATTGCATGAAGACGCTGTACGCCACTAATAGCAGCGGAATCAAAAGCGCTATCCAGCGAATAATTTTCATGCGATGCGTTGACGGATCGATGTTTATATAGTCTTTGACTTGGCCACCCATAGCTATTATTAAGTATAACCGTAAAGACGATTTATGAAAAGACTTAGACGATTGGAGTTTGGCGCTTGAGCTGCTGCCGGTGGAGGCGGTAGCGCGGATCGTAGCGTTCAACTTCGCGCCAAAAGGCTGTGGAGTGATTCATGTGGCGAGTGTGGCAGAGCTCGTGAATCAATACATACCGAATCAATTCATCGGGTAGTTTCATTAAGGCGATATTGAGGCTGATCGTACCATTAGAACTGCAACTACCCCATCGGCTACCAGCGTGGCTGAAGCGAACGCGCTGGTAAGCGAAACCATGAGCGCCAGCTAATTCTTCTAGTAGCGGCGGTAAGTATTTTTTGGCGTCTCGGCGCAGGATCTTGATTGCTTCGTCGCGGATTTGCTGTTGAACATCTTGATCTTCGAGTGAAAATTCGGGCGGCAGCTTGACTAGAAGCTTGCCGCGCATGGTACGAATTTCCGGCTGTTTGATCATCTGTGTCGGCACGATAGCTAATTGATGGGTTTTGCCGATGAGCTGTCCGTCGCGATATGGCTGGGCGATGGACGAATCTTTGGCTATTTTGCGCAAGTCTTCGCGCGACTGTTCAATAAACGAGCGAATAAACGCCAGCGGTACTAGCCGGCCGCTAGTAACGACAAAGCGCCCGTCGGTGCCGAGCTTGATGCGGGTGTAGCGAGTAGCGCGGCGCATGATAGCAATCTCGCCGAACTCCGGATCGTCGATAGTTTGGGGTTTAGTAGGCATATTATTTATTGGATACTGATGCCGCGGCGGCGAACCTCGGGGCGCTGCCTGGCTAAGCTAGTCATTGGCCGGCTAGGACGATTACTATCGCCGAGACGAGCTAATACAGTACGCGCTTGAGTTTTGTATGTGTGTTTGCCGCTGATAACGACTGGTTTCTCGATGGCGTTTGGTTCGGTGAAACTCTTGACGGCGGCATCAAAGTTTATAGTATCTAGCGAGTGGCCTTTTTGAATGCGGCGCCGGCAAGTTGCTTCATCGGTCTGCACCCAAATAATAAGCGGCTTATAACCATGCCCTTTGGCCCAGCGCGCAAATTCGGCGCGGCGGACGCGGCTTAAATTGCTGTCTTCATAAATAAAAGTTTGCTTGGTGCGTGCTATCTCGGCCAAAAATCGCTGGCAAACCTCCTCGCTAGCATTGCTATCTAGGCTGTGTTCGCTAATAAATTGCGAATCAACAAACGGCGCATTAAACATCTCAGAAAATTGCTGCGCGAAAAATGTTTTGCCGCTGCCTGGCAAGCCAACCATCATGATAGCGTGCGGATGAGAGATAGAACTAGGATTCATAAAATTATTATAGGTAATGGAACTTAAAACTGCAATTATGCACTTATGTGGTTTGTGGCAGGGGCATGAGGAATCGAACCTCAATCTACGGTTTTGGAGACCGTTATACTAGCCGTTGTACTATGCCCCTTTACGCTTTCCTATTATAGCATAGCGAAATGCTTTTTAGATATCATCAATGGTGATATCTTTAGGTTGATCTTTTTTGACGCGGACGGCACGCTTGAAGCGGCGGTTGGCGGTTTCATCAGCAGTATGCGGAATCGGCGGCAGCGACAGTAGGCGTTCGGATTTTTCTTTGTCGTCATCGAGACTAGAGACAGCTTCGACGAAAAATTTATCAATTAGCCATTCGCGCCCTGGCGGAGTTTGCCCGGTGACAGTAATACGCCAGCGCTCGTCGCCCCATTTATCGATATTGGTAATTCGCAATGGGTGCGCTAGCATCATCGTGCCCTTTGGAATGGCGGCGATAATTCGGCGGATAGCAGTGACGCCGGCTCGCTTGTCGCGAACGAAAATATCAACAGCGATGGTGCGTACACCATGCGGCGTGACGCGGGCGCCAGTGATGTTTTGGTTGTGAACGGTGATGACTTCGCCATTGAGAGCGCGAATACGCGTCGAGGTCAGCGTGAAGCGCTCGACAACGCCGCTCAAGTCCGTGAATGGATCGAGCTTAACGAAATCGCCTATCTTGTACCAGTTTTCTGAAATCATAATCGCGCTAGCGGTCAGGTCGCGCAACACGATACCGATAGTTTGTCCGGCTACCAAAGCAAACATAGCACCAGCACCAATAGCGGCTAGCCCGCCGGAGGTGCTAGAGTTAGCGGCGGTTGGGCTGAGGATTCGCCAAGCGATATAACCAACCGATACTACCACTAGTGTGCGAATGATGGCAATAGACACGCTCAGGTATGTTTCGGTTTGCCGCAACCGAGTGACGCGCGCTTCGTCTGATTCATTGTCGCTGCGGCGGCCGATACGTTGTGCTATGAAAATCAAGCCGCGCGCTAGAAACTTACTCAACCAATAAGCAGCAATCATCGACAAAACTAGCACTAGCAGCGAGCGAAAAGCATTCGGCGATACCAGCAGGCTCTTTAGATCGTTGATTACCGAAGTTGATATTGCGCTATCCATGCTTACTATCATGCACCGTTTGCTGTAAAAAATCTATATGTTTTCACGATAATTTTTCACAAAATTTCACAAAATGCTTATTTTTGTTGCAATCATAAGCAAAAAAGCGCTATACTGTTAAATGAACAACATAAGGGAATGGTTAGGCTACGGCATGACCGAGTAGAATTTTTATGAAGATATTAATGTTAGGGTGGGAACTCCCGCCGCACAACAGCGGAGGTCTCGGTGTTGCGTGTTATCACTTGTCTAAGGCGCTTGCTCAGCGGGGCGCGTCAATTGATTTCGTGCTCCCCTACACTGCAAAATACGATGATATTGATTTCTTGAATATTTACTCGGCGACCGAGCTGCCGCCATTTCATGGCGATAAGGCGTTGAATTCCTATGGCGGCGGCGCAGTAACGGCGCGTAATCTCGATGATGTTCCAGCTGGCGATTTGACGACCATGCGGGGCGTACAAAAGCAATATGTCGGCTATGTCGAGCAGCTAGTCGATCGGATTGATAAGCCAGATGCTATCCATGTCCACGATTGGCTAACGATGGAGGCTGGTATGCGGGCTAAGCAATTAACCGATGCGCCGCTAATAGTTCACGTTCACGCTACGGAATTTGACCGCGCTGGCGCCAGCGAGTTTGGCAATCCTGTCATTCACGAGATTGAATATAACGGTCTGATGATGGCTGACCGAATCATTGCTGTTAGCAATATTACTAAGGGAATTATCGTTCATAAATACCATATTCCAGCTGACAAAATTGAGGTCGTACACAACGCGATCGATACTAGCTCGCTGATTAACTACGACTATGACCGACGAACTTACAAGTACTTAGAATTGCTTAAGGATGAAGGCTATACGGTGGTGTCGACAGTGACGCGCTTTACGGCTCAGAAGGGCCTAGTGCAGCTGATGCGCGGTTTTGCCAAGGCTTGCCAGCAGCACGACCGCTTTGCCTTTTTGCTAGCTGGCGACGGCGAGCAGCGCGACGAGCTGATTCGGATTGCTGCTGACCATGGGGTTGCTGATAAAGTATATTTCACAGGTTTTGTCCGTGGCAAGCAGTGGCGCGACGCTTATCGCGTGTCGGACGTCTTCGTGATGAGCTCGGTTAGCGAGCCGTTTGGCTTGGCCGCACTAGAGGCGGCACATTATGATACAGCGCTAATCGTGACTAACCAGTCTGGTGTTGGCGAAGTTCTCGATACAGTTTTTCGTTATGATTTTTGGGATACGCATAAGTTGGCTGATCAGCTAGTGGCTTTGGCTAAATCGCCGCAATTGCTAAACGATATGAAGCGCGGTATCAAATCGGAGTATGCTCGCATCAGTTGGGATGATGTCGCTAGCAAGTGCTTATCAATTTATAGCCGCACTCAGAAAGGAACCAAATGATGAGCAAAAAACGCGGAGTGGTTTTGTATCTGCATATGCATCAACCGTGGCGCGTACGCGAATATTCGGTGTTTGATATCGCGGATCGGCATGATTATTTCGATAATTTCGATGATAAATATCGCAGCAACCGCTTTATTTTTGAGAAAGTTGCCGATAAGTCGTACCGGCCGATGCTGGCATTGCTGCGTAAATTGCTGACTGCGTATCCAGATTTTTGCGTGTCGCTATCGGTGACTGGCACATTGCTGGACCAGGCTGAGCGTTGGGCGCCAGACGTGATCGATTTGCTGCGCGATATTATCGCAACTGGCCGCGTCGAGATTGTCGGCGAAACTTATTACCATAGCTTGGCGTTTTTCTATAGCCGCGATGAATTTCAGCGGCAAGTTGATATTCATCGCCAGAAGATTCGCGATCTGTTTGGCGTCGAAATCACTGCTTTTCGCAACACCGAGCTGAGTTACAATAACGAGCTAGCGCAGTGGGCTGATAGCCAGGGCTACAAAGGTATTATCGCTGAGGGCTGGGATAAGGTTCTCGGTTGGCGCAATGCTAATTACATGTACCGGCCAGCTGGCGCGAAAAATGTCAAACTATTGTTGAAAAATTACCGTTTGAGCGACGATATCGCTTTTCGTTTTAGCAATCGCGATTGGGAATCGTATCCGCTAACTTCCCCGACTTATGTCGATTGGGTTGACGCAAGCATGGGCCACGACGGCGAAATAATTAACTTGTTTATGGATTTCGAGACTTTTGGTGAAAATATTTGGGCGGACACAGGTATTTTTGAGTTCTTTGCTGATTTTGTTGAGCGTTGGCTGGGGCGTTACAACCATACTTTTTACACGATTAGCGGCGCCTGTCAAGCGCTAGAAGCGCATGACGAGATTGACTGCCCGCAGACGACTACTTGGGCTGATACCGAGCGCGACTTGTCAGCGTGGCTGGGCAATAGTATGCAACACGAAGCAATGCGCGACCTATACTCCATGGAAAAGGATGTACTTGGTTCGGGCGATCTTGGCTTGATTGCTGACTGGCGGCAGTTGACGACCAGCGACCATCCGTACTACATGTGTACTAAGTACTTTAATGACGGTGACGTGCATGCGTATTTTAGTCCGTACGATTCGCCGTACGACGCGTTCTTGTATTTTATGAATGCGCTGCGCGATGTGCGCTACCGATTGCATGAACATAATATTGTGGGGTATTGATGGCGCGACCGATAATTCTTAGCAATAACGAACTGCAAGTTGGGCTGAGTCGTCATGGCGAGGTTAGCGATGTTTATTTCCCTTACGTTGGTTTAGAAAACCATACGATTGGCGGCAATACTCGGCATCGTGTCGGTGTTTGGACGGATGGCCGTGTATCGTGGCTGAGCGACGATGGCTGGTCATGTAAATTTAGTTATCACCACGAGGCGCTGATCGGCCATATCGTGGCCGTGAATGAACAAATTGGCATTATGTTAGAGTTCGACGACGCGGTCGATATAGATTTTAACGTGCTTCTGCGGACGATTCATGTGGTTAATTTGCGGCCTGAAACGCGCGATGTTCGGTTGTTTATGCATCAAGCTTTCATTATTGGTGATTCTGGTAGCAGCACTGATACCGTTCAAGTGTTGCCAGACGATAACGCTGTCATTCATTACCGTGGACGCCGAGTCTTTGCGGCGTCGGGCCAAGTTGACGGCGGTAAGTTCTTTGACCAATATGCAGTTGGCGTATTTGGCCGCGAGGGCCGCGAAGGTACTTATCGCGATGCTGATGATGGCGAGCTATCGAATTCGACTGCCGAGCATGGCCGCGTCGACTCGACGATCCGCTTCAAATTAGAATTAGCCGGCCACGGTTCGGCGCGGGTAAACTATTGGCTAGCTGCAGGTACTTCCCTGCGCGAAGTACTTTACATACACAAAAATATTATTTCGCAAACAATCCATAAGCGCTTTGAAGCTACTGCTAAATGGTGGCGGCTGTGGTTACGTCCGGCGAAGAAAGTAGCGCAGCGTGTCAAACCAGAGTATCGCCAGGCGTTTATCAATAGTACGATGCTTCTCAAGGCGCATATTGATAAGCGCGGTGCTGTTATTGCTAGCAGCGATGGCGAGGCGCTTAATTATCAGCGCGATGCTTACGCGTACTGTTGGCCGCGTGATAGCGTGTATGTTCTCTGGCCGTTAATTCGCATGGGCTATACCGAGGAAGCCTACAATTTCTTTGATTTTTGCCGCCGGGCGTTAAGTCCGAAAGGTTATCTATCACATAAATACCGTGCCGACGGCGCTCTGGGTAGTAGCTGGCATTCGTACGTACACCCAGATGGCACTGTCTCGGCGCCAATTCAAGAGGACGAGACGGCTTCGGTGCTGTTCTTATTCTGTCAATTTTATAATAAGACTGGCGATGACACGCTGCTGCAGCGGTTCTATACGTCGATGATAGTACCTATGGCGAATTTTCTGGCCAGCTACGTTGATAATCGGACGCACTTGCCAAAACCAAGTTATGATCTCTGGGAAGAGCATTTCATGGTGACGACGTACACGACAGCGACCGTTCAAGCGGCACTGTTCGCGGCGGCTAATCTGGCCGATCAGCGTCGAGACGAGGTTGGAGCTGTCGCTTGGCGGACGGTTGCCGAGGATATCAAACAGTCCGCGCAAAAACGCTTGTACGATCCTCATCAGAAAGCTTTCCGCAAAGGTTTGCGCCGCAACAAAAACGGCACTTACACGCCCGATGATACGCTTGATATGTCGGCTGTTTATGGCGCTTTTATTTATGGCCTATACGATAATCAAGAAGATTTGCATCAAGCCGTACAAACAGCTCTCGACCGCTTTCATTTCAAGCTGGAAGCGCCAGGTCTGCCGCGCTACGAGAATGACGCCTATTACCGCAGCGCTCCGGATGCTCCGAGTAACTGGTGGTTTATCGTTTCGTTGTGGCTAGCTCAGTATTATTTGGAGTGCGGCGACGAAAATTCGGCGCAGCGGATAATATCGTGGGTATCTAGTCAATCTTGGCCGACTGGTGTTTTATCCGAGCAGATTGACCCGGTCTCGGGGAGCGAGCGCTCAGTCGCGCCGCTTTGTTGGAGCCAGGCTGAATTTATATCGACGATTCTTGACACAATAAAAAGATGAGGATAACAGGGTGGGAGTCAGTTCGAGAACAAAATTGAAAGCATCTAGAGCTCTTCGCCGGCTTACGCCGCGGCATATTGCTAAGACTCGTGCTACGCGCCAAGCAATGCGCCGCTTCGCAGATCGCGCTGGCTTGGTGTATTTTGGTTACGCTAATCAGTATGACGACGACCATCGCTTGGTGCGCGGCCATACGGTTTCGCATACGCATATTGATGATTATCTTTGCATAGGTACAATTCGCGGTTACGATACGACAGTTCTGCAGCGGCGCGACACTATTCGCGTCCGCCAGGGTCAGTCGCACAAGTATAAGAATCAACGCTGCCATTGGCTAATCGCTACTGTCGATTTACACACTGAACGTCCGCTGCCACACATTTATATTGGCATGAAACGGACAGATCCGATTTATCAAGCGTCGTACAGTGCTCTACAGCCGCTAATTTTGGGGGCTACAGCGCGCTACCTGCAGGCTTTTCTTAATAAATATAATATTTATGGTGCTGCTACTCGGGCTATAGAAATTGAGTCAATTATATCGCCGCAGGCTGCCGAAGTAATAGTTTCGCATTTCGACAAAATTAATATCGAAATTGAGCGCAATACAGTGTATCTATATACCGAAAACGAGCGTCCAACCGAGGCGCAAATCGAAAAGCTAGTCTCGAACGCATTGTGGCTAGCCGAGGTAATTGATACCGCTGTACAGCAAAACAACCCTCGCTAGAGAGCTGTCTGGCTTACCTAGAAAGGCTGCTATTTTAGCCTTTGCGCGGTTTAACTTCGTTACGGCCGAGTGATTTTTTGGTATTCTCGACGTATTTGACATGCCTACGCAGTTTTCGGTCGTATTTACGCAGAGTTATTTTACCTGGCGTATTTGCCGAGTTTTTGCTCGTAACATAAGTGCGGTCGTTGCTTAGTTGACTGACGAGTGCAATAGTCTTACGCTTAGTATTATTCTTCTTTGCCATAACTTCCCTTTAATGTTGTTATAAAACTTCAGTAATCAAGTATAACAGATTGGTACAGCAATTTCAAGCTAGATACGTTATTATCGCTGACGCATAATTTTCTAGCCTAAATTTGCAAGCAAGAGTCGTTTCAGCGCGGCTTGGATACTGTGCTGCTCATCTCAAAACATGTTGTTGCAGCCAGCAGTATATCGCCACAGTTGCTGCTGCGCCGACATTGATGGAGCGGGTTGAGCCAAACTGTTCAATGGCGACAATTTTATCTGCCGCCTGCGCCATTTCCTCGGAAATACCCGGCCCTTCTTGGCCGAACACCAACACCGCGCGCTCTGGTAAGTTCGTCTCCGACATATTGACGCTACCTGGGATATTATCAATCGCAATAATTTCTCTGTCTTCAGTCCGCATTAACTCGACAAACTCTGCCGTCGAACCGACATAATGCACGTGTAAATATTTATCCGTCATCATGGCGCCGCGCTTATTCCATTGCCGCCTGCCAATCACATAAATCTGCCGTACGCCAAACGCATTGGCGCTCCGGACGATCGTCCCCATGTTAAAATCCCGCTCGGTGTTCTCCAGAGCGATCACCAAGCCGTGATCCTTGGCATCCAGCTCTTTCGCGATCTCCGCCTCGCTCCGACCTTTGAACTTGTCAATCACATTTCGCGTATCTTCCATCTCTGTTATTGTAGCAAACATCAGGAAAAAGAGATAAAAATCTTATCATCATGAGGAATGCGACTCACACTCAAGTGCCTACACTATCTCACAACGAACGACACCTCGATCACATCGCCGATGGTGATCTGCTCTTTCTGGCGGACTTTTGCGGGCAGCGCCAAAAACTGCGAGCCATCGCCCATCGGCAGCAGTGATGTCTGCCATGATGAACCGCCGACGGTCGCCTCCACCGCCACTAAACCCCTAACTGCAAGCGGCTTGAGTTCGTCAGTGAATTCTTGAGGCGCGGCAACATAATACCAACCACCAGCTTGTGGAAACAAGCGCACTTCGGATTTAAATGTGTATGGTTTTGCCATGACTATTTTGTCTGCTCCGCTAAGCCGTCAGCCTCCTCAGACCAGACAGCAATGTTATTGCCTGTTGGGCCCTGAAAATGAAAGCGTTTACCGCCAGAAAAGTCTGGAAACTATATATAGTCGATGTGATTATTTATCTTACTCATATTTTAGCAAAATTCTTACGTAAAGAACAATACTTCACACCACAATCCCATGACGTGAGAATGCGGATGAGAAACAAGGAGAGGCCTATCATGGACTTCACCAAGATTCAAAGCGACATCGCGACTCTCGAAGGAAAAGCTGGTTTCGAAGAGCCCAGCGACGCAATACTCTTTTCATTTGATGCAGGAGTATATCAGGCCTACATCAACCTGATCGCAGAGTACGCGACTAGCTCGTCGGTCAATGCTGAGGTAGTAATAGACAGGGCCATTTCTATGGCTTTTGTACTGAAGCATCTAGAGGAAGTCCTAAACAGGGCTTATGTGCCCTTTGAGGACATAGAGTGGATCTCCTGGCTGATAAGCCAGAGTCGCAGTACGCTATTCTCTATTATGCTGAGCTCGCAAGAATTCATAATGGGAGAATAGCTCTACATGACAGGCAATTGTTCTCTTACGATTGCCTGTCATGTAGACCCTATCCTGGTTCTAACCCATCATCAGTGCTTTTCTATCCTTTAGTTATTTGGTGTACATGGACGGATTTGTCTCCGTCAAAGATCTTGTCCAAGAAAAAACCGGACAGACCTCTTGGCAACGACCCAAACAGTGGAAGCAAATCTATGCTTTGAGTTATGAGACGGATAGTCATATCTACTCAGGTTTTGGCGACAAAAAGTTCAGAGATAATAAATCAGAATCATTGGTGTACGTGTCACAGAGTCGCATACCTGTCGCGCCAGCTAATGCTCCGATCCAGGTATACAACAGACTACGCCGATCACTAGTAGCGGAACAGCATTTTAGCAAAACACTTGAAGAATCGCTGAAAAACAGTGCCACTATCCGCTGCACTTCCAGTCCCTCCTCCACCCAAGTCATCGACTACAAAGAATACAATAATACCGTAGGAATCGCTTACGTGACAGCCAGTTGCAAAGTCGGTCAAGCAACATTCATCGCCAAGGCACGGCTCAGTGTTGGCAAAAATGACGGATTGGTACGGTTTGTTTCCATCAGCACACTTGATTATACGTGGGAGAAGAATTCCCAAGCATTTGACGTTATAATGGACAGTGTTTCGGGAGTGGATAACGAGGTATTCACATAAGCCAGCTCATGGAATGGGCATCAAAAACCAGCCAAGGCTGGTGATGGTTGCTGGTAGAATTTTACGCCCCTGCTTGAACCCGTTTTAGCAAATAGTAAATCAACTGAACCGATCAGCAGGGACGTACCTGTTATTTTTCAGGATATCCGTAAGAGGAGCAAGGCGCTTATCGCCAACGCACAATTTCGTCGAGCTGGCGGCGAGTTTTGGCTGGCACCTCGCGCTGGCTACGGTAACCTAGCGCCAGCATTACTACCGGCTTTTCTAGATTTGGATCTATTAGCTGGTGCTGTGACAAGACCTGGCTGAGCTTGCTAATCGAAAAGCCTTCAATCGGGCACGAGTCAATCCTGCGCCCAGCGGCGGCCAGCAGCACAAAGCCTAGTGCAATGTAAGCTTGCCGCGCCGCCCACTGATGAATCATTGCTGGTTGATTGAGTATCTCGAAATCTTTTTTGGCCCAATATCGCCAGAAAGTTTTGAAGCCGGCGGCCTTGATGGAACTTTGCTTCTTAACATCGTGCAGCATATGGTCGATATGTCCGCCTTTTTGTAACAAACCTTCGCTGGTTTTGGCAGTAAATATCAAGATGTTGCTGGCATCAAAACGAGCAGCATTGGCGCCTGCGCAGCGTTTGACATCGGCGCGTAGCTGTTCGTCTTCCTGCACGACGATAATATTCCACGGCTCAAAACCGTACGAACTTGGCGCTAGGCGGGCGGCTTCTAGGAGCAGTTTGATATTCTCTTGCGAGATTTTCTTGCTAGAGTCGAAAGCTTTGGTGGCGTAGCGAAATTCGAGCGCTTGCTTGATGTCGTCTATCGATATGATTGGCTTATTCATTTCATCGTCCCCTCTTTAGTCGCCAAAATCTTGTTGGCGCAGATTAGCTTATATATACGATTTTAGCACTTCCCTGACTATCTTGAAAACTTGATAGTGTCCTAATGGCGAAAAATGCAAGCCGTCTGATAGCGGTAATTTAGGCAGCTCGATGTAATTGTCAAGTTCGCTTTTGCGCTGCAGCAGTTTTTGGCGAAGCTGTTCGGACGCGTCGGTAAACTCATACCCCGAATTGTCGCTAGTGTCAAAACACGGCGGCAAAATGTAGATAATTGGAGTCTTGCCAGCGAGATTGCGATATTCTAATAAGTCACGAACTATTTCCTCAGGTGTTCGCGCGAAACGCTGTTGCAAATCGTTAGTGCCGAGGGCGATAATGATTAAGTCGAAGTTATCGGCCTTTTGTAGAGCTGTCGTAAATGTTGACAAGCCATTCTTGTGCGGCTTATCGGTGCGGAAATCGCCAGCAACTCTGCCGCGAACGCCGTCGGCAGTGACCTGTGCTCTACCGCGCAAAGCTCGGCCGAGGCGGTTAACCCAACGATCACTGTAGCGGATACGTTTGCTAGCAAAATTAGCGCCCCAGACGTTTGAATCGCCGTAGATTAGAATGCGTTTTGCGGCTGGCACTTGTTTCTTACTCAAGTTTGCTCGCTTTCTTTTTCTTTAATATAACGGCTTGCTGCTCGGGCGTAAATCGCCGCGATTCGCGCATTTTTTGGTGGGCTTTGTTGCGCGTCCAGGCGTCGATATGCTCGTTTTCTAATTCAGCCAGCGTCAGATCAAAAAAGTGTACTGCCGTCGTAGCATATAGCCAGGCCAGCGCCATTTTGACGTAATAACCGTCGTGTTTAACGTTTCGCAGCGCCGCGAAAACCTGATCGATGTGTGCTTCGTCTAGGAAATTAGTCATCAGCGAAATCACGCCGTAACGCACCGTGAATTCGGCCTCGCTCTGCAAGCATTCTAGTGCAAAATCCCACCACACTTCGCCAGCAAAGCGTCGCTTTTTCTCGACAAACACATCAATGTGCGCCCACGAATCAACGAGCGGCAAGTATTGCTTGGCTAGATCAATCGTCGTCTGGTCATCGAGCCGAGCGTGCGTGATCAATAGCCCGCATAGCAGCACGTAGTCAAATGATTTGTTCTGTGCCGTTAGCAATTTGCTAATGTCCGCTGCGCTCATATTAGGCGCTAATTCCCTTGCCAACCGCCGCAAATCCGGCACACGCACGCCGATGACCGGCATCTTGGTATTGACGATACGCTGGTTAAAGGCGGCGTAGGTTTCGTTGCCTTGGGCGAGCTCCGTCAGTTGAGTTTTAATACGATCGTGCATATTTACAATTCCTAGATTTCAAGCGCTTCTTTCTGCCAGTCTGGACTATACTATACGTCGCTCCGTCCGCTAGAAAAATATCTGGGATCAAGTCTTGATTGGATGAAACTGGAATCTTAATAATCATTGCGCAACTGAAAAATATCAAAACAGAGCGATTTTCTCGAATCTTCTAATGTTCATTTTAGCAAACCTTCATAAATAAAACCAATCAAACTGCTCTTAGGCGGAATTATTGAACGCACGAATAACGCTGCGCATTTACGATAACTTTGCGAATAATAAAATGATATAATAGCATAAATGGAAATATTACTAATTGTATTAGTACTGCTTGCCCTGCTCGCAATCGCTAGCAGACGTCAACCCGCGGAATCTGCGCGCATTATCAACGACCAGGACGAACAGAAAAAACAAGAAGAAACCGACGAGCTGATTACGGTGATTTTGCCGACGATAAACAATGACAAATAAACAAAAAAGACGGCAACACCGTCAAATTTTGGGGTCTAATTTGGAGCCACGATCGGGGCTTGAACCCGAGACCTCATCCTTACCATGGATGCGCTCTACCAACTGAGCTATCGCGGCATGAAAGCCTACTAATTCTAACATATTTGCCGCGGTCGAGGCAAGCTACTTCTGGCGGCGGGTCTTCTTGCTGGTTGTCGATTCGGGTTTTGGCAGGTTCGGCGCTACGAACGCTTCCAGTAGCGCCCAGGCGATGCCGTTTACCAAGTAAACTACTGCGAATCCGGCAGCAATCATCGCAGCCAAGCGGCTTTGCGGTACATTTAGGAGCGTCAGTAATCCGGCTAGAACCAGCCCAATGAAAACTACTGTTAGATAAGCTTGCTGTAATTTGCGGCGCTGATCTTTTTGGTGGCTCCAACTGCTCAGCGACTGCTTAATAAACTCGTACATACTATATATTATAGCATATACACTGTATAAAGTCAATAAAAACCGCTCGCGAGCAGCGGACGGCCTAAAATTCTATGCATGGTACCGGAGGTAGGACTCGAACCTACGAAGCTAAAAAGCGGGAGATTTACAGTCTCCTGTCATTGCCACTAGACGACTCCGGCATGAATTATGGAGCCGACTCTCGGACTCGAACCGAGGACCTGCTGTTTACAAAACAGCTGCTCTAGCCAGCTGAGCTAAGTCGGCATAAATTGAAAGGTACGACCCGAAAGCACACCTAACAGTGTAGCGTATTTGCGTAACCTTGGCAAGTGTTTTATTGCGGAGAGATGGCGCCAGCTGGCTGTTTGACGCGGCGGTCGACATGCTGTCCGCGCGACATGGCGCGATTGATTTTGTCGCGAATAGCAGCGGCTTTCTCTTTCTGGCCGTTGCGATCGTACGAATCGGCTAAGATGTTAATACTCTGGATGCTTGGCTCTAGGGTGACGGCGCGTTCAAGGTGCTGCAAGACAAGCTTGGCATTGCCGAGTTTTTCTTGTACTTTGGCGTAGGCGATGTGGCGTGAAGCGACTTCTTCTTCCATCTCTAGGGCTTGCTCGAATGCCAGGGCGGCCTTTTCGTAGCTTTCGGTTTCGTAGTAAATCAAGCCGACATTATGCAGGCTAGAGGCGCTTGGCTCTAAGCTTTGGGCGATTTCGAAACATTCAATGGCGTCATCGTAGGCATGTTGCTTGGCATACAAAATACCTAGACGGTTGTAAGCGTTGGCGTTTTTGGCGTCGATGCGCAGAATGGTCAGCAAGGCTTTTTCAGCGCGCAGATATTTTTGCGCTTTGAGCGATTCTTGAGCGATTTCCCAGAGCTTATCGAGCTTTGATGATAATCTCGCTGGTAAGTCGCCTGCGATGTCTTCGGGCGACTGGCGGTACGCGACTGCTGCGGCGCCTAGTCCCAGAACCAGTAAAAATCCAAACATACTATGCATTATTATAGCACATAATCACGCGATCAAAGCGGCAAGCTGAAGCTTGATGTTGCCATTGGCGGCGATGCGCTCGTAGGTTTCGCTGAGGCGAGCTAGCCTATTGATGATAGCTGGCGTGCTGTTTTTGGCAGCGGCATTTTGAACGAGTAGAATGCTATAACGTAGCAATTCTAAGGTGTCTTTGCGGTCGGTGTATCGAGCAGCGACGGTTAGTCTGTCGCTCATCGGACCAGAAATTAACGCTTGCGAGTCTTTGATGACGGCGCCGATATCGGCGAGCTCGCTGGGTTTGCCAGCCAAGCGCGAGATTAATGCTGGCCGGCCGCTTGCCAGAAACATAATCTGAGCAATCGCTGTAGTGTCAAGCTGCCGATATTTAGCGAGGAGCAGCCGGCTAGCCTCCTCAGAAATCGGACGGATAGTAAGCCGCTCGACGCGCGACATGATAGTCGGTAGCAATAAATTCGGCTGGTGCGATGTTAATATAAAATGAATATTGCGGGCTGGTTCCTCTAATAATTTCAAGAAAGCATTTTGCGCCTGATGATTCATGACGCTGGCATCGTCGATAACATAAACTGCCTTACTATTAGCGACACCGCGAGTGTATTGGCGCAGGTTGCGGATTTGGTCGATACGGATAATACCGCTTGCGTCAATCTGTCCGTCTTTGTTGGTGGGCTGAATAATTCCGGCGAGTGCTGGACCGGCTAAATATTTGGCTGTAGTTAGCAGACCAGCGCCATCAGCGCCTGTCAAAAGTAAAGCTTGCGGTAGACTGCGGGCTAGCATTTGAATTTGTCGCTCGGTTGACGGCTCAAAGATTAGGCTCATCATCCAGCTCCGGGAAAAGCTTGATAAATTCGCTAGGCAGCGGCGCAATGAATGTCTGGCGCTTACCAGGCTGTGTAGTAATTTCTAATTTGTAAGCATGCAAATAGAGGCGGTCGGCAGATTTGCCATAGACACGGTCGCCGTGAATCGGCGTGTGTAAATGACGCAGATGAACGCGCAGTTGATGAGTGCGCCCAGTTTGCGGGCAGAGTTTAATAGCGCTGAGATTATGGTGCGCGGCGAGCGTTTGGTAAACGGTTTGCGCTGGCTTGCCATTTGGGTCGGGGCGAAAGGTGCTGGGCGCCGACGGGTTGCGGCCGATCGGGATATCAATCTTAGCGGTTAGTGGTTGCGGTGTGCCGTCGACGATGGCTAGATATGTTTTCTTGGCAAGATGCTGCGAGAATTGTTTTTTGAGCAATTCAAAAGCTTCAGGAGTGCGCGCCCCGATGATAACGCCGCTGGTGTCGCGATCTAGCCGATGGACGATGCCTGGGCGATTAGTTTCCAGCCCGACGGTGGTGTAACGGCGGAAAAAGTCGGCGACCGTAAATTCGTCATTCAGCGCCCCTTTGCTGTGAGTCAGAACGCCAGCTGGTTTGTTGACAACGATGACGTTATCGTCTAGATAAAGTATCGGTAGCTCCTCATCGCTGTAATCGGTAGCTTCGGGCAGATTGACGGCGATTTCGTCGGCTTCGGTGACTAGCTGGCTGGCGCTTTTGGCTGGCGTACCGTTGACAGATACATTGCCAGATTTGATATATTTTTGCCAGGTTGAACGGCTGGTCTCTGGATAGCGTTTGGCTAGCAAACTATCCAGCCGCTGGTTGTCGCTCACCTGTTGAAACAGATAGATATCTTTACCTTTGAATGGTAAGCCGTAGGTAGTTAGCTCGCTGGTTGGGTTTTCGAAAATCACGCCGCGAGCGTCGCTTTTGGCGGTAAATATCTGCTCCATGATATAATTTTCGCGGTCTTCGGCGGTGTCGTCAATCAGCACGAAATAATGCTGGTGGTTAAAGCGAAAGCGCACCAGCTGATTGATTGGGTTAGGATTGCTGTTTTTGATCTGGTCGATATGGCGCGGCGGGTTGTCTGCGTTTGCTACGTTGAAGCGGCGTAAAATCGCCAGTAAGTCATTGGCGGTGATTTTCATTGTTTGCCGCCTCGTCTGGCAGATTGGTTGTTGGAGATTCCCGATTTGTAACTCATCGCAGGATTTATCTCCTGAGTCCCACGGCTTTTTGGACGCGGAGCAAGGTTTCGTTGGCGACGATGGTCATGGCGCGCTCGGACCGCTCGAGGACTTTCAATAAATCATCGTCGGTGATGGCGTTGAGGCGCGCTTGGAAGTTGCTCAAAAAGCTGGCTACTGCTTCGGCTACGGCTTTTTTCAGCGGCCCGTATTGTGTTTGACCAATCCACTCGACATTGACTTCTTCTTGCGGCTGATCAGTTAAAATCGCCAAAAGCTGTAGTAAGTTGGTGATACCCGGCTGATTTTCCCAGTCAAAATTGATAACGCCAAGTGAATCGGTTGTTGCCGACATGATTTTCTTGCGAGCTTGTTCTGGCGTATCGTTCAAATTAATTTTTGATTTTTGATCGTCCGAGCTCTTGCTCATTTTCTTGTTTGGATTGGTTAAGCTGCGAATGCGCAAACCTTTGTCGCGCTTGATAAACTCAGTTTGCTTGGCTGTAGAGTCAGGCACGGTGAATATCTCGCCGAATTTATTATTCATGCGTATAGCGATATCGCGGGTAATCTCTAGATGTTGGAATTGGTCTTCGCCAACGGGCACGTAACGGGCATTATAAAGCAAAATATCAGCAGCCATCAACACCGGATAATTAAACAACCCGACACTGACGTTGTCGCTGTGTTCGGCGGACTTTTCTTTGAACTGTGTCATGCGGCTCATCTCGCCGAAACTAGTAAAGCAGTCTAAGATCCAAGTTAATTCGCTGTGCGCTGGGATAAAACTCTGGCGGTAAATAAAAGTATTTTCGTCTCTAGCGTCGAGCCCAGCGGCGATGAAATATTTAAGGTTTTTGAGGGTGTTGGCGTACAACGCAGAATGGTCGATTGGCGTCGTAAAACTGTGTAAATCTGGCACAAACATGTTGATTTGGTACTCCCCTGCGTACTTTTTCTGCATTTGCACCATTGGCACGAACGCACCGAGATAATTACCGAGCGTTGGCTCTTCGTTGGCACGCACGCCAGTGAGAATTGTTTCTTTAGACATAGTATAATTATAACAGAGTACACTTGTACTGTCATATTGAGCGCGATGATTGAGATAATTGCTGTTTGACGCTGGTGGTGGCTGCGTATACAATAGCGTTATGAATAAAACTCAGTGTCGGATTGCATATTACGTTTTCTTGTTTGCCTCGGCGCTAGTTTCGTATATTTCAATTGAGACATCTATGGATACGATGAGTGCTAAGCAGCCGCCAAACGTACTGCTTCATCTGTTCGAATTCGCGCTGGCTATCGCGCTGGTGTGTGCGGCGTTGTATTTTCAGTATAAGGCTTATCGTGATGATGCTAAGAAATAGCTTTTAATCGCGTATATCCTGGACTGGATTGCGGCGTACGTTGCGTAGCAGCGGTTGAATGCTGGCAATTAGGCTGACTATGAATATCGAGCTAATAACAATTATAAGCATAGGCGATTCTAGGCTAAAAACGCTAAATTGCGGCGCGCTGCCAACTGTTCCGAAGGCTGTCGCTGCAGTGTCAGTTAGGTTTTTGCCGTAGGTATTTGCTATGGCGAATGCGGCTGCAATTCCTAAAATTAGCGAGACAATGGCGATTCTTAACGCTACGATTGCAACATATATGATATAAATGCAAGCGATATCGCGCCGTTTCGCGCCCATCGCGCGGTAAATGGCAGTTTCTTTACGGTTTTCTGCGATGATACGTGAAACAGTGAACCAAATTATAATTATTGCTAATCCTAGTACTGTAGGCAGCGCAATGCTAGCGATTTGATTAAACAACTTCCCTATTTCATCCAGAATCAGGTAGTTTGACCCGTATGGGTTGGCGGCAAACTGCTTATTGCATTTATCATTAAGCTCTGGACAAGCCTCGTTGTCGAGAAACGCTCGCGCTTTTGCAACGCTAGAAAATTCTAAAACGCGGGGAGTGAATTCATCTCTCATTAGCCGTACAGCCGTAGAGCTTGCTTCTTGTTGCTGGATATCATCGAACTTTAGTTTTTCTGGCAGAGAATTGTACAGTTGAATAGGGATATCTAGTGCCGATGAAGAATCTTGCGAAGCTAGTAGATTCTTGATATATTCGCTAGCATTTTTCTTGTAATCGGTTTGCGGTTGCGCGTATTTAATGCCGACAATTTGAAAAGTGAGCAATTTGTGCTTGGGTACTATATATGTCCCAAGTTTCTTCTGGTTGGCTTCGTTAGAATCGTCACTCTTCTTTTCGGTAGTAGTTCGCGTGTCGGACTTGACAGTGATATTGCCGCAGGCTTGCTTTGGGTAATCGTAAATCAAACTGGGCTTTTGGTAGTTTTTGTTGATTTCGTTGGCTTTTGTCTCGATATAATCTTGTTGGATTTTCTTGATCAGTGTTTGTTCGGTTGAATTGCGGTAGCAAACCTGATAAGTATAGCCGTTTAATTTTTCTTGGACGTTTTTAAGCCATGTAGATTTTTGGTTAGTGTCGGCCGGCTCGGCTTCAAGGTTAAGCTTCTTACCAAATAATGAGACGGCTTCTTGAACGGAGACCACCACTGGTATGCCGTTTAGGTGTGACGCATCGGTTGCTAGCATATAACGGCGTAGAAGCTGCTGGTCGGTGAAAGTATAGTTGCTATTATATATGGCGTTAGTGTAATAGCCGTAAGTTGTCATATCGTCTGCTTTGGGGTTAGAGTTGCCGAAGTCTTCTTTGTCATTTTGGATTAGGCGTAGCGCGGGGATTTGGGGTAAACCGCTTATTTTGTCAACGATATAATAGCCAGCGGCGTCGTATTTGCTGCCGATTTCTTTGAGATTGGTTAGCTTGTTGTTGGCAGTTTTAGCGTATTTTTCAAATTGCTGGTCATTGAAATCACTTATGACTGGCGAAGAAAAATTAACAGTCACTCGTTGTTCTTCTGGAAGTGAGTCGGGCATCCAAGAAGCTGGTAGCAGGGCTGGAACTTCGGTGCTCTTGTCGTAAGCTAATCCCAGCGATTTATATTTGTCTTGCAGATTCTGATAGTATTTTTTCTCGAACGCTTTGAGTTCTCTAATCTCTTCTAAGGATAGGTTGTTGGTGATTCCTAAAGCTTTGTTTGGTATATTTGGTGATGCTTTGACAAGGTAGCGGTCGTTGCCAACTTTCTTTATAAACATTTCTGCGCTCTTTTCGGCGCCAGTAAAGACAATAATTATGGCGATTAACGCCGCGAATAACAAGCTTGCCACGACGGTAGAAGCAAAAAGCATGCCGCGCTTTGAGTGGAGCTTGGTGCGGGCTAGCTTTGCGGCATACGATGGGCGAATCATGTGATAGCTCCGTCTTTTAATTCTATGACGCGGTCGGCTTGACGGGCAATGCTCGCATCGTGAGTAACTATAACAATTGTCGAACCGAGAGTTGAGCGAATTTCGCGGAACAGATTAATAATTGATTGGCTATTGGCTGAGTCTAAGTTGCCAGTCGGCTCGTCGGCCAGAATGATACGCGGATCGTTTATCAGTGCTCGAGCAATTGCGGCGCGTTGAATCTGCCCGCCTGAAAGTTCTTTGGGCAGGCGGTTTGCATACTCTTCTAGTCCGACTTTTTGGAGCAGCCAAGTTACTTTGGCGTCGATAAGACTTTTCTTTTTGGCGGTGAACATGGCTGGTACAGCAATATTGTCGCTAAGCTGCAGAAAAGGCTGCAGATAAAACGATTGAAAAACAAAACCGATAGTATTTTGACGGAGTTGGCTGAGCTGGTTGTCGCGCAGGCTGGTCGTTTCCTTAGACTCGATGACGACAGATCCCGAGGTTGGCTGATCAAGACAGCCAATAATCTGCAGCAGCGTACTTTTGCCGCTGCCGCTAGCGCCAGTAATGGCGACCAGTTCGCCTCGCTCGATCGCTAGGTTTATTCCACGAAGCGCCTTAACGGTTTGTTTGCCGAGTTTGTAATCTTTCGAGACGTTGTCGAGGAGAATCGCTGTTTTGTTGGAATTGGCTGCGATTGCGCTTTCTGATATTTTGACCCCTGTTAAAGTTGTTTCCATACTATAATCCTTATGTATAAGTATAGCACGGATCGGCTAGCGTTATTGTGCTGAGTACTTCGCTATACAGAGGCGGAAACTTTAATCATAGGTGGCTATTTGCTAGTGGGCGATGTGCCTGTAGGCGAGGCCGACGCTGCTGGCGTTAGCGGATCGACGTTTTTTGGCCCTCCGTCTTTCTCGCAATCCTCTGGATGGGTGCTGTATCGCAGAGGGTGTTTTCGTAACTCTTCAGAATCCACTACTCTGATAAGTTCTTTTTTTATAGCGAAATAATCAAGCTACTCAGACAAAACAAATACTCCGCCATGACAAGCGGAGTATTTGAGCCTGCTCTAAACTACGAAGAGTTAGCGCTTTGAGTATTGCTCGCGTTTGCGGGCGCTGCGCAGGCCGTATTTCTTGCGTTCTTTCTCGCGCGGGTCGCGCTTCATGAAGCCGGCCTTCTTGAGTGGAGCACGCAAGTCGGCAGCACCAGCAGTAATCGCTTTGGCAATCGCTTGCTTGATAGCGTCAACTTGGCCGCTAAGCCCGCCGCCGCGCACTAGTACGCTGACGTCAAACTCTTTTTGCTTGTTGACGGTTGCTAGCGGGTCGGTAATCTCAGCCAGCAAAGTCTTGTTGCCTGATAGGTATTCATCGGCAGTCTTGCCGTTGATGGTGATCGCGCCTTTGCCGGCGGTCAGGCGAGCGCGGGCAGTAGCGCTTTTGCGCCGGCCCAAGCCGTAGTCGTATTTGTCGGTAGCCATTTACTTAACCTCTACTTTCTCTGGTTTCTGGGCTGCGTGGTCGTGCTCAGCACCCGGGAAGACACGCAGGCGAGCCATACGGCCGGCTGCGAGTTTATTCTTGGGCAGCATGCCTTTGACGGCGTGCTCAATGATGCTTGCCGGGCTTTTGGCGCGGAGATCTTTGAGCTGAGCTTCTTTCAAGCCGCCTGGGAAACCGCTGTAGCTGTAGTATATTTTGTCAGTTTCTTTATCACCAGTCACGACAAGTTCGCTAGCGTTAACGACGACAACGTAATCGCCGTTGTCAACGTGCGGCGTGTAAGTTGGCTTGTATTTACCAGTGAGGTAGCTAGCGATCGCGGTCGATAATCGGCCCAGGCTAGCGTCGCGGGCGTCAATCAGTATCCAGCGACGAGCAATGTCGGCAGGCTTCTGTGAAAAGGTTTTTTCAGCCATTACTTAGCCTCCTTTGCTGCTTTTGGCATTGGTTTGAGTTCGTCGACGAATTCAACGATTGCCATTTGAGCGCCATCGCCAACGCGCAGTCGAGTGCGCTCGACGCGAACGTGCCCGCTAGTGCGGCCAGTTAGCTGCGGCGCGATTTGGTCGACGAGCTTGACGGCGGCAACTTGCGTACTGAGTCCAGCGATGACCGCCCGGCGGTTGGCTAGATTGCCTTTTTTGGCTTTGGTGATTAGTTTTTCGATATAACGTACGAGCTCTTTGGCTTTGGGCAAAGTTGTCTCAATACTTTCTTCCATCACCAAGCTCGTCGCTAGACCTTTCAGGAGCGCTCGCCTTTGGTCGCGTTCGCGGCCTAACTTACGCCCTTTGTATCCGTGTCGATGCATTTAGAGCTCCAATTCTGCTAGTTTATCTTTTACTTCGTCAAGCGCCTTGCTACCGAAACCTTTAAGCTCGCGCAAGTCTTGCTCGTTGAGCGTGACTAAATCGTGAACGGTGCGAATTTCGTTATTGACTAAGGCATTGGCGGTGCGAGCGCTCAGGCCTAAGTCTTCGATTGAGGCGTTCAAGCCGTCGTCTTCGTCTTCGTCTTCGGTGCCAAGCGCTGGTGCAGACGCGACAGTAGTGCTGCCAGCCAGAGCTGTATACTGGTTGACGAGGATAGCGGCAGCTTCTTCGAAAGCTTCGCGCGGTGTCAGACTACCGTCGGTTTCGATGGTCATCTCGAGCTTATCGAGGTTAGTCTCTTGACCGATACGCGTCGGGTCGACCTTGAAGCGAACACGGGTAACCGGGCTAAACATAGCATCGATTGCAATCATGTCGCTATGCAGGCGTTTTTCGCTAGATTCTTCGATCGGCTGGTAGCCGCGGCCCGATTCAACTACTAGATCGATGACAACTGTCTTGTTTGGGTCGTCAACGTGGCAAATCACGTGGTTGGGGTTCATCACCTCGACATCAGCACTAGTTGCGATATCGCCGGCAGTAATGACGTCGGCGCCAGTTTTCTCGAGGCGCAGCTCGACTGGCTCATCGGTGGCAATACGGAAGTTGACGCCTTTGAGGTTCAAAGTGATGTCGACGACGTCCTCTTGAATGCCAGGAACAGTTGTGAATTCGTGCGTGGCACCTTCGATTCGGAAAGCGACAATTGCGCCGCCGCGGATGCTGGAGAGCAATACGCGGCGCAGGCTGTTGCCGAGCGTGTTGCCGTAATTAAAGTGCAGCGGCTCAATAACAAACGTGCTTGAGTTCTCGCTGTTATCGATAATCTTGGCGAGCGCTGGGTTGTGAATAACTTTAGACATTTTAATCTTTCCTCCCTTTTTAACGTGAGTAGTACTCAACAATTAGCTGCTCGTTGATGCCCGCTTCGGCCTCTTCGCGCTTTGGTTCACTAGTAATTTCGATTTTTAGCTTTTTGATATCTCCCTTTAGCCAGCTAAGCGGCGCCTGAGTGGTATTGCCAAAGATATCGTTGATCGCCGTAAAGTAGCCAGACTTGGTGCTCTTTGGGCGAACTGTGATTACGTCGCCGGCCTTGACGCGAATCGACGGAATATCGACGCGGCGGCCATTGAGTTCGAAATGCCCGTGGCTGACTAACTGGCGCGCCTGACGGCGGCTGGTTGCGAAGCCGGCACGGTAGACGGCGTTGTCGAGGCGCAGTTCTAGGAAGCGCAGCAAGTTTTCGCCGCTAAGACCCGGTTTGCGAGTTGCTTCGTTCATTAGCTTAGCGAATTGCTTTTCTAACAAACCGTACATGCGTCGGACTTTCTGCTTCTCGCGCAGCTGCTGAGAGTACATACTCTGCTTGCCCTGGCGGCCATGAGCGTGTTCGCCTGGGATACCGCTCTTGCGGGCGAGGATTTTGTGCGCTTTAGGATGCAGCGCAACTCCTTCGCGGCGACTCTGTTTGACGATTGGGCTAGTGTCTCGTGCCATTACGCTCTCCTTGCCTTTCGCGGACGAACACCGCCGTGCGGCACGCCCGTTACGTCTTTAATACTGTTGATTGAAATGTCAAAGCTGCTTATGGCGCGGATTGCCGCGTCGCGGCCTAGGCCGACGCCTTTGACAAAGACGTCAACTGTGCGCAAACCATAGGTTGATTTAGCAGCTTCGGCGGCCTTCTCAGCAGCAATTTGCGCTGCATAGGCGGTGCCTTTTTTGCTGCCGCGGAAACCGCAAGCGCCAGCGCTGGCGGCGGTCAACGCATTGCCTTTGCTGTCGGCAAAGGTGATAATCGTGTTGTTAAATGTCGCTTGGACATGCAGCTGACCGGTCGGGACTGATCGGCGCTGCTTCTTTTTTGATTTAGCTTCTGCCATTATTTAAGTCCTTCCTTATCAAGTCTTGCTTGCTGCTTTTGGCTGCGTGCCGCCGACGGCGATTGCTTTGCCTTTGCGGGTTCGCGCATTGGTGCGAGTTCGCTGGCCGCGTGTCGGCAAACCGTTTTTGTGCCTTAGGCCGCGGTAAGAACCGATGTCCTTTAAGCGTTTGATATTGTTGGTCACCAGGCGCTGCAGATCGCCTTCGGTGACATAATCTTTGTCGATAATGTCGCGAAGCTTCTGCTCTTCAGCCTCGGTGAGATCTTTCACCCGAGTGGTCGGCTTGATTTTAGCCGCCGCAAGGATGTCTCGAGAGTACTTCGGCCCAATACCATAGATATAGGTAAGGGCGATTTGTACCTGCTTGTCACTTGGGATGACTACCCCAGCAATTCGAGCCATGCTTAACCCTGCCTTTGCTTGTGCTTAGGGTTTTTCTTGTTGATGACGTAGAGACGGCCTCTGCGGCGAACAAATTGATCACCCGGACCTCTCTTCTTGACACTCGGTTTAACTTTCATGAGCGTACAACTTTCTACAGGAAAAACCTGTTTTTAATGAGAGATGCTTGATATCAGGAGCAACTCTGCGTTATTAATCGCGTGCGCGGAAGACGATTCTGCCCTTCGTGAGATCGTAAGGGCTCAACTCGACTTCTACGTTATCGCCTGGGACCAAGCGGATGTAGTGCTTGCGCATCTTGCCGCTGATATAAGCGATAATTGTTAGGCTGTTCTCTAGTTCGACAACAAATTGAGTATTAGGCAGTGCTTCCACTACCTTGCCGCGCAGTTTGATGACTTCCTTTTGACTCGCCATAGATATACAGCTAACCATTATAGCGGATTTTACATCATTTGTAAATGCATTTTGGCGATTTTGTAAACTATAATTTCAAAAAAGATAGAGCCCAGCCCCGGCCGGGAGCTATTGAGTATATAGCTCAACCAACCGGGACCGGGGCTTTAAAATCCTCTCTATTTTCAGGAAAGAGAGGATTATACAGATATATTATGGCGCAGATATCTTCAAAATGCAAATTGCAGACTATGCTGCTCGGCGCAGGCGCAGGAATTTGCGCCGATTTTTCTTTGTTTGGCTGCCGTCGTCGAGATCGTCAATACTGAAATCGTCGTAGGTTACCATCAGAGCGCGCGAATTGATTTGCCGCAGCGTCTCGAGGCCGACCGTCACTACAATCAGCAGTCCGGTACCGCCAATCGACAAGTTCGAAACGTTAAGTCCGAGTTGCGCAAAGATATAGTCAATGGCGAACGGCATGATAGCAATAATGCCAAGAGCGATTGAGCCAAACAAAATCAAGCGGTTAACGGTGCGCGTTAAATATTCTTCGGTTTGAGCGCCTGGCCGAATGCCGGCGATGAAGCCGCCTTGCTTTTGCAGATTTTCGGAAATTTCGTTAGAGTTAAAGACGATACCTGTGTAGAAATAAGTGAAGGCGATAACCAGCACAAAGTACAAAATTGGATAAATCGCTACCGTCCAGTCGCCGTTGCTGAAGCTAGCTGCCGTTGGCGTTTGGAACCACTTGATTAGGTTGTTGGCAATAGTGTGGTTGGCGCCAGGCATAGCGCGCATAACTTGGCCGACAAATGCCGGTAGGCTAAGAAAGGCCACCGCGAAAATCACCGGAATAACGCCAGCGGCGATCAACTTGATCGGCAAAATACTTTTGACGCCGCCGTAGCTAGTGTTGCCAGCGACTCGCTTAGCGTAATTGATGGTAATGACTCGCTGCGCTTCGTTGATCTTGACCAAGAAGTATAACAATACCAAACCGACCGTACCGAGAATTAGCAGTAGCCAGAACGTTGTTGGATCGACTGGTACATCAAACCAGCCAAAGATGCTAAGTTTGCCCTTGGTGGTGCTTAATAGCGAGTTAATTAGCGTACCAAAAGTATTTGGCAGCTGGCTAACAATACCAGCGAAGATGATAAGCGAAATACCATTGCCGATTCCCTGTTCGGTGATCAGCTCGCCGATCCACATCAGCAAGATTGAGCCGGCAGTCATGGCGGTTACCGAAATTGCCCACTGCCAAATCGAGGTGCCAGTGGTGCCGGTTGACGAATTCGCCAAGACGGATTGCTGCAGAATGTAAACAAAAGCGATAGATTGAACGATAGCTAGCGGCACAGTAACGACGCGCGTCCACTGGTTAATTTTGCGGCGGCCTGATTCGCCGTCGTTATGCAGCTCTTCTAGCTTCGGGATTGCTTTGGTGAGTAGCTGCGTGATGATGCTAGCAGTGATAAATGGACTCATGCCGACCAGAACAATACTGATCTGGCTGAGCGCGCCGCCGCTCATGAGGTTAAGAAATCCGCCAAAGTCGCTGCTGCCAATAACGCTTTGAATGACGGTGCGCAGCTCGGTTGGATTAGCTAACGGCACCGGTACGTGCGCCATGAAGCGAAACGCTACAATTAGTCCGAAGACGATTAGCAAGCGCTTTTGCATATCTTTATTTTTCAGTGAGCGGAAAATTATTCTCCAATTCATTATCTAGCCCCTCTAGCTACTAACAATTCATTAACTTATCACAGTATACAGTATTGGGCTAATAATAGCAAAACGCCCTCCAGAGAGAGCGTTTCGTTGTGAGATTGCGAGCCGCTGCGAGCTATCTTATTCGGCTGGGCTAGGCAGCTCTGTCGTCTGCTTCGGCTTGCTTGGCAGATTTTGGCAGCGGTGGTACGGCAGCTTTTTCAAAAGCGCCGCCGGCTTTCTCTAGCATAGCGACCACGCTTTGCGATGCGCCCTGCGTTTGCAGAGTAATCTTAGCGGTCAAGTCGCCGCGGGCAATCACCTTGACGTTGTGAAACGGCGTAGTTATTAGGCCGGCTTCGTATAGCGTAAAGTTGTCGACGTTGCCTTTCAAATCATTCAAGCGGTCGCTATACACCACCTGAGCTGGTATGCGCAAGCTTTTGAAGCCGCGCGCCTTTGGAATAGCGGTAACAATGCCGTTCTGGCCGCCCTGGAATGTGCTGCGAAGCTTTTTGCCAGTGCGAGCATTTTGACCTTTGGTACCGCGGCCAGCGGTTTTGCCGCCGCCAGCAGCGATACCGCGACCAACACGCTTGCGGTCTTTGTTAGCCGAAACTTGGAGCTGATTGTACTTCATATTAATTCTCCTCCTTGGCGGCTGCCTTTGCTTTTTCGGCTTTTTTCTCAGTGCCAACCCACTTTTCGCGCGGAACTAAGCCAGCAAGCGCTTCGACAGTTGCGTAAGCAATGTTGACTTTGTTGGTACTGCCTAAGCTCTTAGACAGCAGGTTGCGGATGCCAGTCACGCCGATGACTGCGCGCACCACGCCGCCAGCAATAATACCGGTACCTGGCGCTGCTGGCTTGATGAGGACGCGAGCGCCGCTAAGCTTGACCTCCATATCGTGCGGAATGGTTTCGTTGACTACCGGGATAGTAACCAGGTGTTTCTTGGCGATGGCCGTAGCCTTGGCAATGGCTGCCTGGACATCAGCGCCTTTGGCTACGCCGACGCCGACCTTGTTCTTGCGATTACCGACGACGACTAGCGCTTTGAAACGGAAGCGGCGGCCGCCCTTGACGACACGCGCCACGCGGTCGATATTGATTACTACTTCTTCGAATTCTTTAGGCGCGTCATCGCGCTGGTTGCGCCGGTCATCGCGGCGACCGCCTCGACCTTGACGGCGGCTGCGCGGGGCGCGTTTGTCGTCTCGGGGCGTGGTTTGTTCTTTGGCTTCGGCCATTTTAGAACTCCAATCCTTCCTTGCGAGCTGCGTCGGCCAGAGCTTTCAGGCGGCCAGCATACTGGCGGCCGTTGCGGTCGAATACAACTGCGTTAATCTTTGCTTTCTTGGCTTTTTTGGCGATTTCAGTACCGATTAAGGCGCACTTTTCGGTCATCGTGCCCTTAGTCTTGCTGCCGACAGTGGTGGCTGCTGCTAGAGTGTTGCCAGCAGTATCGTCGATTAGCTGAGCGCTAACGTGCATATTGCTGATAACGACGCTGAGGCGCGGGCGCTCTGGCGTACCGTTAACTTTGGCGCGAACGCGATTCTTGCGCAAGTTGCGGTTCAATAGCTTGTGCGAAAGTGAATTAGACATTATTTCTTACCTGCCTTTCCTGCTTTACGCAAAATTTGTTCATCGACGTAAGCGATACCCTTGCCCTTGTATGGCTCCGGCTTCTTGAGTGCGCGGATTTCGGCGGCTGCTTGGCCGACTTTTTGCTTGTCTATACCAGAGACGACAATAATCATCTTCTCGTTGCTCACGTTGACGCCTTCGGGCGCTTTGTACTTGACTTCATGGCTGAAACCTAAGCTCATCGTCAGCTCGTTGTTACTTGACGACACGCGGAAGCCGACACCTTTAACTTCGAGACGCTTCTCGTAGCCCTTGGTCACGCCGATTACCATGTTGTTGATCAGCGCGCGCATCAGACCGTGCTGGGCGCGAGCAGTTTTGGACTCATCCTTCGGATGAACCGTGACTTGTCCGTCTTCGACTTTCACCTCAACTGCTGGCGTGATGAATTGTGTCAATTCACCTTTCGGGCCCTTTACGACCACATCACCAGAGTCAACCGTGATTGTCACACCGGCCGGAATAACCACCGGCAGTTTTCCGATTCGACTCAGACTCATTACTCACCTTTCGTGTGATTTGATATTAACCCTGGTATTTTAGCATGGATTAGGGGTGAAATGCAAGGTCTGGCGAGTATAGGCGTTAGTCTAGTATATATCTAAGAGTCTACCAATTAGCGTAGAGTCTAGTTTTTCCTGTTTTATCTCATGAATATCAAAATAGCTAAAATTTGAAACTTCATCTGTTAAGCAAGGCGTTGTTAGTAGAGTAACCTCGTAGATGATGATTAAAACTGGATCATCGAACTTCGTATTCCATGTCGGAATGATATGTGGGTAATTACTGCTAATTGTGATCGCTACGCCTAATTCTTCCCGAAATTCACGGGTGAGTGCTTCAACTATATTTTCTCCGTGTTCTAGCCCACCGCCAGGAAGGTCCCATGAGTCACTTCTCTCTTGAACAAACAGTAGCTTACCTGATCGATCACGTACCAATCCCTTTACTACTACTCGATATGCCGATTTTATATTCTTCAATCTTTCAGTCATTGTATGATAAAATTTTATCATAAAAATAAGGTAATAATATGACTAAGATAGTTGCAAAGGCGCTGGTGCGGAATTCTGAAGGATTATATTTGGTACTGTATAGAAGCAATTCGCATCCGCTGTTTCCCGGACATATTGATTTTCCCGGCGGAGAGGTTGAGCCGGAAGAAATACCAGAAGCAGCAGTAGCGCGCGAAATACAGGAAGAAGCGGGACTATCTGTTAATCCAAATAAATTGAATAAGCTATTTACCAAACAATATCGGCAAACAACGCATATATTATTTGAGGCAAAGCTCACCGAACCGGACGCAAAAGTCGCTTTAAGCTGGGAGCATGAAGACTACCGCTGGATAACGCCGGAGGAATTAAAGTCCCTGCCTAAATTCCCAGGCGCCGACCCGTATTATACAGACGCAGTAGATTATCTATCTAGCCAATAAGCCCTTTCTCCTTGAGTGCAGCGTCAATTTTGGTTCGGTTGAAGCCGCGAATGATTACGCCATTGATGTCGGTGACAGGTATACTGCTAGATTTGTCGCCGACTTTAGCAAGAAGTTCATCCATTGCACCTTCATCTTCGTCAATGTCGCGAACGGTGTACTTGATGCCCGATTTGTCTAAGTATTCTTTTTCGGTTTTACAGTACGCGCACCACTTGGCGCTGTAAATGATTACTTGATTGTCTTGGTTGTCTTGATCGTTTTGGTCGTCTCGATGGCTCGTCTGGTCGTCCATAATTATCCCCCTTCATTAATTACAATCATTATATACACAACATCTAGCGTATGCAAGCTATTTATCGGCGCTAGATGTACGGCTAGTCAAATACCACCCACCGTCGGCTGGCGATTGATAAATGTCAAGCTCGAGGTCGAGGTGGTATTTTTGCAGCTCTTTGATGGCGTTTAGGGCGGCTTGCCGGCTAGCGAAACGTTTCTTTTGCGGCGCGCGAGCGCTTTTGTTTTGGTACGGTGTATGTTTAGGGGTGCGGTTTCGTCTAGGCATAATGTCTTAAATTATACACTTTACATATAGCGGCTCATACTGCTACAATAGCGCTATGACCAGTGGGGCTGACAATACCGCCGAGACGCGGACTTCTGATAATACTGTATCTCGAGAAACTTTTACATCGTTAGGGCTGGCTATGGTCGGCGTGACGTGGAGGATGTATGTACCGATGCTTGGCTTGTTTTTTGCTGGCTTGTGGCTGGATAGTTTATTTAATAGTAAGCCGTGGTTGATGTTCAGCGGGTTCGCGGTAGGCGCGGCCGTCGCAGCGATTTTGGTGCGGCAACAGATAAAAAAGGTTAATAAGAAATGATGTTCGCGGCGCTACCCCATATATCGGTCAAGGCCGACGAAGTGTTTTCAATCGCCGGTTTACCAATAACTAATGCTAATCTGGTTGGCATTCTAGGATTAGTGCTTCTGGTGTGGCTAATGTTTCGTACGCGGGCAGCGGTGCTTGGCCGCAAAAAATCGAACTTCGCAACGCGCTTAACTCTTTGGTGCATAGAAGGATTGTATAAGACGGTTGGGCAAGTGATTCCTAACCAAAAGTGGGCTCGCCGAGTGGCGCCGCTGGTAATGACGATGTTTTTCTTCATAGCCGGACAATATTGGCTCGGTTTGCTACCGATTGTTGGGCCGATAACTGTCGGCCATACGCCGCTGTTCCGCGGTCAGGATGCCGATTTAAATATGACGTTTGCGCTGGCGACGGTAACTATCGTGATGGCGCAGGTGTATGCTGCGCGCGAGCTGGGTTTTGTTGGTAATCTGAAGCGTTACTTCGTCAATCCGTTGCGCGACCCGATTATGTCGTTTGTTGGTATTCTGGAGCTTGTAGCGGAGTTTTCGCGCTTGCTTAGTTTGTCGTTTCGCTTGTTCGGCAACGTGCTGGCGGGCGAAATATTGATTGCTATGATTGCTTATCTAGCACAAGTTGCGATGCCTGCGGTTCTGCAGCCATTTTATATTTTTGAGCTGTTTATCGGCGGTATTCAGGCTTATATTTTCTTTATGCTTTCGACAGTGTTTATATCGCTCGGTTTGGCGCATCACGGCGGTGATGAGGAGAAACAAACGCATGATGATTCTTCGACTTCTTCCGGCATGAAATTAACGGCCGAGGGAGTAAAATAAATTTAGGTAATAACTAAACCATAAGGAGAAAAATATTATGGAAACTATAGCATTTACGCTAGCTTACATCGTCCCTGCATCGTTTGCAGCTATCGGCTGTAGCTGGATTGGCGCTTCGGCGATGAAAGCTGCTGGCCGCAACCCAGAAAAAATTAACGATTTGCGTACTATGATGATTCTCGGTATTTCGTTTATCGACGCTCTGGCGATTATCGGTTTCGTGGCAGCTATTGTCGGCAAAGTGATGTAAGGATTCGCGCGCGTGAATAACTTGCACTACTTTGCATCGGCTGGAGCTGGAAGCGATAGCCTATTGGGGCCGTTAGGAATTGATTGGCGGTTGTTCGTGCTGCAAACGGTTGCTTTTGCGGTCTTGCTGCTAGTGCTGAAAAAATGGGTTTATCCACCTATTCTAGCCATGCTTGATAAGCGCGACGAGTCTATCAAAGAAGGTTTAGAGGCTGCCGAGCAAGCTAAAAAAGCGGCAAGCGAAAGCGAAAAGCGCACGGCCGCTATGCTGAAAAAGGCCCAGCAAGAGTCGCGAACTATTGTTGCTACTGCCAAGAATGAAGCGGCTGAAATGGTTGCTGAAGCCGAACAAAAGGCCAAGAACCAAGCCGATTCTATTCTCGAATCGGCTCGCAACGACGTCAGGGCAGAAGTTGCCCAGGCCAAGAAAGATTTGCGCGACCAGATGGTAGACCTAGTGGTCGATACAACCAGGAAAGTTACGCTGGATACGGTCGATCCAAGCAAAGACACTAGCTTGATCAAAAAACAGCTAGAGGAGATCAAATAGCGTGGCGGCCAGTACTATATCGCAGCGAAGATTAGCAGCGTATGTGGCTGGCCAATTGCTTGCAAGCGGCGACAAGAAGCGTCTTGTCAAAGAGCTAGCAGCCTATTTGATCGAAACTGGCCGTGTGCGCGATCTAAATCAAGTGGTAGCGGCTATTGAAGAGGCGCTAGCGTCGCGCGGCGCTGTTGTAGCGACGGTTACGACTGCTCGCCCGCTCTCGCCAGAAAATAAGCAAGCAATTGTTAAGCAATTTACGCCGACTGGCGCCAAACTATATATTCGCGAACAGATTGACCCGAGCGTTATCGGCGGCTTCAAGATTGAATTGCCTGGCAGCCAGTTTGACGGCACAGTGATACATAAACTAACAACCCTCAAGGGTATAAAGTAAAGGAAAAGAATGGCTGATATTACAGTGACAGAATTGTCGGACGAACTGCGCCAGGCGATTGCCCAGCTCGAGGTGTCTGAAGGTTTAGAAAAAGTTGGTATTGTGACTCGCGTGGGCGACGGCGTAGCGTGGGTGCATGGATTGCGCGAGGCTGGTTATAGCGAAGTTTTGGAGATCCAAACGGCCGAGGGCGTGGTTGAAGCCTTTGCTTTGAACTTGATGGAAGACGAAATCGGCGCGGTGCTGTTAGGTAGCGACCAAGGTGTTTCCGCTGGCGATAAAGTCAAACTAAAAGGCGAAGTGCTGAGCGTACCGGTCGGCGAAGGGCTGCTGGGGCGCGTAGTTAATCCGCTGGGCGAACCGCTTGATGGTGGTCCAGCAATCAAATCAAAGCAGCGCGGTCTGGTCGAGCGCGAAGCTATCGGCGTAATGGGTCGCAAGTCAGTTCACGAGCCGCTGATGACGGGCATTATGAGCGTCGATGCGATGTTTCCGATTGGCCGCGGCCAGCGCGAGCTAATCATTGGCGATCGCCAAACTGGAAAAACCGCCATTGCGCTTGACACGATGATCAACCAAGCCCGCCAGAAAACCGGCGTAGTCAATATCTATGTGGCGGTTGGTCAGAAGCTCAGCAAGATTGCTCGCCTAGTTGAACGCTTGAAATCTGAAGGTGTGATGGATCAGACTATCGTGGTGGCGACTAGTCCGAGCGACCCAGCTTCCCTACTCTATCTGGCGCCATATGCCGGTACCGCCATGGGTGAATATTTCCGAGATAATAGCAAGCATGCCTTGATGATTTATGATGACTTAACCAAGCACGCAGTCGCTTACCGCCAGATGTCGTTGCTGTTGCGCCGCCCGCCGGGCCGCGAAGCGTTTCCAGGCGACGTGTTTTATCTGCATTCTCGCCTGTTGGAGCGATCGGCTAAGTTGTCTGACGAGCTAGGTGCTGGCAGCTTGACCGCTCTGCCGATTATCGAGACGCAAGCTGGTGATATTTCCGCTTATATTCCGACCAATGTTATTTCTATCACCGACGGCCAGATATTTATGGAGACTGATCTGTTCTACCAAGGTATTCGCCCGGCGATTAGTGCAGGCTTGTCGGTATCGCGCGTCGGCGGTGCGGCTCAGACTAAAGCGCTGAAGAGCGTCAGCGGCAACCTTAAACTTGGCCTCAGCCAATTTCGCGAATTGGCCAGTTTCGCACAGTTTGGCAGCGATCTCGACGCCGAGACCAAGGCGCAAATTGAACGCGGCCAGCGCCTAACTGAATTGCTCAAACAACCGCAGTATCAACCGATGAGCGTCTGGGAGCAGGTCGTTAGCATTGTTGCGGTTAGCGAGGGTTATTTTGATGAAGTTCCAGCCGCCAAGATTAAAGACGCGCAGGCCGACTTGCTGGCTCGCTTGTGGACGAACCACAAAGCTGAAATGAAAGCGCTAAACCGAGGCGATAAAAAATTTGGCGAGGACAAATCTACCGCCAAGATTGTCAAGGACGCGGCGTTAGCAGTTGCTAAAGGATTTGAGGACTAACTAGATGCCGTCGACTCAGCAGCTTAAATCGCGTATTCGTTCGGTCAAGAACACTCGGCAAATCACCAAAGCTATGCAGATGGTGGCAGCTAGCAAGATGCGCCGCGCTCAAGAGGCGACCAAAAGCTCTCAAGCCTATACAGCGGCAGCACGCGAACTGCTAGCGTACTTGGCGCAGCAAGGTGCGACCGATAATCACCGTTGGTTTGTGCAGCGGCCGGTCAAAGCGCGCCTGCTGATTGTGGCAGCAAGCGACAAGGGGTTGGCTGGTGCTTATAACGCTAACATCATCAAGACTTATCTGCACGAGCTGCATCAAGATGACCAATCAGGTATCGCTAACAAAACTATCGCTATCGGCCGCAAAATCGCTCAGGCAGCAACGCGCATCAAAGATACTGAAATCGTCGGTACCTACGAAGATTTGCCTGACCGCGTGCCAGGTGCGCAGTTTCATGCTATTCTCAACACTGCCAAAGACATGTTCGAGGCTGGTACTGTCGATGCTGTTGACGTGATTTTCACGCGCTTTGTTAGTAGTATGACGCAGAAAGCTGATATCGTTCGCTTGTTTCCTGCCGGCTTTGTGTCCGACGATGAAATTAGCGATGATATTCGCGAAGCTAAATTTGAACCAAGTCCTAAATATATCATAGATGATATAGCTTACCGGCTGATTAGCGCTCGTTTGTATCAAGCACTGCTTGACTCGCGTGCTAGCGAACATAGCATGCGAATGCTGGCGATGAAGAACGCCACTGATAACGCTAGCGACTTAGTAGCCGACTTGACGCTAGAAATGAATAAGGAACGCCAGAGCGCAATTACTCAAGAACTGACCGAGATTAGCGCTGGCGTGGAGGCGATGAAATGATAAAAAAAGGAGTTACTATGAGTAAAAACCAAGGAAAAATTATTCAAATCATGGGCGTGGTGGTCGATGTTGAGTTTGATGATGATTCGTTGCCAGAAATATACGAAGCGTTGACAGTCGAGCGCGGCCAGCAGACGATTACGCTCGAGGTAGCGCAGCATCTCGACCAACAGACGGTGCGAACGATTAGTCTGCAAAACACCGACGGATTGCACCGCGGCCAAGTTGTCACAGCGACTGGCGCGCCGATCAGTGTGCCGGTTGGCGAGGACACGCAAGGCCGCATGTTCAACGTAGTTGGCGAACCAATCGACGGCCGCGAGATTGCCAAAAGTGCCAAGCGGGCACCAATTCACCGCCAACCGCCGGCGTTGACCGAACAGTCCAATAAAACTGAAATCCTCGAAACTGGTATCAAGGTTATCGACTTGATCGCACCGCTAGCCAAGGGCGGTAAGGCCGGCTTGTTCGCTGGCGCTGGCGTCGGCAAGACAGTCCTTATCCAAGAGCTGATTAACAATATCGCTAAGTTTCACTCAGGCAACTCGGTTTTTGCGGGTGTCGGCGAGCGAACCCGCGAAGGCAACGACCTCTATTACGAGATGAAAGACGCTGGCGTGCTGGACAAAACCTCGCTAGTGTTTGGACAGATGAACGAACCGCCTGGAGCGCGTTTGCGCGTGGCGTTATCGGGCTTAGCAATTGCCGAGTCCTTCCGCGATGAAGGTAAGGACGTGCTGCTATTTATCGACAATATCTTTCGCTTTACCCAAGCGGGCGCCGAAGTATCAGCGCTATTGGGACGCTTGCCGAGCGCGGTTGGTTACCAGCCAAATTTGCAGCAAGAAATGGGCGCCCTGCAAGAGCGTATTACTAGTACCAAAAAAGGTTCAATCACCTCTGTCCAGGCCGTCTACGTACCGGCTGACGACTTGACCGACCCAGCACCAGCGACCACTTTTGCTCACCTGGATGCCACTATCGTGATGAACCGTGCTCTGACGGAAATTGGTATCTATCCGGCCGTGGATGTGTTGGATTCCAGCTCTAACTCGCTTGATCCAGAGATTGTCGGCGAGGAGCATTATGCGGTGGCTCGTGAAGTCCAGCGCGTGCTGCAGCAATATAAAGAGCTGCAGGATATCATCGCTATTCTCGGTATGGAGGAATTATCAGACGATCAAAAGCAAACTGTGGCGCGGGCTCGCCGCTTGCAGCGCTTCTTGGCGCAGCCGTTCCATGTTGCCGAACAATTCACTGGCAATCCTGGTAGCTACTTCAAACTAGAAGATACTATCAAGGACGCCAAAGATATTCTCGACGGCAAATACGACGATAAGCCAGAAAGCTGGTTCTATATGTCGCCAGTGCCGCTTAGCGAGAAGAAGGACTAAGCTCGAGATGATGCAGTTTCAGCTAATCACGCTAGCTGGCGTTAAGCTCGACGAGCCAGTCTACGAGGTAATGATACCAACTACCGAAGGGCAAATCGCAGTCTTCCCGAGTCACGAACCGCTAGTAGCAGTGGCGCAGCCTGGCGCGGTAGCGGTCCGCCGCCAGAAAACCGATAGCGATGACCAACTGGAATATTTCGCGATTAGCGGTGGCGTGGTTGAAATCAACCAGCAGCGCGTGCGGATTTTAGTCGACGAAGCCGAACACGGCGACGATATTGTTGAAGCCGAGACTCAGGCCGCTCTCGAGCGCGCTCTCAAGATGCGCGATGAGGCTCAGGATCAGGTTGAGCTCGAAAAGGCTCACCAGCTGGTCGATCGCCACCGCGTACGTTTGCACGTGGCTGGCTTGCGCCGCCGCCATCGCCGGCGATAATTATAGCTAATGCAAAATCATATTATTGAGCACGGTTTGTTTTGGCTGTCGTTTTCCGCTAAGTAAATGTGATCGGCGGTATTATCGCGATGGCAGCTTATAGATGGCGGCTTATATTAGTCTATCTGTATGATGTTAAGTTTAGTACACAGAATGTCATTGTCGCCGCGGCGTTTGGCTGCGCATAGACGGTGTGCGCCATCGCCGTATAGAACAGCGAAAATCGACCCGTCTTCGCGCATATATACCGTGACGCCGTGAATTGGCGGAGCAGTTTTTGCAGAAAGATGCGAATACTCACGAATAATACTAGAGCTGCGTCTACCGTTTTTTGGAGATCTGCGACCTCTTCGCCAGTCGGAAATTTCTGGCGCAGCTACGAATAAGTCTACCGGTATGGGAACGCTATATTCAGTTGGCTCTAAGCTTTGTGTGCTTGCATTAGCGTAATGGCCGTCGATCCTAAGTCCGTTGATGTTCTTCTGAAACTGCAGCAAGTTTCGAGTGGACACTGGCTGCATAGAAATTCGGGGGCAGTTTGTTCTGTTCTGTCCAGGGTGGCAGTTGATACTGGGATCACGCCCCTCTTTTTTAGACGTCTTTGCTCCCCTAGAGATTTTTGCTTTATTGACACTTGTATGTCCCATTCTTCTCCTGCTAAGCAAGTTGCTTGTATATCTGTCTTTTTTGCATAGTCAAGCTCGGCGTTGCTTTTTGTTCCCCATCCAGCTTCTTCTAATTCTGTAATAACTCTACGCTCGGCGTTTCGCCCTATTCTTTGCGCCTGTCGCCCAATCTCTGGTCTCCTTAAACTAGCCATTTTAGTATTGTAAAATAACTTTTCAATCTAGTCAACTTTTGCAATATATAATTGCCGCTGTTGGACTGTCGCGAATGCTCGGTAAGCGATCTACAATTCTTTGCGATGTGCTATAAAAGTTGTTAGTTAATTAGAATTGATGAGCTGGCGGACTTCGTCGGTGTTTTTGGTGTTCATTAATTGGTCGCGCAGTTCCTTGGCGCCGTCGAAGTCGCGGATGTAGATTTTGAAGAAGCGTTTCAGGGTTTCGAAGGGGCGGCCGAGGGTTGGCTGGTAGCGGTCAAAGAGGTCGAGGTGGTAGTTGAGGAGTTTAATTAGTTCTTGTTTATGATCGACGACGGCGATTTTCGTTTCCTCGGTTGGAGCACTCTTTCTGTTTGTCTCTCGGGTACCGTCAGAAAATAATTCGGGGCCCACGTAAAGTTGCCCAAATTTTTTCTGAGGTACCACTCGAGACGCTCGAAAGCAAAACGGATCGCTGAAAATGCCCCGCCCGATCATGACGCCGTTGAGGCCTGGGTGCTGGCGGGCGAGCTCCTCGCCGTGGGTTCGGTCGCGGATGTCGCCGTTGATGGTCAAGAGCGTTTGTGGGGCGATGTCATCGCGTAGTTTGACGATGTCGTCGATAAGCTCGTAGTGCGCTGGAACTTTGCTCATTTCTTTCTTGGTACGGAGGTGGATGGTTAGATTAACAATATCTTGCTGTAAAATAGTCGTCAGCCACTCGCGCCATTCGTCAACGTAGGTGTAGCCGAGCCGTGTTTTGACGCTAACTGGCAATCCAGCAGTTTTAGCAGCAGCAATGGCGGCGACCGTGACGTCGGGTCGGCGGATCAGTGCTGCACCGCCCGATTTGATGGCGGATTTGGCGGGACAGCCCATGTTGATGTCGATGCCGTCAAAGCCGAGCTTGGCGCAATGGGCAGCAAATTGTTCCATATCACCTGGCTCGCCGCCCCAGATCTGGGCGACTAGTGGATGTTCGTCGTCAGTTTTGATGAGCCGACCAGCGATGGCTTTGTCGCCAGCGTGTACCCAGCCAGTTGCATTGGCAAACTCGGTGAAAAACACGTCGGGCGCGCCCGCCTGTTTCACGACATGACGAAACACCACGTCAGTGACGGCTTCCATGGGTGCCAAGATGAAAAACGGCTGCGGTAGGTTGTCCCAAAATGATGTCATCTCTGTTATTTTATCACAAAAAGGAAAACCCCTCACTGGCGTCATTGACAGTGAGGGGTGGCGGGCTCGAGCGGTTCTGCTCGGAGCGGCCCGGAGGGGCTGCTGCCACGAGTGAATCTCGCGAACCCGTTAAGTTGTGCCCCGCGACCTCGTCGGAAGGGGAAAAGTCGAGGTCGCGGGGCGGAGGGAGGGGATGCGAACCTCCCTTGCCCCCCTTTTTTTTGTGGGGGAGCTTTTCCTTCTCCTCCTTGTGAGAGGAGAAGGAGAATATGAGGGGGCGGGAGCATCCCATTGTGCTCCCGGACGCGCTACACACTGCGCACACGTACTACGTACGCGCAAGCGTTCCCCAGTGTAGCAGCCTATGCATCCGCTTCCCACAGCGCGATGCATACCCCAGTGGATGTGACGGGAATCGAACCCGCTACGGCCTGCTTGCAAAGCCCTGGCCTGTCGACCTTCGACCACACCCTACGATTCTTTTTCCCGGACTACCGGCTGGGGAATCTGACCCAGGGGTGGGCGGACGGACGCCCTTTTGCCAGTTTATGACTGGCGGATTCCGGGGTCGCACAACCCTCGACCGTCTTATAGGTAGACTTACTTCTTAGGAAGCAGTCTACCCTCCTGTGCCGCTCGGGCGTCGTCACCCAGGCGGCCCGCCTGGCGAGCAGCGCGATCGTTCATGTCGCGCTGCCCGCGCTTGGCGTCGCCACGCTGAACCGCCTCGGCGGCGCGCCGGTAGGCGGCAGCCGAACGGTCCTCGAAAAAACCCAAGGGTTTTCACCCCCTCTCCACCGCGGTTGCGGCATAGAAAGAGTTAATTCCCTATCAGGTCATGCTTTTGTGCGAAGCATGACCAGGACTCAACGTCGTTCGCGACGTCTCGCTAGGAATTAACTCCGTTGGACAAAAGCTAATATATATATCAATAATAGAAAACAATGTCAAGAAAATTTGTCAAGATTGTGGTATAAAACTATTAACTTGGCAGAAATTAAGCTTATTCATCGCCTGTTTTTGGCTGTTTGCAAGCCGGATATTTGCCCGCTAGCAAGTCTTCTTCGAACTGTAAAACTCCCCGGTAATTCGCCTCGTAATGGCTGGTGTCTGGCAATTCTAAGGAGGTGATGCAGCGCCAAACGGCGGCAATTAAGCGCTGGAAGTCGGCGAGCTCGTCGTTGGAGAAGTGGTCGTCGAGTGCTACGATGTCGCCTGTCGCCTGGTCTGGTTCGACAAATTGTAGCCGGGCGCCGGCGAATTTGTAACGGGCGTAATCGCGCGAATTGGCGCAGAGCAGCTCGTAAAACATCAGCTGCTGGCGGTATTTGTGGAGCTTGATTTTTTCATAGTCTGATTTGCCGGTCCAGGAAGTTGACGGTTTGCCGGTTTTGTAGTCGGTGACGGTGATGGTTTGATCGTCGATATCAACTAGGTCGAGCGAACCAGTCAGGCGGGCTTGGCCGAGAACGACGTCCTGCCCAGCGAAGCTAAGCTCGGGTTTTTGCGACGGTGTGAAAGTACCGTATTTGGCGCCCATAAAGGCTTCGAGTGTCTCAATGCCGCGCTTACTATAGAGTGCTAAATCATTGTCGCTCAGCTCTTGCTGGTGCAGCAGACGGATGAACTCGCCGGTGATGTCTTCGATTGGTTTGCGAGTGCCGCTGGTCGCTAAATGGCTATGCGCGTGCTGCAAAACGGCGTGAATCAGGGTGCCGTAGATGGCGTTGGCGCTTTTGGCCTGCGGGAAGCGCAGCAAATTATTTAGCAAAAAGTTCTGCGGCCCGCCGCGCGTAACGTCGATAAAGTTATTGAGGTGTGTGACAGATAACTTGTAATTTTCGAGCGTTGGCGCTAGCAGCTCTTTCATGGTGCGGTTAATCGGCGCAGTTAAGCGGTCGTGCCAGACGATTTCGCTTTGCTCGGCGAGCGCGGCGGTGCTATTCGGCTGGCGGTCGATTTCTTGCAAATTGGTGCCAGCCAGAAAACTAGCTTTGAGTGTGTCTTTGGCGGTGTCGTCGCTGCGGGCATAGCTCAGGTAAAGCTGGCGTTTGGCGCGCGTCATGGCCACGAAGTACAGGCGGATGCGTTCGTCATAACTATCGGCGTTTGGCGAGATAGCCAAGTTCTCTGGATAGCCAATCAAGCGGCTGTGGCTGCGCACGCGTTCGCCCCACATCGAATCGATTGAGTTGATGACATAGACGGTGTCGAACTCTAGGCCTTTGGACTTGTGAGCACTCATCAGGTTGACGGCATGCTGAGCGGTCTCGCTGGCGCGCCGAATGCTAACGACGGGAATATTAAGCTGGCGGTAGGTGTCGATTAGCGTCAAGAAGTCGCTGGCTAGCAGTGTACCGTCTGGCGCGCCCTCGCGCAATTTACTGCGCAAGGTTTGCAGCGCTTCCAGGGCAGTTAGGTAAGTGTCGGGTGAGCTGCCAAGAATATCGCTGTTAAAATAATATTGGTAGAACGGCGAGGTGAAGGTGTTGCGGTGCGGCTTGATTGGTTTGCGCGCGGCGTCGTTATCATCATTATCGTCGTCGGTGTCGTCGTTGGCTGTGTAGTTTTGCGGTACGCCGATGAGTGTATCTAGGAAAGTTTCGAGCGGCTCGGTCAGGCTAGCTTTGGCACGGTCGAGTAGCCACTTAGCCAGCGGTTGAAAAGTCGGCGACGCCAGCATTGCTTCAAGCCAGTTGGTGCGGTTGCGATAGGCTTGCAAACTTAGCCGCCAGATAGCTTCGCTGTCAAAGCCGAACATTGGCTGAGCTATCAGCTCGGGCAGCAGGCTGTTGGCTTCGTCGTGCTCCCCTGCTGCGATGTCAACGCAGATACGGGCCATTAGCTCTAGCAGCTGGACGCGCTCATCGTCGAGAACATTATCGCGGCGCTCGTAATTAACAGCAATACCATCGTGGTTCAGATACGGTAGTAGCGCAATCAAATCGCTGTGGCGCCGAGCAATGACGGCAATTTCTGATGGTTTTATACCTTTTGTGATATTTTCTTTGATTGATTCGGCAATCCAAGCGAACTCCTCTTGGCGGCTTGGTAGCGCGGATAGTGTAACTTGACCAGAGGTGTTGCTGATGTGCGCCTGCAATTGCTTATTTATATCCATAGATGCTTCTAGGCGTCCGCTAGCCTGAGTAATAATTTCGCGGGCGCGGTCGAGAATGGTTTGCGACGAGCGGTAGTTGTCGGTCAAAACGACGCTAGCGTGATCTGGGTAGCGCTTGCGGAAACGATGAATATTGCCGACATCGGCGCCTTGAAAGCTGTAGATTGCCTGATCATCGTCGCCTACCGCCATGATGTTTGGCGCATCGCCGTGCGGCGTGTCTGTCAGGTTGAAGAGAATACGCAGCTGTGCTAGGTTGGTGTCTTGAAATTCGTCGACCATGATGTATTGATAGCGTTCTTGCAGATTGAAGCGCAGGTCTGGATACTGCTCAATCGCTTGCACGACGTTCAGAATCATGTCGTCGTAGTCGAATAGCTCGGCTTGGCGCATTTCGGCGAGATAACGATCGTAGATTGGCGCGACAGCGCGTAATTTTGCGTGGCGTTTGCGGTCTTTGAAGACGAACTCACCGTTGGCATCCTTTTCGAGCCAGGTGTTGCGCCAAGCGGTGATCGACGTTGTCTTGCCGCTAGCGACCGCTTCGTCGAAGGCGCGCGCCATACTTAATGCCAAAGCGTCAGCTAGCGGCGCGATAGCTGGCGGCAATTGCGGCGCTGGCAATTCGGCGATTTTGTTGGCGATTGGCGGCAGTAAGGCGATAGTGGTTTTGCTGATGCGATTAGCAAAAATAGCTGCGAGCTCTGGCTCAACGGCGTCAAGCAGCTTTTCGTTGCTGTCAATGATTTGCAGCAGCTCGCTGCTAGACAGGCCGGCCTGCTTTAACTCGCTGATTACTTGCGCCGTATCGCGCAGATGCGTGAAATCGCCGTTCATTTTGCTGGCTAGCGGATTATTGTAGTCGAGCTCCTCGAAAATATCAGTTAGAATTGAGTAAGTGGCTACTTCGTCGGCTGGCGAAAAATCAGCGCCGCGATAAAAATACTCGCTATGATGATTGATTATTTCGGTGCCGAAACTGTGAAAAGTTTGAATTGCCACTTTATAAGCATTGGTACCAATGATTGATGCTAGACGCGCCCGCATAGCGTTAGCGCCGCTATCGGTAAAAGTCAGGCAGAGAATATTTTCGGGCAGCGTGTCGGTGGCGCGCAGAATATTGGCAGCGCGCATGCTGAGTAGCTCGGTCTTGCCAGTACCCGGGCCAGCGACGACTAGCAGCGGCCCGTCGATAGTATCAACGGCCTTTTTTTGAGCAGAATTAAGCTTATTGTAGCGAGTTTTGAACTTTTCCATCTATCTCATTGTAGCGCAAAGCTCGGTAAATGCCCTAATGTTTTATGGTATAATTTGATTGTGAATAATGATTTCTTTGACGATGCTGCAATCGAGCAAATAGCCAAAGACCGCTTTGGCGTGTCCTTAGAGGTGAGTACGGTGGTGGCGCGGCGGATTGATTGCGGACAAGCTGCTTCGGCAACTTTTTTTCTCTCGGCCAAGAAGCAATTATATTGCTACATCGAAGGTTCGTCGCAGCTGACGCTGGGCGATATTCGCAAGATGGCGGTGCGTATGGGCGTGCGGCCCGAGATATTTTTTCCGCCGAAAGGCCAGCCGCAATATTTCGAGGAAATTGCGCGCGATATGTTCGTTAAGGTATATCCAGGCCGACGCGATATCAGCCAGGACGACTTGCGTTTCTATCGGACGCTGGTGCCGTATTGTCCGGCGCTTTTCTTGGTCGAGGAAGTCAAAAATGGCACCATTTATTGCGCTGATCATGATGCAAGTTCTGGCTGGCGGCCGGCAGCGAAGTTTGTTTATCGGAGGCTCCGAACGAGTTAAATGCGGGATTATTTAGATATTATTCGCCGTAATTTGATGTCGCCAATTGTCATTGCGATTTTTTTGCTAGCGCTAGCGCTATTGTACGCTGGCGAGCGGCGCGATGCTTGGTTTATATCGGTAGTGATTGCTGTCAATACAATAATTGGTATTGTTCAGGAAGTTCGCGCCAAGTATGCTCTCAAACAGCTGGAGTTAATGAGCGCGCCGCGAGCACGATTAGTCCGCGGCGATGAAGTTGTAGAAGTGATGTACGATGTCTTGCAGGTTGGAGACGAGATTCTACTCGAGACTGGAGATGAACTGCCAGCGGACGGCGTGGTTCTATCGGCGCGCGGATTAGAGGTCAACGAGAGCATGCTGACTGGCGAATCAGCCTCAGTTGATAAGAAAAAACACGATGAAGTTTACGCAGCTACGACAGTGATAGCAGGCAGCGCGTGCGTTCGGGTTACGGCGGTTGGCGACAATACTAAGGCGGGCGCAATTAGCGCTACGCTCAAACGATATACGCCGCGCTTGACGCCGCTGCAGCAAGCGATTCAGAATGCGATTACTTTCTTGACATATTGCGCGATTGTGTTGTCGCTTCTGGTTTTCGCGCGCTACCGTATTGCTGGCTTCGAGTCGGTGCGGATTCTCAAAACGATTATTACTAGTGCTATTACCATCGTGCCAGAGGGGTTGCTGCTGGCTAGTTCGCTGCTGTTGGCGTTTGGCTCGCTAAAATTGGCTCAGGCCAAGGTCCTGCCACAAAAATTGTCGGCGATTGAGGCGATGGCGCTGCTTAATATATTATGTACTGACAAAACTGGCACCCTGACCAGCGATGAGATTACTTTGGAACGCGTCGAACCCTTTGGCAGTGGTAATGAGCCAGTCAAGCAGCTAGCGGCGATGGTGGCGCACGAGACTAGCGGCGGCAACGCTACCGGACAAGCAATTATCACTGCGCTTGATTTACCTTATGAATATACCGTAGATGATATATTAGCGTTTTCTTCGGCGCGTAAATTTGCTGGCGTTAGAGCGCGAGTCGATGGCCGAGTTCGGACGCTTATCATGGGCGCGCCAGAATACGTGGCGCGGATGGCGCCGCTATCGACGGCCGAACAGCAACAGATTGAGAAGTGGACTGACGATGGTCTGCGAGTATTGTTGCTAGCGGAGTTTGATGATAATAACACACCATTGAAATCTTTAAAGTTGGGCAGCGGCCGGCCGTTGGCGGTAGTTTTGCTGCGTAATTTGCTGCGCGATGGCGTCGTCGATACGGTTGCGTTTTTGCAGCGCCAGGGCGTAAACATTCGCGTTATCAGCGGTGATAATCCGCGGACGGTTCAGTATGTGGCGCGTGCTGCTGGAATTAACAATCCTGACACGGCAATTACTGGCGCCGAGCTGGCAGAGCTTGACGAGCCAGCATTTGCTACAGCTGCCGACCAGCATACGATTTTTGCGCGCGTTTTACCAGAACAAAAGGAACGTCTAATCGCCCACTTCTCGCAGCAAAACCATCAATTTACTGGCATGGTTGGCGATGGTGTCAATGACGCTCTAGCGCTCAAGAAAGCCGACCTTGGCGTAGCCATGTATGCCGGGGCGCCAGCTAGCCGGCGGGTAGCGGATATTATTTTGCTTAATAATTCGTTTAATTCATTGCCGCTGGGTATGCGTTTGGGGAATCAAATCATGCAAGCGATCGAGGTAATTGCAACGCTGTTCTTTCATAAAATTATTTACGGTTTGGTGCTACTGGCGGTAACGCTGGTGCTGGGCGTGATACATCCGTATGCGCCGCGCCACATTACTTTTTTGAATATTTTCTTGGTGACGATGCCGACGATTATGTGGACTCTCTTCCCGCCGCGGTCGCATCATCGAATTAATCCGCACAATTTTTGGCACGATACGCTGGGCGCAGTGACGCCAATTGCGCTCGTGTCGGGTGCGGCGGTATCGATAACGTACTTGATGCTGTGCGCTATGCAGCCGCACGACCAGGATACGGTATCGACGATGACGGTGCTAGTAGCAACATTTTTTGGCGTATATTTGGTATTTTTGGTGGGGCCGATGTTGGGCGTGGTGCTGGATCGGCGCGCCAAGACAGCGCGAATGCTGTATATAGCGGCAGCGCTGCTGGTAGCGTCGACTAGCTTTGCTGTACCGCTGTTACGCCGATTCTTTGACTTCACGATACCGACTTTAGCAATGATTGGCCCGGTGGCTGGCGTGGTGGTAATTGCCGCCCTGTTGCAATGGCATCTGGCCCGCCGCGCTGGCAAAATCTATCAGAATAGATAGAAGTTAATAAATAAAAACACCCCTTCGTGCAGGGGGCGTTTTTATTGTTGCTGCTGAGAGAAATTTGGTTTTTAGTAAACCTTCAGCAATACTTCGCCGCCAAGCTTATTCTTGACAGCTTCGGCGCCAGTCATGACGCCCTTGCTAGTGCTAACTAGGACGATGCCGCGGCCTTGCTTGACCTTCGGAATGTCGGCGCTAGAAACGTAGATGCGGCGGCCTGGTTTAGAGACGCGCGCTAGCTCGGTAAAAGCTGCGTTCTCGCCATTGTTATTGATGGTGATGACGAGCGTACCGCGCGGCTTGCCGTCCTCGAGCTTGACATCGGCCAAGTAGTGATTCTTGACCAATTGCTCGGCGACGATTTTCTTGAGCTTGCTAGTAGGTACGCGCACTTCAGTCTTACCGACTAGTGCGGCATTGCGGATGCGGGTCAGGAGATCCGCGATTGGGTCAGTAGATTGTAAACTCATATCTTTTTCTCCTTTCCTTTACCAACTACTCTTTGTGACGCCTGGGATATTACCTTTGCTGGCCTCTTCGCGGAAGCGAATGCGGCTCATGCCGAAGCGGCGCATATAGCCGCGCGGACGGCCATCGGACATATCGCGAAACTTGCGCCGGGTTGGGCTAGAGTTGCGCGGTAATTTCTGTAAAGCATCAGGGTCGGTAGCTTTCAGAGCGGCGCGTTTAGCGGCAAACTTCTTGATCAGTTTCAAGCGTTTTTTGTCGCGGGCGATCATAGATTTTTTCGCCATTATTTGTCCTCCTTTTCAAATGGTAGGCCAAATTTTTCGAGCAATGCGCGCGAATTTTCCTTGCTACCGTTTTTGATTACGAACGTTACTTGCAAACCGTGTACTAGCTGAGTTTCTTCAAATGTCAACTCTGGAAAGATTGACTGGTCGGTGATGCCGAGGTTGTAGTTGCCGCTTTTGTCAAATTTGCTGCCGACGCCGTGGAAGTCGCGAACACGCGGCAAGCTAACGTTGACTAGGCGGTCAAGAAACTCGTACATGCGAACACCGCGCAAGGTCACCATCACGCCGATTGGTGAGCCCATGCCTTTGCGAATCTTGAACGTAGCAATTGACTTTTTGGCTAGGCGTTCGACTGGCGCTTGGCCGGTGATACGCGTTAAGGTATTTTTGACGGCGGCAAGCATGCGCTTGTCGTCTTTACTTTTGCCGGTACCGACACTCACGACGATTTTCTCGAGGCTAGGAACCTGGTTCACATTGTCGAGATTCAATTCGGCCTGTAGTTCCTTGAGGTACGTTTCGTTGTACAAGGCTTTCAGGCGAGGAGTGTAAACGGCTGGTTGTTTAGCTTCTGCCATTATTTAATCTCCTTATTATTAAGCTGGCGGGCGACGCGAACTTTAGCGCCGTCTTTGGCTGCGTAGCCGACACGGCTGGTCTGTCCAGATTTTTCGTCGACGACGAGCGCCAGTTTACTTAAGTCAACCGCTACTTGAATATCCTTTTTACCGCCGCGCGGATTGAGCTGGTTCGGGCGGATGTGGCGAGTCTTGACGCCGACGCCTTCAACTAGCGCTGCATTTTGCTGCGGCAAGACGGCTAATACTTTACCGGTGGTGCCTTTGTTGGCGCCAGCGATGATTTTGACAGTATCATCTTTATGAATACGCTGAGTCATTAGAGTACCTCCGGAGCCAGGCTGACGATCTTCATGTAGCCCATGTCGCGTAGTTCGCGCGGTACTGGGCCGAAGACGCGGGTGGCCTTTGGCTGCTTGTCATCGTTGATAATCACCACGGCATTGTCATCAAAGCAAATGGTCGAGCCGTCCTTACGGTGGATTTGGTCGCGGGTGCGAACCACCACGGCCTTGACGACAGATTTCTTCTTGACGTTGCCGGTTGGGCTGGCGTCTTTGACTGAACAGACGATCACGTCGCCAACGCGAGCGTAGCGGCGGCGGGTACCGCCGAGAACGCGGATACACAATACTTCTTTAGCACCGCTGTTATCAGCGACTTTGAGGCGGGATTCTTGCTGAATCATTATTTTTCCTCCTCGGTGTCGTGATCGTAGTCGACCTTGTCGTTAACTTCGCTGTTGACGTCGCTTTTGAGCTCGACTGAGCCGACCGAGCGCTTGACGATTTTGTCGAGCTGGAAGCTCTTGCGGCGGCTAATCGGACGAGTCTCGACGATACGTACCGTGTCGCCCTTGCGAGCATCGTTCTTCTCGTCGTGTGCGGCGTATTTACGAGTCACAGTATACTGCTTCTTGTAAATCGGGTGCGTTTCGCGAGATGTCACGGTAACGGTAATCGTCTTGTCAGCGGCGTCTGACGTCACGACGCCTGTCAATGTCTTTGCCATTACTTATTCTCCTGTTCTGCTGCTAACTCTTGCGCACGGATCGCGGTGAGCAGACGCGCGATTTCTTTGCGAATTTGGCCGAGGGCGCGCGGATTGACGAGCTCGCCGGCTTTGTGGCTGCGGCGGCTGTCGAGCAATTCCTGGCGCTTGGTGGCGAGCTCGGTGCGCAGTTCGTCGATTGATTTGACGACGCTGGCGGTCTTGGCGGTTTTCTTGGTTTCAGCCATTATGCTTCCTCCTTCTTAACAAATCGGACGCGGACTGGCAATTTGTGGCCGGCGAGGCGCATAGCTTCGCGGGCAATTTCTTCGCTGACGCCCTTCATCTCGAACATAACCGTGCCAGTTTTGACCTTGGCAACGTAGTATTCAGGGTTGCCTTTACCACCGCCCATTTTCAAGCCCAAAGCTTTTTTGGTGACTGGCGTGTGCGGAAAAATGCGAATCCAAATCTTACCGCCGCGCTTGATGTAGCGGGTCATTGCCTGGCGGGCCGCCTCGATCTGGCGGCTGGTAATACGCTCGTTGTCGAGACTTTGTAGACCATAATCGCCAAACGCGACATAGTTGCAGCGCGTAGCGTTACCGCGGTTTTTGCCGATGCGGACTTTGCGGTGAGCAACTTTTTTTGGTAATAACATTACTTCAAGCTCCTTTCACCTTTGTAAATCCATACTTTGACACCAACGATACCAGTACCGTTCGGGCCTTGAGCGCGAGCGACGTGAAAATCAACGTCGGCGCGCAGCGTATGCAGTGGTACTGAACCTTCGATGAACTTTTCGCGGCGGCTCATCTCGGCACCGTTAAGCCGTCCTGCGACTTCGATACGGATACCTTTGGCGCCAGCGTTGCGGCTGCTTTGAATTGCCATCTTAACAGCACGTCGGAAGTTAGCGCGGCGTTCTAGCTGATGCGCAATGTTTTCGGCGACGAGCTTGGCGTTTAATTCTGGCCGGCGTACTTCTTCGACATTGATACGAATCGGCAAGCTGACGATTTTTTCGATTTCCTTCTTGAGCTCAGCGATACCAGCGCCGCCACGACCGATCACTACACCAGCTTTGGCGGTGTAAATGGTGATAGTAACAAGATTGGCGCTACGCTCGATTTCGACTTTAGCGATTGTCGGGCGCGACGAGAATTTCTTCTCGATCAAGCTGCGAATCTTGCCGTCTTCGGCTAGCCAAACCGCAAAGTCTTTCTTGCTGGCGAACCAGCGCGAATTCCAAGCTTTGCTGGTCTGGAGGCGGAAGCTCAACGGGTTAACTTTCTGTCCCATTTATTTCTTCTCCTCTTTTTCTGCTGGCTTAACAGCTTTTGCTTCGGTCTTCTTGGCAGGTTTCTTGATAACTTTCTCGACGCCCGAGACCTCGACCAAAATGTGGCTCGATTTTTTCTCGAACGGCAAGGCACGTCCGCGCGAAGCTGGCTTGTAGCGGCGCATGCGCGAACCAGCGGTAACACTAAGCGTAGTGATTTGCAGGCTGCGAGCGTCTAGGCCGTGATTCTCAACGGCGTTAGCAGCGGCACTTTTGATGGCTTTCTTGACAGCCAGAGCGGCGCGCTTCGGCGTGTGGTCAAGGATAACTTCGGCGTCGGCAACGCTGCGGCCGCGCACCAAGGCGGCGACTAGACTGACTTTGCGCGGTGCCTGGTCAACGCCTTTGATCATCGCGCGAACTGTGTGAATAGTTGCTTCGGCCATTATTTCTTATCCTTTCCACCGTGCTTGCGGAACTTGCGGGTCGGACTAAACTCGCCGAGTTTATGGCCAACCATATTTTCAGTAATAAGCACCGGTACGTGTACGCGACCATTGTGCACTGCAAAAGTGAACCCGACCATCTCTGGTGTGATCGTGCTGCTGCGTGCCCAGGTCTTTATCACGGTGCGGTCGCCAACTTTCAGCGCTGCCACTTTTTTGGCAAGCTTCGCGTCGACGAATGGGCCTTTTTTGAGTGAACGACTCATAATTACCTCTTCCTCTTAGCTTCGTGACGACTGCGGACAATCATCTTATTAGTTGATTTGCGGCGGCGGGTCTTGAAGCCAATTGCTGGCTTGCCCCACGGCGTCTTCGGGATGCGGCCAGGACCGGTCTTGCCTTCACCGCCACCCATTGGGTGATCGGCTGGGTTCATGGCTTTACCATGGACGCTTGGGCGCCAACCCATGCGGCGGCGGCGGCCAGCCGAGCCAAGCTTGACGTTCTGATGCTGGACATTGCCGACTACGCCGAGACTAGCTTCGCATTCCAAGCGGAACCTGCGAACTTCGCCTGACGGCATACGTACCATAGCATAATTGCCTTCTTTGGCCATCAATTGAGCCTTAGTACCAGCTGAACGAACCATTTGGGCGCCGCGGCCTGGATTAATCTCGATAGCGTAAATCTGCGTACCAACTGGAATACTAGCTAGCGGCATGCGGTTGCTAGCCTCGACAGGAGCGTCAGCGCCAGTTTTGATGACTGCGCCTTTAGTCATGGCGGTATCCGCCAAAATGTAGTGGTATAAGCCGTGCTGATCCTTGACGCGGGCGATACGAGCGCTGCGACCTGGGTCGTACTCAATTTCTTCGACAGTCAAAGTCATGTTGGCTGGCATAGCGTGATTAACTAAACGATAATGCCGCTTGACGCCACCACCGCGATGACGCACGGTGATTTTGCCAGTATTGTTGCGGCCAGCTTTTTGCTTGCCAGCTTTAACCAAGCTTTTCAACGGTTTACGAGTAGTTACCTCGCTGAGATCCTGCGAAGTCATACCGCGACGGGCAGGAGTGGTTGGATTGTATTGCTTGACAGCCATTACTTCTTGTCCTCCTTGACTTCTTCTTGCTCGAAGACTTTGATTTTACCTTCGCTCAGGCGAACGTAAGCCTTTTTGCTGTCCTGGCGATGGGTAGTGCCAGGGTAGCGGTTTTTGCCGCGCGAGAAGCGAACAGCTTTGCCGCTTTGAACGAGCGTCGTTACTTTGGCGACTTTGACGCCTTCGAATTGTGCTTCAACGGCTGCTTTGATTTCGTTTTTGTTAGCGCTCATCGGCACATCGAAAATGTAAGTATTTTCGTTGGTGACTAGCCGGTAAGCTTTCTCGCTAACGCGTGGAGTAACTAACACGAGTTTCATTACTTCGCCTCCTTTGCTAGCCACGCCTCGACTGCCTTGACAGCGGCTGGCGTGATAACGATTTTGTCGGCGTTTAAAATGTAATAAACGCTGAGGTATTGCGCGCGCACCAAGAGGGCGTTGGCTAAGTTATTTGTAGCGCGCATCAGTTCTGGAGTCTTTTCGTCGACGACGAGTAGAACGCGGTCTTTCTCGCTGCATTTCTCGGCGGCGAGGAATTTAGCGACTTCAGTGGTTTTGCCGGTAGTTTTGATATCGCTGACTAAGATTTTCTTATCTTGGTTGGCGAGTGTCAAAGCTTGGCGCAAAGCGACGTGCTTGCTGGTCTTGGACAGTTTCTTGCTGTAGTTTTCGTTGCCGCGCGGCCCGAAAACGATACCGCCGTGGCGCCAGATTGGGTTGCGGGTCGAGCCAAAACGTGCTCGGCCGGTTCCTTTTTGTTTCCACGGTTTCTTGCCGCCGCCGCGAACTTCGCCGCGGGTTTTGGTGGTAGCACTTGCCTGGCGGCTGTTGGCCAAAAACGCGTCGTACGCAAGTTTCAACAGCTCGTGGTTTGGTACGTCAACCTCAAACACACTCTTTGGCAAGGCTGCTTTTGCTGGCTTGGTTGATTCAGCCATTACTTAGCACCTCCTAATTTGATTAAGCCCTTCTTGGGGCCTGGCACTGCGCCCTTGACACCAATCAAGTTGTCCTCAACCGAGATATAAGCGACCTTCAGGTTCTTGACAGTGACCTGTTCGGCGCCCATGTGTCCGGCCATGCGCTTGCCTTTGAATATTTTTTGCGGGTACATGCTGCCGATTGAACCGACTTTGCGAGTATTACCCTTGCCGCCGTGGGTTTTGCGGTGGCGTTTGAAGTTGTGCCGCTTGATAGTGCCAGCCCAACCTTTACCCTTGCTGATGCCTGTAGCATCAATAACGTCGCCGAGCTCGAACTCCGAGACGTTCCATGTGTCGCCGACCTTGACTTCGCCAAGTTCGTCAACGCGAATTTCCCCGATTTTTTTCGGGGTCACACCGGCTGGTTTGACATGTCCAGCCACGGCCTTGCTCAGGTTCTTACCCGTACCATATGCCACCTGGACTGCGTTGTAGCCGTCGGTTTCGACAGACTTGACCTGAGTCACAGTCATCGGGCCGGCTTGGATCAGCGTCACCGGAATAGTGGTGCCGTCCTCGCCAATGATTTGGGTCATACCAATTTTGGTACCGAAAAGTGCTTTCATTGCCCTCTTGCTCCCATTTAAAAGCCTCGGCGGCTGGTAGTATCCGTTACCCGGACTTGCCAATTCGCGCGAGTCTCTATAGTTAATATTACGCGTAATAGAATTACATCTACTATTATAGCACGTCTAGCTACAACTCGTCAATATCACGCAGCCTTATTTATCAAAGTATTCTGGCAAGACCTTGCCTACTAAAGTTGCCGCTAACAGCACTGCGAAACCGCACATAATCGACGGAATGCCGGAAATTGTCGACGGATCTACGATATTAACAAACGTTGTCGGCACCATAAACAAGATATAGCCAATCATTAGCGAACACAAAGATCGGCGAATATTTTTTACAGCAGCTTTACTCTGGATGTAAGCGTATACAATAGCAATAATCAACAAACCATAGTAGTATCCCGCATAAATCGGATAAAATTCATCGCGATTCTCAAAGATTACGTAATTGCCTAAGCAGGCGCCAGCTTTTACGCCGTCAGCTTCCATCAAAAAATAGCCGACAAATAGTGCTGCCAAAATATAACCTAGAACCGGAATCCAGCGCCTTTTATCGCCAGAAAGTTGATAAATCAGATGAATACCCAGAGGCGGCAGCATAGTAATCGCCACATAACCGAGCTTCGCCCAACCTAGGTTATCAAGAAAAATCGTACCTTCGCAGACATTATACTCAGCCCACTGAAACAGCGCCAAACAGATGAGCAGCACCATAGCAATCCTTGTCACAGCGTTTAGCTTATAGCGCCAAAACGTATATAACGCCAAAACAAGCTCAATCGCTAGCGTTGCCAGCATCACTGGCGGCGAAAAGCAGTAAAGTTTCAGCTTCTTAAACTTATTCATACGATGAATTATACACCATTGCGGTAGCTAATCGTTGTCGCGAGCAGTAAACCATTCACCGAATTTCTGCCAATGTTGAAAATGAGAAGGGTTAATCTCCGCACCGTCATGACGGAGTGCAAATTCCTCAGCAATTGTTAACCCGCCGCTATCCTCCATCGACACAACCTGATTCATTGATGTTCCTTCGCCGCGCGGCTCATTTATAAACACGCCAGTTTGATCATATATAAACAGTTTTAATTGTTCGCCATCGAAGTACGCCACGACGTCATGCAATATAACTCTCCGATCATTTTTATCTTTCATCAAAGCCAAAAAATCTTCAGCCGTAAACCAGCCAACAACATCTTTCATATAACCGCCCGGAAAGCCGCCGAGTGCTGGAATTTCCCAGCTGCTATCATTAACAACAACCGGCCGGCCCGCTTTTTCATGCGCCGACTTAACTTTCGCTTCGGTAATCTTCAGCGGATCATGATGCTGGATTTCATCAATGTCAATTTGCAGCGGCTCGACAACAATCCCATAGCCTTTCAGAACCGACTTGGCTTCTTCGAGTTTGTGCGGATTGCCGGTGATAAAAGTAACCGTCTTCATCACGCTTGCACCTTAATTTCAGAGTTTATTTTCTGAAATCGTGGCACAGATTTCCCGTCCAGTACTATTGTTTCCGTAAACATACTGGCAGGACGGGCGAATAATTCATATTCATTCTCATAGAGAGGCCGGTAAATCACCAGGAGTTCTTCCGTCTCAGTTTCTAAGGCGAGGCCAATCACTTCGTATAGCTTGCTTGACTTGCTATGCTTGTACGTGCCCTTGCTGATTTTCGCGTAACGGCTCCGTTCTTTGCTATCCGCAGCTTCTTCGCGATACTTCTCTGGCTGAGCGCGGAAGATTTCCACCCATTTACTATCATCAGCCAAATCATGATATTTAATGTAATGTCGTTTGTCGAAGCCGCCCTTATCTTGCTTTTTACGCGACATTTCCTCTTGGACTTGCTCTGTAGAAAAGCCAAAATCCTGGCGCAGCGCGTCAACGACTTCCTGCAAATCAGCCAACTCTTTGAGCGATTCATCACGCTGATTATCGTCCAGCGGAATTTCGTCCGCCTCCTCGTGAACCTTGCGGAGCAACTCGCGGCGAAACTCTTGTTTGTCTAATATGCGGTACTCCGTATGTAAAACATCCTCGTCGTCCAGACATTTTTTCACGACTTTATCGCGAACTAGTTTTTGTAAATAAAATCGAATCATTTTAAATTAAGGTTTTAATACTGGCTTTGTAGATTGATGTATTAGATTATAAGTAATATTTAGCGTTCTATGCAATCGCTTTTTAGCGCGGCAAAACAACGCCCGTATCTTTCGCTATTTTTAACAATTCTTCGTTAATGACTAGCAGCTTTTCTTTTGACGACATCTTGGAAAAGCTGGCGCTCATCAGGGTTTTGTTCGGCCTGCCATAAATAACGTCGTATATTTCTTCAATATCGTTAGTAAGTGCCTGCAGCTCACCTTCAACTCGCCCGAGTCGATTTTTGACCTCGCGCATCTCGCTTTCAACACCGTTAAGTCGATCCTTAACTTCGCGAATATCACTCTCAACACTGTCGAGCCGGCTTTTGACCTCGCGCATGTCGCTTTTCAAACTAGATACATCCTCTTTCAGTCCAGAGACACCTCTCTTTAATTCCGATATATCTGCTTCAACTGCGTCAAATCGCGGTAGTACAATTGTCTCCAACGCTCCATTAACGCCTTCAACAATTGCTTCTTTAATCCATTGCTTGTCGTCATTAGTTAGTGCCATGCGCCCTCCTGAATTCCATTATACCATGCCGTATTCATGTACAGACGAAGCGCTAAAAATTTAGAGTTATTTAAGTACAAACTTTTATCGGCTATCAAAGCAAGATTCCCGCTGGCAAGAAATATGACACAATAGCTACGACTAGCAAAATCGCGTACCATATGTGCCGGTTGCCTGGGCGCTTTTCCCAGAGATAAACGGCCAGTGCTCCGCCAATTAGCCCCAACGGAAAGGCCGATAGCGTTAGGCTGCCGACACTTAATGGCACTTTGAATTTCAGCCACAATGTGCCAGCAATCGTTACCGTGACTAGTTTTAGTAAGTAGACGCCATCGGGCTCGAACTTTTCGTTGCCGCGCCGGCTAAATACGCGATTGCGGGCATATGTGCGCTGTTTGTGCCGCTGTGAAACCATAATTCAAGTATATCATAAGCGTTATACTTCCCTGTTTTTCGCGGCTCTCTAGCTGCCATTCTGTCTCATAAAAAAAGAAAAGACCCCCTCAGCGTCCGTAGAGTCTTTTCTTGTGCAAATAGCGAGATGCTATTTACATTTTAATTTCGGCGTCAACACCAGCTGGCAATGATAGATTTTGCAAGTTCTCGATGGTTTTTGGCGTAGCGTTAGAAATGTCAATCAAGCGCTTGTGTACGCGCATTTCGAATGTCTCGCCGCCCATTTTGTAGACGTGCGGGCTTTTCGTTACCGTATAAGTGCTGCGGCGAGTTGGCAGCGGCACTGGTCCGGCGACTGTCGCGCCAGTACGAACAGCGGTGTCGACGATTCGCTTAGCGGATTCATCAATAACTGTGTGATCATACGCCTTGAGGCGGATGCGGATGGTGAGACCTTTATCTTCGGCCATTTTGTTACTCCTTTTACCTCGTAACCTCTGCTCGAATCGGTTTCGTTAGCGTCTGGCAGAGTTCTCGAGGCGATTAATTAATACGAACATTACTATAGCAATAATTAGCGTGAATTGCAAGAACTGCGCGGGCGATAAGACGTGTTAAGGTTTAATCTTATCGGTGGTTGCTAGTTGCAGACAATAAAAGCACCCCCGATAGTCCGGAGGTGCTTTCGGCAGTAACTTACAGAGTTGTAAATTACTTGATGATGTTGGTCACCACGCCAGCGCCGACAGTACGGCCGCCTTCGCGGATAGCGAAGTCTTGACCTTTGTCCATAGCGATTGGGGCGAGCAATTTGACCTTGAAGGTTACTTGGTCGCCTGGCATAACCATTTCTTTGTCGGCTGGCAATTCAACTTCACCGGTCACGTCAGTGGTGCGGAAGTAGAACTGCGGCTTGTAGCCTTTGCTGAATGGCGTGTGGCGTCCACCTTCTTCTTTCTTGAGGATGTAAACCTCAGCCTCGAACTCGGTGTGCGGCGTCAGCGTGCCTGGAGCAACGATAACCTGGCCGCGCTCGATCTGTTCGCGCTCGATACCGCGCAGCAGCAAACCAGCGTTGTCACCGGCTTGACCTTGATCGAGGGTTTTCTTGAAGGCTTCGATACCAGTTACGACCGAGCTCTGAGTTGGTTTTAGGCCAACGATTTCGACTGGGTCGTTCAGTTTGATGACACCTTGCTCAATACGGCCAGTAGCCACGGTGCCACGACCTTTGATCGAGAAGACATCCTCGATTGGCATCAAGAATGGCTTGTCGAGGTCGCGCTTTGGCAGCTCGAAGTAGTCGTCCATCGCCTTGACCAATTCCATGATAGCGTCTTCAGACTCTTTGTCGCCTTCGAGAGCTTTGGTGGCTGAGCCCTTGATGATTGGCGTATTGTCGCCGTCGTATCCGTTCTTGGTGAGCAGTTCGCGAACGTCCATCTCGACCAATTCGACCAGCTCTGGGTCGGCCAAGTCCATCTTGTTGAGGAAGACGATGATCTTCGGTACGCCAACCTGGTGAGCCAATAATACGTGCTCGCGAGTTTGCGGTAATGGGCCGTCGTTGGCAGCCACCACGAGAATAGCACCATCGATTTGAGCAGCGCCGGTGATCATGTTCTTGACGTAGTCGGCGTGGCCTGGCATATCGACATGCGCGTAGTGGCGATTCTCTGACTCGTATTCCTGGTGGGAGGTAGCGATAGTGATACCACGTGCCTTTTCCTCTGGTGCATTATCGATGTCTGCGTAGTCGCGCGCTTTATTCACGTCGCTTGGGAGCCGCTTAGCCAAAACGTGGGTAATGGCGGCGGTCAAAGTCGTCTTACCGTGGTCGACGTGACCCATGGTACCGACGTTGATGTGAGGCTTTGAACGGTCAAAGTCTGCCATAGAAGTAGTTCTCCTAACGTTAGTATTATGTTATTCACGACGCGAGCAATTATCGAAAGTGTTACCACCTCGACAAAACGCGTCGCGCGTTATCTCTTATTATAGTTGAAAGCTCTGCGGGTGTAAAGTGGCTACTGGCGTAAACGCTTATCAATATGCCGGCAAACGATAAACAACCAAATAGCAGCCAGCAGTCCCAATATAGCTTCGATAATCACAAACCAAAAGCTTCGCAAGATGTAGCCCTGAGCTGCCAGAATTGCTGCAAAGATCGGAAAGCCAAATGACAACAGCCGCTCGCGCTGCGTCAAATAATTAAGACTCGACGGTAAGGTCAGCATCATTAACACCATAGCGACAATTATCCCGCGCGAAAAAACAAAATGCGCTGCGTGCATAGTGTCATTCGGACAAAGTGCTACGCCAACCATACATACAGACAAAGTAATCATCAGCCAAGCTGACAATTTGGCGGTGCGCGATTGCTGAAGTTTAGCATAGCTTCGGGTCATGCAAATACCGATAGCAGTAAGTATCAATCCTGAGGCAAAAACACCAGTATTAAAAGCCAAAGCCGACTGGCGGTTGGTGCTAGTCTCGCCCAACCGGCTGAGACTCCAGCTTGTCCAGTGCGAATCATCAGACAGCGCAATTGAGATCGTCACGCCAGAAGTTAAAATCACTACGTATAGCGCGCAGAGTACCTGCAAGCGATTACGCCTGTAAAATTGAACAGCTAGCTGGTAGTTCATATATCTATTATAGCAGCAAACGCGCCTTGGCGAGAGACGCGTTTGTGTATTTAGCGAAGTTCTCGCTAGAGTTAATTATCAAACTACTTGTTGCGTTTTTCGATAATCTCGGCAGCAACGTTTGGCGGGACTTCCTCATAGTGAGCTAGCTCCATCGTCGATGCAGCACGACCTTGGCTCATCGAGCGGATGTCTGATGTATAGCCGAACATGTTGGCTAGCGGCACGATTGCTTTGATTAGTTTAGCGCCGCCCATTAGATCATCCATGCTTTCGATACGGCCGCGGCGGCTGTTGAGGTCGCCGATGATGTCGCCCATGAACTCTTCGGGAGTAGTGACTTCTACTTTCATGACTGGCTCGAGCAAGACTGGGTTGGCTTGTTTGATACCAGCGCGGGTCGCGATATGCGCCGCCAAGCTAAACGCCAGCTCGCTAGAGTCAACGTCGTGGTACGAGCCATCGTAGAGTGTTGCCTTGACATCGACTACTGGGTAGCCGGCAATAACTCCGCCGTCTAGAGTTTCGCGAATACCTTTTTGTACGGCCGGGCGATACTCTTGCGGCACCACGCCGCCTTTGATTTCGTCGATGAATTCAAAGCCTTTGCCTGGCTCGTTCGGCTCAAAGCGTACCCAAACATCGCCGTATTGGCCGCGGCCGCCAGACTGTTTGGCGTGCTTGCCTTGGACTTCGGCGGTACCTTTGATGGTTTCGCGGAAGGCAACCTGCGGTTCGCCGACATTAGCTTCAACATTGAATTCGCGCTTCATGCGGTCAATTAGAATCTCGAGATGCAACTCGCCCATGCCCGACATAATCGTCTGTCCGGTCTCTTCATCGGTGTGAATCCGGAAGGTTGGGTCTTCCTCAGCGAGGCGCTGCAAAGCAATGCCCATCTTCTCTTGGTCGGCTTTGGTCTTTGGCTCGACAGCAATTGATACCGGCGGTTCTGGGAACTCAATAGACTCCAGAGCGATTGGATGACTCAATTCAGCTAAAGTATTACCGGTGAAAGTATTTTTCAGCCCGACCACTGCAGCGATATCGCCGGCGCCAACACTATCGATTTCTTCGCGTTTGTCGGCGTGCATTCGGACGATGCGGCCGATGCGCTCTTTCTCGCCGGTGGTGGTATTAAGAACGTAGCTGCCAGCTTTCAGTACGCCAGAGTAGACACGGATAAAGATTAGCTTGCCGACGAACGGGTCAGCAGCAATCTTGAAGGCTAGCGCAGCCATTGGTTCTTTGTCGCTTGGTTTGCGGCCGACTTCGTCGCCAGTTTTTGGATTTTTACCCCAAATTTCGTCGACGTCGAGCGGACTTGGCAAGTAATCTGCCATCAAATCAAGCAGTTTTTCGACAATCACGCCGCGGCCGTCGCCGCCAGTTACCAAATAGAAGTCGCCAGCCAGCACGCGTTTGCGCAGCGCACTCTTGAGTTCGTCGATGGTAATTGCTTCCTCGCCCTCGTCGAAGAACTTCATCATCAGGCCGTCGTCGGCTTCAACAGCGTTCTCGACCAACAAGCTGCGCGCATGCTTGGCTTTTTCGAGCATGTCAGCCGGAATCTCGCCGACTTTCAGCTCGTGGTCAGTGTAATTATCGTAAGTATAAGCCTTCATATCGATCAGATCGACCACGCCGCAAACATCTTTTTCAAAGCCAATCGGCAAGTGGATCGGAAACGCTTGCTTGCTGAGGCGGTTGTGGATTGACTCGACAGATTTGTAGAAGTCGCCGCCAGTCTGGTTGATTTTGTTGATGAAGCAGATACGCGGGACGTTGTACTTGTTGGCCTGGCGCCAGACAGTTTCGCTTTGCGCCTCGACGCCCATTTTGCCGTCGAAGACAGTAACAGCGCCGTCGAGTACGCGTAGCGAACGCTCCACCTCTGCCGTAAAGTCGATGTGTCCTGGCGTATCGATAATATTAATCTTGTGGCCCTTCCAGAAGCAAGTCACCGCCGCCGAGGTAATGGTGATACCCCGCTCCTTTTCCTGCGCCATCCAGTCGGTGGTGGCGCCGCCGTCATCACCCTTGACGGTACCGATTTTATGCGTCAAGCCAGTACGGTACAAAATACCCTCAGTGGTAGTCGTTTTACCAGCGTCGATATGGGCAATAATGCCGATATTTCTAAAGTTTTGTAATGGAACGGTTGCTGCCATTGTTTTTCCTCTATTAAGTTGATTTGTCGAGATTCTTGGTTATTTTTTGGCACCAAAAAAACTACTCTTAACGACAATTATATCAGATAATTTACAAAAATGATAGCTAAGTTTAACTTTCGCAAAACCGCTCCTATGTATAGTGTAGGAGCGGTTCTATGGTTGCGTGAAAAGAAACGATTAGCTGCGAGCAAAATGAGCAAAAGCGCGGTTGGCTTCGGCCATTTTGTGAGTGTCTTCTTTCTTCTTGAAGGCAATACCAGTTTCGTTGCAGGCGTCGACGATTTCTGTCGCTAAGCGCTTGCTGTACGGCATACCGCTTTTACTGCGGGCAGCTTGTACTAACCAAGTAAAGGCAAAGTGCTGCTGGCGATGGCCTTGAATCGGGAACGGAATCTGGTAGTTAGCACCGCCAACGCGGCGAGACTTAACCTCGAAAGCCGGGCTAATATTGTTAATTGCCTTTTCGAAAACCTCTAGCGGTTCCTCGCTCTTGAGGGTTTTAGCAGCTTGCGCTAGAGCATCATAGACAGCCCGCTCGGCTACTAGTTTCTTGCCGTTGAGCATTGACTTGTTGATGAGGCGCTGTACCAAAATCGACTGGTATTTGCGATCTGGCTGCAATTGGCGCTGGAGCTTTTTAGTAACTTTGCGAGGCATGATTACTTATCCTCCTTCTTGGTGCCGTATTTACTACGGCCTTGTTTGCGTTTGGACACGCCTTGCAGATCAAGCGCGCCGCGGACGACATGATAGCGCACACCTGGCAAGTCTGGCACGCGGCCGCCGCGAACTAGTACGACAGCGTGTTCTTGCAAATTGTGGCCTTCGCCGCCGATATAAGCCCAAACCTCGTGGCCGTTAGTCAGACGAACGCGGGCGACTTTGCGCAGCGCCGAGTTCGGCTTCTTTGGCGTTTTGGTGGTAACCTTGACGCAAACGCCGCGTTTGAGTGGTGCGTCTTGGTCATAGTATCGCACCTTGAGGGCATTGTGGATGCGGCCTAGCGCCGGCGACTTCGACTTTTTGCTAGCCGTCTGGCGAGGTTTGCGTACCAGCTGATTGATAGTTGGCATTCAACTTCTCCTAATTACGATGATAATAAACGAGCTTGCTAAAGGCTCATGGCGCAAGCGGCGATGCAGCAAACATCCGCCTGCATCTCGAGAGCTGCGGCTTTATCACACCGATAGCCCCGCTTCACCCGAGAGAAACTCTATGTTCTATTATAGCAAAAAATCTATTAAAAAGCAAGGTTTGCCCGTCTTCTGGACGACGGAGTCAGGAATGAACTCAACTGGTGATGTTCGGCAAAAGTTCGCTTTCGTCGTTTCCGACTCATCAGCATAGATACGCATCTATGGAGCGAATGCGACAAGCAGGTCAGAAATGGCGGCGGGGTGACCCGCTCGTCGCGCTCGCAATGGTCACCGACCGGTCTTAACGACCCTGTCAGTGACCCGGTAGAAGGGCGCCCAGAGGCGGGTGCCCCTCAGGCGGACGGCGCACACGGCGCCGTCGGAGATGGCCAGTTGGGCAAGCTCATGCTTGCCCATGTTTTTGAGCTCATCGACGGTGAGGACCTCACCGTCGATATAAAACGTGCTGTCCTCCCTGTCGCTTCGCAGGAAAGCGAACGACTCGAGAGGCGCGTAACGGGCGAGGGTCTCGTCGGAGACCCAAATCCGGAACTCACACTTGAATTCCCGGGGGCGCAAACCCCCGGGGAGAAGATAGGTGACGGTAATCATGTCATCGGTGGCCATGATGGCCCCTCTCTCCTCGCCAGCTGGAGTGCTGCTTGCGCGTGCATTTCTGATGCACACGAGACGAGGTCTCGGCTGTTAAGTAAAATTATTATCTTCGCCAGCCAAGATCTCATCTCGTGTTTGCCTGCTTGTCAAAGTGCGCTTTCAGACAAGGATTTGCTCGACTTGTCAATGAAAGCTGATATATATATATCACATATGGACGCGCATGTCAATAGGTTTAGGCAATATTATTGAATTTTGTGCAAAAAAGGCGCAAAAATAACGAAAAACGAGTATTTTCACCTGTTTGCAATGTTTGCAGCTGCGGATAAACTTAGCTCTATATTTATAACTAGGAATTGAAACAAATGATAGCAAGAGCTATTTGTCGTCGCTACTTGATTTCTTGTCGTTTCGAATAATTAAAAACGCAAGCAATATAGTATAATAAACGTATGAATCCGCTAAATGACAATGATATCCAATACGCTGGCCACCCCGAGCAGGCGCCGCGGCCTGATCCGCTGGTGCCAGAGCCGCAGCGCCGGCCGCCGCGCGACCCATTCCGTAAATTTCGCCTGATTATGATTGGCGCTGGTGTCGCCGCTGTTTTAGTGATTATTGTTGCGATCGTGGTAATGACGCTCGCTCGCTCGTCAACAGTCAAGACAGATGAAAAGAAAAAAACTGACGAGACCAAGGTAGCTCACTTGACTGCTGCCGAAACTATCAAGCACGTCAACGTTTATTTCAAAGGCAAGGAAAAAGCCAAATCGTCAATCACTACTCCGGTGAGAGTTAAAGGAAGGAAATTTTACACTGTAGTGCCCGACCTCGATCAAGTTCAGAGCTTGGCTGGTTACGTTCCTAAGGATAAATCAACTTCGCAGCGCGAATCAATCGAGAAAAACATGGACTATGATGGTTTTACTCGCAAGGTCTTCTCGGAGGGCAACAGAGCAAATTATTTAGCTGATTTCACGCGCGACGATGTCACCTGCCAGCTGAGCACCGATATTTCGCAGCGCGACAAGCTCGGCGATTGGATGGAGATTCGCTGTCTCGACACTAAAGTTTACGCTGAATACGCTGAAGCGCAGCAGCCGGTGGTTTCGGTCTATACCCCGGCCGTGAGTGCCGCTGGACAGTACGGTTTCATCGGTAAGCCAGCTCCGTTCAAGGGCGCGCTGAAAGGTTACCAGCTGCTAGAAATTCCAGTCAGCACAGTGTTGTATCAGCGAATGACTGCGCCTGACAATCTAGGATTATTCTATCAGACGCCAGACGGCTTGTGGCACTATTTCCAAGATCGTAATCGCAACATACTGGTCGCCTGCACTCTTTACAATAACCGGGAATTACGGATGGCCTACGCTGACCAAAAGTGCCAGCCGATTGGCGGCAGTACTAAAGATACGGTGACATATTCTGGCAAACGAGATTAGGTCTCGCCTTATTCTGGCTGTTGGAATATGCAAAGATACAGCGTGCCAAAAAATTAGCTGCAAAAATAATTACCGCTCGTCTATATGAGCGGTAATTATAGTTTGAGCGGGTTTGCCTATGATTCGGCATCGACATCTGGCGTGATGTCGTCGGCCTCCTCGTCAACGCTTTCGGCGTACTCGTCGGCTGGTGAGTCATCCTCGCTAGTGTCGAGCGAACGGACGCCAGTACCCACCGGAATCTTGCGGCCAATGATGACGTTTTCCTTCAGACCGTGCAAGTGGTCGGCGCGGCCGCTGGTGGCAGCACTGATTAACACGCGGGTAGTGTCCTGGAAGGAAGCGGCGCTTAGCCACGAATCGCTCCAGATACTTACCTTGGTGATGCCCAAGAGCATTTGCGCGTATTGCGCTGGCTCTTTGCCGTTAGCGACCAAAGCCTTATTCTCGGCAACGACGCGCGCTTTCGAAACGATATCGCCCATGACAAAGTCGCTGTCACCTGGATCTTCGATCTGGACGCGGCTAAACATCTGGCGAACAATGATCTCGAGGTGCTTGTCGGCTACATCTTGGCCTTGTGCAGCGTAGATGCGCAACACTTCGTTAATGATATAGCGTTGAGTTGCCTCGGTGCCCTTCAAGCGCATCAGGTCGTGCAAGTTGAGCGAGCCGATTGTCAAGCGGTCGCCTGCCTCAACGTGGTCATTAGCCGATACCACTAGCTGCGCAGTACCTGGAATCTCGTAGCGGACTGGTGCGGCAGCATTAGCGGCAATGACGATAGTGTCTTCGGCGGCTTCGACAACGCCGTCGAATGGCGCTACTAGCGAACGGCCATTATCGAGACCTTCGGCGAGGATATCGCCAGCCTTGACGCTAGAGCCGTCTTGCAATAGCGGTTTGCGGCCTTCGAGCGGCAAGCGCTCAACGCGGCCAGCTTCTGGCGTGACCTGGACGATATACTTCTTGCCGTCTTCCCAGACATCGACAGTACCAGCCACCTCAGTGATGTAAGCTTGACCCTTCGGATTGCGCGCTTCGAAGAGCTCCTCGACGCGTGGCAGACCCTGGGTGATGTCGCTACCGGCCACGCCAGAGTTGTGGAAGGTACGGAGTGTCAGCTGAGTACCTGGTTCGCCGACCGATTGAGCAGCGATAACGCCAACTGGTTGAGCCGCGCCAACTAGCTCGTTAGTTGCCATGTCAATACCGTAGCTGCGGCGCGGAATACCCTCGAGATTGTTGGTCGAGAGGATTGACTGAATCCTGACCTCGTTGATATTAGTGTCGGCTTCGATTTTGTTGGCGATTTCGCGGGTAATCAACTCGTTAGCGCCGATATAGCCTGGCACAGCATCACGTGTATAGCGTCCGTACAAGCGATTACCGAAGCTGATCATCGTTTCTTCAGTCTCTGAACGATAAATCATGTAGCCCTCGTCGTCACCCTCTTCGTCCTCAACAGTGAAGACATCTTGCGAGACATCGACCAAGCGGCGCGTTAGGTAGCCTGAGTCGGCTGTCTTTAGCGCGGTATCGATCAAACCTTTACGCGAACCGCGGGTAGCGACGAACGATTCCAAGCTCGACAAACCACGGGTGTAGTACGAGCGAATTGGCAGCTCGATTTCGCGGTTGGCGGCGTCGACCTGAATACCAATCATGGCGCTAGCTAGCTTGACGTTACTAATATCACCACGGGCACCCGAGTTAACCATGATCGAAATACTAGTGTCGATGTGGTGCAAGTTGTCTTGGAGCAACTTAGTAACTTGATTGTCAACCTTGCGCCAAGCTGCTACCGTCAAATTGTAACGCTCGTCGTCGGTGATCAAACCCTGGTCGTATTGATCGGCAATCAACGCGGCATGCTTGTCGCCTTCCTGGATTATCTCCTCGGTTTGATCAAGGTGGACATAGTCGTCCTTACCAGTCGATACTGCGGCCACGGTGGCGAAGCGGAATGCCAAGCCCTTCATGCGGTCAGCCGTCTTGGCGGTTTCTTCGGCGCCGTAACGGTCAAAGATTTGCGCCAGAACTTTCTTCAACTCTTTCTTGGTCTGGACGTTATTGTTGTAAGGAAAATCGTCCGGCAAGATTTCGTTGAAGAAGACGCGGCCCAGCGTGGTGTTGTGAATCTCGCCCTTGGCGCGAACCCGAATCGGGCTTTGCAAATGAAGTCGGCCCATATCGTAAGCCAACTCGGCGTCGCGGCTGTTAGCAAAGACAGCGCGATGCTCGGTCTGAACGCTCGGCTTTTCGTAGGTCAAGTAGTAGTTACCAAGCACGATATCCTGGCTGATACTAAGCACTGGACTGCCATCGGCTGGCTTAAGCAAGTTGTTAACAGCGCTCATCAGCTCGCGAGCTTCAGCCTGAGCGTCATCGGACAACGGCAAGTGGACAGCCATCTGGTCGCCATCAAAGTCGGCGTTGAAGCCGGCGCAAACTAGCGGGTGCAGCTGAATCGCCTTACCCTCGACTAATTTCGGCTGGAAAGCTTGGATACTCAAACGGTGCAGGCTTGGTGCGCGGTTAAGCAAGACATACTTGCCCTTGATGACCTCGTCGAGTGCGTCCCAAACCACTGCCTCGCTCGACTCGATCAGACGAGTAGCGCTGCGGATATTATGCGCGTAATCATGCTCAATCAGCCAGCTGATGACAAATGGTTTAAACAGCTCGATCGCCATTTGCTTTGGCAAGCCGCACTGATTGATTTTAAGCTTTGGACCAACGACAATCACCGAACGGCCAGAGTAGTCGACACGTTTACCGAGCAGGTTCTGGCGGAAGCGGCCTTGTTTACCTTTGAGCATGTCGCTGAGACTCTTTAATCGTCGACGATTGCCAGTGGCATTGACAGCCCGGCCGCCGCGCGCTGATGAATTATCGATCAAACTATCGACAGCTTCTTGCAGCATGCGTTTTTCGTTGCGCTGAATCACTTCTGGAGCGTTCAATTCGATCAGCTTCTTGAGACGATTGTTACGGTTAATGACGCGGCGATAAAGATCGTTTAAGTCGCTCGTCGCGAAACGGCCGCCTGCCAGCGATACCATTGGCCGTAGGTCTGGCGGAATCACCGGTAGAACCGTCATACACAAGCTCGACGGCTTGATGCCAGCTGCTTGCATACCTTCTAGAACCTTAAGCCTTTTTAGTAATTTTTTCTCGCGCTGGCCCCTGGCGTCCTCGGATTCTTGTTGCAAATCGGCGATTAGTTTATCGAGGTCGATTTCGTCGAGCATTGCCTTGAGCGCGGTGCCGCCCATAGCTATTTCGACTAATTCTTCGTAAGCTTCCGGCAAGTTGCGATAATCAGTTTCGCTCATTAGCGCGTGCTTTTGCAAGCTTTCCAGCTGCGATTTCTTGGTGGTAAATTGATTTTCTAGCTCTTCGAGCTCTTTGCTCTGTTCTTCAGCCAAAGCCTTGACATCAGCGCCGTCAGCGCCAGCTTCGCGTTCGTAGCGAATTTTGATAGCGGCGCGAGCAGCTTCAGTCTCGGCTTCGAGGTCGGCTAGTAATTGGTCGCGTTTCTCTTCGTCAACCTTCAGAATTACGTACGTAGCAAAGTAAGCAATCCGCTCGAGATTACGTACTGTGATGCCCAGCAGCAAGCTCATAGCGCTCGGCGTGCCGCGCATGAACCAGATGTGTGCCACTGGAGCAGCCAATTGAATGTGGCCCATGCGCTCGCGGCGGACAATTGATTTGGTGACCAGTTCGCCGTTTTTATCAACCGCAGCTTCGCGCGAACGTACGCCCTTGAGCTTGGAATCATGCGGATTGATATCCTTAACCGGGCCAAAGATCCGCTCGCAGAACAAGCCGTCGCGCTCTGGCTTTTGGGTGCGATAGTTAATCGTTTCCGGCTTAGTGACTTCGCCGTGGCTCCATTTTAGGATATCTTCCGGGCTGGCAACCACCAAGCGCACCGCGTCAAAATCTGCGATACCAGATGTCGAGACTACTCGTGCCATCTTACGCCTCCTCCTCTTCATTATCGTTTGTATCGTCGTAATTATCGTAATCGCTTTCCTCTTCCGAGATTTGGCCGTCATCGTCAATATCACGCACGCTCATGCCGTCGTCGATGTTGCCGATACCGTCAGATTCGTCAAGGTAGGTTTCTTCGTCGTCATCGTCGGAATTATCACTGCCATTGTTATCGTCGCTTGCTGGCACAGTTTTGTCAGCCGGACCACTAGTAGCGATAAGATTTTCGGCGTCGATATTGTTGGTATGTTCGTCAACCAGATCGACGCGCAGCCCCAAACCTTGCAGTTCTTTCACCAAAACATTAAAGCTTTCTGGCAGCTTCGGGCCGGTGATGACGTCGTGCTTGATAATTGACTCGTAAGCTTTAGCGCGGCCATAAACGTCGTCGGACTTGATAGTCAGCATTTCCTGCAAAGTAGTCGCCGCACCGTAAGCTTCTAGCGCCCAAACCTCCATCTCACCGAAGCGCTGGCCGCCGTTTTGCGCTTTACCGCCGAGCGGCTGCTGAGTGACCATGGTGTACGGGCCGGTCGAGCGGGCGTGAATCTTATCACTGACCATGTGGTGCAGCTTGATCATGTGCATCACACCGACAGTAGTGCGCTCCTCAAAAGCTTCGCCGCTGCGGCCGTCGAAGAGTTGGCTCTTGCCATCTTTGGCGAAGCCGGCTTTCTCGAGCTGTTCCTCAATCGTTTCATTGCTGACACCGTTAAATGGCGGCGTAGCGACTTTGTAGCCGAGAGCGCGTGCAGCCATGCCCAAGTGTGTCTCGAATAGCTGGCCCAAGTTCATGCGACTCGGCACACCTAGCGGGTTAAGCACCACATCTACCGGCGTACCGTCAGCCAAATACGGCATATCCTCGACTGGCAAAATACGCGCTACCACGCCCTTGTTGCCGTGGCGTCCCGCCATCTTGTCGCCGACACTGATTTTGCGTAGTTGTGCGACATAAATCTGGATCTGCATTAGCACGCCAGCCTTTAATTCGTGGCCGTTTTCGCGGCTGAAAATCTTGACACCGACAACTTTGCCGCCGCCAGCATTATTCATGCGCTGCGAAGTATCGCGTACGTCCTTGGCTTTTTCGCCGAAGATAGCGCGCAGCAAGCGCTCCTCAGAACTCAGCTCTTGCTCGCCCTTTGGCGTAATCTTACCAACCAAGACATCACCGGCACGTACTTCAGAACCAACCTGTACGATACCGTCTTCGTCGAGGTGGCGCAAACTGTCTTCCGACACATTCGGGATATCGCGAGTGACAATCTCTGGGCCGAGCTTGGTTTCGCGAACTTCGACTGAATAGTCCTTGATATTGACCGAGGTCAGCGTATCGTCTTCGACCAAACGGCGGCTGATGACGATGGCATCCTCCATATTGTAGCCGCCCCATGGCATGAAGGCTACCAGCAAATCCTTACCGAGCGCCAATTCGCCGTCAGCGATTGACATACCCTCGATCAAGATGTCGCCCTTGGCGACCTGCTCGCCGCGCTGGACTCGAACTTTCTGGTTGATGCAGCGATCATCGTTGCTCTTGGTGAAATGAATTAAATCGTATTTTTTGACGCCGTCGGCGTACTTGACTTCGATGCTATCACCATCAGCACGGATAACTTCACCATCATCTTCAGCGACAACCAGTTGGCTAGAATCGCGAGCAATATTAGCCTCGATGCCAGTACCGACAGTTGGCGACTGCGGCTGCAATAGCGGCACTGCCTGGCGTTGCATATTCGAGCCAGTCAAAGCGCGGTCGACGCGGTTTTTCTCGATGAATGGCACCAGGCTAGCAGTCGAGCCGAGGATTTGCTTGTGCGAAGCGTCAATCAACGTCACTTCCGAAGCATCAACACGAGCCGGTTGCAAGAATTTGCGGGCCGAAACACGCGGGCTTTTCAGATTGTTATTCTCGTCGAGCTTGACGCCAGCGTCGGCAATCACTTCGTTAACTTCTTGGGAAGCATCGAGATAAACAACTTCGTCGGTAACATGGCCGCCAACAACCTTGAGGTATGGTGTTTCGATGAAGCCATATTCGTTAATCCGCGCATAAGTCGCCAGGTTCAACACCAAACCGATGTTAGCGCCCTCTGGCGTCTCGACCGAGCAGATTCGTCCGTAATGTGTCGGGTGAGCGTCGCGTACCTCGAAGCCGGCACGCTCGCGACTCAAGCCGCCTGGCCCCATTGAGCTCAATCGGCGCTTGTGGCTAAGCTCCGAAATCGGGTTGACCTCGTCGAGTAGCTGGCTGAGCTGGCTAGAAGCAAAGAATTCGCGCACTGCTGCCACGACCGGGCGGGCGTTTATCAACTGGCTTGGCGTGACATTTTCGAGATCAGACATTGACATGCGGTCCATAGCGTTGCGCTGCATGCGCAGCATACCGACGCGGAACTGGCGCGCTACTAGTTCGCCTACCAGCTTAATGCGCCGATTGTCGAGCGCGTCGATATCATCGCCTGGCTCTTGGGTGTTATTCATGCGGATCAATTCGCGGATAATAGCCACCAAGTCGCTCTTTTGCAAAGTACGATTCTCAGCAATATTTGGCACGTCTAGCCCCAAACGCTTGTTCATCTTGTAGCGGCCGACACGGCTGTAGTCGAAGCGTTTGAAGTCAAAGAACATTCGTTCAATCATCTGGCGCGCGTTGTCGGTTGTCGCCAGGTCGCCCGGGCGCAAGCGGCGGTAGACTTCAATCAAGGCCTCGTTGACGCCATGAGCCGGATCTTTCTCGAGCGTAGCGTCGATATATTTAATATCACCAGTATCAATATCTTCGAATAGTTCTTTGATCTCAGATACTTTACTGTAGCCGAGTGCTCGCAGGAACGTCGTTACGGCAATTTTGCGGCGGCGATCGATCTTGACGTAGATAGCGCCGCTAGCGCTGGTTTCGAACTCCAGCCAAGCACCGCGGCCTGGAATCAATTTAGCGCTGTATAAACTGCGCCCAGCACCCTTTTCGGCAGTATAGAAGACACCCGCCGAGCGAATCAGCTGGCTAACAACCACCCGTTCCGTACCATTAATGATGAACGTTGCCCGGTCGGTCATCCATGGGTAATCGCCTAGATAGATTTCTTGTTCTTTGACCTCGCCAGTCACTTTGTTGGTCAGCTCGACCGTTACCGACAGCGGCGCTTCAAACGTCAAATTATTCTCTTTGGCGAATTTCTCGTCGTTTTTTGGATCCTCAAATTTGTAATCCTTGAATCGTAATTCAAGTTTTTGGCCGGTGTAATCCTCGATTGGGTTGAGTTCTGCGAAGATCTCGCTTAGTCCCGTCTCGACGAAATCTCTCCATGATTCCTTTTGATGAGCCAAGAGGTTTGGTACCTCGACCGCTGTGTCATCATTGGTGAAGAAGACACGTTTGACCGGGGTGTGCTGCGCCGTTGTTGCTTGTGGCATAGTACTCCTGCTTGATGGTTAAGTTTGATGAAACCGCACTAGGGTGATGATTCCCGCTCGCGATTGGCGCCGAAGCTTTACTAAATGTAGATACCGCATACCAAAAACGCCGCGCCACAGGCGCAGTACACAACCAACCCACATTACACAATCTTCATTAACTCCAATTATAATCGCGCGAAGCTGCTAAGTCAAGAGTTTGGCGATAAAAACAAGGAAAATCCCCGCCAGTTTTATCCGGCGGGGCGGCTAGGGATGGCTCCCCCTAGCTGGAGTCGCCTCGTTAAGAGGCGTTATTTGAGGTGAGTGGTGTCGCGCTGTGAGTCATTCCAGACTTTGGCGGCTTTGGCCATCGCGTAAGCAAAGGCTATCATAGCGCAGCTAGCCAGCGCAAACAAGGCAGCAAAAACTGCTACCCAGATCGTACCAATCACTAGGAGTCTGAGCACTACAAGCGCCGCAGCTGTGGCATAAAAAAACCACGCGGCTGCGCCCAACTTGCAGTACCGCACCCTGTGCGTAGTATACACGCTAGTCGAGACGGGGCTATAAATCCCCTGGCTCTCCGACTGCAGGAACGCCCTGTGGGCGAGCGCAGCGGCAATAGTACCGCTGCTAAACGAGGCCAAAATCATAACCTCGACGATTCTAATCATCTCTCTTTCACCTCCTCAGGTCGAAACAACTAGAATATCTAAAATTATACCACAGTATCTCGTAAAACCCGACCTCTATCTCGAAATCACAAATTTGCTAAAAATCAAATTGCTGTTTTGTTTATTATGCAGCTGTCAAACCAGTTAATTACCACCTCGGCGAACTATTTTCCAGATTTCGCTGGTTTGCTTTTGCTGTTTTTGTGGCCGATTACTTCGTCGACTACGCCGTATTGCAGCGCTTCGTCGGCGCTCATCCAGTAGTCGCGCTCCATGTCAGCTTTGACTTTGTCAAGTTTCTGGCCAGTGTTGCCGGCTATGATTTTCGCTAACCGCTCTTTTAACTCTATCGCCTCGCGCAGGCTGATTTCTTGGTCGGTCACCTTGCCGTGAGTACCGCTCGACGGCTGGTGAATCATCACCCGGGCATTCGGCAGCAAATAGCGCTTACCCTTGGCGCCGCTGCTGAGCAAGAAGGCGCCCATACTGGCCTGCAGCCCGATGCCGATCGTCTGGACGTCAGGCTTGATATATTGCATAGTATCATAAATTGCCAAGCCATCGTACACCACGCCGCCCGGGCTGTTAATGTAAAGCTGGATATCCTTTTCGGGATCTTCGTTAGCCAAGTGCAGAAGCTGCGCTACGATGACGTTGGCTGTGGCTTCGTTGACTTCCTCGCCCAAGAAAATGATGCGGTCCTCTAGCAGACGCGAATAAATGTCATAACCGCGCTCGCCGTCGCGCGTACGGACGATCACGTTGGGTACTAAGTAATTCGATGGTTTCATGGTCTAATTGTAGCGTACTAATTAGCACTCGTCAAGGCAGAGTGCTAATAAACTTGCTATTTAACGCGAAATATAGTATAATAAAAAAAATGGATGGCGCAATCCCGCGCTGTCTAGCTCCGTTTTTTTATCGAAAGAAGGAGGTGGTGTGCTGTGAGCACACCTATCCCGCCTCCCGACCAGACGCCGCTGTGGCGGCGTCTCCTGGCTATCCTCCTGCTGGCCGTTTGGCCGGTGGGAGGGTTTATTCTCCTCCTCGGCTCCGCAGCCGAGGAGAGCAACCTGCTCGGCCAGGGCTTTGCCACCCTGGTCGAGGCGCCCTGGTGGGTGGCGACTGGCGCCTGCATGGCGCTGGTCAGCGCTACTCTGCTGGGCGTCCCTGCTACACTCAGGGTGGCGGCGGACCTTGTTATCGGGGCGAGCTCGCTCGCCCTGCTGCTATCGTGGGGTCTCGACCCTGCGACGGCCAACGCCGTAGGCACCCCGCTCTGGGGCTGCCTTCTATTTTGTGCCGGCGTCTCTCTGATTGACGCCGGTCATACCGCGCAGGAGCGGCGGGCTCGCCCGTCGCGAAGTGAGAACGGGGCGTAAGCCCCGCCCCTGCCAGACTAACAGTCTCGCCGGGGGCGGGGCTGTTAGTCTTTTTTGGCAGTATTTTATACCATGTCCAAAATACCTCGCTTACGCTAGCGAGGTATTTTTTGGCAGACTATCTGTTATTTGCTTGCCGCTTCTGATTTCTTTGCTTTGGCGCTAGATTTCTTGCCAGCCGGTTTGCCGTCTTTGCTATTTTTACTAGCCTTAGCGGGTTTATCCGCTTTGCCTTTGCCGGCAGCTTTCGCAGTTTTTGCTTTCCTAGTATCTGGAGTATTTAGCTCAACCAATTTATCAACGGTCTTTTCGGTAATTAAACGGTTGGCGATTTCGCGCTGGGCTTCTGGCTGATCGAAACGTTTAGCCATTTCGGTGTTATTAGCGTATTGTTGCTTGTAAGCATTGATGTGCGCGGCCAGCTCGTCGGCGGTCGCTTCGATTGCCAGCTCTTTGCTTAGCTCGGCTAGCACCAATCCGGCTTTGATGCGCGCTTCGGCTGTATCATTAGCTTCTGCCTTGACCCAAGCGTCGCGGTTGGCAAACCCGCGCGATTCGTAATATTGATCCAGCGTCATGCCGCGGTACCGCAAGTTTTGCACCAAATCCTGCTCGAGCGAGCGGATCTGGTCTTGGCGCAGTACGTCCGGCACAGCCACATCGCTAGCTGCCACTAATTGCTTAACCAAATCGTCTTTCAATTCGTCTAACGCTTGGCGCTCTTGCTGTGCAGTGATTTCGGCTTCGATATCTTGGCGCAAATCGTCCATCGAGGTATAAGGGCCAGCTTTGGCCGCGAACTCGTCATTCAGCTCGGGCAATTCTATCTTGTTGACTTTCTTGATAGTCGTTTCAAACACTACGTCGGCTCCCGCCAGGTCTTTGGCATGATAATCTTTCGGGAATTGTAGGGCGACGTCCTTTTTGTCGCCCGCTTTGAGGCCGACTAGCGCTTCTTCAAAACCCGGGATAAAAGCGCCGCTACCGAGAGTCAGCGGATAGTCTTTGCCGGTGCCGCCCTGGAAAGCTTCGCCGTCGCGCTTGCCAACAAAATCAATAATAACCTCGTCGCCGTCTCGCGCTGCTTCGGTGGTTTCAGTCTTTTCAGCCAAACCTTTACGAATGCGTTCGATTACTTCTTCGACGTCTTTTTTGTCAATTTTGATTGCCTTTTTGGTTGCTTTGAGTTTCTTGTAATCGCCAAGCTTAACTTCAGGCATGATATCAGCCTCGGCCGTAAATTCCAGCATCTCGCCAGGTACGAACTTCTTCAGCTCGACTTCTGGGCGATCAAGTACTTGCAGTTTGTTGCTCAGGAACGCCTCGGCGACAGCGCGATTAATTGCCGCCTCTAATGTCTCTTGGCTAAGCGTGTGCGGGTCGGCGTGCTTTTTGACTACCGCAATCGGCACGTGTCCCTGGCGAAAGCCGTTAACTTTGATATTTTTAGCCATTCGCTTGAGCGCAACTTGTTCTGCCGTCTCGAGCTCTGGCTGGCCTGCCGCTACCGTTACCAGGACGCGGGTGGCTGATAATTTCTTCACAGTCGTCTTCATAACGACGTATTATAACAGATTATGCTCAGGCTGGCTATTTTGGATAAGTTACAAGATATCTGACAAGTCGAAAACATCGTCGTCTTCGTCGTATTGCTGATGATGACGGCGATCGCTGACAGCAGTCACTACCCGCTCGAAGCTGACTTGCTGTTCGCTGTTTTCGCGAATATTTTGCAGGTTATACAAGCCCTTGGCGACAGACTGCTCATCAACCGTCATCACGTAGCGGACGCGCTTTTTGATAGCTTCTTTGATCTGGCGGTCAATCGGCCGGCCAGTATAATCAACCTCGACCGAAACCCGCTCGCTGCGCAGCTTTTCGGCAATTCGTTCGGCGTCGTCAAGTACATTGCCTACGGTTACAATATAAGCTTGAGTAGCGCTCTCGAGATGACGCATACCAGTATGGCGCGCCAGCAGTTCGATAATATTCGACATGTCTGATTGGCCGCCGACCGAACTTTGCAAGTCGTTATTGACGTAGCGTCCGCCCTTATATAGTAAGGCGCTATGCGTAGCATCAGCTTCGGTGAAATCGAAAATAATACCGCCAGTGTATTCTGGATGCGCCAGCGTGATATCAAGGATAACGTTATCAATTCCCAGCCGCTCTAACCGTTCATATAGCGCCACTAGATTCACATAGCATTCGCTATGGCGGATAACTTCTGGTAGATCTTCGGCCGACCTGGCGGTCAAAAGCTTAGATAATTTTTGCAGAACTTCGCTAGAGTGCGACAAACCGACGATATCAATCGCGCGGTCGCGAAACTTATCTGGCGCCAGCGTTCGCTTCTGTGCCAGCAGGCGCGCCATTAGGCTAGTTTGTACGGCGTCAAGATCAAGGTATTCGCTCAGTAGCAAATCGAGCATCTCTGAGTCATTAATGCGCAAATTATAAGCCGAACGCTTGATGCCCATAGCGTCGAGACCGCGCTTGGCGATAGCGATTGCTTCGACATCAGCTCGCGGCGACTCGCAGCCGGCATGCTCGTAGCGCAACAAATATGCTGCGCTCGGATATGCCGATACACTGAAAGCGCCCGCTACGATGTCGTAACGGCGACGATTCTGTAATTTTGACTCGGTGTCAATATCATATTCTTCATAGCCGTACAGTGTTGCCGTATTGCGCCACGATTGCTCGACAAGCTGGCAAGCGCGCACCGTATTCGGATAGTGCACGTCTGTATCGGCGGTTACATTGTATGCTGGTGCCATCATATACTCCTATTATAGCATAAATGGAATTATTTTGCAAGAGTGCTATCAAGCTTATGGCGACATACTCGCTCATACGCGGCAATATCAGATGTCGCGCCGATATTTCGCGGACGAATTGAATCGAATTGTGTATGATCTAAATTGTAAAATTTTTGTAACTGTCTGTCTACAAACTCTTTACAGGCGCACCTAAATCAGCTAGAATGGGTTTGCGCGCTAGATATGATTATATGTATGGCAACTACATGGATAATGCGAGTATGTGCAGACGCGCTGTGCGTTACTGAGAATCGGTGTATGGTCGTGACATAGTGCCTTACAAGCTATACACAGATGTGGCGACTGCGTGGGCAACGCAAGTATGTGTAGACGCGCTGCGCGTTGCCAAGAATCGGTAGATGTCGCGATATAGTACTTTACAATGACACGCAGATGTGGCGGAATTGGTAGACGCGCTAGCTTCAGGTGCTAGTGCCCTTCGGGGCGTGGAGGTTCAAGTCCTCTCATCTGTACCATAACTTGTATTTAGTGGAACAACGTTAATGCTGCCCGCTCAGGCAAAGCGGGCTTTTTTTTGTTGAGCAAATAGTTGCCTCGCAGCTAAAGTTTGTGTTTAAATAGAAGCATGACGAACGAAGAACTAGCGATCAAGATCGATAACCTAAGCGATATCGTTGCTAATCTAGCAAAAACGATGGACGAACGGTTTAAGCAGATTGACCAAAGGTTTAAACAAATTGACGAACGTTTCGAACAGATTGACCAAAGTTTTAAGCAAATCGATGAGCGGTTTAAGCAGATTGACCAAAGGTTTAAGCAAATTGACGAACGGTTTAGACAAGTCGATGAGCGCTTTGAGCAGATCGACCGCAGGTTTGAGCAAGTTGACGAGCGTTTTGAGCAAATCGATGAGCAGCTTGCTGATATCCGCAAAGACCACAAGACTTTGGTTGATATCGTGAAAGATATGGATCTGGCGGCAGATGAACGATTCCAGGAATTAAAGGCTGGGCAAGCCGAGCTGGCGGCTAACCAAGAGAGTCTGCGGGCCGACCTTGCTGTCGTTCGCCGCGAGCTGTATCATGAGTCTGGCAGCCGCGAGATGGTAGACGACACGCTTTATAACTCGCTTGACAAGCGCTTGCGCCGAGTAGAGGCAAAGTTTCCTGATTTGGCGTCGAGCCAAGCAGTCTAGCTATTCTGCTCAAAATACGATTGCTCTTCCCTTTTAAACTGGTTTTAAATAAGTGTAAGCGATAGCGTGCATATATTTGGTCTGTTAATCGATTAAGAGGCCACTTTTTGCTAGCGGCGTTAACAATTCTAACAATCCATTTGCAGAAAATATATTTTGGCAGCATCTACCTATACCTGCGGCAAAACATCGCCGTTGACACTAGCGGTAAGCGATCGCAAATTATCGCCGACTTTGACGCCTGGGTTCATAATGCCGAGCGGATCAAAAACTTTTTTGATAGCCGCGTACATCTCGCGAGTGCGAACGTCAAGGTGTTTATACGCGAAATGCGCTGCGATCCGACCCTCGGCTGCTTGGCCAATGAGCGCGCCGTCATACTTAACAGCCAAATTAGACAATTCATCAAAAATCTTGAATAATTTTTGCTTGTCTCCAACTTGACGCAGCGACAGTACCGGATGAACCGTATAAGTTTCAGTTAGCACGTGCCCAGAAATAGGCATATTACAATGCAGACGACCAGCCAAAACTGTTAATGCTTTGGTAAATTCATCGAAACGCGCAGCTGGAATATAAATATCACTATACAAATGCGGCGCAAAAGCTGGGTTTTTGTCAGGCAATTCGGCATAGCGAGCAACATCAAGTGCTGATAACAGCGCGTCATCGTCCGTGTCATCGCTAGAAATGAATTTGACTCCCTCGGCACTGCTGAATGTCTTCTGGATTTTTTTGAGGTTACGAGCGCGAGTGCGAGCATTGAACTCGTCAAACCCGGCGATAATGACTGCTTGCGGGTCAGCTCCTTCTAGGTTGAGCCAGTCAAAGCGCCGGCCGGCAGCAGCGGCAGCACTAAATAGCTGAGCGTCAAAATACTCGGCAAAAGCTGCGCCGCTATCGCGCAATATACGCATAGCGTCATTGGCTACGCTAGCCGAAGCAAATACTAGCGCGAAGACCTCATTGCTCTGGCTACGAAATTCAGTGCGCAAAATCATCTCGCTGATAATACCTAGCGTACCCTGCGCACCGATGAATAGCGGTGTCAAGTCGAACTGATTTCCTCTCTTGACAGAGGCTATAGAGCTATAGCCAGACTTATCATATTCTGGGAGAGCAGTAATCACGTCGTGGTATTCATCAATGATTGCGTCAATGCCGCGGTAAATATCGCCCTCTAGACTCTGCAGACCTTTCTTGCGGCTGAGCTCGCGCCGGCCAAGCGGGCCTGTCTGCAGAATATCGCCATTTGCCAAAACGATCTCGAGCTGGCTGATAAAGGCGCTTAAATCGCCGTATTTACCGCTAGCCAATCCAGCCAGATTGTCGGCGATAGCTCCGCCAACTGTTCGACGCGCGTCTAGTCCGTCGAGCGGCGGGATGTTAACGCCCTGCAAGCTTAATGCCTGATGTAGAGATCCAACTGTTGCGCCGGGCTGCAAACGAACTAATCGTTGCTTGGCATCATACTCAAAAATATTATTCATATGCCGCGACATATCGACTATCGCCCCGCGGCCAATTGCACCACCTGTAGTTCCGCGGCCTGAACCGCGGGCAGTTATTGCCTGAACATGCCCGCGTTCAGCCAACTGCCATGATAAACGCGCCGTTTTGCGGATGTCGTCGGTGTTGCGCGGCGCGACGATCATCTCTGGCGCTAAGCTCAATACTCCAGCATCGTTAATATAAGCCTGCCGCACATCGGGCCGGAAGTCAATCTCTCCTAGCAAATGTCCGCGTAGGTAATTAGCAATTTTGCTCATACACCCTCATCTTCATATAAATCTATTTTAGCATAAGCTGCAGTAATTTTTCGCGAATTTGTTAGAAGTTTGCTATAATTATTTGTGCAAGCAAAATGCATGCAATTTGCGTGGTAGTAGTGCATTGCTAGAGCTTGCAAAAGTTCGCGGATGTGGTGGAATTGGTAGACGCGCTAGCCTTAGGAGCTAACAAGCTCGCTTGCCTGTTCTTGTATTTTATAGGGTTAATATAGCCTTTTCTTACTAAAAGAGGAGTCTATTCTTGCAACAGACTCCTCTTTTAGACTCCTTTATTGTTCATAAGGATGTTTTTGCTTGGTCGTTGTCGTTATGTTTATTGTAAATTTTATCGGTTACAGCGAGAAGTGCATTTGATTTTTCTGTTTCGGTTGAGTGAGTATAGATTTGCAAGGTTGTTGTTATTGAAGAATGCCCAAGGATAACTTGTGCATCTTTCGCCGAGACGTTAGCTTCTTTGAGCATTGTAGCAACGCTGTGGCGAATCTCATGAAGCGTTATCTCTTTTAATCCCACTTTTCGAGCAGCATCTTTAAATGTTTTGATAAAGCTTCTACCGTCTATCGGGTTGCCTTTTTTAGTAAGATAGAGAAGTTCGTCGCCGTATGGATAGAGACGTCGTTCATATTCTGCTTGCAGCTCCTGTTTTATACTCGGCAGAAGTGGCAGATCGCGAACACTCGCCCTTGTTTTGAGCGAGCCGATTTTTGGCTCATGCCCCACGAGATAAACCTGCTGTCTAATATGTATAGTGTTTTCGGTAAAATCAATATCTTTCCAGCGCAAGCCAAACGCTTCACCACGTCGCAATCCATAATAAAACATGATAAGGAATAAACCGTAGTATGGATGGTCTGTCATAGAGTAAAATGCCTTAAAAATGCTATAATGCTCTCCAGTATAGGCAACAAGTTTAAGGAGGAAAGATTATGGATTATAAAGAAATAAAGCTTAATGTTTCAAATAATAAAATTAAAGAATATAAGCAATTTGAGGGACTAAAATTATATTCTGATATTTTTAAATCTGAAGATGAAAAGGCATTGATTAACAAAAGAATATATGTTACAAAAAAACAGAATTATGTTTATTACGAAAGGACAGATGTAAATTGGAATTATTGGTCGAGCGAAAGAAATTATAATTCAACATTTAATCCGGAGAATGATAGTAAACACAACATTATATTTGAAGTTTCATCAGAATTAAGCGATTTTATTAAATATTTGGGAGAAGAAATAATTCGGAAGATTGAATTGAAGCAGCACAATGGAGAAATTGTTGAGATATTAGATATTTGATTATGTTATATTGCTCAAAATCAAGAAGGAAGGGCAAGAAAAATGAAAAATCTTACAAGATGCTTCATGGGCTATACTTGTTACAGCAAAACTCTTACAAGCATAGTGATGAACTATATAGTCCATCTCCGCGATTCCTTTACTGCCTTGTTGTCTAAGTAAACTTTATGCAAAAACAGCGTAATAAAACAAAGGGACGATGATAGTAGTAGCTAGCCTCTTTTAAGTTTATCATTAAAGCAAAAAGAGCCCATTGAGACTCATAATTTTAACATGCTTGGTGCGGATGAAAGGACTTGAACCTTCACGCCGTGAGGCATATGCTCCTAAGGCATACGTGTCTACCAATTCCACCACATCCGCATATTTGATATTGTGAAATATTTCTGTAGATAAGTATATCAGTAGATAAAATAAATTACCACATTTTTAACATTTTTTATTTAACAAGATCTTTCTTTGCTAAAGTTAATAACAACTCAATCAATTGCGAACTCATAATAGGAGCTTCCTCTTTGCTTCTAAATAATCTTTTAGGCTTTTTAACTTGATTATCCTCTTCATTATTGAATATTCGGTATGCAACTGTTTTGATAATTTCATTTCTTAGTTTTACATCACCTTCAATACTTAGCAGATAAGGCTTTAGTGCTTTAAGTTGATGAGCTGTTCGTTGATTAGCTCGTTGTGCTTTGCGATGTTCACTTGATTGAGTGGCTGTATATCCTGCTATACCCCCAGCAAATAGCATAACAAATGCTCGAGCTACTAAGAATTGCCATGAAGCATCCTTAGTATGAATAATTTCATAAACTACCCAACAAGAAAATACTAACATGATAAGTAATAAAATCGTTGTTATTACACTCCATACATAAGCAGCTATTTTATCTTCCTTAGCACTACTAGAATAATCGTGGATTAGTGTTTTATCTCCGGCCATATTCAATAATTCATCTATTCTAGCAAGACTATCTTCTGCCTTCGCCTCAGTAGCGTTTAGCTTTTTATCTATGTCATCCGTAATGCGATCGGCTTCATCACTCTTTTTACTAAATGCTTCTTCAATTGTGCGTTTCTGATCTTCGATAAATTTATTAACCATCTCATTGCGTACATTTTCAGATTTTGTAAATGATAGTTGCTGCTCGGTAGATATGCTATTTGACGAGTCTTTTATATCTTTTAAATCTTTGTTAAGTTCATCTATTTTTACACCAAGTGTTTCAAACTCGTTTTTAGCTTCAGTAACTTTTTCGTCAATGGTCTTTTCTGCGGTAGTTCCTTTAGCGGATATACTGTCAATCTCTTTTGCTGCTGTACGCTTATATTGACCGACTGACCTATTCAATCCCGCAATAGCTTTGCGAGTTTCTTTTATATCCATAGCGGGTGTTAACGAAGTAATGTATGACAATATATTATCGATATATCCATTCATGTAAGAAATACCTAGGTACATATCATCGCGAGTGTTTTGCCAGTTATCAAAACACGAACTTACACTTGAGAGATAACTGCCAATATTATCAATACTTGATACTGATAATAGACGATTATCTGTATAATCAAGTCTATCCACTAAAAGCTCAATGATCAATTTTGCCCGATTGACATCATCGATTGCTTCAAGAGACATACTGTCAGAGTCTATCTCATTTAACCTGGCTAATAATTTCTTGGCTGCAATATATGTGGCACTATTCTGTATACGATCTTCCCATTTACTCATGAGGCGTTATTCCTTTTTTGCTTAATTAGTTTGCCACCCCTTATTTGAACTTCAACTATAATTATATCACTTTTGTTCTTGAGAACGGCTACCCCCTAAGAGTAGAGAATCTTACTTATCCAATTTGATTAATTAGACTCCGCCCTAGACTCCAGAATTGACTCCTTGCGCCCCGTACAATAACAAACAAAAACAACGAGTTAGAACTCTTATATCATTTTTGCCTTTATTGCCCATTATTTGCCTGCTGTAGGCCTCTTGTCGGCGGTGTGCGTAGTTCCCTCCGCTAAGTGAAAAGAAAGCTTAATTATCTAGCCTTAGGAGCATGTGCTTTCGAGCGTGAAGGTTCAAGTCCTTTCATCCGCACCAATGAGATTCGATGTAAACTCTGAGGAAAACATGCATAAAAAATAACCCGCACATCGCGGGCTATTTTAATTCCCCAAAAATCACGAATCACACGATTCTCGGCGGAAAGAGGTGAGGTAAGCATTTCCATAACTACGATTGTCCACCACAACAATTTCGTTTCCCAGATTTGGTTCCTCACCTCTTCCTGGATGTGATAATACCATAAGCCCGCCTGGTTTGAGAAGTCCAAAAAGCTTGCTAACTGTGGAAAACTGCGGATTTTTGTATGGCGGATCGGCGAAGATTATGTCATACTTGCCTGCGCCGCCAGACTCAATCCACGAATTGACAGGGGCGCTAATAATTTTTGCTTCATTTTGAACACCTAGCGAGGACACATTATTGCTTAAGATTTTTTGAGCAATTTTATCGCGTTCGATGAACGTTACGCGGGCAGCACCGCGGCTGAGAGCTTCGAGGCCAACCGCGCCAGTACCAGCAAAAGCGTCTAAAATCTGCGCGCCGTTAATCTCGTTGCCGATGCTATTGAACATGGCATTGCGAATCCGCTCGCCCATCGGCTTGGTGCGAGTATTGTTCTCTCTAGGCGCATCCAGCAGCCGCCCGCCGAAACGCCCGGCGATTACTCGGATCGAGCTCACTGGTGCGCCTCGCGGTAGGCGCGGTACCAGAAATAGGTGATGACATTAGCGATCAGCGGAATCAGCGTTTGCCGCGTCTGCTGCGCTAGATGAGTCGTCCAGCCGCGCTTCCAAAATTCCTCGTACATGCCTAGCGCGTAAACTTGCTGCACCGCATCGAGAAAGACCGTCTGCAAATCCTTATCATCTGCTAGTTTGAGCCAGATTGAATTTGGTGCCGAATCGGAGAACTTGGTCGTCTTGATGCTGGTAGCTACGCCTAGCTCAAATAACACATGTGTCGCAAATACACCCTTGGCACCCCAATACTCCCAGTTTTTGCTAAGAGTCTCGCGCATGGTCGAGCCTCTGATGATGCCTTTTTCAGCAATCGACGCCCGCTCGTTTTGAGGCCGTCCCCACAGCTCCTCAATCTTTTCGCCTAGCGGATAATGATGCGCCGGCGTTAGCCCGTCGGTGATAGCATGCGCCATCCAAGCCGCCTCAAAGGCTGCCCGCACATTATTACGCTTTTTAAGTGCCTGCACTAAATTGGCGTAATGATCCATAATCATCTCGACCAGCGCCGTATCGCTGGGGTCGCTGGGGTCGATAAAATGCCACGGCTCATCGACGCCTGGACTTTTGCGCTTGATGCCGTCGGGGCCGTTGTTGCCTTCGAAATGCAAAATATCCTTGGCAGAAGGAAAACCGCGGCCAACCCTTGATATTTTGCGCAAATCTCGGCGAGCAATCCGGTCGATTTTCTGATGCACGCCGATAAAGTTGCCCGAATGCGAACGAAATGTTGTCCCGCTGTACATGAATTGTATTATAGCACGAGAGTTAATTAAGCGTCGTCACCCGCTGGTTGTGGCGGACGCGCGCTTCTAGTGCTGGATATTTCGATAGACTTTCGCCGCTATCGATGAAGCGTTTAGCGGCTTTCTGAGCGCGAGCAATCAACTGCGTGTCGGCTAGCGTGGCAATCTGCAGATTAAGCGCGCCGTGTTGCATGCGTCCGTAAATCTCGCCCGGACCGCGCAAGCTCATATCGACCTCTGCTAGATGAAAGCCGTCGCTGGATTTTTCTATTTCCCGCAAACGCTGCGACGGTTTGTTATTCGTGCTCATCATCAAATAGCAGAAGCTTTGGTGCTGGCCGCGGCCGACCCGCCCGCGCAGCTGGTGCAACTGTGCTAAGCCAAATTGGTCGGCGTCCTCAATCATCATAATCGTAGCATTTGGTACGTCGACACCAACCTCGATGACGGTAGTGCTAACCAAGATATCATATCGTTGATCTTTGAAAGCTTGCATGATTTGATCTTTTTCGCTAGCAGTCATCTTGCCGTGCAGCATAGCGATGCGGCGGTGGCCAAAAATGCTATTTTTGAGTCGCTTGTATTCAGCTTCGACGCTTTTGCGGTCGCTAGAATCGCTATCGGCAATCAAGCTGCAAACTACGTAAACCTGGCGGCCCTGGGCAATTTGCTGGTCGATAGCAGTATAAGCGGCATCGCGCGAAGGTGGCGAAATAATTTTAGTAAGAATCGGCCGGCGGCCGCGCGGCTGCTCGTCGAGAACGCTGACGTCTAATTCGCCGTAAACAGTCAGCGCCAAACTGCGCGGGATCGGCGTGGCCGTCATCGCCAAGAGGTGCGGCATGGCAGCTACTGATAATTTTTTCGTGTCTAGCAGGGCGCTTGATACACTTTCCTCATCTCCGTGTCTCGCTCGCGAGCCTGGGGCTGCGCGCCCGGTCTCTCGAGACGAGCCAGCGGCAATCGTCATAGGTTCAGAAAGCATATCGAGCGTGCCCGACTTCACCTCCTCGTCCTTAACCTTCATCAGCAACCTCTGCCGCTGCTCAACACCGAAGCGGTGCTGCTCATCGATAATCACGAAGCCTAAGCGGTGAAACTCCACCTTATCCTGGATGAGCGCGTGCGTACCGACAATCACATCGACCGCACCGTTAGCAATTTGCTGATAAAGCATGGCGCGCGCTTTACCCTTGACGCTGCCAATTAGCAATCCGACCGTCACACCGAACGGCTCGAGCAGCTTAGCCAGCGTCTCGGCGTGCTGCCGCGCCAAAATCTCGGTCGGCGCCATGAACGCCGTCTGATAGCCAGCGTTCGCCGCCTGCCGCGCTGCCAATCCGGCCACCACCGTCTTGCCGCTGCCAACGTCGCCTTGCAGCAAGCGGTTCATCGGCCTAGCATTTTCAAAATCTTGCAAGATGTCCCAGGCGGCGCGGCGCTGAGCGTTGGTTAGCGCGAACGGTAATTTCTTGACAAAATCCTGCACGACAGACTTTTCAAACGGAATCGCGAAGCCGGCTAGCTTCTGGTTGTCAATTTTGTTGAGCTGGCTAGCCAAAACCAGTTCGAATAGCTCTTCGAAGGCTAAGCGCTGACGAGCCTGCTCAACTTCCCTCTCGTCGCGCGGAAAATGCATCGCCGAAATTGCCGCCGCGCGGTCGAGCAGCTTCTCGTTCTTGACGACGCTCGGCGGCAAAGTTTCGGGCAAAACACTCATTAGCGGACGTAATTGCTCGATAACTTTGCGTACTGTTTGCGATTTTAGCCCGCGCACCGCATGGTAAACCGGCAGCAGCCGATCGGCTTGTACTGGCAGCTCCTTGGCGAGCTCGGCCGTCGGATTGGTTAGCTGGTAGCGGCCGTAGTTATACTCAAACGTGCCGCTGAAATAAAACCATTCATCGCTGCCGCCCAGCTGCTGCACTCGGTACGGCTGATTAAACCAAATAGCGTTGAGCTTGCTGGTGTCGTCGGCCAGCACCGCTGTCGTCAAGCGCAGGCCGCGGCGGACTGGGCGCGTACTGATTTTCTGGCAGCGAGCGCGAATTGTTACCTTGCCGGGCTGCAACTCGGCAATCGGCGTCACATGCGTGAAATCCTCGTGTTTGCGCGGTAAAAACAGCAAAATATCGCCAACCGTTTTGAGCCCCGCCCGGCGCAGCTCGGCTGCGGTTTTGGGGCCGACGCCTTTGATTTGATCGAGGCTAGTTGCGAGATTCATAAGTTTATTGTACTAGTTTTCAGGAAAATTGCGAAAAAGTATTGACAATTTCACTACTCTATGCTATATTAATACTAGCTTTTCGCTCGAGGCTATCCGAAAAAAAGGGCGAGAAGTGCCCTTTTGCCTTGAGTGATGGTTTCCAAGGAGGGAATCATGAGCTTTGTTGTAGCCGTCGCCGTCGTTCTCGGCTTTTTTGTCTCCCTGGCCGTTCAGGTCGGGGAGGCCATGAGAGAAGAGTCTGCCGCTCGAGCGGCAGACGAGGCTGTTTGGGCCTCATGGAGAGATGATCCGCGTGCGTCATCTCTCGACTACAGAGAGGTCTTAGAGGCCGCCCAGGCGGCCCTCGAGGCTGCCGACAAGGCTGCTAAAGCGGCTCGAAAGGGCTAACAAGCCCGCCAGAAAATAGCTCGCCGAATTGGTTTTTTCAATACCGGTTGAGACGCTTAACTATATTAAGCGTTTCCCGGGTTGATATATAACAACCCAATTCCGGTTTGAGCCAGTTCGGCGGGCTATTTTCTTTGGTGAGGTTTTTGTTAAGTTATTTATTTTACTTTGAAATTTTATAGATTTTGCGGGAAATTGCGAAAAAGTGTTGACTTTGCTGCTCTAGTATGATATTATATATCAAGCTTTTGTTGACAAGTCGAGCGAATCCTTGTCCAAAAGAGTTTTTTGATAAGCGAGGCCCACCGTGCGAGATACTTGCCCGAGACTTAGTCGCGAGCAGATATCTCGCATGGTGGCACAGATGACCACCTTTTCTGCGAGATGAATCGTTCTAGGAGGAACGATGAGTACTTTCGACGAGGAGGCCGCGTTCGAGCTTATTGAGCGCGGAATCAGGGTCGCATTGGACAACCCTGGGGAAACTGTACGCGTTGAGTTCACGAGACTCAACGCGTACATTGAGATTTCCCTGGGTTGGGATGACAGGCAGGACCCGACGTTCCTCGCCTCCCTCTCTTTGTCCGCCGTTGACGACCTCAGAAGGCACGTCATGGGGCAGAAGCCCCGTTTCGGTACGAATGTCCACCCCCTGTGCAGTGTGATTCTTCGTGGGTAGGCTGCACAACTGACGGCACCGTCCCCGGCGCGAGATTTTCCCCAATTTCTCGCGCCGGGGCGGCCCGCCTCGCTTATCACTTTCCCTTGATTGATTTTATTAAAAACACCCGGTTAGCTAGCCGGGTGTTTTGCTGGCTTGAATTTCGCTCGAACATCTATTCGGTCACGGCGATGATACCCTCTAGTGCGTAGGCGGTATCCTGCCAGCGCTCCACAGCGATGCAGTCAATGCCTAGGTTTTTGACCGGGAAGTCGTTGCCGCCTTCTTCTATTTTGTCGCCAAAGAACAAAATTTCCTCTTTACTCACACCTGTGGCTTCCATCAACTTTTTCATACCGTAGGCTTTATCGACGCCGATTTTGGTAATGTCGACGCTGGTAGTGCCGCCCAGGCGCACTTCGAACTCTGGCAATTTAGCGGCGACGTCGTCGCGCATTTGCTTGCGGACTGCTTTGTTGGCTTCCGCCCAGGCGTATTTTTTCTCGGGTGAGGCCTGCTGGCCAAGTGCTGAATAAGTCACTTGGCTCAAACGATCCTCGATAATTTCGCCGTCGGGATTTGCTTCCCACAAATCAAATTTACGCGCCGATTCTTCCAAAACCTGAGTGATTTTCTGCTTCTGCTCGTCGGTGAAATCCTCTTTATAGTGCGTTTGCCACTCGTTCGCATCGACGTTAAACGTATAATAACGCGTGCCACAAGTCGGCATCATATGGAAGCGCGCCAGCAACTCCGGCGAAACGCTCATCTTGTCGATGACCTGCTTTTGGAATTGCTCAAATTTGCCGCCGGAAATGACACAAACTTGATAATTTTCCAGTAATTTAGCGAGTAAACCCGCCATGCGCGGCGAAATCGCCGATTTGCTAACCGCCAGCGTGTCGTCCAGGTCAAAACCGATAATTTTCTTCATGATTTCCTCCTATTCCAATTATTTTACCAGCAAGAAGTCATTCTTGCCTTTTTTGATTAAGCTAGTTTCGGTTAGCGGCATATCGCCGGCAATCTTCGCGCCGTTGACGCTAATCGCGTTATTCTGGATCAGCCGGCGCGCTTCGCCGTTGCTAGTACATAAGCCAGCAGCGACCAGCGCTGCCACGACCGTCGTCTCGAGGTCAGCCGTCGGGATTTCGTTAGCTAAAGCGTTCAAATCGTCGCTGTTAAGCGCCGCAATATCGCCGCCGCCAAACAACGCAGCCGTTACCCGCTCGACGCTTTCGCGGCGCTGGCGGCCGTGCACCAAGTCAGTAACTTCGCGCGCTAAGGTTTTTTGCAAGGCGCGCTCGCCTGGATTGGCTCGATGATTGTCGATCAGCGCCTCAACGGTTTCGCGGTCGAGCAGCGTGTAGATTTTGATGAGATCCTCGCTGGTTTCGTCGTCGCAGTTGAGCCAGAATTGATAGAACTTGTACGGACTAGTCATCTCGGGGTCGAGCCAGATAGCGCCGCCCTCAGACTTGCCGAACTTGACGCCAGTTTGCTTGTTGATAACTAGCGGCGCGGTCAAAACATGCGCTTCGCTGCTTTCGAGCTTGCGAATCAGCGACACGCCAATGATGCTATTGCCCCACTGGTCGGCGCCAGCTAGCTGCAAAGTGGCGCCTTTTTCGCGGTACAAGTGTAAAAAGTCATACCCTTGAATCAGCCCGTAGCTAAATTCGCCGTAGCTGATGCCAGCGCCGCCCTCGCCGATACGCTGCTGCACAAATTCGCGGTCGAGCAACTGCGTCATACTGATATGCTTGCCGATTTTGTGCAAGAAATCAATGTAATTAATCTGCGAGAACCAGTCGGCATTATCAACAATCTCAAAATCCTGACCGCGGAAAACTTGGCGGAATTGCGCCGCCAGACCTTCAACATTGCGCGCCACTGTTTCAGCATTGCGCAGGTCACGCTCTTGCTTTTTGCCATCGGGGTCGCCAATCATGCCGGTAGCGCCGCCGACTAGCAGCAGCGGTTTGTAGCCGTGGTCGATAAAATGCCGGCACAACATCATCGCCGCCAAGTTACCGATAGTCATGCTCGGCGCGCTAGGGTCAACGCCAAAATAGAACGTTCGCGGCTCGTTTATATCTTTGACATCAGCGAACGTCGTCTGGTTGATGAGTCCGCGCCACGTTAGTTCTTCTGCTAGCGTCATCTGAAACCTTTCTTTATTTAATAGTGAGATAGTAACATATTTGCAAATTATCAGCAAAAGCACTAGCCGTCGTGATGCGAACAGTGCTATAATGGTGGAAATATTGCTTATGGGAAGAGTGAAAGTGGGAAACAAGAAACGAAAAGTAGCTGGCGGCGTCAGCGCTTATGCTAATTTAGCCAACAAACGCCGAGTCAAGAAAGACGCGCGAGCGCGCAAAAAGGCCGAATATTTAGCGACCTTGCCGAAACATCCGGTCAAGCGCTTACTATACCGCTTGCATCCGAAGCGCCTGGCCAAATACTGGTTTAGCCGCGATGGCGCGATAATGGCGCTGAAGGTTGTCGGCATAACTTTGCTGCTAATCGTCATCGGGATAGCTTCGCTATTCGCCTATTTCCGCAAAGATCTCGACAAAATCAACCCCGACACATTGGCGCAGCGCGTCAAAACGACAGTCACCAAATATTACGACCGCAACGACAAATTGCTCTGGGAGGACAAAGGTACTGGCGACTATACGCTAGTAGTCGACGCCAAAACCATCGCGCCATGCATGGGTAAGGCTACTATAGCTATCGAGGACAAAGATTTTTATAAGCACAGCGGCATCAGCGCTAACGGTATTGTTCGCGCCTTTATCAGCAACTCGCAGGGCAACGCCGTGCAGGGCGGCTCGACGCTAACGCAACAGCTGGTCAAGAAAGTGTTCTTTACTAAAGACGAAGCTATGCAGCGGGGCTTGTCGGGTATTCCGCGCAAAATCAAAGAGATGATTCTAGCCATCGAGGTCGAGCGAATGTACAGTAAAGACCAAATCCTCGGCTTGTACCTCAACGAATCGCCGTACGGCGGCCGGCGCAACGGCGTCGAATCGGCCGCGCAAACTTACTTCGGCAAATCATCCAAAGATTTAACCTTGCCAGAATGCTCGCTGCTAGCCGCTATCCCGAACAACCCGTCGCTTTATAACCCGTACAATACCTATGGCCGTAAAGCGCTTGTCGAACGCCAGCACAAAGTACTGGACGACATGGTGTCGATGAATTACATATCCAAACAAGAGGCAGCGGCAGCCAAGAAAGTCGACATTATGGATACCATCAAACCGCTGGCCGACCAATACGCCAACGTCAAGGCGCCGCACTTCGTCCAAATGGTCAAGAAACAGCTAGAGGAGGAGCTCGGCAAGACTATCGTCGGCGAAGGCGGTTTATCAGTCAAGACAACACTCGACCTCGACGCGCAAACAACCCTAGAAACCAATATAGCCAAATTATTTAACGGCGAGATTACCGATGGCAACTGCGGTTATCGCAACTGTTCGCAATTTGCTGGCTTCTCAAACGGTGCAGCAGCTATTGAGGACACTAAAACCGGTCAGCTTGTTGCCCTAGTCGGCAGCCGCGACTTTAATTACGCTGGCTTCGGGCAGGACAATGCGGCCACCGCTTTCATTCAGCCTGGTTCGTCGATTAAGCCGCTTGTTTACGCCCGCTTATTTAGCAACCAAGGCGGCAATAACGCCAATTACGGCAGCGGCTCGATTCTAGCCGACTCCAAGACAACTTTCCCGGGCAATTATAGTCCGAACAACGCCGACAACAAATTCCAAGGCAATATCACCCTGCGCCAAGCATTGGCCCGCTCCCGCAATATTCCAGCCATCAAAGCTATGGCTATCAACGAGAAGAACAACAGCGGCAGCACCTGGTCGCTAATCCGCTCCGCTGGCGATTTACAGTACTGCACGCAAGGCGCCGACGCGCAAGCTGGCCTATCGAGCGCTATCGGCGGCTGCGGCACGCGCTTGGTTGACCACGTCAACGCTTTCGCAACACTAGGGCGAATGGGTACTTACAAACCGCAGACGACTATCCTGAAAGTTGCCAACAGCAACGGCCAAACTCTCAAACAGTACAAAGAATCTAGCAAGCAAGTCATCGACCAGCAAGCAGCTTACATCGTTAGCGACATCCTTGGCGACGGCAAGGCGCGCGCTGGATTGGCGGGCCGCGACTACCTAGTCAACCTCGGCCGCGCCGGCGTCAAGGCAGCTGTCAAGACTGGTACCAGCAACAGCGAGATTAATGGCAAGGTCAGCGCTAAAGATATCTGGGCTGCCGGCTACACGCCGAACCTATCGATGGCGGTGTGGCTAGGCAATTCTGACACCTCGCCGCTGCGCAATGGCAACTCGCTGATTCCAGCTATGTTCTTCGACCGTACGATGGCCGATATCTCCAAGATGTATGCCGACCAAGGTAAACTAAAATTAAGCGACTGGTATACTGCGCCGAGCGGCATCCAGACAATCAAGGGCGAGATTTATCCGTCATATTACAACAAGGCTAGCGCTGCTACCAATGCCAAGATGACTTTCGACCGCGTCTCGAAAAAGAAAGCTACGTCCTGTACTCCTGAAGCTGCCAAGATCGAAATCGATGTCATGAAAATGGCTGATCCAATCACCAGAAAAGAGATAGTCACGCCTAACGACTCTAGCTACGATGCTGAGAAAGAGGATGACGCACACAAGTGCGACGATCCAAAGCCAAACGTTACGCTAACAGTGACTAGCGGCGGCGTATCCATCGTCTATACCAGCGGCCGTTATAAACTGCAAAACATCGAATTATTATCTGGCAGCACCGTTGTCGCCAGCAAGCAAGTCGACAGCAGCGGCATCTGGAATATTCACAAAGGTAACCTGTCAGCAGCCAGTAGCGGCACGCTAACCGCCAAAATTACCGACATTGGCTACTACACGGCGACTAGTAGCGCCAGCTACAATCCAAACAGTAGCAGCGATGACGACGATTAAATCCGCTTCGTATCGCAGTAGTTTGCCGCTAATACCCAGCAAAATAGCACGCTTCTAGCAGCGTGCTATTTGTATATCGCGCTGGCGATTTTATTGGTTATTGACTAGATCGATCAAGTCGCTCTCGTGGTCGGGGCGGCGGCGAGCACTCTGGCGCCGAGTCGCTGGAGCAGCTGGCTTCGGCTGCGGTTTTGTTTTCGGCGAATTAGCTTTTTTGCTGGCTGGTTTAGCTTGAGTTTTGGCCTCGCCTGCTGCCTTTGCCTTGACCAAATCACGATTGCTAGCATTGCCAGCTGATGACTGGCTGCGGGCGCGGCCGGCAGAACGCTGCTTGGCGTTAGCAGTACTTTTTATGGGCGTTTTCGATACTGCTGCGGCTGCGATTTTCGCCGTTTTTTGAGTTTTACTCGCAGCTTTGGCGGTCGATTTGAGGGGTTTACTAATGGTCTCTATTTTCTTGGCAAAGATCATCCGGCCGGCTGCAGTCTGCAAGTTGCGGATAATTTCGACATTTAGCGTCTGACCTATCTGAGAGCTCGCCTGCTCGACGACAACCATTGTGCCGTCTGGTAGGTAGCCCACACCCTGATGTGCATCCTGCCCCTTCTGAATAAGCTCTAACGTGATTTTCTCGCCAGGTAGATGCTCCATCCGGATACTCTGCGCTAGTTCGTTGAGGTTTAGTACTTCAGTACCCTCGACGGCGGCAACCTTGTTTAGATTGTAATCTAGAGTCATGATCACTGCGCCGTGCTGCTTAGCTAGCTTGAGTAGGCGGTCGTCGACACCTTCGCGAGCGTGGCTGCCGTCTTGCAGCAATTCGACGTTGACGCGTTCCATAGCTTGCAGCTCGGTGACCACATCAAGCCCGTAACGGGCGCGGGCGCGTTTGTCAGTATCGGCGTGGTCAGCTAGAAACTGCAGTTCGCCGATAACCGAGCGTGGAATCACCAGCGTACCGCCGATAAAGCCAGTTTGCGCTACCGGTACAATTCGCCCGTCCATCAGCACCGAGGTATCTACCAAGATAGCCCGATCTTTTGATTTGATGGAGTTTTTGGGCAGGCGCACTAGTAAGTACGACACCTCGCCCAAAATAAGCAGCGTTACCGCCAATAATATTAAGTCTTTGGTTTGCATATTTTCCTTTCTTTTTGCCTTGATTGACTATTGACTACTTGAGATAACCGATCAAAGCTTGGCGTAAATCTTTGACGCCTTTTACAAATGAATTCTTTTTGCCAGAGGTTGCTGGCGCAATCGCTTGGGTGAAGCCAAGCTTTTTGGCTTCGTTCAGGCGCTTATCGGCGCCTTGTGCCGAGCGAATCTCGCCGCCTAAGCCCACTTCGCCGAATACCACCAGTCCGTCGCTGAGCTTACGCCCGGCCGCCGCGCTAGCGATCGCCATCGCTACCGCCAAGTCTGCTGCCCGGTCGGCAAGCTTCAAGCCGCCAACTACATTCACATAAATATCTTTATCGGATAAATTCAATTTGGTGCGCTTCTCTAGCACCGCGATGAGCAGATTGAGGCGGTTGAGATCGAAACCGCTGGCTGTCCTCTTAGGATACCCGAAATTAGTCGAATTGACAAGAGCTTGGATCTCAACGAGAATCGGACGGTTGCCTTCAAGCGTCGCCAATACCACCGAACCATCAGCGTTTTGGCGCTCGGCTAATAGTGCGGCTGACGGATTTTCGACGACCCGCAAACCCTTATCGTTCATCTCGAAAATCGCCGCTTCGCTAGTCGAGCCGTAACGATTTTTGACAGCGCGCACTACTTTGAAGCCGCCATAACGGTCGCCTTCGAATTGCAGAACTACGTCGACCAGGTGCTCGAGAACTTTCGGGCCGGCGATTGAGCCTTCCTTGGTGACATGGCCCACTAGGATTACCGCTGCGCCTGAAGCTTTTGCTGCCCGGATAATGACATTACTCGAGTTGGTAATCTGACTAACGGTACCTGGCGCGCTGGCAATTTCCTCGAGGCTAAGCGTCTGAATACTGTCGATAATTACCAATTTATATCGGCCGCTGCGAATTGTTGCCGCGATGTCGTCAGCGCTAGTGCTAGAGACAAACTGCAGGTCATCGCCAGAGGTCGCACCGAGGCGCGTAGCGCGGAGCTTAACCTGAGAAGCGCTTTCCTCGCCGCTGACATATAGGACCGATGATTGCTCGGCAACATGCGCTGCTACCTGCATCAATAGTGTCGATTTACCGATACCCGGCTGTCCCGCTAACAGCATTACACCTGCCGGCAGAATCCCGCCGCCTAGCACTGCGTCGAGGTCGGCAATGCCAGTCGGTAAACGTCGTACAGAATCCTCGGCAGCGATTGAACGCATCGACTGCGGCTTTAGGATCTTGCCGCGCGAATGGCTGCGCGCTACCACCGAAGCGCCCTTGGTCTCGACTATCTGTTCGACGAGCGTATTCCACTCGCCGCAATTCTCGCACTTGCCCGTCCATTTCGGATAGTTGGCGCCGCAATTTTGGCAGACGAAATTACTGCGCGCTTTGGCCACTATTTACTCCGGCCGGCGCGGCTACGCCGTTGATGCTTTGATTGAGCTGATCGGCTTTAACGGCTAAACTTTTGAGGGTTGCCACATCGTCATTGTAAGCTTTAATCCGCGAATTGAGCGAACCCTGCCGAGCATTAATAGCGCTAATTCGCTGCTGCAGCGCCGACCGCGCCACTGCGAAATCAGCTTGTGAACTAAATTCGCCGCTCCTAGCCCGTTCATTAAAACTATTAATATCAGCGTTAATTTGCGATAAATCGGACTGATAAGTTTCGACATCTTGTTTGATTTGCTTAGCTGCTGACTGCAGTTTGGATTGCAGCGCTTCAGCCCGGGCGTTGACTCGGGTAAATACCGCCGTGTAAGCTTGGTTTTTGGCGACAATTGACGCTCGATCAGTGAAATAACGCGCATAATATTGTTCAAGGTCAGAGTCGAGCTCGCCAATCGTGGTACCGATAATCGAATGTAGCTCATCTAGCTCGGCGCCTGGCTCGGCCTCGCGGTAGTATTCCATAGCTTTGGCAATTTCCGGATCATTTTTGACCTTTTGATAAGCCTTTTTGATCATAGCGTCGACTTTAGGCCGCTCGAAGATATTCAGCCGCGCATACTGGGCATGCAACAATTCGTGCGCCGCCGTCACTTCTTTGGCGCCAGCTAATTCGGCATTTTCGACGTCAAAAAGATAAATCCGATCACCGTAATAGCAGCCCAAGATGGCTGCGGTACGTTCGGTACTTTTGCAATGAGCATTGAACTGATCGCTAGTTTCAATAGCTGGCTGAGTTGCTCGGAAGGTGCGCTGCGCCGCCGGAGTCAGCTTGATTGAATCTTCAACCGCGGCAACAGCTGCAGGCGGCGTGAAAGTCGACGCTCGATAAGTATCAAAGGCTGTCTGCCCGTAGAAAAAACCGCCAACAGCAATACTTATCACTGCCAACAAAGCGATGATTTTCGAGACAATACTACGTCTGGCTATCGGTTTCGCTGCGCCGTTCAATCGCTATCGCTCCTTTCTTGATCCCTACTTCTAGGATATCACCTTTAGCATAGGCGCCGTCAAGTACTTGCTCAGCAATAGCATGCTCAACCTCGTCCTCGATGACACGGCGCAGCGGACGGGCGCCGTATTTGATACTGTAACCCTTGTCGATAAGGAATTTTTTGGCACTAGGTTTAATCGTAAGGGCCAGGCCTTTGCGCACCAAACGCTGGCGCAGCTCGCCGATTAGCAGGTCGAAGATCTTACCGACCTCGACGCGAGTCAACGCTCGGAAAGTGATAATCCCGTCAAAGCGATTAATCAACTCGGGGCGCATAAACTTATCGAGAGCATCGCGAGCAAATTTAGCGTTGCGGCGATGCAAATCGTCAATTTCGCTGCTTTTATCGCGGTTAGAGTGAAAGCCAAGCTCCGACTCTTTGGTCATTTTGTCAGCGCCGAGATTGCTAGTCAAGATGATAATCGTATTGCGAAAGCTAACTTCGCGCCCCTTAGCATCAGTCATCGTCCCGTCTTCCAGCAGCTGCAGCAGCAGATTAAAAACATCTGGATGCGCTTTTTCAATTTCGTCAAAAAGCACCACGCTGTACGGTTGGCGACGAACTTTGTCAGTCAATTTACCGCCGTCCTCGTAACCAACATAACCAGCTGGCGCCCCGAGCAGCCGCGACGTATTATGCTTCTCGCCGAATTCGCTCATGTCGATTTTGATAAGCGCTTCTTCGCTACCGAAAACTTCTCGCGCCAGCACCTTAGCTAATTGCGTTTTGCCGACACCAGTTGGTCCCATGAAGACGAAACTGCCAATCGGCCGCCGGCTGCTAGCTACGCCGCTGCGGCTGCGGCGGATTGCCCGAGCTACCTTACCGATAGCCTCGCGCTGGCCAATGACGTACTTACCGAGATGCTTTTCGAGCTGACACAGTAACTTCGCTTCGCTAGTCTGGACTTTTTCGACTGGAATATTGGTCATCACAGCGATAGCATGCGCCACATCGTCATCGGTCAGTTGGATAGCGCGGCGGCCTTTTTGGGCGGCGACTTCTGTCTCGAGTTTTTTACTAATCTGGCTAACGCGCTGTTTGTACATAGCAGCTCGCTGGTAATCTTCGTGCGAAACAGCGTCCTCCATGCGCTCATTGAGATGCTTGAGCTCTTTGAGATATTCACGCTCGCGGCTCGGGCGGTGGCCCCGCTTGACGCGAACTCGGGCAGCTGCCTCGTCGAGCACGTCAATCGCTTTATCGGGCATGAAACGGTCGCTGACGTAGCGGTCGCTCATGTACACTGCCGATTCGATCACTTCGTCGGTAATTTTGACGCCATGATGCTTTTCATAATAATTTTTAAGACCTTTCAAAATAGCGATTGTCTGCGCCATAGTTGGCTCTTTGACGACGATTGTCTGGAAACGCCGTTCTAGCGCCGTATCTTTCTCGATATGCTTGCGATATTCATCGAGAGTCGTCGCGCCAATCATGTGCAGCTCGCCGCGCGCCAACGCCGGCTTGAGGATATTGGCCGCATCCATCGAACCTTCCGAGGCGCCAGCGCCAACCAGCAGGTGCAATTCATCAATAAAAAGAATAATGTTGCCTTGTTTTTTGACTTCGGCGATTACCTTTTTCAGCCGATCCTCGAATTCGCCACGATATTTAGTACCGGCAATCATCGCCGCCATATCTAACATAACCACGCGGCGGTCTAATAAATGGCCCGGTACGTCCTCGCGGACGATCCGCTGCGCTAACCCCTCAACGATAGCGGTTTTGCCAACGCCTGGCTCGCCAATCAAGACTGGATTATTCTTGGTGCGGCGGCTGAGAATAGTGATCATCCGCTCTAATTCCTTATCGCGGCCAATCATCGGATCAAGCTCGCCGCTGGCCGCTCGTGCTGTCAAATCCACGCCAAAGGCGCTAAGCGCTCCGCCGCGCGTGTTGCCGCGGCGCCGCGGCTCGGTAGCAATATCGCCATGTTCGCCGCGATTCTCTTCAAACGACTTCTCGAGTTCGCTGATTATCATATCGACATTGATGCCCATCTCGCGCAGCAGCGCTGTAGCTCGGGCATTTCCTTGTCGCAGGACGCTGTACAAGATATGCTCTGTCCCGAGATAATCATGGCCATACTCGCGCGCCGCTTCCCATGCCATGCGCAATGTCAACAAAGCTGTCTCGCTAAGGCCCACCATGCCGGTACTAGTAACCACTCGCGACGGTTTGATATCCAGAATCATTTCAGCTTGTTGCAAAGTTACGCCAGCGTCAGTCAATACTTGCGCCGCCGAGCTCGACCCTTGCGCCAAAACGCCAAGCAACAAATGCTCCGTCCCAATGTAATTACTACCGTTACCGCGAGCAATCGCGTCAGCATGCTGGACGCTAGCGCGCGCATTGTCGGTCAATCGCGAAATAAAATCTGCAAAATCTTCTGGCATCATCAGTTCTCCGTTCTGAGCGTATTGCCCATTACAGCCAATTATACATAACAAATTAGCACTCGTCAAGGCAGAGTGCTAATTTGCAAAAAGTAGCTGCGCGGGTTTTAATCTTGATTTTCGATAGCGCTAAAGAGGTCTTCTTCGACATTCTTACGCGGTTTTTTCTCGGCTGATTTCGGCGCTGTGGTCTCGATATTTAATTCGTAGCCGGTCAGGCGGCTCGCCAAACGCACGTTTTGCCCGCCGCGGCCAATAGCGATTGATTGCTGGTCTTCAGTAACGTAAACATTGGCGGTTTTTTTGTCCTTATCAATCTCGACCTTGATGATTTCAGCCGGGCTAAGAGCATTGCGGATATACGTGTCCATATTATCATCATAAGTAACGATATCGATTTTCTCTTGGTCGCCAATCTCGCTCATCACCGCATTGACGCGCGCACCGTGACCGCCAACGAACGTTCCGACCGGGTCAACACCTGGCACCGTGCTAGCAACCGCAAGTTTGGTGCGGCGACCAGCTTCGCGAGCGATACCTTTGATCTCGACGGCGCCAGTTTCCATCTCGGGTACTTCTTGACGGAAGAGATATTCGATAAAGTCCTCGCTGCCGCGGCTGAGGATCAGCTGCGGGCCGCGGCCTTCGCGTTCGATGTCTTTGATTAATACTTTGATCCGCGAGCCAATTTTGTAAAACTCGCCTTGAATCTGCTCACTCTGCGGGATTATACCAGTGGCCTTGCCTAACTCAACACGCACCACGCGCGGCTCGACACGCTGCACCATACCGGTAACGACCGTGCCGATTTTGTCTTCGAATTCTGCTAGAACAACTTCGCGCTCGGCTTCGCGCAGGCGCTGCATGACGACTTGCTTGGCAGTCTGGGCGGCCACCCGGCCAAAGGACTTAACTTCATGAGCTTCCTCGATGGTATCACCTAACTGAGCGTCTGGCTTCTCTGCCTGAGCGTCCGCCAAGCTGATTTCGGTAGCCGGATTAACGACATCCTCGACGACTTCGCGCTGGACAAACACCTTGGCGGTGCCGTCATTGATATTGAGTTCGGCGCGCACATTTTGCTCGCGCTCGCCGTTATCGCGCCGCCAGGCAGCAGCGATTGCCTGCTCGATTACGTTTAGTACAGTTTCTTCGGGCAACGCCTTTTCATCAGCAATCGCCCGCACTGCTAGCGTCAACTGCTTGATATTCAAATCTTCCATATAATTCCTTTCTTTTAGTTCCAATACGAAAACAACCGACCTGCCGGCCGGATGAGTACGTATTTAATGTAACACGCGAGGGCTGGCATCGTCAAGCCTAGCAGTGCGATACAAAAAATATTTCACAAAGAGTTGAGTTGGGGGCGGGACAGCGAAATAAATCGCTCGTCCCGCCCCCGCACCTCATGCGTCTGTATCTGGGCTCTCTGGGGAATACCCTTCACGGGGTCCCCAGGCTTGTTCGGACAGGTTCAATCGTGCCTCGGAAATCTTAACGAGAGCAGAGATCTTCTGCGTCTGCGCTCGTCGGATCCAGAGCCTGGAGATCCAGGCTGTAATCCTGAGACTGTACTCTGCGACGGCGAGTATCGCCGCCACCACGTAGGAGACCAGCGCTGCCCAAGCAGCAGCCTCATAATTTTTATAAACGCTGCCATGGCGAACGGTCGCAGAGTACAGATAAATCACGGTAAACATCACTCCTAGTAACGACACCTGAATATACCCCACTCTCCGCTGCCGCCACAGGGAGGCGGTGAGAAGGATGGACAGAACCAATACCGACAAGCTAGCCACGATATCGAGCATAACATTATCCTCTCCTAGAAAGTTGAGGTGCGGCCTATCCAGACCGCTACCTCAGACACATGCAGTCTCTCCGCACGCGTCAGGCAGCCTTTATCTGAAAGGCTAATTATAATTAAACTATACTTAATGAGTATCGTCAATGTTTTTCGACATATTTTATGTTTTTGGCAAAAATTACACTTTGCTACCAGGGGGCAAATGATATACTAGACCTTATGAACCAACCCCTTGTCTTCAGCATTACCCATCGCCTCCCTGGCACCTTAGCGCGCGCCGGTACGATTCAAACGCCGCACGGTACGATTCAAACGCCAGCTTTCATCGTTGGCGGCACCAAAGCAACCGTCAAGGCGCTGACTGTCGAACAAGTCAAAGCCTGCGGCGGGCAATCAATTTTGGCCAATACTTATCACTTGATGCAGCGGCCAGGCGCCGAAATCATTCATAAAGCTGGCGGCCTAGGCAAATTTATGGATTACGATGGACCGACCTTCACTGATAGCGGCGGCTTTCAGATTTTCAGTCTGGGAATTGCTTATAAAAAAGGCATTGATGCCGTCGCTCACACCCAAAAAGGCAACGCTGCGCAAGCGGTCAAGTCTGCTAATCAGCTAGCCAAAGTCACCGACCAAGGCGCGCAATTTCGCTCACATCTGGATGGCAAATATATAATGATGACGCCCGAATCGTCGATGGAGCTGCAGCACGCCATCGGCGCTGATATTCATATGGCTTTCGACGAGCTAACCGCACCGCTAGCGTCGCACGACACAATCGTAAAGGCAATGCAGCGAACGCACGCTTGGGCGGAGCGCTGCTTGGTTCGCCACGATGAGCTAAACACCGAACATCTAGCGCGCGGCGAGAACCTGCAAGCGCTCTACGGTGTCGTTCAGGGCGCCCGCGACGAAACACTGCGCCGCCAATCGGCCAATTTCCTGGGCGAGCGCAACTTCGACGGCTACGGCATCGGCGGCGTTTTCCAGCCTGGCGAGATTGCCGATGTCGTCCGCTGGGTCTGCGAGACTTTGCCCGAGGATAAGCCGCGCCACCTGCTAGGCTTAGGTTCGCAGCCAGCCGATTTGTTTCTCGGCGTCGAATACGGCATCGATACTTTCGATTGCGTCGCGCCGACCCGCCAAGCCCGCAACGGTGCTCTATACAACTTTGACGGCCGCATCAACATCAGTAATGCTCGCTTTCGCGAGGACTTCGCGCCGATCGACGCTGAATGCGACTGTTATACTTGCCAGCATCATACGCGCGCTTACATTAATCATCTGTTTCGCGCCGATGAGATTCTCGGTGCGACGCTCGCCAGCATTCATAATGAACGCTTCGTAGTGCGCACTGTCGACCAGATCCGCGCTTCACTGCTAGACGGCACATTTTTTGATTTCAAGCGGTCGTTTCTGGCTCGCTACTACGGCGATAATTTACCAGTCGGCGTCACATTATAAAACAAAACCACGTCAAAATCTAACGCTAGGATAAACCAAGCAACTAATTCACCAGGTATTTCGCTGGCTGCTCGAACGTATCCATCTTTTCACGCTTTTTCACGCAGGCAATCAAATGCATCGTCAGCGGCGAGACCATAATCTCTACAGCCATCTTGATCAAAAACACCGTGATGATAAGCTGCCAAAAGCTGGTCATCGGCATAGTCCCAGCAAAAGCAATTGTCGAGAATATCACCGTATCTAGCGCGTTACCCACCAATGAGCTGCTAACCATCCGCCGCCACAAACCGCGGCCGCGGCTAGCAACCTTCATCCGTCCCATTACGTAAGCATTCATGATCTCGCCGACGAATAGCGCCACTACTGAACCGATAGCCAACCGCCAGACTACACCCAACGTCGATTCAAACGCCGCCTGGCCCGTCCAGCTACTATCCGCCGGCAATAATTGCACCACCCAAAAAGTCAACGTCATCAGCATCAAGGCCGCCACACCGCTATAAATCAGCCGGCGCGTCCGGCGATAACCATAAACCTCAGTGATTATATCACCCACGATATACGCTAGCGGGAACAAAACCGTACCAGCATCAAAAGTAAGCCAGCCAACAGATACAATTTTGACGCTGACAATATTACTAACCAATAGTGTTGTTACAAAAAGTATCGCAAATATATCATAGAGAGAATGCTGGTGTTGCTTTGTCATATTTTAGATTATATCACGCCGGCAAGCGCTGTTCCGGACAACTCGCCAAAATCCGTTCCATAGCCGTGCGCTCCGGCGGTGTCACCCACAGCGAGTATTTTTTCTTGACGGCAATTTGACGGGCAATGTATTGGCAGCGAAACGGTTTATTTGACGGCAGCCAAGTCGCCGCATCGCCATCGCCTTTCTGCTGGTTGGCTGGTCCGTCGACGGCTAGCAGCTCGAGCGGGTCGTTAGCTAGACTGATTCGCTGTTTGCTAGACAACTGCTGAGCGCCAGTCTGCCAAGCATTGCTCAGCGCCACTACGTGGTCAATCTGCACAGCGCCGCTAGAATTAGCACCGCGCTTGAAAGCGATCCGCTGCCCAGTGTACGGGTCGCTAAGAGCGCCGGCCTGTACTTTGCAGTTGTCATCGCCCAGGACAGCGTTTGCCAAGTCGCGCCGCAGGATAACATTGCGCGTATCGCAGCCGCCCGCCTTAGCCCAGCCATCGCCGAACTGCGAGCGCTTGTAACCGGTCTTGGGAGCGCGGCCCTTGGTTGGCAACGCTGCTAGGGCGTCGCGCGCTACTTCGCCAGGGCCAGAGTTCGACCCCGACTGCTGAGGCTGCGAATCTGGCAGCATCAGCAGCAAATTTGACCATTCCTTAATAACAACCCAACCGAGAGTACCTATCAAAATTACCGCTACCAGGACCATTCTACGCCGCCGCTGCATAAGCATATTATACCACCCTGCTATAATGGACATATGGACAGATTATTTTCTCAATTTCAACCAGAACATTACGACATCCAATGGGATTTGCGTCAAGCAAAGAGCAATCGCTTAATCCGCGGCACGGCAACTATCCGCGGCCAACATCTAGCAGCCGAACCAATTCGCTTGCACGCCAAAGATTTGCAAATCGAAGAAGCTACTGTCAACAGCCAAGCAGTCAAAGTATCAATCAACGGCGACATTTTGTCGCTTGACAATACCGACGACGGTTTAGCGCAAATTACTATCGAATTCTCGTTAATATTAACCGACGCCATGCATGGTATTTATCCTTGCTATTACCAACACCAAGGCCAGAAATGCGAGCTATACGCCACTCAATTCGAAAGCCACCATGCCCGCGAAGCCTTCCCATGCGTCGACGAACCAGAGGCCAAAGCGACATTTGCGATTTCAATATTATCAAATGAACCGGTAGTACTCAGTAATATGCCAGTCGTTTCGCAGCGGGAAAGCAGCGAGGGAACACTGACCGCCTTTGAACAAACACCGCGCATGAGTACCTACCTGGCAGCCTTTGTCGCTGGCGACTTGCAGCGCGCTACCACCGCCACCAAGAGCGGCGTCGAGGTCAACGTTTACGCCACGCCAGCGCAGTCAGCCAGCAGCTTGAACTGGGCGCTCCAGCACGCAGCGCAAACAATTGACTTTTTCGACGAGTATTTTGGCGTGCCTTACCCGCTGCCGAAATCTGACCATGTAGCACTACCTGATTTTTCTAGCGGCGCTATGGAGAATTGGGGCTTGGTGACCTACCGCGAAACCGCCCTGCTGGCCGATCCGGCAACCGCTAGCGTTTCGACCCGCCAATATATTGCAACGGTTATCGCCCACGAATTAAGCCACCAGTGGTTCGGCAATCTAGTAACTATGAAATGGTGGAATAACCTATGGCTGAACGAAAGTTTCGCTACACTGATGGAATACCTAGCAACTGACGCGCTGCATCCGGATTGGCGGCAATGGGACGAGTTTGCCAACAACGAGGGCGTTGCTGCCCTGCGCCGCGATAGTATCGACGGCGTGCAACCAGTTCAAACCGACGTATCGAGCCCAGCCGAAATTAGCGCGCTGTTTGATGGGGCGATTGTCTACGCCAAAGGCGGCCGGCTGCTGCGAATGATGCAACTATGGATTGGCAATGAAGCGTTCCGCGCTGGCCTCAAGCAGTATTTCACCCGCTTCAAATATAGCAACACCACTGGCGATGACCTCTGGGAATGCCTAAGCCAAGCTAGCGGCAAAGATGTCGGAGAGCTAATGAATACCTGGATTTCACAGCCAGGCTACCCAGTGGTTTACGCATCACTTGACAATGGCGAGTTGGCGCTCCGCCAAGAACAATTCTTCACTGGGCCGCACCAGCCGTCTGATCGTTTATGGCCGATTCCGCTCGACGCCAACAACCAGCGCCTGCCCGAAATTCTAAAGGAGCGCGAACAGTGCCTTTCGCCAGCGCCAGACGGACTATTACTGCTCAATCATCAAAACGCCTCGCACTTTATCACTTGCTACGACGACACTCTGCGAGCTCGCATATTGCAGGCCATCACCGATGGCATATTAACGCCAGCACAACGAGCCCAGTATCTCAATGAGCAAATCTTGCTAGCTCGCGGCGGTCTAATTGCTAGCAGTACGCTAGTCGAAGCGCTAGCCGCCTTTCAAAACGAAAGCGATCAGACCGTCTGGGAAATCATTGCGCTGGCCATCAGCGATCTCAAGAAATTCGTCGACCAAGACGAAGCCGCCGAAAAGCTGCTGCGCCGCCTATCAGGCAAGCTAGCTCGTCCGCAATTTGAACGCCTAGGTTGGAACAAACACCCCGGCGAGCCAGAATCTGACAGCAAACTGCGCGCCGCCATCATCGATTGCATGCTATATAGCGAGGACGCAGCGGCAATCAGTACCGCGCGCCAGCTCTACCAAAATACACCTCTAGCCGAGCTCAGCGCCGACCTGCGCCCATCAATCATCAGCGCCGCCATCCGCTACAGCGATCAGCCGGCAGATATAGTCAGCCAGCTGCTTGAAGCTTACCAAGCCACGCAATCAGCCGACCTGCGCAGCGACATCGCCGCGGGGATTACTGCAACGCGCGACGCCGAGCAGCTAGCGCGCCTGATTGAGCTGCTGACCGACACCGATATCATCCGCAGCCAAGACACCGTTCGCTGGTTCGTCGACCTGCTGCGTAATCGCTACGGCCGCGAAGCCGCCTGGCGCTGGATGCGCAGCCAGTGGAGTTGGATCGAGCAAACTTTCGCCAGCGACAAAAGCCACGATTATTTCCCGCGCTACGCCGCCATGCTGCTGATGACGCGCCAGCAGCTAGCCGAATACCGCGAATTTTTCACGCCGCTGCGCCGCGACCAGTCGCTCGTCCGCGCCATCGACATGGGAATACTAGATTTAGAGGGCAAACTAGACCTAATCGACCGCGACAAAGCAGCAGTCATAGCAGCTCTAGCAAAGTAATTTCGTTTTTTGAGATAAGCAATTTTGCGGCTTTTACAGAGGTAGCAAAATTATTATGACACATTTTTCGCTAAAACGCTTGACATTTATACGATAATGTGCTATATTCATAATAGCTTTTCGCTCAAGTTTCCAGAAAGGGGCGAAAGGTGCCCTTTTCACTTGAGTGATAGCATGATTCTAGGAGGAATCATGTACCCCATGCTCATTCTCATCAACATCATGCTCACCGCCGCCGCTGTCGTCGCCCCCTGGGCGACGATCACAGCGTTCAAGTCGTCCGGCCGCCTGGCCGGATGGACGATGACGTGGGTGACGATTGTCACCCATATCTACGTGTGGTTCGTTCTCGGGCATAGCCCCGAGCTCGGCTTCTTCTTCGGCCCCCTCTGGGGGGGTACGAATTCATCTGCAGCTTTGCCCCACTGGGGCTAGACGAGCAGGAGACTGAAGGGGCCGGAGAGGCAATAAAGGGCTAACAGCCCGCCTAGAAAATAGCTCGCCGAATTGGTTATCAAACCGGTTGAGACGCTTAACCATTAAGCGTTTCCCGGGTTGATATATAACAACCCAATTCCGGTTTGAGCCATTTCGGCGGGCTATTTTCTTTGGTTTAATTTACTTCTACTACCGCTTGGATAGCTGGCGGGTCGCCGCTCACGCTGGCAGCTAGCAGCTTGGCCGCCATACCGCTGCGTTCTGGCTTGCCCGCCAAAAACAACTCCGCCGCGAAACGCATCTGCCGCTGCTTTTTGGTGGTAATCGCCGCCAGTCCATCGCCGAAATCATCATTCTTACGATACTTCACCTCGGTGAAATACAACACCTCACCTTTCACGCTGACGATATCGATTTCGCAGTACCGCGTCCGCCAATTCCGCGCCACAATCTCATGACCGTCCGCTGTCAGCCAATCCGCCGCTGCCTGCTCGCCTTTATCACCAATTTGACGGGTTGTCATTGGTTTGCTTTGAGTGGTATCACCATCAGGATTTACAGAACTGCCTGGAACGGTATCCCCAGAAAAAATCAGGGCAACTTTACGTGGGCCCCTGATTCTTTTCTGGGGATACCCGACAGGCAGCTCTATAGATTGAACACCTGATTTTTTCTGAGGCACTGCTCGCGGCGTCACAGCATACTTCGCCAGCGGCGCGAAACTCAGCCGGTGCAGCGGCGTCACACCCAGGCGCTCAATCGCCGCCCGATGTTTCGCCACGCCATAGCCCGCGTTCGACTTGAAGCCATAGCCCGGATAGACCGCATCTTGCTCGGCCATGAACTGGTCGCGCGCCACCTTGGCGACGATTGACGCCGCTGACACGCTCGGCACAAGGCCGTCAGCTTTCGCCATCACCGTCACGTATTGCTCTAGCGCCGTGCCGCGCAAGAAATTCACCTTGCCATCGATGATGATTTCGCTAAAAGCTAGATTTTGCTGGCGGCATTGCGCTTGAATCTGCTCGACCGCCCGTCGCGTCGCCAGCCGCAGCGCTTCGCTCATGCCAATATCGTCTAGTTCCTGGGCACTCACCCAGCCCAGCGCCCAGGCAGCCGCCTGCTGGCGGATTACTGCATCCAGAGCCTGGCGGCGCTTTTTGGTCAGCTTTTTACTATCATCCAAGCCGTCAATCTCGGCGCCGCCCAAAATCACCGCGCCAACCACCAGCGGCCCCGCCCACGGCCCGCGCCCAACCTCGTCGATCCCCAGAATCATAAGTTCATGATAACAAATGGCGGCGATAGGCTCAATCGCGGGCGCAGATGGCGGAATTTGTGTTATAATATTAGTAAGCTAAACACATTGACTAGAGAGGAGATGTTTAGCTGATGAAAGGGAGGATTTTCATTCTTCTCATCATGGTCGGGATTCCGGCCATGGCCTGGGCTGTCTTGGCCTGGGTGACAATGATCACATTCGGTGTGCTGCACAGCGCGTGCAGCATAATCCCACCGCTTTCCTTCATGGAAAGTTTTCTCGCGGCACTAGCACTCTTTAGTGTCGTGGTGTTTGTGGTATCCTTGGCGACCGATAACACGCGACCGGCCCGCCGCCACGGCGGCCGCTGACACCTAGCCCCGAGGGAACGGCCCGCAGGCAGAAACCCTGCCTTGTCATTGGCCTACTCGGTGGGCCGTTTCCTCTCCGACGCCCGCTGGGGCGGCTCGCGGAACATATCGTTCTGCTTGAGCCGCCTCGGCAGGCACTTTCCTTTTCACGATTATTCCGCTAGCAAAACAAAATCCCGCTGATCGGCGGGATTTATCGTTAGTGCTAGATACAGACTGCCATTAATTTTCGGCGTGGCGAGCGGCTACTTCGGCAGCCTTGGCGTCCAATTCGGCTTGTTTAGCGTCTTCGGCGGCCTTTTTCTCGGCGGCTTCTTTGGCTTTTTCTTCTTTCAGGCGGGCAGCTTCCTCTTCGGCATGTTTATCGCGGACGGCGTTCACCGCCTCGCGGTCGAACTTAACAGCAGTCAGGCGGGCCGACTTGCCGCTGCGTTTGCGCAAGAAGCTGAGGAAGTTGCGGCGAACCTTGGCCCGGCGCACAATCTCGACTTTTTCGACCAGCGGACTGTGCAGCAAGAATGATTTCTCGACGCCGACACCCGACGCTACCTTGCGGACGGTAATGCGGCTAGTGTGCTGGCCTTTGTTGTCGGTGCGGATAACCACGCCCTCGAACATCTGAATGCGCTCTTTGTTGCCCTCTTTGATTTTCTGGTAGACGCGTACGGTGTCGCCGCTGCGAACATCGACAACTTGCGCTTTCTTTTGCTCGTCGTTGACTTTTTGGATTAATGCAAAACTCATAATTTTTCCTATCTTTCAAGCCCGCTCTGGCTGGCCACGCAGTTGTACCTCTGCGGCTCCACACCGAACAAAGCCCGAATCATTAACTCTCGTACAATGCAAGTATTCTAACACAATATCAAGCGGCGAGCAATAGCTGCAAAGAGAAAGCAGCCAGCAAAGCCCGCTAGTTGCCAGCTAGCTCTTGATCTTTATAAAATAAAACAAAAGAAATAATTTACGCTGTGGTCGATTGATTAATGCTATCGACATCGACAAGAACTTGAGTATCGGGATTAGAACCGCCCGCCGTCTGGAAATCTGAGTCAGCTAATGGTTGAACATCTGAGTCAGCTAACGGTTGAATATCTGGATTAATTTGAGTGCTAGTATCAGGACACACGAAACCGCGACCAATAAATCCTTGCTCCTGCCATATATTGCAAACACCTACTCTAGAAGCTCCGTCTACCACTACTCTGTCTGAAGAAGACTGATCAGTGTCAGTGCTAGTGTCAATAGAGTCGCCTGGCACCGCTGGCTGAGGCAAATTATCAGTCCTGTCTGTCACAGGAGTAGGATCTTCTTCATTCGCAGCAAACTCCATAGATGCACGCACGGTAGAACAAGTTGCCACTACAACAAGCGCAGAGAGAGCGACTATCGGTTTCCTTAACTCCTTCTTGGGCAGCCAATCCCAATCTAAGCCAGTAGACCCCTCAGACGCTGCATGCCTCATAGCTGACCTGCCAGATTTTAATATATCCATTTCGTTATACTTTCACCTCGAAATTAAAATTGGTATGTCTTTTTATTATACCACAAACTATACTAAAATGCAAGCAAAATAGCTATTCATCGGTTGGGTCAAGAGCTTGACGCGGGGTCGACGAGTTTTCTATTGAACTCTCTACATATACGACACGGTAGGGCTCGCCGTCAATAACCATAGTCGTCGGAAGCTCCGCTCCTGGTTGGAATCCGTCGACTGCCCCGTCAAATTTCACGCAGATAACCGTATTTTCATCGACGCTATCCGACCGTCTGGCCGCCTTGGATGACGGAGGGTCTACTTCCACCAATTTGCCATCTTCAACGGCGTAGTATCTTACCTGTTCGTCGCCCACCTGCCGCGATTCGCCAGGCTGCTGACATGTCGGGTCGCCGTTGACTTCAGCAGCTGGGCGTACAACAATCTTGCCGCTGTTTTCACCGTCTGTACTCTGTATGTAAGCAACTGGCGCGATCCAAACTGAATCACCCTCGCCAATTTTTTTGGCTAACTCCTCATAAGTTAGTGTCCCGGCAGTAGCGCTCTCGGAGGCAGTACTCCCGGCTGGCGTAGAATCCGGCGTCTGACTCTCAGCCGAGCACGACCCGACAAACGAGCTTAACGCTAAACTTCCAAATGCCAAAAATGTTGCCAACCGGTTTCTTATTGTGTCTAAAAACTCTCCATTTCTTCTCATAAATATATTATGCTACAAACTGCCATTTAGTTCAACATGCGCGCCCAAAATGCCAAAACGCGCTATAATATACTCATGGATTACAACAAACTAGCACTAAAACTACACCAAAAATATAAAGGCAAAATCACCACCGCGCTGCGCGATAACGGCGAAATCGACCGCGATAAGCTTAGCGCTTATTACAGCCCGGGCGTCGGCGCCGTTAGCCAAGCCATCGCCGAGAACCCGGCGGATTTGCCGAAATACACCTGGACGAACAATTTGGTCGGCGTGATTTCTGACGGTTCGGCGATTTTGGGCTTGGGCAATTTGGGGCCAAAAGCCGCCATGCCGGTGATGGAAGGTAAGGCGCTGTTGTTCAAACATTTCGCTAATGTCGATGCCGTGCCAATTGTCTTGGACGTCCATCAGCCAGAAGAAATCATCGGTGCGATCAAAGCGATAGCGCCGAGCTTCGGGGCGATCAATTTAGAGGATATCGCTTCGCCAAAATGCTTCGAGATCGAGGAGCGTTTGAAAGCCGAATTAGACATTCCAGTGTTTCACGATGACCAGCACGGTACGGCAATAGTAGTGTTAGCCGGGCTAATCAACGCCGCCAAGGTTGTCGGCAAAAACTTACGCGACTGCAAAGTCGTCCTGGCAGGACCAGGCGCGGCTGGCACAGCGATTATTAAGCTGCTCAATCTGTACGGCGTCAAAAACTTAATTGCGCTCGATCGTCACGGCGCGCTGAGCGGCGACCGCACTGACCTGTCGCCAGAAAAAACCGCCTTGCAGCAATATTTGAACACTTCAGAAAGCGGTACTCTAGCAGAAGTATTAGCTGGCGCCGACATCTTCATCGGCGTATCGGCCGCCAACTCGCTAGCGCCAGAAATGGTCGCGGCAATGGCCAGCCAGCCGATTATTTTCGCTCTAGCCAATCCAGTGCCCGAAATCATGCCCGATGCCGCGATTAGCGCTGGCGCAGCCGTCGTAGCGACTGGCCGCAGCGACTTCCCAAATCAAGTTAATAATTCCTTGGCTTTCCCTGGTATTTTCCGCGGCGCGCTAGATAATGGCGTCCAGAAAATCACTGACCAGCACAAGTTAGCCGCCGCCGAAGCTCTAGCAGCACTGGTCGAGAATCCAACCGCAGACGAAGTTATCCCGTCGCCGTTTGATGAGCGCGTCGTGCCGGCGGTCTCTGCAGTAATTAAATAGTGTCAAAAAGTGAAAAACCCGCCCTTCCGGCGGAGATGGGAGCTCTATTAGTGATTAAGCCAAGAACTCGACCATCCCCGCCAGGAAGGCGCGGGTGTGGAGACCTTGAGCGCACTCTCAAGGTCTCATGGAAAGATGAAATCGATGCCCCGAGTGCGCGGAGCAAGGGTGTCACGCCTCCTCGGGCGGAGCTTCCGCGAGGGTTAGGAGCTTCAGCTCCCAGTCCTCCATCTCGTCCTTAATCGCGGCCGTTTTGGCTGCACGGATCTCGTCGTAGATCGCCGCCAACTGGCGGCGACCCGGACCGTAGCGCTGTGGCGCCTTGCTGTCTACCCAGACAGCGTAGCGGCAGTGATACGTGTCCGCCTTTTTAAGTGCAGCCTGCACGGCGGGCTGCAGCTCAGACGGGATCGAGGAGATGTCGACCTTCTCGACTTCAGCCAGGGCTACCTCGCCCTTGACGCCGATACGCTTGATGCGCTTGACATCGATCGCACCGGAGCGCCCGGCGCGTATGACATACATGCCGGCCCGCAGACCGACAAGGGCATGCTGTCCGCAGGCGAGGTGCCCGCGGGTCTTCACCAAGATCGGACGGGGCTTCGACCCGTCCGCCTCGGCGACGATAGTGGCGGAGCCGCGGCGCGACAATGCGCCACCGCGCTCCCAAAGGGCGGGCCAGCCGCCCTTTGTAATCACGATGTCGTTGAGGGTCTCTAGAGCCATGATCGGCTCCTTTCTGCCCCACTCGGGGCGGTATGGAGTCCGACCTTTTCAGACTCTCTACTCACACATAAAAACGCAAACAGTCAATAGCTATTCGCGAAAACTTTTTATATCTTGATAGAGAGTCTGAAATCCGACGACGCTAGTCGGCGCTTATCAGATTTCATTTTTTAAGTATGCATACCGGCTCAACCTGCTAAAGGGAGTGGTATGCTATTATGCTATCACACATCACGCTGTTTGTCAAGGGTTTAGAGGTGTTTTTGCGATTTTTGTCAAACTCCGCAGCTACTACTACACATTTCCGCGAAAAAAGCAAAAAACCAGCTTAAATCACCCGAGCGACTTCCTCGAGCGTGGTTTCGCCGCGCAAGGCCGCCAGCACGCCGACCTGCTCGAGCGTTAGCATACCTTCATTTCGAGCGGTTTCTTCTATCGTCTCGGGGTGAACATCTTGGACATCGCCGCGGATAAACTTCTGGATTTCATCGGTAACAACCAGCTGTTCCATGATGACCACCCGGCCTTTGTAGCCAAACGGCGCATCTTCGCTAGGCACGGGGCGCCACAGCTTGAAATTATCCAGATCAGGCTTCTCGACATCAGGCGGCAGCTTTTCGAGTACGCGCTGGACGTATTTACGTGTTGCTTCATCAGGTTCATATGCTTCCTTGGTGTGATCGACTAAACGCCGCACCAAACGCTGAGCAATCAACAAGCGGATAGCGCTTGAAAAGATCGGGTTAACTCCAATCATATCAATCATACGGCTAAAGGCTGTACTGGTAGTATTGGCGTGAAAGCTCGATAGCACCAAATGGCCGGTGATTGACGCCTGAATAGCCGTGCGCGCCGTATCGACATCACGAATCTCGCCAACCATCACCACATCTGGGTCGAGGCGCAAAACACTGCGCAAACCATCAGCAAAGCTCTGCCCGTGCGTCGTGTCAATTGGGATTTGCGACATGCCGCTCAGGCCATACTCGATCGGATCCTCGAGTGTAATCAGCTTGCGGTCGGTGGTATTCAGCGCGTTGAGCATACTATAAAGCGTCGTCGATTTACCCGAGCCAGTCGGCCCGACCATCAGCACCAAGCCGCGCGGGTGGCTGACAACTTCGTCGATTTCCTTGCGCTGGCGCGGCGGAATGCCCAGCAAGTCCAAGTTCAACAATGATTCATCAAAATTAAACAAACGCAGCACCGCATCTTGCCCGTACAACGTTGGCACAGTCTCGACACGCAGGTTCAATAGATGCGTGCCTTGATCGGTAGTGATTTCCATCTGCATATGGCCAGATTGCGACTCCATAGCTGCACTACTAACGCCAGCACGGCTAGCTAGCTCGCCCATAATAATCCGGTAGCGCGAACGTTCTAGCTGCGCCACCGGGTGCAGCGCGCCGTCGACGCGCATGCGTACGCGGATAGAATCGCGCTCGTTTTCAATGTGAATATCGCTAGCGCCAAGCCTGTCCGCCTGCTTGATCAGGAAATCAAATAATTCCTCGCTCGATACCAGATTCAACGTCTGGCTAACTTGAGCGATGGTGTTGCTATCGCCCTCTTTAGCAATCTCGATATCATCATAAGCAGTACGCTGCGGCGGATCGTAACGCAGCATCATCGCCCGGTAGCCGCTGGCACTGATCAGCAAAAACTGTAATTTGTCGCCGCGATCTTGATACTCGCGCTTGATCTTCTGCAAAATAGATTGCGGCGTTTGCGAGGTCACGCCGATTTGGTACATCACTTCGTTGCCGCCCTTGGCCAGCGGCACGATGCGGTATTGGTGCATTTTCTCGATCGGAATCATGCCAGGGACTAGCGGTAGCGTCGCCTCTAGATTGCGCATATCAACATACGGCAAACCCAAAATAGTCGCCCGCTGGCGGGTAGCTTTTTCGTCTTGTTCGCGCCGGCGACGCTGAACTTCTTCTTCATCCATCACCTTTATTCTAACAAAAAGCTTGCGCTAAAAACAGTGCTACAATAGAATTATGCTAAAAATCGTCGTCATCGCCCACAACATTCGCTCGACTTTCAATGTCGGGTCGATTTTTCGGACATGTGAAGGTTTCGGTGTCGAACGGTTGATTTTGAGCGGCTATACGCCGTATCCAGATTTAAGTTTGTACCGCGAAGCGCCAAATTGCGCGCTAATCGACGGTGAAATCACGCGAGACGACCAGCGCCTGCCGCACATTCGTGAAAAAATCACCCAGCAAATCCACAAAACGGCGCTCGGCGCCGAGAGTTTAGTGCCGTTTGAGTATCGCGAAGCACCGCCGCTAGACGAACTGCGGCAACTGGGCTACCGCATCGCCGCTCTGGAACAAGCCGCCAATAGCACCAATCTGCGCGATTATTCGGCGCCAGACTGCATCGCGTTGCTGCTAGGCGAGGAAGTCAACGGTATCGCGCCCGAATGGCTGGCTTTGGCTGACGATATTATTGAGATTCCGATGTTCGGGCAAAAAGAATCGTTCAACGTGTCGGTAGCGGCCGGAATCGCGCTGTACGAGCTGGCAAAAGCGGCAAAATAGCCCGAAAAGGGTTCAAAATTTGCGTTTTTTGCGAAATAATTGCGAAAAGTATTGACTTTGCAATTCATATGTGATATATATATATTAGCTTTTCGCTCAGATTACCTAAAAAAGGGCGGAAAGTTGCCCTTTTTGTCTGAGCGTGATTTCGAGGAGGAATCATGAAGCACTTCTTCGTCCAGCTCACCATTGAGTATACCGTGCTTCTCAGCGCGGCCGTGATGGCCGCTCTGTTGGTGCGGGGAGAACACCCCGCACTTGGGTTGACGGTCATCGCCCTCTATGGGGCGGTCAATCTTGTCAGGCTGATGCTTGACAAGATTGACGCCGAGTATACTGAAGAGACCAAGGTTGCGCAGCTGCGCAACCTGAAGGAGCGTCTGCGACTCCAGAAGGCGCGGAAGCGTCAGCTGGAACTCGCGCTTCTCGACGCAGCCACCGAGACCCTTTGGGTCTCCGATGTCACCAGAGACGGCGTTTACACGATCGAGACGCCCAACCGCGGGTGTTTCGTTATCATAGGAGAGGAGGAGACCGACGACGCCAAGACCAAGGACGCCCCTGAGGCGTCCGAAGAGGGCTGATAAAGCCCGCTAGAAAATAGCCCGCCTAGAGGCCACCAGCCTCGGCGCAAGGCCTTTCTGGCGGGCTATTTTCTTTGGTCGAAATCATCTTATCCTAATCTATTTCACCTTGACGCATTCGTCGCCCAGTAGTTCGGCCAGGCCAGCGCGCAGATTACGCTGAGCATCGACCCGAAACGGCAGACGGATAGCATTGGACTTATCTTCGCCCAGAATCATAATGATGTCGTTTTGGCCAGGATTTTGGCTGCACAGTTTCTTGAGCGAGACTAGCAAGTCGCGGTCGCTCGGATTCTTGACCTTGACATAGACGGTTTCCAGTTTTTCTAGCGGCTTGGCGGTGATTGCCGGTGCCGCTTTGGCGCTGGCTGCAGCCGTAACGGCTGGCGCGCCACCTCCAGATTTGCGCGGATAGCGTTTATTTTTGACGGGTGCGCGGCCTTTAGGGGCGGCCATTTTGCGGCCGTGGCTTTGGTATTCGTTGAGTTCTTTGTCGGTAACGATACTAATTTCGTCAGCGATGATTTTGGCTTCGTCGGTCATGTTGCCGTCGCGGTCGCGGGCGTTGATTGTGCCGGCTACTTTGACGATAGCATCTTGTTGCAAGCTGTCGCCAAGCTGCTCGTACAGCCTCGGGAAAACGATTAATTCTGCCTCGCTAGTTTTGTCCTCGATACCGACAAACGCCATTTTAGTGCCAGCCTTGGTGACGATGGTGCGAATCGTCGACACCAAGCCGCCGACCGACACTTTCTGCCCGTCGATTTGCGGCGTGCAGGCATGCAACGGAATGGTCTGCTCCTCAAAAAAGGCATCATAATTATCTAATGGATGCGCGCTAATGTAAAGGCCCAGCAATTCGCGCTCCCACGTCAGCTGTTCTTTGCTGGTGTATTTGACCGGCGAAGCCTTCAGCTCGACCGACGGCATCAATTTGTCGCCGCCGAGCGCCGCGAACATATCAACTTGCCCGCTGAGCGCTTCCTTTTGCAGTTTGCTAGCAAAAGCCAGAATCGTATCAAGATTAAATAGCAAATCGCTGCGGTCGCCTAGCGCGTCGAAAGCACCGGCTTTGACCAGCGATTCCCAAGCTTTGCGATTAACTTTGCTGGTACTGACACGTTTGGCAAAATCCTCGACCGACTTGAACGGGCCGTCAGCCTCGCGGGCGCGGATAATCTCTTCGACTGCGCCGACGCCGACACCTTTGACTGCGGCCATACCGAAGCGAACCTGCTTGGCAGCTGGCACCACGCCGAACTCAACGTAAGATTGATTAACGTCCGGTGCCAGAACCTCCAAGCCCATATGCTTGCACTCGGTAATTTCAATAGCCAGGCGGTCGATATCGTCGTGATCGCTGGTCATTAGCGCCGCCATGAAAGCGTCCGGATAATGCGCTTTTAGATAGGCCGTCCAATAAGCAATCAAGCCGTAGCAAGCGGCGTGCGACTTGTTAAAGCAGTAATTAGCGAATTCCTCCAGCTGCGTCCAGAAAGTTTCCGCCATTTCGCGCGTGGCGCCGCCGACTTTGACCGCGCCCTCGACGAACTCCGGCTTAACCTTTTTCATTAGGTCGATTTTTTTCTTACCGACGGCTTTACGCAGCGTATCAGCTTGACCGCCAGTAAAACCGCACCATTCCTTAGAAATTTGCATAAATTGCTCTTGGTAGACCAAAATTCCGTAGGTGTTTTCCAGCGAGTTGCGCATACCCTCGTGCAAGTAGGTAATCGGCTCTTCGCCGTGCTTGCGGCGGATAAAGCTATCGATAAACTGCATCGGCCCCGGGCGGTACAGCGCTACCATGGCGATGATGTCTTCGAAATGTGTCGGCTTGAGCGCCCGCAGATAGCGTTTCATGCCCGCCGACTCTAATTGGAACACGCCAGTGGTGTCGCCGCGCTGAAACAGCTCGTACGTCGGTTTGTCATCTAGTGGCAAGTGCGCCAGGTCTATTTCTTCTTTATAAACTTTTTTGATAATACGCATGGCATTATTGATAATCGTCAAGTTGCTGAGTCCTAAAAAGTCCATCTTCAGCAAGCCCAGCTCCTCAACTTCGCCCATCGGGAACTGCGTCGCCACCACGCCTTTTTGCGCCATTTCTAGCGGAATATAATTAACCAGCGTATCCGGCGCGATCACCACGCCACAGGCATGAACACCGTGGCTGCGAATCGTTCCTTCGAGCTGGATGGCGTAATCTAGAACCTCTTTAGCGGTAGGGTTATTCTCGTATTCCTTACGCAGATCGGCGTCTTCTTTGACGCTAACCGACAGCGGAATGTGCCGGCCCTGGTTTGGCGGCGGCACCAACTTAGCCAAGCGGTCGCTCTCGGCATACGGCACTTCCAGCACCCTAGCGACATCGCGCACCGCCATGCGGCCGAACATCTTACCAAAGGTAGCAATATTACTAACGTGATCTTCGCCGTATTTTTTAGCGCAATATTCGATCACTTCGTCGCGGCGAGTATCTTGAATATCGACGTCAATATCCGGCATGGAAATACGATCTGGATTAAGAAAACGCTCGAACAGCAAGCCGTACTTCAGCGGATCAAGGTCAGTAATGTTCAGTGCATAAGCAATAATCGAGCCGGCCGCTGAACCACGGCCCGGACCAAAAACAATCCCTTGAGATTTACCCCAGTTAATAAAATCCTGAACAATCAAGAAGTAGCCCTCATAACCCATGTTACCCATCACACCCAGTTCCATCTCGGCGCGCTGGCGAACTTCGTCAGACAATTGCGGGATGATATCTTCAGGATCTAATTTCTCAGCTTCCTCTTTCGAAGCGCCATTATAACGTTGCAATAGACCTTGATAAGTCAATCTCAGCAGATACGAGTGCTCGTTCTCACCTTCAGGCAGCGGATATTTAGGAATAAGAATGCGGCCCAGCTCGATTTCAACGTTACAGCGGTCAGCTACCTTTTTAGTGTTACGAATTACCTCGGGATATTCCTCTCCCCAGTGAGCAATGATGTCGCGCGGGTCGGTCAAGTGCAGCTCAAAGTCTTTCAGACTCATCCGCTTTTCATCGCTCAAGTACGAACCAGTACCGACACATAGCAGAATTTCATGCGCGTCCTGGTGATCATGCGTTAAGTAGTGGCCGTCGCAAGTCACCACCATCTCGATGTCCAGCTCCTTCGATAGCTTAATTAAGCCCTCGTTGATTTTTGCCTGGACGTCCCAGTGCGTGTTTGATTTTGGATGACCGTGGTCTTGCAATTCCAGATAGTAGCGGTCGCCCAGAATCGATTTGTACCATTTGGCGATATCGCGGGCGCGGTCGTAGTCATCTTCTTTGAGCGCCACACCCAACTCGCCGCTAGCACAGCCGCTCATCACAATTAAACCTTCATTCAATTCCTCCAGTAAGTCGTGATCAATCCGCGGTTTGTAATACATTCCCTCCAGATTAGCCTGCGTCGAAAGCTTCATCAGATTATGAAAGCCGGTGTTGTTCATCGCTAGCACCGTCAAGTGAAAGCGCTGCTTGTCCTTGGCCGGATCGCGATCAAAGCGCGAACGCGCCGCCATGTACGTCTCGATACCGAGAATCGGCTTGATACCAGCCTTTTTGGCAGTTTTATAATAGTCAAGGATACCGCTCATCGTACCGTGGTCGGTTACTGCTGCTGCCTCCATACCGAACTCCTTGACCTTATCAACCAAATCATTGATTTTGGTCAAGCCGTCTAGCACCGAATGAAAGGTATGATTATGCAGGTGCACGAAATCGCTCGGTTGCAGCGCCGGCTGGCCTTGTGTTGAATTACTACCCATATCTTATGCTTATTATAGCGCAGACTAGGTTGTTTTTGAAGACGCGCCGCGCCAATCTGCCTGCACTCTTGGCGCTATAATTTTAAGGAATAAAGAAGCCGTTTGGTAACGCTAGCGCCGGCTATTCTGCATAACATTAAGTATTTGATCGATAAAGCCAGCCACGCTCGGGACAAGTTGGCCGGTGAGATTAAGCACCCAAACCAACAACACAATCAGCATAGTACCGCCTAAAAGCGACCCGAAACCGAAAAATATACCGCGAAAAAAGTTAATCTTGTAAATTTCGTAGCGATTGCGATTGAAGTCGTTGAACAGCTCCTCGATCAGCGCCTGGCGCGAGCCTTTTTCGTTGTCATCGTGCAGACGCTGAGCCATGCGGGCGAAGATGTTATTGTGCTTTTTAGCCATAGATTTAGTTTGCCACAACTCGCCAGTTTTCACAATAAAAAAGCGCCCTGATTTACAATAAAACAGAGCGCCTTGAATATTTGATTGGCTACAATTATTTGCGCTTACTTGGGCGGTTGAATTCGTCCTTGGCGGCGTTAGCAGCACGGACAGCGCGGTCACTATAGTCGTCAACAGTTTTGCGGCCTTCTTCGACGGCAGCATTGGCTTTGTTGCGGACATCGCTATAAACTTTCTCGCCCTTGGCCTTGACCTCTTCGGCTTTTTCGCCAGCTTCGTTCTTTAGTTCGTTAGCCTTTTTCTTGAGATCAGCACGGGTTTCTTTGCCTGACTTCGGCGCTGTTAGGACGCCAGCGACTACTCCGGCAACTGCGCCAAAGAGCGCCCCCAAAACAAATTTACGTTTTGACATAATTAGTCCTCCTTATTTTTATGTTTTTTAGTTTTGTACATCATCGATTTGATGATCTTGGCGATTGCTGCCGGCGCCACCATAGCAGCCGCGCTATTGGCGACCGACTCTACCTTGAGGGCAGTACGTTCGGCGGCGCAAGCCACCCGTTTGATTTGGCGGGAAATCTGGATTAGCTTGATCGTCAAGATAATTGCCAACAGCAAGAACAACGCCAAAGCTGATGCCAAAATGATGACAAGTATTTGAGCCCATTCCATCAATATTTGCGCTCCTTTTTGTTTATTTTAATACTGCTTTTTGCAGCTATACTCTCATTATACCACGTTCTGTCAAAAAAAGCTAGTGCTTTTAGCGATTTTCGCCGTTAATTCGCGACTGCAAGAATTGCCGCAGCGCTGGGCCGAGTTTTTGATGTTTCAATCCGAAATCAACCACGGTTTTGATGTATTCCAATTTATCGCCGGTATCATAATATGTGCCGTTGGTGATTTCTACGCCGTAAAAATCAAATCCGTCGTCGATCATCTCTTGCATAATCGGCTGGACGGTGAATTCGCCGCGGCCGTCAAAGTCGTCGCGAGCCCGCTCGAGATAGCCGAAGAACTCGCCCGGTAGCAAATAGCTACTGACACTCGCCAAGTCGGACGGCGCGTTAGCTTTACCAGGTTTTTCAACGATATTAGTCATTTTAATGACGCCATCTTTGACTTGCTGGCCGTTAACTACGCCGTAACGATCGAATTCGGCGTCTTCGACAATTTTCTTACACGACAAGATTGCCCCGTCAAGCTGCTGCGATGCCTCAATCATTTGGCGAAAACGACTCGGGCTAGCCTCGATGAAGTCGTCGGCAAACGTGTAAATCACCGACTCGCCTGGCATAATCAAATGTGAAGCGCAAGTCAGCGGCGTCGCATTGCCGTACGGGCCTTTCTGGCGAATATAGACGAAGTTAGCCATCTCGGACAAGCGCTGGACGATGTCGATGAGCGGCTGCTTTTTGGCGCCGCCAGCACGCAAGTTAGCTAGCAGTTCTTCGTTTGGCGTATCAAAGTGGTCCTCAATCGCCCGCTTGTTAGCACTACCTATGATAATGATGTCGTGGATGCCAGCCTCCACCAATTCCTCGACGACATACTGGATGATCGGCTTGTCGATTAGCGGCAACATTTCTTTAGGCATGGCTTTGGTTTGCGGCAAAAACCGGGTGCCGAAACCAGCGGCAGCGATGATAGCTTTGGTCGGTTTTTTCATAATCTAACTCCTATTCTCTCCTATTTCTGAAGTGTCGAACCTTATAATTTTTCGCGGATTAATTTCTGCGCCAGGCTTGGATTGGCTTGGCCTTTGGAACGCTTCATCACTTGACCGACTAGGTAGCCGATAGCTTTATCCTTGCCAGCTTTGATGTCGGCAATGGAAGCTGCCGAGGCCGGGTCGTTCAATACTTCGTCAACGATGGCGGCGATGGCTGATTCGTCGGATACCTGCAGCAAATTCTTTTCCTTGGCAATATCCTCTGGCATGACGCCAGCGTACTTTTCATTGAATAAATCAAGAAAGATTTCTTTGGCGCTGTTCGAGCTAATCGTCCCTTTTTCAGCCAGCAGCGCCAAGTGCGTCAAGCGGCGCGGACCAACTAGTCCAGATTCGACTTTTTGATAGTCCAATTGCTCGTCTGGCGTAGAAGCAAATAAGTTGAAACTTCTTTTAGCTAGCCGGTCGTAAGTCTGGCGATCAATATTCAAATCCTCCAGTACTGATTGCTCGTTGCTATCAGTCAGAGAGTAAATGGCGTCCAGAGTTTTGGCAGCTTCCTGATGAGCTAGCACCGTATCAATTACCGAATGGTCCAGTTTCAAATCTACCCAGCGCTCTCGGTACTCGTTCGGCAGCATTGGTACTTCAGTCTGAATCCGAGCAATTTCCTCATCGCTCAGCACCACTGGTGGAATGTCCGGATCGGGCATGTAGCGATAATCCTGGGCGTCTTCTTTTGAACGCTGTGAAGTAGTAATTTGCTTGTCGTCGCTCCAGCCGCGGGTTTCCTGAACCACCGATTCACCACTTTCCAGCAAGTCAACTTGGCGCTTGAACTCGTATTCAGCGGCACGCTCGACGCTACGGAATGAATTGAGATTCTTCACTTCCGCGCGCTTACCCAGCTCTGTCGCACCCTTCTTGGCCACCGAAATATTGACGTCAAAGCGCATATTGCCGTGATACAAATCACCGTGCGTAACGCCAGCGTAGACCATCAATTTGTGCAGCTCCGAAGCGTATGCCTTGGCTTCCTCGGCAGAATGCATGTCTGGCTCAGAGACGATTTCAATCAACGGCGTGCCAGCGCGGTTGAGGTCGACCAACGAGTAGCCGTCGTGGTGCGTCAACTTGCCGGCATCCTCTTCCATGTGTGCGTGATGAATTCGCACTCGTTTGAGCGAACCGTCTTCTAGCGGCGCATCGACATAGCCAGCCAAAATAATCGGTTGGTACATTTGCGAGGTCTGGTAGCCCTTTGGCAGGTCAGGATAGAAATAGTGCTTGCGATCAAACCGGCTAACGCGAGCAATCGGTGCATTCAACGCCTTGCCAGCACGCACCGCCAGCTCGACAGCGTGCTTATTCAATACCGGCAGCATGCCCGGCAGGCCAAAGTCAATCTCATGCGTTTTTTCGTTCGGCTCAGCATTACGCGCGTCATTATCAGCTGGGCTAAACAGCTTGGTCTTGGTCGCCAGCTGGACATGACACTCGATACCAATGGTCATTTCATATTGTTGTAAAATTTCGTCGGATACTGCCATTAGATTGCTCCTAAATCTTTCAATGCTTGCTTGTAAGCGGCCAGAGCGCGGCGCGCAATATCATAATTTATCTTGACATCGGCTTCGTGCGCGATATGGTTGCGAATTTTGTGCGCGCCCCAGATATGGTTGGCGTTCGACCAAACCTTACCAGCGGCTTTCATGCGCTCGCCCATAGTCTCACCCTTGTAGCGGCTATCGCGCAAGGCTTTGTCAACAAGCTTATCAGCGTTGAGGATAGCTAGCTGCCAGCTGGGAGCACTTTCTTTGTCGAGGCTATTTTCAATCGCTAGCCAGCGGGCGCGGAATTTTTCGACTTTGAGTTTCGGTGAACGCTTGCTAGCAAAGGCAATAAAAACTGCACCGACAATCGCCAAAATCAGTACCGCGATCAAAATAAACCACGTTGCGAAATTATTGTTCATTTTCGCCCTCCATATCGCCTGCTAGCGCGATCAACTTAGCGTCGGACTTCATCGGGCCAACTAACTGCGCGCCGATTGGCAGACCGCTAGAACTACTACCTGCCGGTATACTGATTGCTGGCAAACCTGCCAAGCTCGGTGGTACCGTCATGACATCCGCCAAGTACATCTTGACTGGATCGCTAGTGTTTTCGCCCAGGCCAAACGCCGGCGTCGGCGCGGTTGGCAGCAGCAAAAAATCGTACTTCTCAAACAGTTTGTTGAATTCGTTAATCAAAACAGTGCGCGCTTTTTGAGCCTTCAGATAATAAGCATCGAAAAAACCGCTGGATAGCACGTAGCTGCCGATCATGATGCGGCGTTTGTTCTCGGTCATGAAGCCTTCATTGCGGCTGCGGCCGTAGAGCTCGGCTAGCGTTTTGACACCTTCGGCGCGATAGCCGTAGCGCACGCCGTCGTAGCGCGCCAGATTGCTAGAAACTTCTGCTGGCACGACGATATAATAAATCGCCAAAGCATATTTAAGGCTTGGCATATCAACATCTTCGACCACGTGGCCAGCTGCGCGTAATTTATCGGCAAAATCATTAACGTTAGCGCGAACTTCTGCGTCGACACCGTCGCTCATCGCCTCGCTGATCAGGCCAACCCTCAAACGCTCGCCTGCTGATTTTTGTACTTCAAAGTAATCCGGCAGCGTCGTCATATCTTTATCGTCGCGGCCAGCCATCACGCTGGTAACTAATGCCACGTCGTCAGCATACCGTGCGAAGCAACCCATCGTGTCGGTGCTCGAGGCCATCGCCACCGCACCGTAACGGCTACTCAAACCATAAGTCGGCTTGAAACCATAAACACCGTTAAAGCTAGCTGGCTGGCGAATCGAGCCGCCAGTATCGGTGCCAAGTGCAAACGGTACCACATCTAGCGCCGTTACGACCGCTGAACCGCCCGACGAACCGCCAGCTACCTTGGTCTGATCAACGGCATTATGCGTCGCGCCAAAATATGAGTTCTCGGTCGAACCGCCGTGCGCAAAAGCATCGAGATTCGACTTACCAATACAAATCGCGCCGGCCGCTTCAAGCTTCTCGACGACGGTCGCCTGGACTGGCGCTTCGAAGTTTTCAAGCATTTTCGCCGCCGCAGTCGTTGGCGCGCCAAACGCCAAGTAATTATCCTTGACCACGAACGGTACGCCCGCTAGGACGCCCGGATCCTCACCTTTTTTGATCTGCTCGTCGATCTCGTCAGCCCGCTGCAGAGCGCGCTCTGCCGTCAGGCTGAGCAACGCATGATATTCCTCGGTTTCTTGGGCTCTGGCGAGCGACCGCTCGACTTGTGCCCGCGCAGTGGTCTCACCTTTTTTAACCCTATCTACTAATTCAATAATTTTCATAACTACAACACCTTTGGCACTTTCACGCAATTGTCGCTTTGCTCGGCTGCTAAGGCCAGCAGCTGTCGCCGCGATACGCTGCTGTCAATGATTTCGTCGTCGCGCCAGACGTTTTGCAGACCCGTCACCTGATACGTTGGCTCCACGCCGTCGGTATCCAACTCGTCCAGCTGATTGATGTAATTGATAATTTTCTCGATATCGGCGCGAAGCGACTCAACCTCCGCATCAGACATCTGCAAACTGCTTAATTGTGCCAAATGACGCACATCGTCGTTGGTAATTGTACTCATTATTCACTAATTATAACGCAGAAGCTAGAGAAGTGCCAAAGGATTTTACATAAGTTGCAGAAGCTCGGTCATCCCACTTATGCTACAATAAGATAAGTTATGCCGCATCAAATCAAAAAGAAGCTAGGAGTGACATTATATAGAGGCGGAGCGGAGTTCCGTGTGTGGGCGCCGTTTGCCAAGCAAGTATTCATCAGCGGGACGTTCACCGCGGGCGATAAACAGCTGCTAACCAGCGAAGGCGACGGCTATTGGTTCGCGCTAATCCGCAATGTCGAGCCGGGCCACCAGTACAAATATATCATCGAGACGCCCGACGGCCGGCTGCTCGAGAAGAATGACCCGCGCGCTCGAGCTATCACTAGCAGCGACAAGGGCTTTTCGGTGGTTGTCGACAATAACTTCGATTGGCAGAACGATGCTAATTTTGCCATGCCGCCACGCCAAAATCAAGTCATTTACGAGCTGCATGTCGGCACTTTCAACCGCCCCGACGCTGCTACATCTGGTACCTTTGACAGCGCAATCGAAAAGTTGGATTACTTGCGAGACCTCGGTATTAACATTATCGAGCTAATGCCAATCACCAGCATGGCTTTCAGCAACGGCTGGGGCTACGCGCCAAACCACATTTTTAGCGTTGAAAGCATGCTGGGCGGGCGCCACGGCTTGATGAAGTTTGTACGTGAATGCCACACCCACGGTATCGGCGTAGTGTTAGACGTCGTTTACAATCATTTTTACGGCGACACTGATCTATGGCAGTTTGACGGTTGGAGCGAGAACGACCGCGGCGGGATTTATTTTTATAATGACGAGCGCGGCGATACGCCTTGGGGCGGACGGCCTGATTTCGGCCGGCCGGAAGTTCGGCAATTTATCCTTGACAATATCACGATGTGGTTGAATGAATACCATATGGACGGTCTGCGCGTCGATAGCACCATTTACATGCGCAATACCGAGGGCCGCGATAACGACCCCGAGCACGATATTGCCGACACTTGGAGTTTATTGCAAGATATCACTGAACTAGCACACAAAATCAAACCAGATTCGCTGATAATCGCCGAAGATGCCGCTTGCAACCCAGCGATCACGGCACCGCGCGCCAACAACGGCTGCGGCTTTGATGCGCAGTGGGAGCTGGGCTGGCCGCATGCTTTACGCGATGCGCTAGGGCTAACTGCTGATACGACACCGACTTTGCAAGGCATTCGCTATGAATTTTCCCACTCGTACAATGGCAATGATTTTGAGCGGGTTATTTTTAGCGATTCGCACGATACTGCCGCCAACGGCTCGGTGCGGCTCAACGAAGCGGCCGACCCCACCGGCGGTACGACGCTATACGCCCGCGAGAAAGCCCTGCTGGCCGATGCCGTCACTTTGACATCCGCCGGCATTCCAATGATCTTGCAAGGCAGCGAGTTCTTGCAGGACGGCTCGTTCAACGATTGGGCGGCCCTAGAATGGCACAAAACTGAAAAGTATGCCGGCATCCTGCTGGCTCACAAACACTTACTAGCACTACGACATAACGCTTACGATACAACGCGCGGCCTGCAAGGCAATTCGACCGCCCTTTTCCACGCCAACGACGACAACTGCGTTATCGGTTACCACCGCTGGGATAAGGGCGGCGCTGGCGATGACGTGCTAGTAATTGTCAATTTCAGCGACCAGCATTTCGACCATTACGATATCAATTTGCCGCTGCCAGGACACTGGCATGTCCGCTTCAACAGCAGCTGGCACGGCTATAGCAAGGATTTTCGCGGCGTGCATTTATCATCGGTAACCACGCATAAAAACGGTACAGCCACCATCACGCTGCCACCTTATGGGGTGTATATTTTGTCGCAAGAGTAACTACCTTATCTTATATATTATAGCATATTTGATGGTATTATGTCAAAAAATCTTGACTTAGCTAGAGAAAAAGCGGATCGTAGCTATATCGCCAGCCTCAACCGCAGCCCTGCCACCAACTGGATAAGTGAATTTCGGGTCGGTATGGCCAAAATCTAGATTAGCAATGACCGGCATAGTCTGTTCAATGTTTTTGCTGAGAATGATCTCTTGAAGAGCCTGCTCTGTTGGCTGCGATTCCTGCTGGAAACGCCCGATCAGAATGGCTTTGACCTGGCAAAAATACGGCTGCTGCACTATCGACTGGAAATTGCGCTCAAATGTTTCTAAAATTGAATCGTAACTATCATCCTCAATACATAAGATGATATCGCCATCAGTATGCGGAAAATACTCGGTGCCGTTCAACAAATTTAGACTGCACATATTTCCGCCCAGCAAGACTCCTTCGGCTCTACCTTTTTGGATGATTACTGGACCGTTGTTTGGCAGAGTGGCGCGCGAGGATTTTTCGTCGTAATCCCAAGGATAATCGTAAAAGTTCGCCGACGGCGCAATTTCGTACTCATCCGGCTGATCAGCAAACAAACAGCGCTTGAAATATTCCAGCGAATAGCTATTTTGCGGTAGCATACCAAAGCAATAAAAGTTCGGCGCAGCATATGTGATTAAGCCAGTTTTAGCCAAAATAGCATGATTCAACACCGTGATATCCGAAAATCCGGCGAAAATCTTCGGGTTAGCGCCAATTAGTTTCCAGTCTATTTTGTCGAGCAACTGATTTGAATTAAAACCGCCAATGGCCGCCAAAATCGCTTTAACTTTCGAATCGGTAAATGCAGCGTGCAAATCGTCGACCTTCTCTTGATCGCTCGGACAGCCGCGCTGAGATTGAGAAAAGGCATTTTCACTAAACGTCACCATCAAACCAAGCGATTCCAGCGCCATCGTTGCCCGCCGCAAAACAGTCTCGTCAATATCGCTAGCCGAGCGCGCCAGTGCAACGATTCGAATTTCATCGCCAGACTGCAGTTTGTTTGGTGTCATTTTGATCCTTTCTGCTAAAGTTTTCGTTACTAGCCCTACATATTCTCACGAATCTCGGCGATCAGGTCGCGCAGGTCGGCGGCGCGTTCGAATTCTAAGTTAGCGCTAGCTAAATTCATCTGCGCGGTCAGGTCTTTGACGAGATTTTTGTACTCATCGCGCGGGATTTTGCGCAGGTCGAGCTTTGGCTTGCCGTCTTCTTTTTGCGGGATGATGGCGCGCAGGCCTTCGTCGATCGCTTTGCTGATACCGCGCGGCGTGATGTTATGCTCGCGGTTGTATCTCTCTTGAATCTGGCGGCGACGGCGCGTTTCGTCGATCGCCAAGCGCATGCTATCGGTCATGTTATCGCCGTACATGACCACCTTGCCGTCGACGTGGCGCGCTGCTCGGCCAATCGTCTGAATTAGGCTGCGTTCGCTGCGCAAAAACCCTTCCTTATCGGCATCCATAATCGCCACCAAACTAACCTCTGGCAAATCAATCCCCTCGCGCAACAAATTGATGCCGACCAGCACGTCATAAACGCCCATCCGCAAATCGCGCAAAATATCGCCGCGTTCCAGCGTGTCAATTTCGCTATGAATGTAAGCCGTCTTGATACCAATCTCCGTCAGGTAAGTCGACAAATCCTCTGCCATTCGCTTGGTCAAAGTAGTGACTAGTACGCGCTGCTTTTTGTCGACGCGATCGCGAATCTCGGCGATCAAGTCGTCGACTTGCCCGTCGGTCGGTCGGACGATAATCTCTGGATCAAGCAAACCAGTCGGGCGAATTACCTGCTGCGCTGGCGCCGGACTGCGCTGGAGTTCATAATCGCCAGGCGTCGCCGAAACGTAAATAACTTGGTTGATATGTTTATTAAATTCGTCAAAGCGCAGCGGGCGGTTGTCTAGGGCGCTCGGCAAGCGAAAACCATACTCGACCAAGACTTCTTTGCGGGCGCGGTCGCCATTATACATGCCGCGCACTTGCGGCACGGTAACGTGGCTTTCGTCGATAATCATCAAAAAGTCGTCTGGAAAGTAATCTAGCAAAGTCGCTGGCTGCTCGCCCGGTTCGCGGTTGGTTAGATAACGGCTGTAGTTTTCGATACCTTTGACGAAACCAGTCTGCTCGAGCATCTCGAGGTCATACTTGGTGCGCTGACTGAGCCGCTGCGCCTCCAACAATTTATTATTCTTCTCGAACCATTCGACGCGCTGTTCATACTCGGCACGAATATTCTCGATGGCGCGCTTGATCTTTTCTTTTGGCGTAGCGTAGTGGCTGCTCGGAAAAATAGTGAAGAGTTCCGGCTCTTCCAGAATCTCGCCAGTCAGCGGGTCAATCCGCGTAATTCGATCGACGTCATCGCCGAAAAACTCCACTCGATAAGCTGTTTCACCGCCCGCCGGGAAGACATCAACCACGTCGCCTTTAACGCGAAATGCACCGCGCGCAAAGTCGATATCGTTACGATGATACTGAATATCCATCAGTTGGCGCAAAAATTTGTCTTGCAAACGCCGTTCGCCGCGCTTAACAGTAATCGACAAATCATAATAATCCGCCGGCGAGCCCAAACCATAGATACAGCTGACGCTCGACACGATAACTACGTCGCGTCGCGTGAGCAAAGCGTCGGTAGCAGCGTGGCGCAAGCGATCGATTTCTTCGTTGATTGCCGAGTCTTTCTCGATATAGGTATCGCTCGACGCGATGTAAGCTTCTGGCTGGTAATAATCAAAATAGCTGACGAAATAATGAACTTCGTTGTCGGGGAAAAACTGTTTGAATTCGCTGAACAGCTGGGCAGCGAGAGTTTTGTTGTGCGCCAAAATCAACGTCGGCACGTTCCTCTGAGCGATAATGTTCGCCATTGTAAAAGTTTTACCGCTACCTGTTACACCGAGTAACGTTTGCTCGCGCTGGCCGTCGTGCAAACCATTCAGCAACTGGGCGATCGCTTGCGGCTGATCGCCAGTCGGTTGATACGCAGACTTTAGCCGAAATCGCTGACTATCCATCTGGTATATTTTAACATTTTTAAGCTATTCTAGCTAACCTTGGCCATAACGTTTGGCACTAACCTGCGGATCGCTGCTATCGTGCTCGACATCGGCGTATTTCTTGTCAAGCGCCTCAATGACTCGCGCTACTAACCGCTCGGGGTTTGCATCGTAAATGACATCTTTAGCGCCCGGCGCCCAGACGTTCTTGAGCAAAGTAATCGTGTAGTCAGCCAGACCACCGCTGCCCAGCAAGATACCGCAGACCTTACGACTTTCGAGCGCTGTCGACAGCTCGTGCAGGCTGCCCATTCGCCCGCCGACAGTAATCACCGCATCGGCACTGCGCACCAAATGAACATCGCGGCCGACATATTCCATACCGGTGAAGTTGATATAGTCGAATTCGGCAGTCGGCAAACGGTAAGTCGAAATATGTTCGCGAAACGAACTAGCCGGCGAGAATCCGACCGACACGCCTTTAGTCTGGCCAACACTTTTGAAGCCGCGCGCCGCAAAGTGCGGCAAACCGACAGTAGCTCCTGTCAGCAATGTCTTGCCCGAACGTGCGATTTCAGCACCAATCGCAAAAGCTTTTTCGTGAGCGCTATCAACTGTCTCGCCCGACGCCGCGCCCGATACGCAAATCTGGTATTTCATTATTCTCCTCGTTTTGGTAATTGTTTCTCGGTGATTGGCATAGCGTGCAGTTTGACACCTTTATACAAGATGCCATCTTTGGCGCCAATTTTAGTAACGACGCTAGTCGAATTGGCGCTAGCGAAAATAATCGAATCTTTTAAGCTTTTACCTTGCGCCCATTGACTCAAAAAGCCGCTAGCAAAGGCATCACCGGCGCCCGTGCGATCGACTACTGGCACGTCTTCATACATACCAGCGCGCACCAATGTCTTGCCATCAGTCGCTACCACGCCATTTGGACCGTCGCTAACAATCACTGTCGGACAATAGTGCAGCGCCCGCAGAGCCAACTCCTCGATAGTCTCGCCAGCTACTAATTTTTGCATCTCTTCTTTGTTGGTGCAAAGCACGTCAACTGTGTCCAGCAAACCTTTTAGCTTTTCTGGATCAGCTAGCTCCGGGCCAGCCGGGTTGAGCATGACTTTGGCGCCAACGCGCTCAGCTTCATCCAAAATCACCCGTAACACCGTCAGACTGTTGTCGGCCAACGACGTCGGATAAATCCAATCAGCTTGGCTGATAGCTTGCAAGTTCAAGCGGCTAGCATCCTTGCCAAATGTCCGCCCGCGGTGGTTTAGAATCGTTCGTTCGCCATTGGTCGCGATCAAAATTACTGAATAGCCAGCTTGCATTCGATCATCGATCAAGACATCGCGAGTGTCGACACCCTCGGTATCAAGCGCCGCGATCACCGCCTGGCTGGCCGAATCATTACCCAGCGCCCACATATAGCGGCTATCCAGGCCCTGGCGAGCAAACGTTGTCGCGACATTCGTAGCATTGCCGCCAGTGCTGAAAATCACGTCTTCGACTTCCATTTTGATACCTAACGGCAGCTCAGTGAAGACTTTCTTACCGCGAGTATGCGGATCGAATTCGTTACTGCGCAAGAATACGTCTTGTGTACCTTTGCCGATTGCTAAAATTTTAACCGCCACTAAAGCGTCGCCTTTCCAGCGCTGCCAAAAGCGCCAATTTTTTCTTCGACAACTTTCTGGACAGCATCGTAAACTTCGGGCATCAGCTTGAAAACAGCGTACTCGTCAGGATTCTCGCGCAAAACCTTCTCGAGCGTAGTACGAAAAGCATAGCGCAAATCGCTGTTTATATTGATCTTGCTAACACCAATTTTGGACGCATCCTCAAAGTAGTGCAGCGGCGTGCCGCTACCGCCATGCAAGCTAATCTGGCAATCAATCGCCGCCCGAATTTGGCGCAGTAAATCTAGGTCGAGAATTTTCGGTACTGGATACAACCCGTGCAAGTTCCCAACCTGCACCGCCATAGTATCGATACCCGTGGCATCGACAAAACTTTTGGCTTCCTCGGGCTTGGTGTTCCATTTTTTGACTTCTTCGTAGTCGATTTCTTCTTTATGCAAGTTAGAGTCGCCAAAGAAATAGCGCTCCTCGGCCTCGACCAGTGCGCCCGTAAACTTAGCATATTCGACAACTTCGCGAGTTTTCTCGATAATTTCCTCGAGCGAAGCATCGTGATTAGCCTGCGAAATATCGATATGAATAAATTCAAAGCCAGCATCAATAGCCTGTTTGCAGCCCTCGACTGTCGGCGCGTGATCAAGGTTGATATACATCTCGACACCGTAGTTTTGGCTATAATTATCGACCAAATCGCGAATATTCTCGTAGCCGCCCAGCGAAGCTGCTTCATTAGCGCTAACTTCGACCATCACTGGCGCGCTGGTTTTTTGCGCTGCCTGGCAAATCGCACGCAATGTTTCTTGATTGTCAATGTTAAAAGCGCCCACCGCGAAACCTTCTTGCCGGCTGCGGCGCATGAGATCACGCGCCCGGCTGGTACGCTGGCGAATTTCATCAATTGATAAGCTCATGTTGTCTCCTTTCCTTAAAATCCTGCATGGTATTGCGGCACGCGATCAACAAATTCGCGCGTCTTCTGGGCGATACTCGCTTCGTCAAGTCCAAAGGCTTGCAGCAACTCGTCAGCCTCGCCACTCTCGCCGAAACGATCATTCATGCCGATGCGCAATAATGGCGACGGTAGCTGTTCGCCTAGTAGTTCGGCAACAGCGCCGCCCAAACCGCCAGCAATTTGCGCGTCCTCAACTGTAACTACCCGGCCAGTTTTGCGAACACTAGCCAGAATCGTCTCGTTATCGAGCGGCTTGACCGTCGGCACATGCACCACTTCGACCGAGACGCTGCTGCTTTGCAATTCATTCGCCGCCCGCAGCGCGTACGCCGTCATGATGCCGGTGCTAACAATCGTCGCATCGCTGCCCTGGCGCAACACATACGCCTGGCCAATCTCGAACGGCGAATCCGGCGTACTAAATGTCGGCGTAGCAGCGCGCGTTAACCGCAAATAAGCCGGCTTATCAGTCCTGGCAAGTACTTTGGTGGCTTTCTCAGCCTCAATAGCATCACCCGGGCAAACGACAATCATGTTCGGCAACACCCGCATCAACGCGATGTCCTCAAACATTTGGTGGGTAGCACCATCCGGCCCAACCGTCGTGCCGCTATGTCCGCCGACAATCTTAACCGGCATGTCGTTAAGCGCAATCGTCGCTTTAATTTGTTCCCAACTGCGCCCCGGATGAAACGCCGCGTAACTGACTGTAAACGGAATTTTACCAGCGCGCGCTAGGCCGCTTGCCACCGTCGCTAAATTCTGCTCGGCGATCCCAACCTCGATATAACGCTCAGGGAAAGCCTTGGCAAAGGCATCCATTTTGACGCTCTCGACCAGATCGGCGCACAGACCAACTACTCGCTCATCAGCTTCGCCGGCTGCTTTCAAACCGCGCCCAAAACCAGCGCGCGTAGCTTCTGCTTCTGGTTTTTCATTATAAATGTTGTCATTTAGAGGATAATTATACACGGCCTTCTCCTGAATATCGTTTTGCATCTTTTTTCTCGAGAATCACTAGCGATCGGAACATCGCCTTGGCGCTTTCTGAAACAGCGAGCGATTCTTTATTGTTGTATAAGTACAATAAGTAACTTCCTTTACCGTATGCTCGCGAGCAAATCACTGATAAATGCGGCTTGCCGCTGCTGTCATTAGCCAAAACGCGAGCACACAAAAGTTGTACAGCGCCGCGGTCATTTGCGAAATCAGCAAATGACTGATACCACTCTATACCAGTCACCAAGTCACCGTTACTCTTCGCATTTCCGATCTTGTCTTCGATAACTTTTCGCGAATTAACTCTATCAGAACTACTGATAAAATTTTCGCTACCAACCACAGATATAGTCATTAAGAGTCCGCTGCCATCAGAATACCAATGAACGCCATTATCGTTTTCCTTTTCAGTCCAACCTTCTGGCAATTTGCCGTTTTCGATGCGCCAAACTGGCGAACCCTGCGGCTGGTAATTATCATCAAGCGAGACGCTTCGGACAGTTCTGGCGCTATCTTTCTCCTTGCCTTTGTTATCACCGGCGTGATCAAACTGCGAGAAAAGCGGCTGCATCGCCCCAGACACTAGAAGTATCGTAACGATAATAGAAATAACAAGCGTAACCGAATTAATAATAATACCGATAACACCTGCTACTTTCGAAGTACCGTAGCGGTTCGCCTTGACAACGCTAGCAATGCCCAGAGGCAAGCCAATCATACTCATCCAAAGCAAGCCAAGTATGATACTAACAGCACCCATCCAGTTGCCCGGCGACTGTGTTGGCGCAGGCTGCGAATACGGATAAGCGTAAGGGCTAGCCGGCGGATAAGCATTGTTTGCTGGCGGAGCGGTGTACTGTGGAGCAGCATATTGCGGCGCTGGCGGCGAAACAGGCGGCACTGAGGCAGCTGGCTGAACTGACGGCTCTGACGGAGCAGATGCGACCGAAGACTTCGGCGGTTTCGGCGGCTTTGGCGGAGTTGGCGGTTTCGGCGCCTTGGACGGCATTGAATTGTTAGACGATTGATTGCTCATAATATCCTCCTGCATCTTGTTGTGATTCTGAATGCGCCAAATCAGCCAGCGCCGTAGCTGCCTGATCGCTTGATGGCGCTACGCCGTGCCACTTGTAGTCATATTCCATAAAACCAACACCGCGGCCTGGAATCGTATGCGCGATAATACAGCACGGCCGATTCTCGATCGCCTTAGCCATATTCACCGCGTCGATGATACCTTCGATATTGTTGCCGTCGATTTCTTGGACGTGCCAGCCAAAACTTTCCCACTTGCCGCGCAAATCTTCCAGCGGCATGACATCTTCGGTCGGGCCGTCAATCTGGATATTATTGCGGTCAATGAAGAGGATTAGCTGGCGTAGTTTGTACTTACCGGCAAACATCGCCGATTCCCAAATATTGCCTTCATTGAGCTCGCCGTCGCCAGCAATCGCGTACACCCAGCGGTGGCGCTGCTTATCCAGATACTGCAACGCATACGCGTAACCCGCCGCCTGCCCGATGCCGCTGCCTAGCGGCCCGGAAGTATTCTCGAGCCCTGGCAATTTAGTGCGCTCTGGGTGGCCCTGCAGACGCGACCCGAGCTTGCGCAGCGTCGATAATTCCTCGACTGGGAAGTATCCTGCCTCGGCCATAGCCGCGTATTGTACTGGCACTGTGTGGCCATTACTCAACATGAAGATATCGCGCTCTGGCCATTCAGGGTTCTGCGGATCGATATTCATAATATTGAAATATAGTGCCGTGACGATATCCGCCAGCCCCAGCGCGCCGCCTGGGTGCCCGCTCTTGGCCAGCTCTAGCATATGAACTACGTCGCGCCGCACATCGTTGGCTTTTATTTTGAGCTGTGGAATAGATAATTTTTCGCGAGCCACCTAGATTACTCCTTGCTTATTAACTTCTGCTACTAATTTCTGATAAGCTTCTGCCGGATCTGGCGCCGAATGGATAGCGCTGCCGCAGTTGACGATATTAACGCCGCCTTGCGCTAGGCTAAAAACATTTTCGAGCGTCGCGCCGCCATCCCAGCCAACTTCAACGCTAGGATGAATACTGCGAATCAAGCGAACCTTCTCTAGCTGCATCAAGCTGGCTTTGCCGCCGTAGTGGCCCAAATCACCGCTAAACACCAGCACGTGATCAACCGCGCTGATGACGTCTTTGACGGTATTTGGCACCGTCGGGCGCAGCAATCCCACGCCAGTCTGAATACCCGAAGCTTTGAGCTGCTGAATAGAAGGCTGCAAATCCTCATCAACTTCGGCATGAAAAATCACCAGCGACGGCCGCATTTGCACCAAAGCATCAACATACAAACTCGGCCGCGCCACCATAGCATGGATATCAACCTGCCAATCTTGCGGCCACCACATCTCGCTCAGCTCGACGGTTTTAGTCGGTGCAAATTCGCCATCAGCCAGATCTAGATGAACGCGCTTAGCGAATGGCGATAAACGCTCAATCGTTAGCTTGTAATCTTCTGCATTTTCGCAGAGCACTGTTGGAACAATCTCGGCCATCAGAAAGCATCCAATTCTGCGTTGCGACGAACAAACCGCGCCGCGCCGGCAAATGGCGTAGCGATCCATTCGTCAATAATTTCTTTCCAGAGTTCTAAGTCGTCGCCCGGAGCGTCCAGTACCCGCGCCGGCAAGCATAGGACATTGCAGTCGTTATCGTTACGGCACTCATGTGCTTCGAACTTATCCCAAATCACCGCCGCCCGGATGCCGCGAAAACGGTTGGCTGCCATCGCCATACCTTGGCCGCCAGTGCAAACCAAAATTGCCCGCGGATCAGTAGAATCGTCCTCGCCCAATACCTTGGTCACGGCCATCTGAGCAAACTGCGGGAAGTCGTCTTGCGGATCGAGTATCTTATCGCCGACATCCTCCCACTCGATGCCGCGCTTGGTCAGATAAGCTTCAATCTTCTCCTTCAGATAAAACCCACCGTGATCCGCTCCTAGAAAAATCTTCATACTACAAGTATAAGCATAATACGCGCCCCTGGCAAGCCCCGTTAGAGTAGGATTTTATTAATTCTACTGTAAAGGTAAGTTACTGCACATTCCGCGCATACCGCCCAGTTTCAGCCGCCAACTCGACCAAGCGGTTGGCGCTGGCCCACTCGCCATCGTACCAGGCCGACACTTGCGCCAGCCGCTCGCCGACAACGGTGGTTAGCCCGGCATCAACTGTCGAGCTGTAGCTATTGCCGCGAAAATCCTCGGCTACCAGCTCTTTGTCGGTAACCGCCAAAATACCGTTATATAGCGGTTCGCGGGCAGCATGCGTTAAAATCTCGTTTATTTTCTTGGCTGCGACTGGTTCGCGCAGCAATAGCGAAATCGTTGATAGTCCGACATTACCGTACTGGCGGCTGCTAACTGTAAGCCCGCTTACCACACTCGCGACATTTGGCAAAACTGCCTGCAATCGCTGGCCGTAATCAGCCGCCATCGCCACCAAGTCGCTGTCGCCCAGACGCTCAGTCTTTAATAGCGAGCCAGCAAAATGATAACTGCCGGATACCATAATAGTCGCGGCCTCGACACCAACCGCTTGATCAAGTGTAGCGATAACCGGCGCTATCGAGCTAATCGCCGCATCGCCGCTGCAGACTATATCCGTCGAGACGTTAACCAATCCGTCATTGACACCTATGACAATCGTCGCAAAATCAGCGCACTGCGACAGCGATGCCACGCGCCGAGCGCCAGCTGTCCGATGGCGGCGTAGTTCAGCAGCATCAGTCTGACATCCGGCATCAATCAAAACATCAATACCGAGGTCGTCCCACGGCAATTTGGTTGTCCGCTTATCGCTTATGATAGGAATGATCCGGTCGCCTACATATAGCGACGCGTCGCCAGTGCCAATCGCCTTGGCATAATGGCCATAAATCGAGTCATGCTTCAGCAGATAAGCGCACTGCTCGGCGCTCAGATGCGTCCGAATAGCCGCTATTTCGATATCTGAACGGCTCTGCGCAATTTTGAAAACACTGCGGCCAACCCGGCAAAAACCGTTAATCGCTACCTTTATCTTCACCATGCCCACTCCTTGATTAAGCCATCTTTGCTAATATTTTAGCAAAAGCGCAATAGCTTTGGCAAATTTGCTATAATAAGGCTATGAACGAGGTCGAGCTGGTTAATCTGGCTAGAAGCCATTACAATGAAGAGCAGGTCGCATTGTTAGAAAAAGCAATCCATTATGCTACCGATAAACACGACGGGCAACTACGCAAGAGCGGCGAGCCGTACATCACTCACCCGCTGCAAGTCGCTGCTATGCTAATCGACTGGGGCATGGATATTGATTCGGTGATTGCCGGCGTACTGCACGATACAGTCGAGGATACTGATGCTACACTAGAGGAAATCACCGAGCTATTCGGCCGAGATATTGCTTTTCTGGTTGACGGTGTCACTAAGGTTAGCCAAGCCCGCGCCGGTATGAAAAACCTCGAATCATATTTGCCAAGCACTACCGATAATTTGACGAAATTACTCATCGCTGTCGGCCAAGACGTGCGAGTGATTATCATCAAGCTGGCCGACCGCCTACATAATATGCAAACTTTGCAATTCAAAAGTCCGGAAAAGCAGAAGAAAATCGCTCGCGAGACATTAGATGTTTTCGCACCGTTAGCCGATCGGTTAAATATGGGTCGGCTGCGCGTACAGCTCGAGGAGTTGAGCTTCAAATATTTAATGCCCGAGGAATACAACCAAACTGTCGCCCTCAAGGATAGCCGCTTAAAGAAATCTCAACGCAAGCTAGATGCCGTCCGCCGCGCTGTCGATTCGCGCCTCAGCGACGAGAAAATCCAGCATCAAATCGACGGCCGTGTCAAGAGTACCTACAGCCTGTACAAGAAGATGAAGCGCGTCCCCAATATCGACGATATTTACGATTTGATCGCGCTAAGGATTATCGTTGACGATATCGACACTTGCTATCTGGTGCTCAACGAACTGCACAACATGTACGAGCCGATGGTTGGGCGAATCAAAGATTACATCTCGAAGCCTAAGCCCAACGGCTACCAATCACTGCACACTACGGTGGTTACTAAAAACGGCCAAGCGGTCGAATTCCAGATCCGCACCCGCGAGATGCACGATTACGCTGAACGCGGACTGGCAGCCAGTTTTCATTATAACGAGCAAAAGCTAACTGACGCTTATATCAAGGGCAAAATGACCAGCCTGCCGACAGATTTACACTGGATTAAGCATTTACAGTCGGCAGCATCGATGATTCGCGAGGGTAAAGATTTCGACGTTGATAATTTGAAGGTCGATTTGTTCGGCGACCGGATTTTTATTTATTCGCCAAAGGGTGATATTTACGACCTGCCAGACGGCGCTTTCCCGTTAGATTTTGCCTACCGCGTGCACTCTGATCTAGCCGCTAAATCAAGCGGATTTCTAGTAAATGGCAAGATGGAACCATTCAGCTACAAATTGCAGCACGGCGATACCGTCGAGATTCTAACCAACAAGCGCGCTCGCCCAAAGCCCGGCTGGAACGAATATGTCATCACTGGACACGCCCGTATGAAGCTCAAGGTCCAGCTCAAAAAAACCTCGCTACTAGGCCGCGCTGGCAGCCTATTGCAGCGCACAGCACCGTTTCGTCGCAACAAAAAATAGCGGCCAAAACGAAAATAGCCAGACAAATTCTGGCTATCTCGCTAGGTTTTGCAACTAAAAGTTTATTCTATTTATGCCTGCGGCGGCTGCTGAGGCGGCTGCGGCTGCCCGCCTTCAGCTACCGGCGGTTGCGGTTGGGCAACCGTTGCAGCTGGTTGTTGCGGTTGAGCGTATGGCTGCGGTTGTTGAGCATAGGCTACCGGCTGCTGCGGTTGTCCGTAAGCTGGCTGCGGTGCGTAATACCCAGGCTGCGGCGGCTGGCCGTAGACTGGTTGCTGCCGCATAACCGGGCCAACATAGCGGCTTGAGCCAAACGCCAAAATCGGGTTCATGATCGCCGGGAAGAAGATCATCAAAACACCAAAACCAGTCGTTTTGCCGAACGATTTTGCTAAATCTAGCGGTAACACGATCGAAATGTATATATGGGCAAACGGCAAGAACATCAGTACGACTTGCCACTCTGGCCGGCCTACAATCTGCATCATTACTACCATGTTGTATATTGGCACTAATGACGCCCAGCCTGGCTTGCCAGCCTTGGTAAAGATTCGCCACATGGCGATAATCATTAGTATGGAAACTGCCATTACAATTAAGATGACAAACAGCCAAATTACAACTGCAACCGCACCGACATCACTACTAGTCGTCGTATAAGTCGAAGTCGAATAATCATAATAATCCATAATTTGCTCCGTTTAAGTTTATTACTGATTATTATAGCGGTCAATGCATTGTTTGACAATCGCCTTGGCTTCCTCGGCATCGCCCCAGCCCTTGACGATGGTACTGCCTGGCTTCTTGAGATCTTTGTAATGAGTGAAATGATGTTCAAGCTGCTTAACCAGCTGCGGAATGTCGTCGAGCGAGTTAATACGATCATCGTCGCGATTATCAGCCGGCACCACGACTACTTTGTCGTCGACTTCGCCGTCATCTTCGAAGCGCAGCACGCCAATAATACGCGCCTCCAACCACACGCCAGTCGTTAGCGGCTCTGGGCAAATAATCAGCGTATCTAGCTCGTCGCCATCCTCGTCAAGCGTCTGCGGAATAAAGCCGTAATTGCACGGCTTAGCAAAGATTTTTGGCTCAACGCGGTCCAGCATAAAGGCTGCCCGCTGCCGATCCCATTCGACTTTCAGGCGCGACCCTTCGGGGATTTCTACTACCGTATTGACTAGCCCGCCATCAACGTCTCCCGGGTCAAGAACTTTATTAAAATCTGCCATATTGCTCCTTTGCTTACAGTTACTACCTATATAGTACCAGTTTTTTACGCTATAGAGTATACTAATAGAGATATGAGTAAGAAAAAGAGTCCGACGCTATTGACAGCAGAAGACTATATGTCGGATTTAGCAGTTAAAATTGATAACGCCAAGCAGCGCGTCAATATGGTAGCGACCACCTTTCGCGCCGATGATAAGCACACCGAAGCCGTAATCGCTGCCGTCGAGCGCGCGGCGGCTGAACGCGGCGTGTCCGTCTCGGTTTGCGCTGATTCATTCACTTATCTCGAACCGAAGGAATTCATTCTGCGTTCGCCGCGCCGCCAGCCATCGCGCGCCGTTCACGCCATGAAATTAGAACGGCGGCTAAAAAGAGCAGGCGTGGCCTTTCGCTGGCTCGGTCAAAAGGCCAATATGCTAATGACTGGCCGCACTCATAGCAAGTGGTCGATTGTTGACGACATAGTCTACGCTTGCGGCGGCGTCAATATGGACCACGAGAGCCTAGCTAATGTCGATTACATGTTCCGATTTGATAATAAAGTGTTAGCTGATAAGCTATCTAACGAGCAATACCTTATCGCTCGCGCCGACAAGCGCGGCGGTTCGATTCGCAATTCAATGTTTGGTCTCGACGAACACTCGACTGTCCTGGTTGACCAAGGTTTGCCAACTAATTCTCTCATTTACAAGCGCGCCTGCGACCTAGCCGAACAAGCTGAGAACATCGTACTAGTATCGCAGTACTGCCCGACTGGCAAACTCAACCGTATTCTCAAGCGCAAAAATGCCAAATTGTATTTCAATAATTGGCGTACCGCCTCGCCGATCAATAAACTTCTCATCAAACTCGGCACTTTAACCAGCCGGCAACAAACCCTATATCAGCATCCGCAATATCTGCACGCCAAATTCATTGTTTTCACGATGCCTGATGGCTCGAAAATAGCACTATCAGGGTCGCACAATTTCATGCGCGGCTCTGGCATCATGGGCACACGCGAGATAGCTCTTGAGACCAGCGATCCAGCCATCATTAAACAACTCGAAGCTTTCCGCAAGAAATACGTCGAATAATACCAATATACGACGTCGAAACTATTCCGCCTTCACACCCTCTAAGTACTCGCGGATACTCAGTGCCGCCGTCGCCCCCTCGCCGACAGCACTAGCCACCTGCATGGTAGCGCCGCTGCGGACATCGCCGCTAGCAAATACGCCCGGCAAAGCCGTCGCCAAACGGTCGTCGGTTTTGATAAAGCCGTACTCGTCAAGCTCAACGCCGCTATCCGCTAAAAACTGCGTATTTGGCTTCAAGCCGATGAAAACGAACACGCCGTCAGCCTCGAAAGTCGTTTCTGCGCCGTTTTCGAGCACCCGCACCGCCGCCACCGCGCCGTCCTCGCCGACGATTTCTTGCGCTACGGTTTGCAAATGTACGGTAATTTTGCCATTATCAATGTATTTCTGCAAATCGTCCTGTAGAGTCTTGCTGGCCTTTACGGAACTTCGCACCAGCAAATCAATATGCTCGGCAAAACGCGTCAAAAACATCGCTTCCTGGACGCCAGAATTGCCGCCACCAACAACGACTAACCTTTTACCTTTATAAAAAGCACCATCGCAAGTCGCACAATAATGCACGCCGCGGCCATAAAATTCTGCCTCGCCAGGAATGCCAAGTTTCTTATAACCGCTGCCTGTGGCGATCAGGACAGCGCGAGCTTTAACCTCTTGACCGTCAACTGTCAAAATATTAACGCCATCCTGATGGCGCAGCGCCGAAACGTCACCGTAATCAATCTTGGCGCCAAAGCGTTCAGCTTGCCTGCGCAAATTGTCTGCCAATTCCATTCCTGGTACACCGTCAGGGAAGCCAGGATAGTTGTCGATTTTATCGGTAATTGCCGCTAGACCGCCAACGACGCCCTTCTCGTAAAGAGTAGTGTCAATACCCTCGCGCGTGGTATAAATCGCTGCCGCTAGTGCGCTCGGGCCGGCGCCAATCATCACCACAGGTTTTATATCTTCCATGTAGATTTCCTCCTCGTCTTACTGCGCTTGCTGAGCTTGCTGATATGCATTCATTAATTTCGTCATATCTGGTTGGCTAATAGTTTCTGGCGCTGGAATTGCCATAACGACAAATTTCAATGGCATGTTCGGCGCGATAATTTGCTTACCACTAGAATCTTTACTGCCAGCTTCGCCGTACGCTTTGTCAGCTGGGATAGACAATAGACGCACGCCGCCGATTTTCATTCCTTTCAGACCTTCTTTCCACCCTTTGATTATACCAGCCGTACTCAACCCGCTTACCGGCAGCGGCGTTTTCAGCTTATTATTATCAATGCTCTGATCGAAGATATCACCATTTGCATCCCAGCCAATATAATAAGCCGCAAAATTAGTTTTATCGTCTACCAATGCGCCATCGCCCTCTGTTAGATCTTCGGTTGCTAGTGATTTGACGCTATCGATTTCGAACTTTACAACTTGGCTAGAATACTGTTTGAACGTCTCATAATATTTAGCTGATAGCTTGTCGGCTTGCGCTTGTTTTTTTTGTTCGTAAGCAGTTTGCTCTTTTTTATACTCGCTTAGAACTTTTTGGTAGTCCGCCTGAGCTTGCTTGTTTGACTGCATTGATAAAATCATCACCGCGAATGATCCTAGCGTACCTAGAACGGTCGCGACCACAATAATCAAAATGCCAGCACGTTGCTTCTTTGACGTTGCCATTATTTCCCCTCTCTAGTTTATCCTTTCATTATAGCATAAAATCTCGATTATTTCCATAGTTTGCGCACAATTGCCGCCAGCAGCGACGCAATAATCGCCGCGGTTGCCGCTAAGCCGAATTCAGCTGGCGATAACGGTGCGATTTTGAATAAATTGCGCAGAAATGGCAGACTATAGACCGCCGCCAAGGCGACAGAAGCCGTGACCACCACAATAGCCAAGGCATTCTTGCCACGCTGCTTAACAGCCAAGCGAATGATTTTGCGGCCGGATAGCGCCAAAATCATACCGATGTTAGCGAGAATTATCGTTAAGTACGTTACCGCTCGCGCTTGATCGCTAGAAGCACCGCTGCCCAGCATTCCGCCATGAATTAGAACGGCCATCAGCGCCAGCAATCCGCCAATTGCTAAACTTTCTAGCACTACCGCTCGATTAAATAATGACTGCGAAATTCGCCGCGGCGGCCGGCGCATCGTGTCTTCATCCTCTGTCTCGCTCTCAAACACTAGCGTACAAGCAGGATCAATAATAAATTCAAAAAATACGATGTGAATTGGCAGTAAAATCAATTCCCAACCAAGCAATACCGGCGCAATTGACAACGCAGCAATCGGGATATGCACAATCATGATATACATCACCGCTTTTTGCAAGTTAGCAAAAATCCTTCGGCCGATACGCACACCCTGAACGATCGAAGCAAAGTTGTCGTCCAATAGCACCAGAGACGCCGCTTCGCGAGCAACGTCGGTACCGCGCTGACCCATGGCGATACCGATATGCGCACTCTTGAGGGCCGGACCGTCGTTAACTCCATCGCCAGTCATCGCTACCACTTCGCCGTTTTGCTTAAGAGCGGAAATAATCGCCAGCTTGACATTTGGCGCGACGCGGCTGTAGATTTCTGTAGTTTTAACAAGCTCGCGCTGCTGCTTTTCGTTCATCGACAAAAATTCTTGACCAGTTATCACCCGCTCGGTGCACAAACCAATCTCGCGGCCGATACGCCGCGCTGTTTCGGTATGGTCGCCAGTTAGCATAATCACTTTGATGCCAGCTCGGTGTGCCAAGGCGACAGCATCCTTAGCCTCGGTACGAATCGGATCAGACAACCCCACCAAACCTAGCAGCTCGTATTGATAGCCATCGCGAGAAGGCACGATACTTTTCGCTGCTGCTTTAGCAATTGCTAGTACACGCAGGCCGTCATCGGCGGCATCGTCGGCAATCTCCTGCAACCGTTTCTGTTTGTCGTTGGGTAAGCGGCAAAGTCGAAAAACCTCCTCTGGAGCCCCTTTCAGCGCTACAAGCTCAGGCTTGCCGTCCCGCCCCCAAATTTGCACTACCGAAAACGAATGGCTATCTAGCGGATACTCTTTGATGATATCCATGCCGTTATAAATCGCTGCCAGATCATCGGCTGCCGCCAAGAATGCCTCTTCCATCGGATCGGACGGATTTTTTTGCGACGCCAAGATACCATATGCGACAATTTCGCTGCGCCCAGCGCCATCGACATCTCTACCGTCAAGGCCGATAACTTGAGTTATGGCCATGCGGTTCTCGGTCAATGTCCCAGTTTTGTCCGTGCAAAGCACCGTTGCGCCGCCAAGTGTCTCGATAGTCTGATTCTTGCGCGCTAGCACGTTGCTCTTGGCCAAGCGCCAAGCTCCCAGCGCCATAAATACCGACAAGACCACGGGGAACTCCTCGGGCAAAATCGCAATTGACAACGTCAGTCCCGCCAAAAATCCATGTAGAAAGTCGCCACGCAGCAGCCAAAACAGCAACGTCAATAACATAGCCAAGAACACTGCCGCCACCGCTATATAGCGTACAACTCGACCAACTTCCTTTTGCAATAATGTCTTTTCTGGCTTAATTTCGTGCAGCGACACGCCAATGCGCCCCATTTCGGTCTGTTCGCCGACAGCGGTCACTTCGACGAGTCCGTGCCCAGATGTTATTACCGTACCAGAGAAGACTTGGTTGCCAGCGGATTTCTCGACTGGCAGCGATTCGCCAGTCAAAATACTTTCGTTAGCAGCGACGTTTGACGATTCGGTGAGCTTACCATCAGCAGCCACTCGGCTACCTTCGCCGACAACCAAAATATCGCCAACTACCACCTCTACGCTAGGAATAGTAATATATTTGCCAGCGCGCACCACTTGGCATTGCGGCGCAGACAATGACCGCAACGCTTCCAACGCCCGCTCAGTTTTAGAATCTTGATACAATTCTAGAGTCACCACGCCAACTACCGACAGCGCCAGAACAACTGTTTCGTGCCAATCGCCCAAGAAAAAATAGACCACTACCACTGCCAGCAACAAGAAAATCATCGGCTCGGTAATAATTGCTAAGATCAGCCTAACAATACTTTTATTTTCGCGGTCAGGCAATCGATTCTCACCATATTTCTCGCGCTGAGCGGCTACTTGATCGCGCGACAACCCCTGTATATCCATATTAAATCAGTATAGCAAAAGCGGGTTAATTTCGATAGCATTCGACATACCAGCAATCGCGACCATGACCCGCTAAAGGAGTTGTGAAAATGACATCATATACCTCTAGAATACTAATAGGTTTTTTGCCATAATCAAGATATGAATCCGCTTATTCGCTTCATGCGCCACTCGCTAACAAACATCTTGACGGCAACTGATGACGCTGATCAAGTTGATATCGAGAAAATCGATGAGACACTGACGCCGAATATGCGAGCCTTGCGGCTGGTTATGAACATGTCAGACCATTTGCTATCAATGGGCACGCCAGCGAATAGCGTCGTGCATATGGCGCTCGGGGTAACCGACACATATTGCAAGCGAAAAGTACATATCGATGTCAGCTTTAATCAAATTACACTCTCGCAAGACCGCGGCATCGATCGCGAACCGTTGACACTGATCCGCACTATCTCGCCACGCGCTACCGACTACCGGCTAATGCGCAAATTACAAAACCTAGCCAGCCAAATTGCCGACCACAAAATCACTCTAGACGACGCCGAAAACAAGCTCGATGCCATCATTGCCAACAATAAGCGCTATCCTGGCATTATCAGTTATATTGCTGGCGGCGGCCTGAGTGCCGGCTCGGTTGCGCTCTACACGACGTCTATACCGATTATCCTGGCTGCCTTTATCATAGGTTTTTTAATTACTCTTCTAATAAAGCTACTAGGGCGCGCTGCGCTGCCGCCATTTTTCATTCAGATTATTGCCGCGTTATCAGTCACGTTAATTTCTACTGGTATATTGTGGCTAGTTAATCATAAATATTGGGAATTTTTTGCTTTGATTGATCCGACGATATTAACCGTTGGTGGTATCGTCTTGCTAGTAGCTGGCATGATGATTGTTGGCGCCTTTCAGGACGCAATTGACGAATATTACGTCACAGCTAGCGCTCGGCTATTAAAGGTGGTGATGTTGACGCTTGGTATTGTACTGGGTGTAAGTATGGGCCTGTACGCCGCCAGGCAGTTTGGCTTAGCGTTCGTCGCAACTCCCGACAGCTTATCCTTTACAAACACTACCTATCAGTATATTGGCGCTGTCATCATCTCGGCATCATTTGCATTAAGTAATAATTCGCGGCCAGTTGGACTGTTAATCACCGGCGCCAGCGGACTATTGGGGTATTATGTGCTGTTAGCCGTATCAGAATTAGGCTTGATAATTATCCCTGCTAACGCTGTCGCTGGATTTACCGTCGGCTTCACAGCTACTGTTGTTTCACGCTTGACCAGAATTCCTAGCCAAGCAATCATCGATGCCGGTATCGTACCGCTGGTTCCCGGCCTAACCTTATATAACGGACTAATGGCACTAGTCGCTAATCCGGCCGCTGTAGACGGTACTCTGTTATTGATGCGCGCGGTAATGATTGCGTTAGCCATTGCTGCTGGCGCCTCGTTCGGCGTACTTATCGGCCGCCCAACACGGCGCAGCTTAGTGACGTTGCGCAACAACCTGCCAGAACGCCCGCTGCGTTCTAATCAAAAACAACTAAAATAAACTACACTCGCTCGGCGTCAAGTTTAGTAAGTGCTGCCGTCGCAATATTATCCATAATCGGTTTGACCTCAGCATCAGTCAGGGTTTGCTGATAACTGGTAAACGTTAGCCGGAAAGTGGTAGTCTTGATAGCCGCGTCGTCTTTTGGCTGATATATGCCAAGCGTCTGTACATGGCAATGTAGATTCTCTGACCCGTCCAAGCATTGCCGAACTGCTCGCAGCAACTCATCATGCGAAATTTCCACGCTTGAGCGCAGCGAGATGTCTTGGCTGATTGACGGAAAACGGCTCAGCGGCCGATAATTATACTCGCGGCTGCTAGCCAAACAGGCTTGCAATTTTTCAACGTCAAGCGAGAACGACGCCGTATAATCTGGCAACTTGAAATTACGCCGCGCTGTCTGAGATAATTCGCCGACAACGCCCAGCTTCTCGCCATTTTTTGTAATAATCCAAGCGCTGCGCTGGCCGTCAAACAGCGCTGGCATATCCACGTCAGACTCTGCTATTTTCACGAAATCAGCCTCAACGTTAAGATCTGCCAACAGCCTATCTACCAGCTTCCTGGCTTTATAAAATGGCGCACCGGCTCGCGGCTTTTTGCTAGCATAGACGCCGTCGACAAACGTCTGCTCGCTCGGCAGATTCTCGTCAGTAAGTGGCAATTCCTTATCGTGAATTTTGCCGATTTCAAACAACATGAATTCGTCGTGGCCGGCTTTGACGTTGGCGTGAACTTTATCCAGCAAACTCGGTAGCACGCTAGTGCGATAATACTGCAAATCAGGGCTTAAAGCGTTGCTTAGCCGATAGGCGCGGTTCGGGTCTTGTTCGGCGTTTTTCAGGACGCGTTCGTGGACGAAGCTATAGGTCAAGACTTCATTGGCGCCGGCGCGCGATAGACTTTGGCGAATCGCCTGCTTGAGCTGGCGGCGCGGATTCCTCGGCGCTGGCTTGATGCTGCGCATTGGCAGTTGGCGCGGTAGTTTATCAAAGCCATACAGCCGGCCGATCTCTTCGACGATGTCCTCCGGTAATTCAAGGTCGGTACGCCAGAACGGTGCGATTACTTCAAATTGATAAGGCGTATTTGGCTCGGGTTCCTCATGTGCCTTAATTTCAACATTCTTCAATATACGGCAGATTTCTTGCGGCGAAAATTCTGTGCCCAAACGTTCATTCACAAAAGTACTTTCCAACACTAAGACGCCAGTCACTGCGCCCCAATCGAAAATCGAGATGGTTTCCTTGCCAGAAGAGCCAAATGTAACTCGCGAATCGTGCTGCATGACCATCAGGAGATCGTTGCGCTTGTCAAACACTTCGCTCGCCTGTAACCCGCCAACCATACTCATCAGCTGCTTCAATACGGCAGCATTTTGAAGCGGCGACTGGCCCTTGTTAAACCGCGTCAGCGCGTCGGTAAAAATACCGTGGCGCATAGCCGTGCGGCGCAGCGCATACATGTCAAAGTTAGCGCACTCCAAAACGATGTTTTTCGTGCCATCCGAAACCTCAGTGTCAGCACCGCCCATAATTCCCGCCAGACCAATCACGCCCTCGCCGTCAGCAATGACGATGTCGTCATTTGTCAGCTCATACTCTTTACCATTGAGCAGACTGACTTCCTCGCCGTCACGAGCCATCCGCGCCTCAAGTTTATGTCCGCGTAATTTATCATAATCATAGGCATGCGTTGGCTGTGCCGTCATCAGCATTATGTAATTCGTGGCATCAACAATGTTGTTAATCGGCTTACTGCCCATCGCCACCAATTGACATTGTAGCCACAGTGGACTCGGTTGCACGGTAACATTGCGAATCGCTACCGCCATGAAGCGCGGCACTAATTCTGGCGCGTCATTGAAAACTTCCAACTCCAAACCTTCACCACCAGCAAATTTCTGCTCCTCTTTGTACCAATCGGGACTAGTAAACTTCCGACCGAAAATCCCAGCAATCTCGCGTGCCACGCCGAGTTGCCCAAAACAATCCGGCCGGTGAGTAAACATCTTATTTTCAATATCCAGCACGTAATCATCCAGCCCAAACATTTCCGCAAAACCCGCACCCGCCGTGAGCTCAACGCCCGCCGGCACGTCGTGTTCATGAATCTCAACAATTCCCTCGTGATCCGTACCGATATCCAGCTCGTCCGCCGCCGCCAACATACCTTGACTGAGCACGCCACGCAGCGGTCGCGCGTCCAGTACAAACGGCTCGTCGTCATCAAAACTCGCCGGCACCGTGCTTTTCGGCGGCAACCAAATAGACCACATATCCGCATGTACATTTGGCGCGCCACAGACTACTTGCACTAGCCCGTCCTCACCGCGCGGCACATTCGCTACCACGCCGCCATCATCAATCTTGGTTACACTCAGCCGATCAGCATCGGGATGCTTGGCACATTCAACCACCCGAACGATCCGCGCGCCACCATATTTAGCTTTCAGGTCGATCACTGCTTCGACGCCACCGAGTTGCTGATTGACCCGCGCCACCAACTTATCCACCGGCGGTAATTCAAAATTAATCAATTGTTTGATAATGTTTAGGCTGACTTTCATATTACATATAGTATAACACTATCATACGCGAGCTAAAATTGCCCGTGAAAACCGTTCGCTGCCGCATCAAAGAGCATCAGCTCTAACTCTCTGCTATAATTAATATAATGAAGCGCATCACTATGGTTAAGCACCATCCATGCACGCAGTTGGCTCATTTATACGAGCATATGTTTCTGGCGACGGCGGCCGAATTCATGTACCAGCAAGGCCAGTACCAGCTAATCGACTACACGCTAGACGGACATACTTACCCTGGCGGCATTATCATTATTAAGAGTATTTGGCACTCGGTCGATGCCACGCGGTTAGCTAACAAGATATTATCCTTGCCGACTGATTTCGGCGAAATGGACAACGAGCCGGTTTCACTAGCCCTGTACCGTTTGCTGGCCGAGGAGCCAAACCAGCTATACGTTGCCGACAGCGGCCGAATGATGCACGAATTAAGACAGCTTGACTCTCGGCCATGGCAAAACATCAATAATATCAAGCGGCTGAATAGCAGCACTAGCCAAATCAGCGGTATAATTTACTCGACTAACCAGCCGTCAGCAATTCCACGCAAACTCTATATATCCTTTCAGCTAACTCAGCAATTCCGCCAGCAACGACCCGAAACGTTGCCGCTATTTTATGAATACATGCACTTTTTGAACTTATCAATCAGCCAAAAGCTTAGTTTACAATTTGGCGCCTACACCGACGACAATCATATCAAATATCACGCCGAAGACATGTCTGTCACTAATACGCTGCATCTCAGTGTGCAATCGGGGCCAATCCAATTTGCTGACATTATTCGCTGCGTCCAGACCGTCGCCCAGGATTTACGCTCGCCCGATCTGAATCAACGCTTTGCCGATTATTTGCATAGCATATCTTATACTGATGAACCTTCGATAGCGCCCGACATCGACCGAATGCTGCTTGATTTGGGCATTTTGCTCGGTAGTGACGGCTGGCACGCAATTGCTACGCCAGACAACGTAAACGACGTGGCGCAAGCAACACAAATCATCGCTAAGTATGGCAATCAGAGCGAAGTGATTGAGTAGCAAAAAAACCAAATCAGCAATTCAGCAACTACATTCGTAGAAAAATTCAGCAGCTATTCTGGCCTGTCTAGACGACATCAGTATCATTGCGAGCAGAGCCAGCACATTTAATCTACGAATTTGCTATGCTAATCGTTAGTCTACAATTCAAACGAGGACGGATCAAACTTGTCCGCAAGACCTGCCAAATAACTGCCAAAACACCCTGGCCTGCTTCGCAAAAACGCACGTCGGCCAGCAGCTTTTTCAGAGAGTGTTTCTGGAGAGGCCGCCTGAGAATTATCATCCTCATCACTCCGCGCACCAACCTCTGGATCCACAAAACTAGGCATATACTCTCCTTGCCAAGGAGCACCATGCTGCTCACCAGTAAGCTGCAAATATAAGCCACCATCTGGACTACTCATCAGTTTAGCGCCACCACCAAAAGCCCTCAACACTGCCATTCTGTCTTCGTGTGATAGGTTACCGCTTATGGGCATTATATCGCCAAATTCACTGTTACGATTTGCCATGTTTACAATTGCTCCTTCTTATCACTGCTCTTTCTATTATAACACAAAAACATTATATTTACAACTATTCGTACTAGTCTACCACCTCTGCAGTATAATCAAAGTGTAAAATGGGACTTCCCTGCCTCTTTACCTTTTTTCATCCTATTATTCAGAGACTATTCGCCAGCCTGACCGCCTCTTTCTTCGACCCTTCCATTTAGATTATTGAGCATTTCTAAGGATTTTGGAGGAATAGGAGCAGCAAGCGCGCCAGCCTCTCCAGCTTTTACGCGTTTTTCTAGATCGTCTAGCAGCCTCGCGGCCGTTGGGTTATTCTCACCCTGAGCTCCTACGACAGCATTTGGGTCTATGGAATTTGCTTGATCTGCTAGATTTCTGAGCATAACACGGCTTGCCGTCCCGCCAATGCCTCGTGCGGCTTTTACCGAAGGATTACCATTTTCATTTTTCTCCAAACCACGATTCACTATTCCTGCTATATCCAACCCTGGCACCCCAGCTAGCTTAGCAGTCAGTGGTGTTGGCATAGGATCAATTCCTGACAGCGATAACGCGCCACGATATTTAGATGGAGCCGCTGTTAACAAGTATGGAAGTTCACTCATATTATCCTAATTTCCTTTCATATTGAATCATTTATCTTTTATGATGCCACAAAATTGTCTTAATTGCAAAAATACGCCCTCGAGACGCCTAAAAAGTATTATTTGCTTTTCTTGCCTTTGGCCGATTTGCCTTTCTCTAATTTCGCAATCTCAATAGCATACACGCCGAGTTTTTCTTTGCGCGGCGGGTAGATTTTCTGAAGAAGTTGAAGCGCTTCCGCTCTATCTTTGGCTTGCGGTACAATTTGCTGCCAATCCTCAGCTGTCAGCATTTTAGAAAAATTATCATAGATACGAATCGACTTAATCCGTACCGCGCCAGACTCATGACTGGTTTCTAGCTGCAATAGCTCGCCAGCCCGCAAGCGCTTAATACTGCCATAGCCAACGCGAACCTCCAGGGTTTTACGACCCGACATGATGGCGTCGTAATATGGCTTTTTAATCCTCATTTTTCGAGCGGGCGCAGCCTGATGATACTTAATATTACAAGCAAGCATGGCTTGGCCGCCAGACTGTGTTTTTCGGCGACGCCCCTTACGCAGTCGCGGTTTGGCGGTTTTGCCGCCAGAAACGACACTTCTAAACGGTCTCGTGGATATCTTTACTTTACTTGTAGTCACAGTAGACCATTATAACAGACCTTCACCTAACTAAGCCGAAAATGAAAAACGTCTGATAGTACGCAACTACTAAATACTATTTCTCATACACCCGCAGGTACATGCCGTACAATTCTTTCTTGTATTTCTTGACGGCTTTGTCTTCTGGAGATATTAATTCGTGGCCAGCGCCGATATAAGCTGGCGTCGTTTCGTAAGTAAATTCGGCGCCACTAGCCTTAGCCATGCCCTCGGCGATATTCAGCGCCATGTTTTTATCAATCAAATCGTCCTTGCTGCCAATTATCAAACCGAGATGCTTCAAGCCTTCAGCTTTCAAATCATTGCGATAATTCTGCTTAATTATGACATAATTTGCCAACGCCCGGTATGACAAATTGCCGTCAAAGAATTGATCTGGCAGCAGATGGTTGCCATAAACATTGCGCAGCAGCGCCATTTGCCACTTCGGCGCTTTAGAAGCGTCTGGTTCATAATACGGCGCTAACAGTAATACCCGCGAGAATAGTCCATCGCCATATTGCGCCAGCCAGGTTGCCAGCGTGCCGCCGCCAGAATGGCCGATCACACCTAGCTCGTCGCCCAGACCGCTGACTAGCCCGGCGCTGTCGCCCATGAACTTAACCAATTCGCTGGCGCGAACTTGCCCGTGGAGCTTATTGTCTTTCATGCCGTGGTGCGGCACTCGCGGTACGTATACATTGTAGCCCGCCTGGTAAAACCAGTCTGCCAGCTCAACCATTCCCGAAGGTTCAGCGCTAACGCCGTGAAGAATCATCACCGCTCGGGCAGTTTTCTTGCCGTGAGTTTTCAAAATTGGCCGGCAATCTGGCCGCACCTCGCTGTTGGCGGTATCGTCGGCAATGATTTTTTGGATATCTGCCACCGACTGGTTATAATCGCGCCGCTGGATATCGGCTTTTTGCAAGTCGGCACTACGGCTAGGCCATAGAAACGCCCAAGCCGCGAATCCTGCTATCAGCGCAAGTATCACGCATATTACGATTAGTATTATCTTTTTGCTACTGAGCGCTACAGACATTTTTACACCTTTCATAAGCGAACTTTGCTTTTTACTGGCCGTTGATATCCAGCAAGGATTGCAGTATTGATAACCTTTATAACTTAATTATAGCATAAACCTTACGAGACGTTCCTAAATAGTTATTGCATGATGCAGCAAACTGCTCTATCCTTAATTTATGAGCACTATTACCCGTCGAATCGCCGCTGCTATTCGCGCTAATGAATTAATTATCTAGGTAAACACAGTGCTAGGTAAGAACCCGAAAGGCCACCAAATGACCAAAAAACTACTAGAAATCGAACGCAAACGCCAGCTAACCGGTGACGCAAAAGAATTAATCAAGCAGCTGCAAGAACTTGGTTTTGAACTGCAGAGTAATCTCCACGAAATTGATACATATTATTCTCGTCCTGATGTCGATTTCATGCAGACGGTTGAATGCTTACGGATTCGCCAGCGCGATGGTTTTGCTGAGGTGACATATAAGCCTGCGACGACGACTGCGACACATACGAAAAACGATGTAATCATTAAGCTCGAGACAAACCTACCGATTCAGCCCGGTGACGCGGCAATCGCCAAACAGCTGCTCGCCAACCTCGGCATGGTGCGGCTAGTCGAGGTCAATAAATACCGTCGTTCGTTTCAGTCCTCTGATTTTCCGCAAGCAACGGTGGCCATAGACGAAATCAAAAACACTGGGACGTTCGTGGAAGTTGAGGTTTTGTCAGATGATGAGACCAGTGCGCTGGCGATGATTAGTGACATTGAAACCAAACTCGGCCTCGAGTCGGCAGAAGTTGTCACGCGGCCTTATCGGGATATTTGCATGGGATTGTAGAGTCGCCTGCCTAGCTGACCAACAAGAAATGATACGTGAACGTTGATTGTTTTTATTTCAGTATAGACAAAAACGAGAGTGAATATACAGTTTGCTGGTTTAATCTATGTTCTAGTAAAATCTTCTTTGTCAAAAGACGCTAATGGTTGACATATTCTATTCTATTCTATTCTATATCATACACTCTAGGCTGAGATGCAGCCATCCTTGAGTAGACAGGAGATGATCATGCCGAACCGGCGCGATCTGAACGACATCGCTAACTACCTCGTCCCCAACCCGGGCGACAAGGCGTGGGTTGTCGACCCCGACCAGCCTGAGCACATGCACCACGGACAGACCTCTGGCGAACCGCACTCCGATGGGTACTACATGTACAACGATGGTACGCCTAGCTGGCTGAAGTACCACTCCGACGACAAGGAGGACGAGGAGTGAGATAGTCCTCAAGGATGCCCCTCTCCACATTCAGAGAGGGGTCATTCCTTGAATTATATATAATATAGTCATGAACTACGATAGATATCTAAAATTACAAACCCGTCTTGAATGGTTTTATGATTTTCATCCAGAGTTTTTTGATGATATTCCGCCTGAGCAGAAGAAGTTACTACAGGATACATTCCTATACGACGCGCCAGACGAGGGTTATCCGGAATCGTTGCAAGATTTTTATGATGAGACCATTAGCGGCAAGCCGACACTTCAGCATGATGCACTTCTAGCGGTAGATGCTTTGTATCAGGCAGCAGGCGTTGGGAGTTTGTTTGCTGATAATGAGTATCATTCCCTTGCTGACTAAATTTTGGTCTATGAAATCTGTATAGGTTATAAAACTGTCCACTTTTCTTGATATAATTAAAATTACTATACGAATAATTATTCAACAAAGAATAGTTGTCCGACCTGCCACTTAGAATCAAAACTGCTCCAAAAAATCCAACTTACCGCTCTCGAAATGACGCACGTCTTCGATGCCATATTTCATCATTACCAGGCGGTCGATGCCGCAGCCAAAAGCAAAGCCCGTGTATTCGTTCGGATCGATGTCAGCAGCTTTCAGCACGTTCGGATGAATCATGCCGCAGCCCAAGAGTTCAATCCAGCCTTCGCCCGAGCAAACTTTGCAATCCTGATTTTTACCTTCACAGAACGGACAGCTCAGCGCAAATTCAAAGCTCGGTTCGGTGAACGGGAAATAAAATGGATTGACGCGCACGTCAAGCTTCTTGCCGTAATATTCCTGTAAAAACTCCTGCAAGGTGGCGATGAGATTGCCGACATTAACTCCCTTGGCGACATACACGCCCTCGACTTGATAGAACGTGTGCTCGTGCCGCGCGTCCAGGTCTTCGTTGCGAAACACCCGGTCAGGCACGATGGCGGCAATTGCCTCGCCGTTTTCCAAATTGCCATGATATTTTTTCAGTACGCGGTTTTGCATGGTCGAGGTATGCGCCGGCGCAATCAAGCGGTCGCCATTAGCGTCAGTTTCTTCGGTCATGAACGTATCATAATCATCGCGCGCTGGATGACCCTTCGGAAAATTCAGACTCTCAAACATGTGAAATTGGTCGTCAATCTCACGCGACTCTTCCGTCACAAAGCCCATACGGTTAAAAATGTCAGAAATACGCTCAATCTCGGCACTCAGCGGGTGAATCGTACCACGCTCACTCGGCAGCAATTCAGGCTGTAGGGCATTGACGTCCATCGGCGCCGTCACGTCAATTGGTGGCAAATCGACTTTATCGAGCTCCTGGCGGCGAACTTCTATGACCACCTCCAACGATTTTTTCAGCTCGTTGACGCGCTTGCCGAAAGCCCCGCGCTCATCGCTTGGCAAAGTCTTGATGTGGTCGTATAGCGCTTTGATTTCTGGAGCGCGCAATACTTCTTGCGGGTGGTTAGACTGAGCCGCCCGCGCTGATAAAACTTGTAAAACTTTCTCGAAATCCATTGCTAACCTACTTATTCACCTGATATACGAATAACACAAATACGCCAACCGCCATCAGTACAATAAACACCCAAGCTGGTGCTAGAGTTGTCGTAGCCTTGGTGCCTTTCAAATATTCTGAGTTTTCGATTAGCTCGCCGCTAACACCCGGAACTGGCTCGCCTTCTTGCTTTGCCTTCTGCGCTGCTTTTTCACGCAAGTCGGCAGCAATGCGCTGTTGCAGTTCGCTGCGGCTTTCTGTCTGTTCAAAATAACGTCCCATATCATCATTATAACAGATGTATACAACCCAAAATATTTTTGTGTTATACTATGTCTATATTTCAGTAAAGGAGGGAATATTCATGGCTACTAAAAAAGCCGCTTCTACCAAGAAGAAGACGACCGCCAAGAAAACGGCCGCCAGCAAGACGACTGTTCGTACAGTATCTGCCGAAAAAGTAGAAGCACCAAAGAAGGAAACTGCCGCTACCAAACCTACGACAACTAAACGCAGCAGCGTCAAGCTTCCATCAAATATCATAAATATAATCTTTGCCGAACTAATCGGTACGTTTGTATTGACGCTGGTTGCTTTAACCACATTCAAAGACGGCGGCGTTGGCGCGCTAGCTGTCGGCTTCACGCTAGTAATGCTAGTGATGAGCATCGGCGCTGTTTCGGGCTCGCACGTCAACCCAGCCGTAACATTCGGTTTGTGGACTATGCGCAAGCTCAAGACAATCCTGTTGCCGTTCTACTGGGGCGCCCAATTCATCGGCGCTATGCTGGCTGTAATCGTCACCAACTGGGTTACTGGTGGCTCGATCAACTTCGGCTTTAGCGGATTTAGCAGCATGAACTGGTCGATATTCGGCATTGAGCTGGTCGGCACCGCTATCTTCCTATTCGGACTAGCAGCAGTTCTATCTCGCGAAGAAACTTGCAATACCGGCAAGGCGCTCGGCGTTGGCTTGGCACTAGCAGTCGGTATTTTGACATCTGGCTATTTGCTATCGACCGCCAAGACGCAAGCAATCGCCGACTACCAAAGCAAAGCAGCATCTTCAGCTTCTAATAAAGTTGAGATTCCTCACGTCGCTTACGTCAAGGGCGCTAGCCTTAACCCGGCTGTTGCGCTAGCGATGACTGATTCGACCGAAAAGGAGCTCACTACTGGTTCAGCTGGCTCTAACGAAGTTGTCAATTCGCGCTTCTCGCTCGAGTCGCTAGTTGGCGCTTTAGCGGGCGCCGCTGTCGGTGCCAACCTCTACGTGTTGGTCGCTGGCCGACAAAAGAAAGATTAAGTCTTAGCTTTCTTAACAAGAATATCCCGTCTATCGGCGGGATATTTTGATAGCCAAAAATCTTTACTTCTTATCAACAGACGACGGACGATCAAGCGCCAATACTTCGACAGAAGAATCGTTACCAGCGATCTTCACTACGTCTTTATCAACTTTACCAAGCTCTTTATGGGCGTTGTTATAATGATTGACTGTCGTGCCGAGACTATTGCCTAGCTTCTGCATGTACTCTTCAAATTTGGCGATGTGCTGTCCGAGCTTGCCGACACGAACTTGAATATCCTTAGCCTGCTCCTCGATTTGCAAACTGCGCAAACCTTGCAATACCGTTTGCAGATACGCCATAAAACTTGTCGGACTAGTGATAATCACGTGCTTTTCGCGAAAAGCATACTCAATCAGATCGCGCGAACTGCCGCCCTGGCCAACATTATTAATCAGTAAATCATAATACAACGATTCGCTGGGAATAAACATAAATGCGAAATCCATAGTATGCTCGCTCGGACGAATATATTTGCTGGTTTCGTCGATGCGCCCTTTTAGGTCAGCTTTGACTTTTTGCATTAGCTGCTCGCGCTCTTTGCCGCTAGCTTCAATCATCCGGTTGTAATTTTCGAGGCTAAATTTGCTATCAACCGGCAGAATCTGACCCTTATCAAGAAAAATCACCGCATCAACCATTTCGCCGTCGCGAAACTTATACTGAGTCTGATACTGCCCTGGCGCCAAAATATTTTCGAGAACGCTCGACAAATAATATTCGCCGAAAACACCGCGCTGCTTGGGGTTTTGTAGAACATTTTGCAAGGTTTTGAGATCAGTCGCCACATCAACGACACGCTTGTTGGTCTCGTCGAGCTTGGTCAAGCGCTGCGTGACATCAGCCACCAATTTTGAACTTTCACTAAGCTGCTTTTGTACCGATTGCTGAGTTGACAGCTGCGAGCGTTCAAGCTTGTCGCTCATTGTTTGCTGCAAATTAGTGATCGAGCGCGACAATTCAACAACATCGCCCTTAATCAGCTCTACCGCCGAGTTATTTTGCACTCGCTTCAGCTGCTGCATCAACACAAAAATAACCACGCTAGCCGCTGCGACGACTATCGCTAAAATTATAAGCAAAACCATTATTTCCATATAGCTAGCATACCGCAAATAACGGTTCTGCGCCAGCTACCCAGCGATAATCAACCGAGCCGCTACAATCAGCACAATCGATACAACCAAGTAGAGTATAAACGACCGCAATCGCGCCAGCCAAGTAAACATCGCATACGTCAACGCGCCAATTACCGTCATCGCCGCCATCGCCCAATACCACGGCAAGAGCGCTAAATACGATTGCAGACCCCATAGAGCCGCTATCGAAGCAATAACGATAAATAACGGCCGGTAAATTCGCGCCTGCGACAGCAGTATCAATCCGCCGATTGACACCAAAGTTACCGAAAAAATTGCTACATACAGCGGCGCATTCTGGCATAAATCACTATCGCCGCGGCACATCACCGCCGACGCGACCCGGCCGACCAAAATATACAACACCGTCAGTATAGCACCAGCGAATGCTCCATAGATAGCAGCTCGAATGATATCCTTTTTGTCCATCGGAATAAACGGCTCCAGCTTCACCGCTGCAGTCTCGTTTGCGTTGTTCATAGGTTTCTCCACATTAGTCATCTTACTAAGTTATTTTACTACATTCTTGCGTTTTTTGCTAGATGCAAGCTTAACATTAGGCCAATCCACGTACCACAACGCCCCCAAGCAAGCCACCGCCATGCCACCGACAACATCAAGCGGCGTATGCACCAGCGCTAGTATTCTGCCAACGCCGACTAGCAGCGCCATAGCTAGCATAATTATAGTAATCGAGCAGCGACGCAGCGCGTACCAGACTGCCAGCACCAAAAACATCGCAAAAAGCGCGTGATCCGACGGAAATCCTGGATTATTCAAATAAGCCGCCCCTGGATTAACGCCAAGCAGCTCAAACGGACGCAACTGCTCAGGCTGATATATTAGCCCAAGGATTTTAGCAACCACATAAGACGTCAGCCCAGCCATCAGCACGCGAGAATAAATTTCATAGCGGCGCTTACTTTCAACCTTAAAAAATAGTTCATACAAAGCCAGCAATACTAATGGAATCAGCAGCCAGTCGGCGATTATCTTAACCAGCCAAGCCACCTTATCGTTGCAGCTCCTCGACTAGTTGCTGGCGGGGAATGGGCTTATTCTCACCGGTTGCCATATCCTTCACTGTCGCGAAACGGCCGCGTACTTCTTCCTCGCCAATCAAGACTACTAACTGTATGCCAAGACGATCAGCATAGCGCAGCTTCTTTTTTAACGGCACCGATTCGGTATTGAGGATTGTCGCTACGCCAGCTCGCCGCAGCTCGGCAGCTATTTGCAGCGCCTCGCCGAATTGTGCATCATCAAAGGCCGCCACCATACAGCGTGCCAACGTCTGGCGATTACTAGACACGACGCCTGCCTCGCGTAGTTTATAGAATAAGCGCGACAGACCAATCGACACACCAACGCCTGGCAAACGTGTCCGCGTATAATTCTCGGCCAAGTTATCGTAGCGCCCACCCGAGCAAACACTACCGACTTCTGGATAATCATCAAGCGTCGTTTCGTAGACTACGCCAGTATAATAATCCAGCCCGCGCGCAATTCGTAGATCTAGCTGGATACGTTGCTCTGGCAAACCCATACTTCGCAGCATCGCCAGCAACTCGCGTAATTTTGCCGTGCCAAGCGCGAAATCATCAGAATCGATCTCGTTTTTCATTGATTCTAGCTGTGATAAAATCTCGTCGTTGCTACCGCTAATTTCTGTGAAGGCAACTACTTGCAAGACTTGCTTTTCGCTAAGACCTAGCCCGCGTAATTCCGCCATAAAATCTTGGCGCGATATTTTCTCGATTTTATCGACTACTCGTAGTACATCCGCCGATACATCGGCCAAACCAATTCCAGCGAAAAAGCCGTTCAGCACCAAGCGATTATTGATGTGAATCGTGAACTCGCCGAAAGCAAACTGCTCAAAAATATCGTTGATTACCGCCGGAAACTCCGCATCGGCCGCCACGCTTTCCGAACCAATCACATCAATGTCGCACTGGTAGAATTCGCGGAAACGCCCGGCTTGAGCTCGCTCGGCACGGTGCACTTTGCCGATCTGGTAACGCCGGAACGGGAAAACCAGCTGGCCTTCGTGCTCGGCGACGTAGCGCGCCAGCGGCACCGTTAGATCAAAACGCAAGCTCAAATCATTCTTGCCGCGTTCAAACCGATAGATTTGTTTCTCGGTTTCGCCGCCGCCTTTCGCCAACAATACCTCGCTCAGCTCAATATCTGGCGTGTCCAGCGGCGCGTAGCCATAGCGCTCATAAGTTTCGCGAATAATGTCGCGCAAACGATTAAACTCTATTTGGTCGCCTGGCAGGTATTCGCTGAAACCACTCGGAATGCGGGGAGTAGTTGTCTTCATATCATTATTTCTTGGCTGGGGTGGAGGGATTCGAACCCCCGCATGCTGGGACCAGAACCCAGTGCCTTACCACTTGGCGACACCCCATTGCGCCTACCTTAATATATCACTATAGCGCCGTTATTTCAAATTTAGCCGCCGCAGTTTAGCGGTCAAATACGCCGCAGCTGCTAGCCACGCGCCGGACAGTAGTAGACTAATCACCCCAGGCAGCGCCGCTACCGCGCCAAACAAACTAACTTTTCCCTGCCCGCCGCTCATCAGTACGACCGCGCTGATCGCCAGCCAAACGCTAGGCGTTAGCAGCACGCACGCGCCTGATATTTGCCGCTCTATCCTACCCAGCCGCGGCATAGACAACAAAAATGGCAAGGAAATAAATTCTAGCAAAACTATAGCAATCGCGGCGATAGTGCCGTCGCCAATCCCCAGCGATTCTAGAGTTTTTGGAAATTTCTCGAACCTAAACAATTGCACCAACATTATAATAATCGTCCAGAAACCTGCTGCCAGCGCCGCATACTGTGCGCGCTTCTTGAAAATTGTTGGCGGAAAAATATTAGCTATAAACTGTTTCATATTATTAGCATAGCATTTTTCCACACGATTTTTTATTTTTTGTCCAAAAAATGCTTGCTATTAAGCACAAAAACGTATATTGTATAGACAGCGAAGTTACAAAAACAAACACAAAAATGTATCGATCGCTCTCCGATAAATCCACCACAACAATGAAATACTCCTCTGCCTTGGCGAGGAGTATTTCGTTTCCTAGTTTAGTTGATGCTAGCTGGGCCTGCCCAGCACTAGCAAAACCGCTTTATTCCCCAGCCTTTTTGCTGTGTGCTGCCCGCCATTCGGCGATTTTGCCATGATGTCCGCTCAATAGTACCTCTGGCACGCGCAAACCTTGCCATTCCTCGGGCCGGGTGTATTGCGGGTATTCTAGCGTTTCGCCGTCGCTAAAGCTCTCAATCGCTGCGCTGTTTTCGCCGCCAAGTACACCAGGAATTAACCGCACAATCGAATCAATAATCGTCATCGCTGGCAATTCGCCACCAGTTAGCACATAATCGCCGACGCTAAGCTCTTGATCGACTAGCGCCATGATTCGCTCGTCATAACCCTCGTAGCGCCCGCAGATTACAATATAACCATCTTCGCTTTCGCTGTATTGCTGCGCCAGCGCCTGCCGCCAGCGTTGGCCGCGCGGCGTCATGATTAAAACTTTAGCGCCAGGGTCAATCTGTTTGGCCTGCTGCACCGCATTCCATAGCGGCTCGACCATCAGCAGCATACCGTCACCGCCGCCGTACGGCGTATCGTCGACCGTGCGGCGCTGGCCTAATCCAAACTGGCGCAGGTCAATCGTCGAAAGCTCAACATGGCCGTCTTTTTGCGCTTTCCACATCATCGAACTGCCGAACACGCCAGCGAACATTTCTGGAAATAAGGTGATCACCTGAATCTTTCTCATCTGTTATAGTGTAGCAAGTCTTGACACGGATGTCTATCTGTGATATATATAATATCAACTTTTGCTCAAGGTTTAATTCTAGGGCGAAAGTCGCCCTTACCTTGAGCAGAGAAAGGAAGGCGATCATGCCGACCGCCGTCGCTCCCAAGAAGCCCACCCTTCTTGAGCGTGTGTATCTGCACGCTCTGTCGAGACTCGTTAGGGCTCTTCTCAACGGATGGCCGCTTCGTGCGGCTTTCTGGAGAGGGTTTATCTCAGGCCTGGGTGGCCTGAGAAGCAACTGAGCCCGCACGAAAATAGCCCGCTGAAAATTGGTTCAACCTGGTTCGAGACGCAGATTTTGCATCTCCTGGGTTGAAACACCCAGTTCCAGCTTGAGCACGTTTTCGGCGGGCTATTTTCATGTCTTGCAATAATTTGCTGCAATCTAGACTTTATTGCCTAATAGTATTTGACTTCTACTACGTTATATTTTATCTATATATTTGTGCTTTTACAAAAAAGTTGTATAGTTATAATCGACACGTTTGGCTTTTCATATAATAGATTACGCTCGCCTTCTCGAAATTTCACCCCAACAAAAAAGCCGCCTCAAAAGACGGCTTTCTTGCACAAATAAGTCTCTCAAACCATTTGTTGGTTTGCTCGCAGTAGAGCTTTTGTACTTTGTTTTCGTTAGTTCAGGGTTCTCGCATGAACTTACTTATGATTATATATCAAGGTCGTCTAATTCTGCAAGCTCTTGGCGCGACTTTTTTGCGAAATCGCTTTCGGTTTCTGCGTTTTCTGCGTCATTTTCCACAGAATCACTAGTGGCGTTTTCCACATTATTATCCACGACGGCCGAATCGGCGTCCTCGCGCTCGTCATTATTGACGATTTTCAGGTTGTAATGAGCGGTATTTTTAGCACCCAACGCCCGCAGCAGCGTGCGCAGCCCTTGCGCGGTCGAGCCGCGGCGGCCAATCACCCGGCCCAAATCTTCTGGATTGACAGTTAGCGTCAGCAAAACGCCCTTCTCGTCGACAACCCGGTCAACAACCACATCGTCTGGATGTCCTACTAGTGATTTTACGATATATTCGACAAATTCCTGGTCAATGGTCGACATGCCCACGGTATCTCCTCCTTTGCGGTCACACGGTTACTATCGTACTTTTATTGTAACATGCTTTTGCTATGAAATCGAAAAACGCGCTCCAGCCATACAGTTAGAGCGCGCTAGTTCGTGGTTAAAAGCGTTAGACTTCAGCTGGAGCTTCTGCCTCTTCGGCAGCTGGCTCTTCTTTTGGCTGATTCTTGCGCAACTTTTCAGCGTTTTTGACCGCTTTAGCCTTGCCGCCCTGGAACTCTTTAACCCATTTCGGCAGTTTGACGCCAGCTTCTTTTAGCAACTTCGCAACGCGCGGCGTCGGCTGAGCGCCGTTATCAAGGTATTTTTGAGCAGCCTCGACATTGATATTAGCGTCTTTGGTATGCGGGTTGTAGCTGCCAACATAAGCAACCACGCGGCCGCTTGATGGGTGGCGCTGTGCTTCCTGGACAGCGACGCGGTATACCGGATAAGCCTTGCGGCCCAAGCGTTGCAAACGAATTGCGAGCATAAAATTAAAACTTCCTTTACTTCACGTTAGTACTATTGTTACTTCTGTCATATTCTAGCGTGTTACGGGTAAAATGTCAACAAAGCGCCTAAGCCGCCGCTAGACGCCTTTTCGTTCAAGTCTAGCCTCATAGGCCAATTCAGACAGAAAACACCGCTATAGGGCGCAAAAACGGCCAAAACAGCTCAAAAATACTTAAAATTTGCGAAATTTGCGAAATTATTGCGGAAAACGTTGACATGGCGATTCATATGTGATATATATATCAGCTTTTCGCTCAGAGTTACCAAAAAGAGGGGCGGAAGGTTGCCCTTTTTTGCTTTGAGCGAAAATCTTTTCCCAGGAGGAAAGATGTACAAGTACGAGCCGTCCCCCCAGATGCAGGCCATCTACACGCTGAGGCAGGAGGTCAACAGACTCCAGAAGGAGCTCGACATCATCACAAAGGAGCGCGACGAGCTCCGAAGGAAGATTATCACGCTCCGCGAGTCTGTCGCGCTCCATGACAATCTCGTCACGGAGCAGCAGAAGCAGCTGGATGAGAGTATCAGAGACGCCGAGGCTCTCAACACAGCCGTCAAGGTCCTGGCTAGGATTCTCACGACCATGGATAAGGGCTAAGCCCGCCGAGAAAATAGCTCGCTAGAGGTTTAAAGCCTCAGCGCGGCCCTCTGGCGGGCTATTTTCTTTGGTTTATTGCCGTTTCTTATATTCTTCCAGCGCTGCCCGGGCGGCTTGCTGCTGGGCGGTTTGCTTGCTAGGGCCGATGCCTTTACCCATCAGTTTGTCGCCGACATAAGCGCCGAGCGTGAAAACTTTGTCGTGGTCTGGGCCATCTTCGGCGATAACTTTGTAGACTGGCGTAGCGCCGTCAACGCGCTGGCTGATTTCTTGCAGATGGCTTTTGGGGTCGCGCCAAGAGCCGCTCTCTAAAATCCCGTTAAGCTTACTGATTGTGTGCTTCTCGATAAAGGCTGCCGCGGCATCATAGCCGCGCTCCAAATAAATCGAACCGATCACTGCTTCGTAAGCATTGGCTAGAATCTGATGGCGCGCCCGCTCGGAACCATGCTTCTCGCCGCGGCTCATCCGCACCAATGGCTCATAACCAAGCTCTTCGCCAGATTTAGCGTTGCTAGTGGTGTTAACTAGCGCCGCACGCCAGCTAGTCAGGATTCCTTCCGGCTCGTTATAATGTTTATATAAATAATCTGTCACCACTAGCTCTAGCACGGCGTCGCCCAGAAATTCTAAACGCTCATTGTGCTCGCTCACCGATTTTTTGTGCTCGTTGACGTAGCTGCGATGCGTCAAAGCAGTAATCAGAAGCTGAATGTCTTTATATTCAAAACCTAATTTCTGCTTCGCCCAATCTTGGTACGGCCCGGTTGGCATACCACTCATCTTTCCTCCTTTTCGTATTTTGTAAGTTTATAAGTTTTCTTGGCGGATCCGCGTTTTAGCTTTCAGCATTAGCTTGGCGATATCTTCGTATTCGATCAGCTCGAGCGCCTCGTTGAACGGGAACCATTTGATACCTTTCATCCAATCCTCTTTCTGGATTTCATCGCCGCTGGTACGAACGCGCACCAAATAAATTTGCGTCGTCATCAAGACGAGCTTATCGAGGCGACGATAGCGAAAATGAATCTTGCCCAGCCAGCCTAGCATATCAACGTCGTGCAAGCCAGCTTCCTCACCAATTTCACGGCGAGCAGTTTGCACGGCTGTCTCACCCTCCTCAATGTGGCCTTTGGGAATTGTCCAGCGGTCTTTGGCATCCTGAATCAGTAAAATCTCGATACCCGACTCGCCGTGGCGGAAAATCACGCCGCCGCTAGTCGGCTCGCGGACGATTTCTTGGATAGACGCCGAACGCGACTTTGTTAAATATTTGCGTATATGATCAAACTTGCTTTTGTTGGCCTTCGGCTTTGGCATTATCTGACCCTTCCTCGACAAATTTGCGATAAGCGGTACCCAGTACGCCGTTGACAAACTTGCTCGAATTATCAGAACCAAACGCTTTGGCTAGCTCAATCGCTTCGTTAATGGCTACGCGCGGCGGCACAGTATCTTGATGATGCAGTAATTCGTACAGGCCAATCCGCAAGATTACCCTGTCGATCCGTGCTATCTGCGTAATCGGCCACTCGGGCGCAATCGGCTGCAGCTGCTGATCAAGCTCTTCCTGCTGGCTAACAACACCGCTAGCCAGTCCTTCTACGAAAGCGATGTCGTCAATCGCCGAACGGTAACGCTCGACATCGCGCTTCAAGATATCATCTAACGCGGCACTGTTGTCGCCAGACTGCCGGCGCAATTCCAATTCGTATAGCGCTTGCAGCGCAACAATCCGACCAAGGTGTCTATTCGATGCCATTCGCGTTTGTTTCCTTTTATTATCTCACCGTTTTTGTTTGAAACGGTTATTTCTGCTTGGTTGATGATTTTTTCTTGCCAATCAACACTTTTACTGGCGAATGGCCGTTAACGCGCTTGGCTAACTTCTCGACAAGATGGCTGCGACGCATGCCAGTCTTGCGAGGACTTGATTGTTTCTTTGGCTGTGCCATGAAATGTTCTCCTTCTCGGTTTGTATAAACTTAGTAGTATTATACGCTAAAGCGAGGCTTTTCTCAAGTATTTGACATTGTAGTGTTATCGTATTTTAATTATTGACTTTTTATATCGGTTATGTTATAATGAGATTATGAGTCATGAACAAAACGTTGGTAAATCCGAGAAATTAATTACTACTGCCGCTGCCATAGGTTTGAGCGCAGCAGCGTTAACAGGCTGCGGTATCGGAGACTACGGAGCCAGCAGCGCCGAAACCCCTAACCCAGCAGCTGTGGCCGAGCAGAAAGCTGTCGAGCTAGTCGACGAATATAGCGAGCATCCCGAGGAATTTGATGAATCGGCGATTGTCCGCGTAGAGGTTCCAGAAGGTAGTAGCGTCAATGGAGCGGCTACCGCCTATGTTGATCAATACGGAGAAGAGCAAGGCTGGACGGGCCCGCAGCGCGATTTAGAGCACGGCGTTGTCAATCAAGCCGCCGCCGAAATCAGCGGCGTACCACAACCAGGCGCAGAAGTAGTCATGTACCATGTCGATCTGAACGGTGACGGCACAGTTGATGTTACGCCAGTTGGCGTTGAAAATCCAACAAAGTAATAGCGTATGGGTTCAGAAACGCTACTTGCCATTTGTAAGTTTGCAAGGACGGAATCACGCCACGATATTGACGAGCTTGCCCTTGACGTAGATAATCTTCTTCGGCTCAGCCAGCACGAATTTCTGGACATTGACGTCGGCTAGCGCTAGCTCCTTGATCTGCTCTTCGCTAGCATCAGCAGCGACCTCGAGTTTAGCGCGCAGCTTGCCATTGACTTGTACGATAATAAGCAAGCTGTCGCTAACAATCTTAGCATTATCCCAAGCAGGCCAAGCGGCAAAATCGAGCTGCGAAGTTTCGCCAAGCTGCTGCCACAATTCGGCAGCCATGTGCGGAGCAAACGGCTGTACCAATTGCACTAGCGTCTTGAGATGCGGGCGCCAATCTTCGCTGTATCCCGCCACTTTCAATTTGTACAAATCATTCACGCATTCCATCAGCGCTGCAATCGCCGTATTAAAGCTGAGCCGATGAATGTCATCGGTGACTTTTTTGGTAGTAGAATTAATAATGGTATCAAGCTTCTGAGCATCAGATGTGCCAGTTTTGTCGCTGTCGTCAAATTCTTGCACTAGCGTCCACAAGCGATTAAGAAAACGATAAACACCAGCAATGCCGCGGCTGTTCCAGCTAGAGTTCTCGTTGATCGGCCCCAAGAAAAGCTCAAACGTACGCAGGGCGTCAGCGCCATAGCCAGCGTTGATGACTTCGAGCGGATCGACGACATTACCGAGACTTTTGCTCATTTTGCGGCCGTCCTCGGCTTGAATCAAACCATGGTAAACCAGCTTTTTTACTGGTTCGGCAAAATCTGTCAGCCCAAGCTCGCGAAAGACATGCGTCCAAAAGCGCACATATAGCAAATGGGCCGTCGCGTGATCGCCGCCGACATACATATCGAGCGGCGCCCAGTAATTTGCCTTGTCTGGCGCCCAAGCCTGCTGCGCATTGTGCGGATCGGTATACCGCAGCAAATACCAGCTACTGCAAGCGTAACCGTCCATCGTGTCGGTCTCGCGCCGAGCTGGAGAGCCACAAACTGGACAAGTCGTCTGCACCCAGTCTTCTTGCGCCGCCAAGACTGATTTGCCATCGCCGCGCGGCTGGAAATCATCGACATCCGGCAATAGCACTGGCAAATCACTTTCTGGAACTGGCACTGCACCGTGCTCCGGACAATAAATAATCGGAATCGGTGCGCCCCAATAGCGCTGGCGGCTGATTAGCCAATCGCGCATTTTGTAAGTAATTTGCGACTTGCCTTTACCCTCTTGTTCGAGCCAAGCGACAATTTGCTCGCGAGCATCCTCGCTGCGCGTACCATCAAAAGCGCCAGAATTCACTAGAACGCCTTCGCCATGATAGCAAGCGTCGGTGTCAATGTCATCCTCGGGCCTCTCGATGACCTCAACGACTGGCAGCTCGAATTTCTCGGCAAAAGCAAAGTCGCGGTCGTCATGCGCTGGCACACCCATCACCGCACCAGTGCCATAGCCCCCCAGAACATAATCGGCAATCCAAATTGGAATCTTTTGGCCGGTCGCCGGGTTGATAGCATAGCTGCCGCTAAAAACCCCTGTTTTCTCTTTGGTGTCGTTGCTGCGTTCAATCTCTGATTTCTTGATGGCATCATTAATATAGTTCTCGACTAATTCACGCGTTTCATCGGTCAGCAGCGTGCGCGCTAATGGATGCTCGGGCGCTAATACCAAAAAGGTTGCGCCAAAAATCGTATCAGGACGCGTCGAGAAAACGGTTATCGTATCGTCGCTGCCGTCAACTTGAAAAGTGATCTCAGCGCCTTCGCTTTTGCCAATCCAGTTAGTTTGCGCAATTTTGATTTTGTCGGGCCAATCCATCTCTGGCAGCTCGGCAAGCAGCTGCTCGGCATAAGCAGTAATCCGGAAGAACCACTGTTTCATCGACTTCTTGACAACAACCGAGTCACAGCGCCAGCATTTGCCGTCAATCACCTGCTCGTTGGCGAGAACTGTCTTATCTTTTGGACACCACCATTGCAGAGATTCTTTTTGATAGGCTAAATCCTTTTCAAACAGCTTAGTAAATATCCACTGCGTCCATTTGTAGTATTCTGGGTCGCTGGTATTGATCTCGCGCGACCAATCGATACTAGCACCGACACTGCGCAATTGTTTTTTGAAATTCGCAATATTGTCAGCTGTAGTTTCTCGAGGTTTGCGGCCAGTTTTGATAGCGTAATTCTCGGCCGGCAAACCAAAGCTATCCCAGCCAATCGGATACATTACGTTGTAACCGAGCGCCCGGCGAAAACGCGCCACCGCATCGACAATGGAATGCTCCATAAAGTGACCGGTATGCATGCCTGCGCCGCTTGGATACGGAAACATGCCCGTCACATAGTATTTTGGCTTGGCGCTTGACTCGTTCGTATGATAACGCTGGTCATCCGCCCAGATTTGCTGCCATTTCGGCTCAATTTCAGAAGGGTTATAGTGTCTCATCAACTATCAGTATAACAGATAAAACACAGCTGGTTCTAGTAATTAATCGTCGTAATCGCCATAATCTAAATCATTATCGGTATCAACGGTTGGCGCAGATAAATAACTACCGCCAGCTACCGACTGAAAAGATTGGCTGATTGCCCTTGCCCACTCTTCAGCGCTTATGGCGTCGCCTGGAACAGCGACCTGCGAACCTTTGCTAAAATCAATAACTGTTTTGGCGCTAACATTGTAGTTTTTGTCGGAACGGCTATCGGTCTTAAGGTTAGCGGCCTTAACGTCAACGCCGCGCAGTTCATGCGACCATTGCGATACCCAAACGGTCATGGTAGCGTCAGCTTTTGATTTGGCTTTTTTGGCAGACTTGTAAGTATCAGACGACGAAGACGAAACGTTCGGCGCGCAAGATTCAACGCTTTTAGCGAAAGAGGTTTCTCGAAAATCCTTCCAGAAAGCCTCTGCTTTGTCGTCATCAACTGATACGTCGTAGCCAAAATTACCATTTTGCGACTTAACTTCTTTGTCGATAATTATAAATGGATGTTTTTTGTAAACGCTGGAGATTTGATGCTTAGCTTTGTCGTCTTTGGAGTATTTTTTGTAAGCATCAATCACACATTGCAGCTGATCGGCTGATTTTTTGTCCTGTTTGCGAACATCAGCTAGCGAATATTTTGCCCATTTGCCGTCAATCTTTTTCAGGTGTTTTTCAGCCTGAGCTGGTAACTTTTGATGTAGAATAGACAACGTTTCCTTGATGCTTGATACGATATTGTCAACCTTGAAATAGACTGTACCGTTGTCAGTTGCCAAACCGCTAGCCTTGAGAGACAACTCTTTGCCATTCACCTCCAAAGCCAACTCTGCATTTGCGTCAAATTTCGGCGCATTTTCAGCGCCAGTATCAAATGTGAATTTTTTGAACTTAATGTTCACACCGTCGGCTTCATAAGAGAAGTTTGAGTTCACTGTGGTTTTAGTCGAGACTTTGGTAGCGAGCGGCAATTTGCTAACCGCATCGAGCAAGACGTTTTCTGGCTTCTGATAAAACGCATAAGCAGTAGCGCCAGCAATCGCCAGCAGCACAACTAATACTGCGGCGCAAATAGCAATGATCAAGCCTACTTTAGACTTTCGCTGGCCCATCGCCATCTGCGGCGGCAACGCTGGCTGAGCTATAGGTTGAGCCACAGTCTGGTTAGCGACAACCGGAGCGGCAGCTGGCTGTTCTGCTACAGCATTGGATTTTGCAGTGGATTGCTTGGCGGGCGCTGGCACTGATATCGTCGTGCTTGTTGAAACTTTAGCTTTTTTACTGGTCTCGGTTTTGACCTTGGCTTTGGGCTTGTCAGAAACCCTCTTTTTAGTGGTTTTCGGCTTCTTTGGCGCACCGTCTTGTTTCATTGCTAGCTTGCTCCTTTACTCCTTAACTTAAACCTATTATACACACGATTAGAATTGCTGGAAATATTTGTCTTTGATAGCTAGCCATTTATCGCTTTGGCGGACTAATTCAGCATCCTCGGTCATGTCGCAGAGCACCTTAACACATTCTTCGAGGAATATTTCGTTCTGCGAACCTTTGACCAGCACTACCGTCCCCGGCTCGGTTATTGAACGGACGAACTCGCCAGCTTCGATAGCGTTGCGCGCCACATGAACTTGGCAGCCTGTCGAACGGGCTGCTGGTGCTAAGTATTGCGTCGCCGCCACGCCGACGACTACCACCCACGACAAAAGACTCGGATCGCACATGCGACCGAGCTTCTCGTGCTCGGCCTGGCTGCTGCCGCCAAGCTCTAGCATATCGCCAAAAACAGCTACACGACTCGGTACATCCGTGAACTCGTATAGAGTTCGCAGCGCCGCCTGGGCCGCTGCCGGGCTAGAATTATAAGTGTCGTCTATAATAGTCACGCCGCCAATGCCGCGCAACAGATTCATCCGCCCCGGCACTGGCTTGAGGAGCGACAGTCCGCGTATAATGTCTTCCACGGGCAGTCCGAGCATCATTGCCGCGCCAACTGCACCCATGATCGGGCGCAAGCTATGCTCGCCCACTACTTTAATAGTAGCGGGAAAACGAATATCGTTAGGGGCAATAACCGTGCCGCTGTAACCGTTTTCATCAAGCTGTTGCTGCTCAAAACGAAACTCTGCTAGCCCAGTCGTGCCGTAAGTGCTAAAGTTTGCCGACTCCAAGAAATCTGCGAATCGCCCGTCGATATCATCGCGATTAATCAGCGTATACTCAGAAAATTTAGCGACAAATAGCTCTTCTTGAGCCACGTGTTCAATTGAACCAAAAAATTCCATATGTTCAGGTGTTATCGCCGTAACCAGTGCAATATTCGGCCGCAAGTAAGTGCCGAAATCCATCATCTCGCCTGGATGGTCAACGCCTAACTCTTGGATGATGACATCGACATCCGCCGGACTATAGACGCGGCGATGCGCTGCCCTAAAAACACCTAGCCACGCCAACGGGCTATGCAGTTTCTCTGGCAAGTTAATGCCGAGAATCGCCAATGGCGCCGACACTTCTGAATTATGATTACCCTCGTGCATGCGGACGCGAAAACGCTGCGATAACAACCTGCCGAGAGCACGCTTGGTGCTAGTTTTGCCAACACTGCCAGCAACAACTATCAATCTGACATGCGGATGCAGCTCAAAGTACTTAACGACATACTTTTGAAGCTTCTTCTTGATATACTTTTTGAACATAATTCTATCATACCGTATACGGTTAAGAAATTGAAATGTGCGCCGTCATTCTAGCAGTCCAAAACCGCGAATCGGTCCATCGCGGCTGAGATCCGACTGTTGAATGTTAATCACGCCGCCCTCGTTACCGCCAATAGTCGTCACCTTGCCGTTGTCGTATTTGAGCACAAAGTTTACATGCTCGCCATGACGACTGGCGTTATCGTACATAATAGCGTCGCCAGGCTGCAACTGGTAGCCGCTATTTGCGGCGCGGAACTTACCAGCGTTACGATAATACGTCTCGAGACTGCGCACACCTGGGATACGCCAACCGCCACTATGCGGATTAGTTAGCGGCGCGCCAGCTTGGCGGCTGACCCAACTAACAAAATTTGCGCACCAATCCTGCTTCTCGCCCTGGCTATAAAACGGGCCAGGCTGCGGATTATCGTATTGTTGGCGAAGTATATTTATAGCGCGAGCACGTAGCGGCGACAGCTTATCTACCTGAATATCAGGGAATTTTTCACGAGCTGGTTGCAATTTGACAGCAGTGTAGCCACCCGATGAACGAGATGCAAAGTAGGTCGCTGCGCACACCAAGACAATTACCGCTACCAAGACTACACCGAAAATTATCGGCCCACGCCAAGATACTTGCTTTTGCTGAATACTTCTCATTAAAATTATTATACTTGCTTTCTAGCCTAAAGAAAAACACTCTCCGGCGGGGAGAGTATTTTACTGGTGGCTCCTACTAGACTCGAACTAGTGACACAAGGCTCTTCAGGCCTCTGCTCTACCAACTGAGCTAAAGAGCCACA
>CAURUS010000003.1:0-116550 GCA_963528575.1 uncultured Candidatus Saccharibacteria bacterium
CCGTGGGTTGGTTGTACCTGTTTTGGGTGTTTGGGTCCGTTGGGGCCGTTTGGTTGGTGGCCCCCCCCACCACTCTTAACAACTCGACCCAAGAACTGCCGGTCGGCGAGCAGACGCAACTCGCCGACCTGTACGATGAGAAGGAGGTGAACGTCGACAACGCCGAGGAGGAGTAATCCTCGGCAAAAAAGGGCTTTTTTAAGCCCGTCAGAAAATAGCCCGCCTAGAGGCCCAGCCTCGGCGCAAGGCCTTTCTGGCGGGCTATTTTCTTTGGCTTATTATTTTCAGCCAGCACTAATTTGGTATTTTTAGCAAATCGGTTTACTATTATATAAGTATGAAGAATCTGGTTATCGTCGAGTCGCCAGCCAAGGCCAAAACTATCGAGAAATATCTCGGCAATGATTTTCATGTTTTGTCAAGCGTGGGGCATATTCGCGCTATCGCCAAAAAAACCAAAGACGGCACGCCGCCAATTGATATCCAGCACGGCTTCAAAACAACTTACGAAATCGACCCGGAAAAGAAAAAAGTAATCGCCGAACTGAAAAAGGCCGTCAAATCAGTCGGCGCGGCCAACGTCTGGCTAGCCACCGATGAAGACCGCGAAGGCGAGGCCATTGCTTGGCATTTATGCGAGGTCCTAAAGCTTGATCCCAAGACCACCAAGCGCATTACTTTCCATGAAATTACCAAACCAGCTATCGAGGCAGCCATCAAAAATCCGCGCACCGTCGATATGAAATTAGTCGAAGCTCAGCAAGCCCGGCAGATTCTCGACCGAATTGTCGGCTTCGAACTTAGCCCGGTCGTCTGGCAAAAAGTCCCCGGCGGCAAGTCGGCTGGCCGCGTCCAAAGCCCGGCCGTACGTCTACTAGTCGAGCGCGAGCACGAAATTGAAGCTTTCGCTGGCAGTTCGCAGTTCAAAGTTACCGCCATTTTCGCCGCTGGCAAACAAGAACTAAAAGCCGAGCTAAAGCAGCGCTTCGACAGCGAGGACGCAGCCCGAGCTTTCCTCGAATCGCTGGCTGGCGCCACTTTCACCGTTACCGACATTAGTACCAGCCCGTCAAGCCGCAATCCGGCCGCGCCGTTTACCACCAGCACTCTGCAGCAAGAGGCCAATAGCAAGCTCGGCATGGGCTCGCGCGCTACCATGGCCAGCGCCCAAAAACTATATCAAGAGGGCCGCATTACTTACATGCGTACCGACAGCGTCAACTTGTCAAGCCAGGCCATCGCTGCTAGCGCCGATTATATCAAACGCTTATACGGCATCGAGTACTCGCATGTCCGCAAGTTCAAAACTAAATCCGCTGGCGCCCAAGAAGCTCACGAAGCAATTCGCCCGACCGATATCACTCGCGAATCGGTCAGCGGCAGCGACTATGACCAGCGCCTCTATGACCTCATCCGCCGCCGCACGCTGGCCAGCCAAATGGCGCCAGCCAAGCTAGAGAACACGACAGTTACAATTAGTATTAACGACAGGGAAGAGCAAAATAACTCAAGCAAAACCAACGACAAGCTCGTCTTTGAAGCCAAGGGTCAAGTCGTCCTCTTCGACGGTTTCCTGCGCGTCTATGGCGGTGGTAAAGATGACACAATTTTGCCAACCGTCAAATCTGGCGACCAGCTGCAGCGCCACAGCGTCGAGGCTCGCCAAGTTTTCGCCCGGCCGCCAGCCCGTTATACCGAAGGTACGCTAGTCAAAAAGCTTGAAGAGCTCGGTATCGGCCGCCCGAGTACTTACGCCACCATCATGAATACCATTCAAACCCGCGGCTACGCCGAAAAAGGCGATTCCGATGGCGTACCGCGCGATGTTATCTTATTGCAACTTATCGATAATAAGGTCGAGCGCGAGATTATCCAAGAAAAAACCGGCTCCAACAAAGGCAAGCTCGTGCCGACGCCAGCCGGCGAGCTGATTAGCGGCTTTTTAACCGACCATTTCGACCGCGTCGTTGATTACGGCTTTACTGCTAATGTCGAAAAAGATTTCGACGACATTGCCAGTGACCGCCTAGCGCGCAACACTATGCTCGAGAAATTCTACACACCATTTCACACGCTGATTGAGCAATCCGGTAATATTGACCGCCGAACCGTCGGCGCCAACAGGGAAGTCGGTATTGATCCGAAATCCGGCAAACCAATTATTGCTCGCTTCGGCCGCTTCGGACCAATGCTGCAACTAGGATCAAGCGACGATAAAGCCGACAAACCGCAATTCGCGCCGCTGCCTAAAGGCGCCAAGATTGAAACCGTCACCCTAGAGCAAGCTTTGCATGCCTTTGAGTTGCCGCGCCTAGTTGGCCAGACCGAGGATGGGCAAGATATCAAGGCTAACGTCGGCCGCTTCGGTCCATATATTCAAATCGGTAAACTCTACGTCAGCCTGAAAGATATCGACCCGCGCGAAGTCACCCAAGAGCAAGCGCGCGAACTATACGCCGCCAAGCTCAAAGCCGAGGCCGAGAAAAACATCGCTGACTTTGGCGACGGCATCAAGGTACTCAACGGCCGCTTCGGTCCATACGTTACCGACGGCAGCAAAAACGCCAAAATCCCCAAAGACACCGACCCCAAAACCATCACTCGCGACCAAGCAGTGGAATTGCTCGCTAACGCCCCGCAAAAGAGGTCGGCGCGACGCCAAATACGGCGAAAGAAGTAAACATGGCAATCAAGCTCCAACAAGTCCGACGTGTCCGCCGCTGGATGATGATTTTGCTGCTCGTAGTAATAGTTATCGTTGTCTTCTCGCTAAATGTTCACAGGTCGTACCGCACCGATAATCATCCACGTCTGGGCAATGTCGCTAATGTCGACTCTGATATCCCGTATTGCGCCGGCCAAGACAAGCAGAAGTTTGATTTGTACACGCCGATCAACAGCCTACTCAATACTCATACGACACCGTACCCGCTAGTTATTTATATCCACGGCGGCGGCTGGCATAAGGGCGATAAGCGCAATTCGCTGCTTGACTATTACGGTTCTAGTTTGACGGCGGCTGGTTTTGCGGTCGCCTCGGTCAACTACCGCCTAGCGCCCAAATACCACTATCCAATACAAAATAACGACGTTGCCTGCGCTATCGACACCATCGCCAAACTCGCCAGCTCTTATGACATCGACACCAACAATGTAATTCTTTTTGGCGACAGCGCTGGCGGGCTCTTGGCTAGCGATTATGTTCTGACTCGCCAAGACAGCCCAATTACTGTCCGCGGCGTGATTAGCTTTTATGGCACCACCGACCTGGTCAACCAATTACAGCGCACCAAGCGCAACCCAAATGCTTACAAATTCCTCGGCACCCGCAATGTCGATACTGCCCGCGTCGCCAGCCCGCTGTACCAACCGATTACCAAAACGCCGCCGCCGTTTTTGTTTTTCCACGGCACCAAAGACAGTATTGTGTCGATTGAGCAAGCCTACAAGTTCTACCAACGTATCTTGGCCTACCAGCCGAGCAGCCGCTTTATTCGCGTTGCCAATGCCGGCCACGGCTTCGACGACAGTGGACGCAGCACCAAACCGACCAGCGACGAAATTCGCCGCACACTTACACTGTTCGCCCTCAAGCATATCAACAACGACCAGTCAGAAACTCAGGCGCAAACCACGCCAGAAAAAGTCCAGATATTATTAGACAATGATTAAGCTGTTTAATCAGCTAATTATTCATTGGTGTTTTGAATAAGCTTTGCTCAATAAACAATTATATTTTGTGATAAACCGTTAGATTAACCAGCATCGATACCGCCTTAACACCTTAAACTTTGACAAAAATAGGTATTATTGTTAGCCTAGACATTATTCTTTATTAAAAAAAGTAGCAAAAAAGTATTTACCATAAGCGTCTATATTGTGATACAATATAATTAGTTAGTATTTGATTTGACAATCTAACTACTATGTATTATAATCAGATACGAAATTACGATATTAAACTAAAATCACTCTCGAGGGGCGGGGAGTGGAGATAAAAGGATAAGGATCGCATGACCGAAACTACCGGTACACCTGCTGTGGAGACTATCAAGACAGCAATTGAGGATATTCTTAAGACCATAGACCAAGAACGCGAACGCGAAATCATCACGCGCCGTTTCGGCCTATACGAACGCCGGGAAACGCTTGAGCAAATCGGCGAGCTGCTCGGCATCACTCGCGAACGTGTCCGCCAACTTGAAAAAGCCATCTTAGCCCGCCTCAAAACCGCTGCCGCCGACGGTAAAATCCCCGCCATTAGCGACGCCGAGCGCCTAATTATCCGTGACCTTTCCGAAAACGGCCGCGTCGGCCGCGTCCAAGACGTCGCCAACCGCCTCTCGAAAGACAAAGCTTCCAATAATACCCGAGCTCACGTTGCCTTTATTGGCGAGTTATCGCCGCGCTTCGTTATAATCAACGAAACCGACAATTACCACCAGGGCATCAGTATCGCCGAAAACGGTAATGAGAAGAAAATCCGCGGCGACATCGATAGCATTGTTAAAACCATCAAAAACCACGGCCAGCCAATCGACATCGAGAGCTTGCATGGCATGTTGACTTTCGAAAGTCCGTCCCAAATCCGCGGCCTGGCCAGCTTATCCAAAAAACTAGCCAATCTCAAAGACGTTTGGGGCCTAGCCAAGTGGCCGACCGTCAATCCTAAAAACATCCGCGACAAAATCTACGTCATTTTGGCAGGCAATGGCAAGCCGATGCACTTCTCCGACATTTCTAAAGCCATCAAAGAAAGCGACTTCAAGCGCAGAAACGTTACCACTCAAGCTATCCACAACGAACTTATCAAAGACAAACGCTTCGTCCTAATCGGCCGCGGCATTTACGCCCTCGACAGCTGGGGCTATAGCAAAGGCACCGTTTCAGATATTATTGCTGATATTTTGCGCAAGGCAGGCGAACCGCTTCACCGTGACGAAATCGTCAGGCGCGTACTCAAGAGCCGCCAAGTCAAAGAAACAACTATTCTGCTCAATCTGCAGAGCAAATCGATGTTCAAGCGCGTCGCCAAAGCGACTTACACCATCGCCAAACCACAGCAATAATCTATCTGCGGATTCCGCTTAATCTTGCAAAAATAACAGAGGTATGATATAATGAAAGTATAGCTATGTCATTTATCACTTCTGTTATTGCTCTATTGTTGCAATGGTATGTCTGGGGGCCGTTGGTTATTGTGCTGTTATATCTAACTTGGCGCAATTATCGCAGTATTGATGTAATAAAGAACGTTGAGAGCGTCCTACTAACCCTAGAGATTCCAAAGACTAACGATAAGTCTGAGCTAGCCGCCGAGCAAATGTTCGCTAGCCTCCATGGTATTTTGCGCGATGCCCGCGAACTGAAAGCTAACAATGGCTATCAGGAACATCTAAGCTTCGAGATTGCCTCGGTGGGCGGGCGGATTCAATTCTACGTTTGGACGCCGAAATCGCTGCAAAGCTTCGTCGAAGGGCAGATTTACGCCCAATACCCGCAGGTGCAAATCCATAAGGCCGAAGAAGATTATGTCGCTCACGAACGCCACCACAGCGTAGTCTATACTTCAGAGATTACCTTAACCGACAAGGAATTTTTACCGATCAAAACCTTTCAGAGTTTTGAAGTTGACCCGCTAGCTGGCATCACCGGCACGCTCGCCAAGCTCGAAGATACCGACGAAGAAATTTGGATACAGATGCTAGTACGCCCGGTCGCCGACAGCTGGCACAAAGAAGCCGACGCTTGGATTCAATCGGTCAAAGCAGGCGGCTTCAACCTATTCGGCACCGACGGCATAGGCAAGTGGATTGCCGGCCTATTTTCTGCCCTGTGGCAACCGCCTGAACAAGCAGGTGCTAGCGGCGGTCCAGAATTATCAGAACGCGACAAGACTCGCATATCTGAAGCTGAAAAAAAGGCGACCAAACTCGGCTATCAGGTCAAAGTCCGCGTCGCTTACCTAGGTGAGCGCACTAGCGACGCCAAATTACGTATGCAAGGCATTATTGGCACCTTTAAGCAATTTAACTCTACCAATCTCAACGGCTTTAAGATGTCGAACGATAGCTTCGCCAAAGAGGCGCTCGCCAAATACAAGACCCGCCTCTTTGCTGACCGCGGTTATCTGATGAATATCGAGGAAGTCGCCAGCGTTTATCATTTACCGCACACTAATGTCGAAACGCCAAACATTGTCTGGGCTAGCACCAAAACCGCCGAACCGCCGCCGAAGCTGCCAGTCCTAACTGGCGACCCAGCGCATGATGAGAATATCTCGGCCTTTGGCATGACTAATTTTCGCGGTATCAACCATCAATTCGGTATGCTGCGCTACGACCGCTCGCGCCATGTTTACATCATCGGCCAGACGGGAGCAGGCAAGAGCGGCTTACTGGAGTTATTTGCCCTCAGTGATATTTTCCACGGGCAAGGCTACGCCATCATCGATCCGCACGGCGACTTTGCCATCAATAATATGCGCTTCATCCCAGGCTCGCGCCTGCAGGATGTTGTTTACTTTAACCCGGCCGATACGCAATATCCGCTAGGCTTCAACCCGCTAGAGGTCACCAATCCGTCGCAAAAAACTAATATCTCATCAGAAGTTATCGGCGTGCTGAAACGCATGTTCGGCGACTCTTGGGGTCCACGCCTCGAGTACATCTTGCGCTATACCATTTTAGCGCTGTTAGACCGGCCCGAGACTACCATGCTCGATATTACTCGCATGCTCACTGACAAAAAGTTTCGCAAAGACACGCTCAGTTACTGTAAAGACACCGTGGTACTGCAATTTTGGAATGTCGAGTTTGCTAGCTGGACCGACAAGTTCCAGGCTGAAGCTATCGCGCCAGTCCTCAACAAAGTCGGCGCCTTCACCGCTAATCCGGTCATCCGCAACATCATCGGCCAGCCGAAATCAACGTTTAATATCCGCCAAATTATGGATGAGGGCAAGATTCTTGTCGTCAATTTGAGCAAGGGCCTCATCGGCGAGGATAACGCTGGCATTCTCGGCTCGTTTCTGGTCACCAAAATTCAGCTCGCCGCCATGAGCCGTTCCGATATTCCTGACATCAAGGATCGTCGGCCGTTTTACCTATACGTCGACGAGTTTCAGAACTTTGCCACCGACTCGTTCGCTACGATTCTATCCGAGGCGCGCAAATACGGTCTCAACCTGACCGTCGCCAACCAGTACATTAGCCAGATGGAAGAAACCGTCCGCGATGCTGTTTTCGGCAACGTCGGTACTGTAATTAGCTTCCGCGTCTCGGCAGACGACAGTCCGATTCTCGCCAAACAATTTGAGCCGCAGTTCGAGCCAAATGACCTACTGCAGATGCACAATCGTAACTTTATCATCAACATGGTCATCAACGGCGAGAAAGCGCCGGCTTTCAGCGCCAAGACACTCAACCTACCCGTCGCCCAGGACGACAACACCGGCCGTATCATTCAGTGGACGCGCGAAAATTATAGCCGCAACCGCAGCGATATCGAAACTGATATTGCCAGCCGAATATTACCACCAGATAATTTAACCGTCAAAAAGCCCGGCCCGGCCTATACGCCGCCAAAAACACCCGAACAACGCGCCGCCGATCGCGCCGCGCGCGCCGCCGCCAAACAGTCACAAGAACAGACCCAGCCAATTGCCAAACAGCCGTCGGTCAAACTTGACAAGGGCGCTGTTGGTTTGCTACAAATAGACCACGGTCAAAGCAACAAAGACACTTCAGAGACTGCAAACAATAACAGCACCGCAAAATCAAACGCGACAACTAAGCCTACCGCTAGCGGAGAAGCAGCAGATACCGCTAGCGGCGATAAGCCAAAGCGCAAACGCACGCGCAGCCGCCGGCGCAAAACTCCAGCAGCGACCTCCTCTAATTCGTAATTAATCATTATGCCTCTACCGTTAGAAATAGCTACTACGTCGCATGCTCATGACGCTCAAATCAGCGAAGTCATTGATTTATTATGCAAGCCGAGTATCTGCGGTCCGGCTTCAGATGTGTTAGGCTAGGAAACTTACATAGAAGCAGTCGCCGACCTGCCGCGGCGTTTAAGCTTGGGCGAATGCGCCGCTGCGCTCGCTAGATATAGCGATGAAAGCAGCAATACTACCAAACCAGTTGGCACAATTATCTATAGCCAGGACTCAAACGATCCTAGAATAGTAAATTTGGAACTAATCGTCGTACGAGAAAAATATCGACTCCGGCAAGTAGGCACGCAGCTGATGGAAATAGTCAAGAAAGAAGCGAGATTGCTCGGCGCAATCCAATTACAAACACAAGCGCCCCAGAAAATGCCAGGCCTGCAGAGCTTCTTAGCAAAAAATGGTTTCTATTACAGTCGCATGGAAGAGAGCGAAGGCGGGGTTTTGTTTTTGCGGTATAAAAAAGTATTGCAGAAGAATAAAAAGTGTCGTATCATAAGGTTACAGTCCCTTAAGTAAGGATTGTACCAATATCTAAATTGTTCTAGGTTTCTATAATAATCTGGCGGTAAAAATCCGCTGTAAAGTATATGAAATACTGGAGCAAAGCTCTAATCCGCTCACTTGTTGAGCGGATTATCTTTCGTGTTCAATTTAGTGCTGTACAATTTCAATTATCACTTTTTAGTTGTATAATTATGCTAACGATATTGTAAAAGGACTTATTCATGACAGAAAAATCTTCATATTCACCGAAAAAATATTCGCTAGGGCTGGACATCGGCACCTCGTCAATCGGCTGGGCAGTACTGGATCTAGACAAGGGGCGTATTCACGATTTGGGAGTGAGGATATTTGAGCGGCCAGAAGACCCGCAAAACGGCGACTCGCTCGCCAAGCCTCGCCGCGATGCCCGTTCAGCTCGTCGCCGCCTGAAGCGACGCCGCCAACGCCTCAATCACCTCAAACAATTCTTTATTGACCAAAACATTCTTACCAAAGATCAGGTTGAGGAAGTACTGGACTACAAGTCTGATTTCAACAAATTAGACGTGTATGGTCTGCGAGTAAGAGCACTTACCGAAGAATTATCGCCCGAAGAGTTGCTTAAAGTTTTATATCAGATTGCCAAACGGCGCGGCTTCAAGTCGAACCGCAAGGTCGTCGAAGAATCAGACAAAGAAGGCGGTCGTGTCACTAGCGCCCTCAAAGCTAACGAAAAGTTTCTCGCTGATAACAATTACACAACTGTCGGCGACGCGCTGAGTCGCGATGAAAAATTCGCTTTGCACAAGCGTAATAAACGCAACGACTATACCAACAGTTTTGCCCGCGATGACTTTTTACGCGAACTAGAGGCGATAATCAAGACTCAGCGAAACTACGCCCTGAAAAATATTCCCGAACAGGCTATCAACGAGTTAATTTATGGCATTGACGATGGGCAGGTCACTAACGCAAGTGCCATCATGTATCAGCGCCCGTTTATGACTAGAGAACTAATCGAAAAGATGGTCGGCAACTGTACGTTTGAAAAAGACGAAAAACGGGCACCAAAAGCCAGCTACAGCTTTGAGGTGTTTCGTTTGGCAAGCGATTTGTCGCACCTCGTATTTATACCGCGTGATGCCAGCAAACGCCAGGCTAAGCGCGAAAATCTAGAGGTAAGATTGTCTTCAGAACAAATTAGCAAAGTCATTGATCTAGCCAAAAACCAAAAAAGCTTAACCTACAAAAAGGTGCGTAGTACCGCAGGGATTAGCGAAGACTACGTGCCAAAAGATGTGCGTGGCAAGAAGAAAGAGGGTGATGAATTCGGCGAAGACAATACCTTTGGCGGCCTAAAAGCATACAACGACATCAGGTCAGCGCTGAAAGATTTACCAGAAGATTGGGCAAAAATTGATAATGAATCAGCGATCAATCAAATCGCCTACATCCTCACTACGCAGAAAGCCGACGAGGGCATTCAAGCTGAATTAGATTCACTGCCACTTTCCGACAAAGCCAAAGAGGCTATTGTCAAAATTAAGCCAACCAACTTCAAAGCATTCGGACATTTATCAATCAAGGCTTTACAAAAAATCACGCCATACATCCTCAAGGGCATGACCTACGACAAAGCCTGCGAAGCAGCTGGCTACGACTTCAAAAAGCAATCTGCCAGCCTAGAGCAAATCACCAACCCTGTCGTCAAACGTGCCATCACGCAGACGCTGAAGGTTGTTCGCGCCATTGAGCGTAAATATGGCAAACCATATTTCATCAAAGTTGAAACCGCTCGCGACTTAGCAAAAAACTTCAAAGACCGTAAGGCAATTGAAAATGAAAATAAGGAAAACCAAGCGCGCAATCAAAGTATCATTCAGACGCTAAATGAGAACGGCATCGTCACCCCGACTGGTCAGCAGATAATTAAAGTTAAGCTCTATCGCGAGCAAAACGGCGTCTGTCTATACTCCGGAAAGTCGATTGATTTTGAGACGATGTTATGCGACGACAATGCTTATCAAGTTGATCACATCGTGCCGTTTTCACGCTTCAATAACGATGGAATAACCAACAAAGTTCTGGTGTTAACAGAGGAAAATCAAAGGAAGGGCAATCAAACACCATTTGAATATTTTGGTGCAGATGAAAAACGTTGGAAAGAATTTGCTGCTCGAGTAGAATCAATATATAAAACACGAGATATCAAAACAGCCGATAAAGCGACAAACGCCATCAACTACAAATACAACGGCTACGCTATGAAAAAGAAGCAAAATCTATTGCTTCAAGATTACAAAAATGACAGCTGGAATGTGCGTGCTCTAAATGATACGCGATATATCACGCGGTTTATCCAAAATTACTTACGCCAAATGGTTGACTTTGCCGAAGGCGAAGAAAAACAGCGCGTAATCGCACCAAACGGCACTACAACAGCCTATTTACGCAAACGCTGGGGACTAGCAAAGGATCGCGCCGAGGATATATTGCATCACGCCAAAGACGCAGCGGTCGTAGCGGCAATTGATAACAGCATAGTAAGGCAAGCTAATCTATTCGCGAAACGCGGGGAGATAGCCGCCCTGTTAGCTGCCGCGAAAACAATGGAAGAAAAGACCGATAAGTTGACTGGTGAAATTATTGACGAAGACGAGTTTGATAAAGCTCAGCGACGCAAGGATGCGGCGATCATACTGTCTTCAAAGTACTTTCCGCAACCCTGGGATAATTTCGGCAAAGAAGTCATGAAACGCACTCTCAATACCGATATCACCACACTGCAAAATGAGCTACGCGGACTTGATAATTACGACGAAGAATTCCGCCTGAGCGTAAAGCCAATCTTCGTTTCTCGCATGCCACGCCGCAAGGCTGCCGCTCAAGCACATAAGGAGACCATCCGCTCACCAAAGGTCAAAGATAATGATCAGCGAACCGTACGAATGCCGCTTAATAAAGTTAAGCGCAAGGATGTCGAAAACTCTGTACTTAAAGAATCTGATAAATGGCTGTACGATAAATTACTCGAAAGGTTAGATGCTCATGATAATAATCCTGAAAAGGCTTTCGCTGAACCTGTTTACAAAAATGACAAAAAATTCGACAAAAACGGCAAACAACTGTCGCCAGTCTCAACCGTCAAAGTATATTCGACGCAACCAAGCGGATTTTATATCAACAACGGTAAAGCTTTCGTCAACAATGGATCTATGGTACGACTTGACGTATATCAAAAACCAAACAAGAAAGGAAAAATCGAGCACTTTTTCGTGCCAGTTTACGCCCATCAAGTTGGTAAAAATAAGCCCACGCCAACAAAGATCCTACCAGCACCAAAAGGGTTCACTGATATAGATGAAACTTTTACTAAAGTTTGTTCGTTGTATCCGAATGACTATGTACGAATTTACCTTAAAAATAAAATACTAGAGGGTTATTATTCTGGCTACGACATATCAGTGGGAACTGTGATACTATATCCGCACTTTACACCGTCTAAAGACATTAAAGTAGCCAACAGAGTCTCCGCACGTTCCGCCACCCTCATCGAGCGCTACGACATCGCTATCCTCGGCGACAATTACAGGTGGTTATAAATGGCCTGGCGCGTCGTATCTATCGAAAATCCTGCCAGACTGAGTTTGCGCGACAACCAGCTAGTAATCACGCAAGAAACTGAGGCGACTTTGCCAATTGAAGATATCGATGCGCTCATTCTGGACGGTTATGGCATGACTGCGACCACAAATCTACTCACAGCGCTGGCGACCAAAGGCACAACGACTGTTATTTGTGACGAAAAGCACTTGCCGACCAGCGTACTTCTGCCGTATTCACAACACTCACGCCAAGCCAAAGTTTCACGCCAACAGCTCGCCATGAGCCAGCCACTCAAGAAGCAGCTGTGGCAACAAATTATCATCAGTAAAATTACTAATCAAGCCGACGTCTTGCGGTCAATCGGATTAGATGATGCCGCCTTGCGTACCCATATTAGCGATGTCAAATCAGGCGATACCAGCAACCGTGAGTCACTAGCTGCTCGCATGTATTTTGACCAGCTACTCGACGACGCCACGCGCCGTAAGCCAATTTGGCACAATGCTGCGCTGAACTATGGCTACGCAATGATCCGCAGTCATATCGCTCGACATATTGCCGCCCGCGGGCTAGTTGCTTCGCAAGGAATTTTCCATCACAATGAGCTCAACAGTTTTAATTTAGCCGACGACTTGATTGAGCCTTACCGTGCCGCCGTTGATTTATATGTCTTAGAAAAAGTCGCCCCGCTTCATGTCGGCGACCGCGACGCCAGCCTCACCAAGCACGATCGCGAGCTTATTATTGACATATTAAATTATTATGTTATAATTGATGGTAAGAAGTTTACTATAAAACATGCGGTTGAGCGAACAGTTGAAAGCTTTATCGAATGTATCGAGGTAAAGGAGGCATGTAAGCTTCTTTTGCCAAAAATCGCCTCCTAATAGGGAAGGGATGTCATATAAAATCATGAGGGTCGCGGTATTTTTCGATTTGCCGACCAACACTAAAGCTGAGCGCAAAGCCGCTACACAATTTCGCAAATTTTTGCTGGATGACGGTTTTGATATGCTGCAATATAGCGTATACACGAGACTGTGCCCAAACCGCGACGTTGCTGAAAAGCACATGATGCGCGTCAAACGCCACGCACCAAATAGCGGATCAGTACGATTATTATATTTGACCGAACATCAATTCACACACATGTACGTTATTGTCGGCGAAAAAACTGTCCAAGAAAAGAACATACACGCTGGTCAATTAGCATTTTTCTAACCAAAAATCCCCCTCGTAACAGAGGGGAATTTAAGGAAGCATTATACCAATATCTAAATTGTTAGGGAACTATAACAACAAGATCCATCAAGCGACGCTGCAACAAATTATACCAATATCTAAATTGTTAGGGAACTATAACTTGTGCAAATCAAACCCTCGATGATAGTTGATTATACCAATATCTAAATTGTTAGGGAACTATAACTGTTTTTGTGTATTCGCGGCAGCTTGACAAATTATACCAATATCTAAATTGTTAGGGAACTATAACTAGCGTCAAGCTTTTCCTGCTCCGCAACGCATTATACCAATATCTAAATTGTTAGGGAACTATAACTCTAGTTGTCAATCATTCTAGCCTTTTGCTATTATACCAATATCTAAATTGTTAGGGAACTATAACAACATAAAGACGAAATCGTGGAAGAATACGATTATACCAATATCTAAATTGTTAGGGAACTATAACCAATATGATGTGTTGTTTTGTGTTGTATCAATTATACCAATATCTAAATTGTTAGGGAACTATAACGAGACACGGGCCGTGGGAGGAAGAATAGCGATTATACCAATATCTAAATTGTTAGGGAACTATAACAGGACCGAGCCAAAAACTAATAGTGCCCGCATTATACCAATATCTAAATTGTTAGGGAACTATAACAGCGGGCGGTAAGCGTGTACAATTTAATCAATTATACCAATATCTAAATTGTTAGGGAACTATAACCCCTAGCAGCACAAAGTCAAACCACACTCAATTATACCAATATCTAAATTGTTAGGGAACTATAACTCGTTCATATTCCTCCTTTTTCTCTATTTTATTATACCAATATCTAAATTGTTAGGGAACTATAACTAAAATACGGAGACAAATTCTTGCATATCGATTATACCAATATCTAAATTGTTAGGGAACTATAACTGCTGCCATCTTCAGACACACTTTCGACATATTATACCAATATCTAAATTGTTAGGGAACTATAACTAGGACACTTAACATATCTTTTACAGGGGTATTATACCAATATCTAAATTGTTAGGGAACTATAACCGTCCGGTTATGCCAATCTGCTTGCCTTTCATTATACCAATATCTAAATTGTTAGGGAACTATAACTCACTGCCGATAAAAGCTTTGATTGTGATTATTATACCAATATCTAAATTGTTAGGGAACTAAGCTAATCTTAACATTAAAAATCCACTGAATCTCGGCGATTTTAACAGTAAAGAATCTCTGGCTGAGCATTTAAGAATATCACCAGATATTTTATCTGATTCTGGTGGCTTTATATATCCAACAACCTCTCACACAAGCAACTTCTCATCTGCCTTAAGGTATGCAGGATATGATGGTGTTATCATTCCACACACAACCAAAGGTGCACGTGGTAATGAAATAGTAGCTCTAGATCCAGAACAGATTAAATATATCGATAACCTCAATCCAACAGACAATCCGGATATGCGGTATAGGATAGACATTGAAGCGCAAAAGACTAGCGATACTAAGCAAGACCTAATCAACCGCTCACGTGAGGTTATGGGCGATAGTGCAGTGTTATTTGCCGATCTAGGCACGTTTAATGGTAGAGATATTGATGGATTCTACCGTGATGTCGAAGGGGTGGTTTATATAGCAGAGGGCAAACCAAGCCTCAATACACTCAATCACGAATTAGTACACCGCGTGATGGCTAGCGTAGACGATAGAGCCAGAAATAACGCCATAGACTATATTGTCAAGACTAATGGTGCAGAAAGCCTAGTAACCGAATACCAGCGTAAGGGATATGATATAAAGCTAGATGAGCAAGGTGTTAAGGTAGCTGCGGAAGAAAAGCTAGCCGATGGCTTTATGGAGTATGCTAAGACACGTGCGAAAGGCACGGATATAAACATACTCGGCAAAAGACTACACATTCCAGGCGAAATAGTTGCTTACTTTGAGCATATTTGGCAATCCGTTCGTTCATTTGCCGGCAAAGCTGATCTAGCTAAACAACTATACGCCCAAATGGAAACAGGGAAATTTAGGGGTATAGCGCCACAAACTAGAGGTGGTGTTGAGGGCAGTCTTGCATATAAAATTGACCCAGAAAGCGCTAAAGACGCAATTGCTCGTTTCAACTCGGTAAAGAACGGCTGGCGGCGCAAGACTATGTTTCAGAGTCAGTAGTAACGCTAAATTGGTCCTTACTGATAATGCGGTCAGACACATGAAAAATAGCGGACATTTAGACGGTAAAGGGCGCTATGGCATAGAAGATACCAACCCAATAACAGACGCCGACATTGCAGATATTCCTTTAGTGTTTGCAGAACCAGACAACATCAAGGTAAAAGGACAAAAAGGGTACAGAGGTGAAAAGATAGAGTTATCTAAGCAGCTGGATAATATGCACATCTTGGCAGTAGAGCTAGAGCAAAAGCCCAACGGAGACTTTTATATAGTATCGTACTACAACAAAAGCAGAAGCCCACGGCCAAGCGCAGGCTTCTGGCTCTCAGGGGCTGGATGCAGACTTCAGCGAAGGTCCCGACCAGTTCACGTCCGAAACGGCCCGGAGAGGCTAATGACAACAGTGTAGCAAATCTTACCCAAAATGTCAACACCGACCCCCGTTACCGACTAAACCAACCACAGAATCAGTCTCTTCAAGAGACAATCAACGATATCCAAGATAATCCTAAACCAAGAATGACCAAAGAGCTACGTCAAGCTATAGACGAGGAAATATACAACTACTACCCCGAGCTATTCGTGAGCGAAGCTGCCGACCTCCAAAGTACCAACGGCGATTGGAATATACCTCGTCTGCACGTCGATGACTTAAGGCACTATTTAGGAGAATTAGCCAACGATATACCATCAAGATATAAGAGACGAGACGGCAAGAGAGATATCGATACCGTAGCTCAAGAGATGGGCTATGACGATATCGACAGCTTCATCAATGAGATACATCGAGTGCTGGAAGCTCACCGTAATGTACATGCTAGTAAACAGCGACTAGCAGAGCTGCGTCGAGACCCAGATGAGCTTTAAAACATACCACTAGAAGACAACCACTTACTAACCAAAGGCAATCTATACGAGCAAACAAAGCCTGGTATACGAGACGATTGGACGAGGCCATTCCAAGACGGAGACTACGAGTATCGCTTGCACACCAAACGCAGTCGCGATGGTAAGAATTTGCCATCTTAGAGGAAAAATCCATCGTAAAAATAAAAAATATCAAAAAAGAGATAATGGAGTTAGATGCTGCCATTGCAAAAGCTAAATTCAGGCAGAGAAAAGGACTAGCCCTACTACCTACTATCTGTATTTTGTCCAGCAATCAATAGGTTTAGAACAAATATAGAACATTTTAATGATTCGCTCAAAAGGCTCAAACGCAAAAGTTTGGATTTTTGTAGATATAAGTCGTTACGATAAATATATACATAGTAAAATCTAATAAAATAAACTTAAGAAAAACTGGCATAAAGATGGCAAAACACAAACAAATACGTACACAAAGACAAAATCTCATACATACATAAAAGGCGGGGTAAATATAAAATAGCTAAAAGTTGTAAGACAATAAATCTTCGAGATTAATCAAAAACAGTAGTAAAAGGGATGTAATCTCATTCATGTTTTACACATAGACTTAACGTCGCACAATGTACGTTTTACGTCTTATAATCTATGTTGTCAGGATGATTAATCATACGTTCGCAAATAACGGTTTTACTTGATACAAGCCGCAGCTTATTAATCTTGGTCTAAAATGGGGAGCCTTAACCACGCTACTAGAGTCATCTTTTACTTTTACTTTTTATTCGCTATATAAAAAAATACCGCCAACCAGCAACTCTATAGATATAAGTCCGCACACTCGAAAACAAACTCGAAATTTAAATTGTAGTAATTAGCACATGTTTATAGACTTAAGTTATCCACAGAAAAAATCTCAGCGCTATGAGAATAAATTTGCATTTTTTCAAAAATATTGTCCCCTACTACTTTTCCCGCCCCACCTGCTTTATTTGACTTTTTGCATTTTCAATATTTTAATATAGTTTTTTCAACTAGTCTATTTAGCTATTTAATAGAACAAAAGTAGAACATAGCCCATCAGTGCAGGGGTAGCCTTCTATCTAAAGCCTCTTTCTCATTTATAAAAAGCCCGCCTACTCACCCGCACATCAATATACCCTGCAGTTATTCCTCTGTTCGTTAAATAGCGGATGGCACGCACCGCGTCTTCGACTTGGCCAGCCGCTGGGCGGTCAACTGTCATTTTAATCGAGTACCCCACCCCGTCGAGACTGACTAGCACCTGGCGAGTAGTACTAGCTGGCAGAATCATTTTATTAACAGTAAGATTGTTTTCTTTGAAATGCCCCACAACCTTACCGATAAACTGCAGGAAACGGCCGCTAATTACTGAATTGCCAACGTTTGCACGAATTCCAGTTTGATCCTCGACGGCGATAACTGACGTACCGAGGATATTACGCTCAAATACTACACCTGTGCTATCAACATAAGCTTTCATATTACCAGACTGCCAATAAACCACTGGCGAGCGCAAATTAACCGAAAAATCAGCCGACCAGAGAGCACCTTTAGCTGGCGGCGACACGCTAGACACCTCTGGGTATCTACTTTGAATAGCTCGGCTAAGATTATCAGCATTGATATTTACAGCCAGCCGCTCGAGCGGATTAGCAGAGAGGTAATCTTGAATTGCTGCTGCATAATCGCGGGCGGCAGTTTGTACTTCTGAATCGTTACTAGTGCCGACAATTTGCACTTTCGGCTCGACAATAATCTGAGTAAGCAGCCACCCCAAACCAGCAATTAGCACTAATGCGCTAATCAACGCTAAGCGGATAGAGCGGCGTTTGCGCTTCAGGTTGTGCGTCTGCACGCGCGGTGATTGCAAGCTAGCCGATTGCTCATTAGGACTAGGCACCGAGGAAATGAGACTGCCAGTCAAGGTACGATTACGCCGAAATAGTGTTCCCGCACTAGGCGAGTTATCATCAACCACAGCACGGCGCCGCACAGGCTGTGCGGCGCGGCGTGATTTAGATTTTTTCGATCTCATACCAAACATGCTTGTGGTATTAATTATATCATTTTGCAGTGCTATCAGGGTTCGTTCGGCGGCTATTAGCAGCATCTAGAATCATATCGGCCATATCTTTGGCAGCACCAGGGTGCGCAAACGACAGAAAAGCCTGCCCCATTTGTCGTGCTTCTGCGGGATCGTCAATAAGGTTTTTTATCTCGTCGACGAGCAGCTGCGGCGTTTTTTCCATTTGCATTTCATCGATAACTTTGACAGCGCCTTTATCTTCATACACCTTAGCATTTTTAATTTGATGACCGCCGGTCAAGAAGCCGTTCGGCACCAGAATCGTTGGCTTGGCTAGCGCTGCCAGCTCGAGAATTGTAGTCGCACCAGCTCGTGCTACCACAACATCAGCCGCACCAAGCATATCAATCATACCGTCGCTAACGAAATCGTAAACTTTAACTTGATCTGTATCCTCTGGCAACCGCCGCCGAATCTCGGCATATTGGCCAGTACCAGTTATTAAAATTACGCTAGTGAACTGTGTAAGTTCGCTAATAGTATCTGCCACAGCATTATTCAACCGCTCCGCACCCAAACCGCCGCCAGTAACCAGCACTAACGGTCTGTTACTTGGAAAGCCTAGTTTTTCCTTAACCACGCGGCGCTGCTGCTCGCTGTACGGTTTGAATCCTTCGCGGATCGGTACGCCGACGTAACGACTAATCGCCTTGGGGTACGGATAATACTCTAGCGGAGCGCCAGTGCCAATACGGTCAGCCCAACGTGCCAATACGCGATTAGTTAACCCTGGATGAGCGTCTGAGTCGTGAATTACCAGCGGAATGCGCAGCACATGTGCCGCCAAGCCGACCGGCATGCAAACGTAGCCTCCTTTCGTAAATATCACATCTGGACGCCAGGCGATTAGTTTCACTAAGCTCTGAACAAAACCCACGCACACCTTCAGCGCATCAACAAAATTTGGCCACACAATCGTCCGTAAGCGTAACAGCTGACGCACAACACTAAGATTATGATAGCGGCGTAATTTACCGCTAGCAATGACATCTACGCGCACCGAGTTATCAAAGCTAGCCATAACGTTGCGCGCTTGCTTGCTAAATTTGCGGTCAACCCAAAACCGCAGTTCTGCATCTGGCTGCTGTTTTTTAACTTCTCGCAACACGGCGACGACTGGAGTAACGTGACCCCCCGAGCCGCCGCCTACGGCTAATATCCGCATCTTGGCCTCCTATATCTATTGGTTTATGTGCAGTATATCGTGATAACTGGAAAACAATCCCCAAAGCCGCGCCCGAAAACAGCATACTACTGCCGCCAGCACTCAAGAACGGCAACGTTATACCTGTTAACGGCGCTAAATGAATCATTGATGCAATATTCATGAAAAAGTGCGCAAATAACCAGCCAAAAATACCCGCCACTACCAATCGCCTGGTCATATCTGGCGAGTATTCAGCAACTCGCAAAACCCGCAGCAACAAAGCTGCAAACAACACTACTACCAATACCGTCCCGGCAAAACCAAAAATCTCGCCAATTACAGCAAAAATCGAATCGTTAATTGCCTCTGGTAAGTAGCCTGTCGATTGAATACTCTTGCCGATACCGCGGCCAGTTAACCCGCCTGTCCCCAACGCAATCATTGCGTTTTTGATATGATAATCGTTATCGTCTTGCGAGGCTGATTTACTCGCTCCGAAAAACGTCGTAATCCGTTCCAACCGGTGCGGCGCCGTTACTGCCGTGAGCCCCAAAAACAGCACGCCCACTAATGCAATTTGCATCAAAGTTTTCATTCTTATCGTACTCACCATAAATATCGACGCCGCAGCCGCTGCTATCGCCACCCCCGAGCCCATGTCTTTCTGCAACACTACGACAATAAATAACAAAAAGCCGACCAACGCCGCTGCTGGGTAGACTGTTTCTTTCAAGTCGTTTATCTTACCCTCTTGGTAGCGTTTACCTAAAAACACCGCCATATACAAAGTCATTGCTAATTTTAGCAGCTCGGACGGCTGAAAATTAACTGGCCCCAAGTGAAACCAGCGATAAGCGCCTAGCGTGTTCTGCGCTATTGCATCAATATGCAGAATATTTCCAATCAAAAAAAGCAAAAACGATAAGCCAATTCCAATCATCATTAACTGAAAAATATACTTCTTGAGATAATCAAACGGTACTAATATCAACAGTACAAAACCACTAACTGCCAGGCTAATACCCATAAGCTGTTTGAAAAAGAAATATGTACTAGAATAATCGCTGCCATAAGCACTATTCTGCAAATTAGCATACTGCGGCCCGACCGAATAAACAATTATCATTCCTACCAGCATCAACAACGCCGCACATAACACCAACCAATAATCAGGCCGGTGTTTACGCTGGATTTTGCCATCGGTAAATTGTACGTACCTGTCGCGATGCCGAGCGCCAATCACGGAGCGATGTGCCCCCCGGTCATCGCCATTGCTATACCCACGAAAGCCGCCACGCCAGCAATCACCCAAAAACGCATCGTCACTTTAGCCTCTGGCCAGCCTGATGCCTCCAGATGATGATGAATCGGCGCCGACAGAAATATCTTGCGATGGAATAATTTCTTGCTGGTCATCTGCAACAAGCTTGACCCAGCCTCGACCACGAACAATATGCCGATAATCGGCAGCAAAAACAGCGTGTTGGTCATCATCGCTACCACGCCCAAGCTCGTCCCAAAAGCAAAGCTGCCAACGTCGCCCATAAAGAACCGTGCTGGAAAGATGTTGAACCACAGATAGCTCAGCAAAGCGCCAACCACCGTGAAGCAGAACGCCGCTAACTTCAAGTGGCCTTGCAGTAGCGCAATCACACCAAATGCTGAAAACGACATTACCAGCAAACCGCCCGCCAAGCCGTCCAGGCCGTCGCTTATATTGACCGCGTTACCCGTCGCTACCACCGCAAACACAAACAATCCGACAATCCACGCGCCCATTTGCCAATCGCCAATGTATGGGATATGCACCGACGAGTAGCCGAGCTTGCAGAAGAAAAACCAGCCCAGCACCAGTCCGACGCCGATAATCATGGCAAATTTCACCCAGCTACGCAAGCCAGCATCCTTGCGGTTAGAACCAAAAACGTTCAAAATATCATCAATCAGACCAATCGCCGCGCCGCCAACCAACGCCGCCAATGGCAGCCAAGTTTGCGCTCGATCCAGATTAAAGGCCAGCGTCACCGCCACAATCGCCACTACGGCAATTATTCCCGCCATGGTCGGAATATGCCGCTCGATTTTCTTCTTATGTAATAAGTTAAAAATCTTGAGTTTTTCGCCAGTTACCGCTGCTGTACGCTGTGTTTTCCAGAATTTATATTTGTAAGCAAAATATGTATATACTGGCGTTAGCAGCATCGCCAGTAGAAACGCCATCAAGCTCATTAGAAAAACCGAGTTCAATTCGTTTCCAAAAGTTACAATCGACATATTACCATTATACTCCCTACCCTACTCTCTCGGGGCCAATTTTAAGTATTTTATCATCCAGTTGGATATCTCGTTAAAAATCGGCTTAGCGTCCGAGCCACCGCCCATGCCGCGCCCATCAGCAGCAATCTCAACCATGATGACATAACGTGGAATCTTGCCGTATTCACCACCAAAGCCCAGGTATGTACCAATCGTCTCGTTATCGTCATATTTGCCGTTAACAATCACCTGTGAGGTACCTGTCTTGCCGCCGACTAACCAGCGCTCCGAATCATCGTGCGGCTTATACGTCGCGTAATGCGCCTGATGCACCATCTCGCGCACTATCTGCGACGAAGCTTCGCTGATAGCACGAGCGCTGGTCTTCGCCGCCGTAGCAGCAAATTTGCCACCATCACCCATGGTACCGTTGATAACCGTCGGCGCGTGATATACGCCGCCATTAACTACCGAACAAAAACCACTTGCCACCTGCAGCATTGTCACATTCATACCCTGGCCAAACACCATATTACTGTAACGCACGGCATTACCTTCTTGCTGTGCTGGCGAAATAACTGTGCCGCCCGCCTCATTCGCCAGCTCAATGCCAGTCAGCTGCCCCAGCCGGAAACGATTATAAAAGTAATCATAAATTGTATCGCGAGCGCCGCGAGTAATATAAGAACCGTTTCCCAGCCGCTGTGCAATCGTTACCATACCAGTATTCAGCGACCAGTTCAGCGCTGTCTGCATACTTATATCACCGTTCAAGAAACTATTTTTCGAAGCGTTATTGATCGTGATATCTTCTACCTTGATTTTACCAGTATTGTTGTAAGTACTCTGCGGCGAGATAACGCCTTTGTCGATTCCGGTCGCTACCGTGAAAGTCTTGACATCAGAGCCCGCTTCGTACGGATGCGAAATCGTATCATTGTTAAACACCGACACGTCAGAAGTATTGATATTTGACGGATCATACGTCGGCATATTGGCCATTGCTAATACTTTGCCAGTGCTCGGATCCATGACGATAGCGCTTGCTCTAGTGGCTTTACTACGCTTAGCACCAGCCTCTAGAGCCGACTCGACTTGTGTCTGGATATTACGATCAATCGTCAAAACAATACTCTGGCCATTTACTGCCGGCTGGCGGACATTCTTATCGCCAATTGTCAGTGGTACGTCGCGAGCATCCGTCACCGTTTTGAGCATGCCATCGCGCCCAGACAGAGTTTGGTTATTAGCTTGCTCAAAGCCATACACCCCCTTCCCTTCGTGATTAACAAAACCCAAAACCTGGCTAGCCAATCGTCCTTCGGGATAAACTCGGCGCGTTCCAACTTCGAAGCCAATACCCGCTAGCTTTTTCTTCTTGATTAACTCAGCCTGAGTCCGCGTAATATACTTCGTCAAAATTTGGTAGCGGCTAGGTTTTTTATCAATCAACTTTGCAAAGCCATCAACTACGTTGCCGCCAGCGACGCTATTCAGCGTATCTACCACCGCCTGCTTATCAGATACTTGTGTTGGATCAGCCCAAACTTTATAGACTGTCTCGTTCATCACTAGCGGCTTCGGGTCGCTGCCGTCCATAGCATAAATCTCGCCGCGCTGCGCTTTGAGTGTGAACTTCTTAATCTGCTCATTATCAGCCTGTGTTACATAGTAATCATGCCGCACTACCTGCACCACGAAAAGCTGCACTACAAAAATGGCCGAGACGACCAACACTATACTAAACAAAAAGCCAACTCTCGAGCGTCGAATAAAACGAGTTGGCGATACACTCATGATCTTAAACTCCTATTTGCTTACATACTGAGTATCAGCCGGGGTAGCCATCCTTTGAGCAACGCTGCTGTCTTTAACTGATTGCAGAGCTGTTAGGCGAGCATTCTCAACCGCCAAATCGCTCTTCTGCTCGGTCAACGTCGAAATTTTATTACTGACGTCATTTGACTCATAATCATAGCCCGAAACACTCCCCGCTTGTGTTAAGTATAACAGACCTAGCAGCGTCAAGAGAAGTGCAATAATAATCGCATTAGAAATCGGGCCGAGTTTGATAGCCGATGCAAAAGCAACTGTATTGCGGTTGCGCCCATAATTACCTTGGCGCCGGCTATTAAATTGTGTAGTTCGTGAATATGACATGTGGTGGATTGGTTTTTTGTTATTTATTTTGATACTCAAAAGCCAGAGGAACGTTAGGAGAAAAACGAAAATTACGCTCCTCTGCCCTATGAGTCGTGTTTTTTGCCTAAGCAGCGCGGCGCACGACAGTGATGTCATGCTGGACGTCGGCTTGGACTTGTACTTGGATGCGGCGAGTCATGCTACATCTTCCTTTCTGTTTTTATATTTTCACAGCGACACGAAGTTTAGCACTTCGCGAGCGCGGATTGTGAACATCTCTAATAGCTCCATCGACAGGATGCTTCGTAATGATACGAAGCTCTGCCTCGTAGCCGTTTTTGACCTGTTCGGTAAAGTATCGCTTAACGATACGATCCTCCAGGCTATGAAAGCTAATTATACCTACTCGCCCGCCCTGCGATAACAGCTCAGGTAATAATGGCATAATCGCTCGTACTTGCTCAAGCTCATCGTTTACAAAAATCCGAATCGCCTGAAAAGTACGTGTCGCCGGATGCGTTCGTTGGCGCCGTCCGACATGTGCCCTCAAGACAGCCGATGCTAGGTCTTCAGTTGTCGCCAGCGGTCTAGCCTCAATAATCGCAGCAGCATAACGCCGCGCAATATTTGGCCGCTCTTCGCCGTAATCGCGAATAATCCGCTCCAGCTCGCCCTGCGAATAGGTGTTAACTACCTGCTCTGCAGTTAAAGCTTGCCGCCGATCCATCCGCATATCCAGCGGACCGCTATGCGAAAATGAAAATCCTCGCTCAGCCCTATCAAGCTGTGGTGACGACACCCCCAAATCAATCAATATCATATCAAACTGTTTACCTGCAGCAATCAACTGCCGGGCAGCGCTGACAAAATCAGCGTGTATTAATTCTGCCCCTTTGCCGACAAATGCCGCTAGGTTTGCTTGTGAAAATTCATCGCGATCGACCAAAGTCATTCCGCGATAATTATGCGTTCGTTCGACAATGGCGCCCGCGTGTCCGCCGTATCCAGCCGTCAGGTCGAGATAACTCTCGCCATCTTTAGGATCAAGCAACCGCACAACGTCATCAAGTAATACCGGAACATGAAGTGGTGGATGTTCTTTAATACTCATTCCCCCATCATACCACATGGTCTGATAGAGGTCTCGAGATCACCAATCCGATAGCGAGCTGTTTGTTTTCGCATAGGTGTGTTTGTTTTAGTTTAGTCAAGTATGCTTAGAATCAAGAGCTGTCAAACAACTCATATCGTATTTAGCATACCTTTGAGAGACTTGTGTGTGAGGTGGAGTTTTTGGGAGGTGTTGTGTTAGAGGAAAGAACTTTCGACAATTTTAGCGTGGGTCGATATTCCACTGCTCACTATCAGGTTGTTGATCTCGAGGATGTCCAACTTCGAATTGTAAAAGTACCACAAACTATACGGCTACGCGCCCAAAGACAGCGTCGCCCGCGATACGTAAGCATCAGGTACGCAAACCAAGACGCCCGCCCTACCGTACATAGATTGGCTAATAGCTGCGTCAGTCATGACTACCCTACTTTCTTTTGTTATTTTACGCGGTGGTGTTTGTTTTGACTCGAGATTCTTATCTCTTGCCTTGCCACTGGCTTTATCATACAACGTTTCATCATGCTTGTGCAATACCTTTTTTACTAAAAATGATAACTTCTTTACTTTTCCACAAAAACGTGGAAAACTATAGTGTTTCGATAAGCAAATAGACGCTATATCTAGCGTCTATAGAGGTCAGCCATGACAGAAAACGCTGCTTATGCAAAATATATCCGCATCAGCTGGCGTGCTACTGCGTCAGGGTCGTGCCGGATAAAACTGCGTACTGCCGCAATCGGATCACTCGACTGGGCACCCGACCAAACTTTCTTTGCTAGAATGCTGGCACCGCGGAATTCGTAGTGCTGGCGTTTTAGCTCGCTAATATCATATTGCACCACATGCTCACCGTCATGAGCATACTTATCCATTAGTTCTGCCGATGGCTGATCAGTATTAAAAACGACATAATCAAGGAATTCGCTACCCGCCAAACGCTCAATCTCGCTAGCAAAGTCCACCACGCTCAAATTGTCAGTCGGACCAGGCTTAGTAACCAAATTACAGACAAAGACGCACTTCGCCGATGTCGCCGCTAGCGCCTCCTGGATTTCTCGAATCACCAGCGCCGGCGCTAAACTGCCATACAGGTTGCCCGGTGCAATCACCACCATATCAGCCTCTAGAATCGCCTGAACGGCTGCTGGGTGCGCTACTGCCTCTGGCTCTAGCCATACCTTCGGCTGCTTAGCGATATCGGCATGCGCAATCTTGAATTGCCCTTTGATAGGTTCGCCCGAAGCACTCTCGACGCACAGTGTAATATCGGTTAGAGTTGTCGGGATTACTCTACCTTGAATATTGAGAACTTGGCTAGCCAGCTGCACCGCCTCGCCAAAGCTGCCAGTCATTTTCTCGAGTGCTGTCAAAAACAGATTACCGAAAGCATGCCCCTTCAAACTACCATCGTCAAAACGATAATTAAACAAATCGCGCACCCGCGGGCTATCGCTCAGCGCTACTAAGCACTGCCGCACATCGCCCGGCGGCAGCACGCCAAGTTCGTCGCGCAGCTGTCCCGTTGATCCGCCATCATCCGCCATATTGACCAGCGCTGTCAAATCAGACACGTATTTTCTCAAACCAGACAGCAGCGTGAAACTACCCGTCCCGCCGCCGATAACTACAACCTTTGCTCCGCCGTATTCTTCGCTCATTTTTTACCCTTCTGAAACAGTCGCTTCGCTGTCGCCGCGCAGCTCCTTCTTGCCTTTTAATTCATACTTGATACCAGTCATATCGCTAGTCATATAGTCGTCGTTGAGCAGATTGACGAACTTCGCCGCATCCTTGGCATCCATAATGATAATCTGGCCAGTAGCGTCGTCAGTCATCAGTTCTAGGCCCATTTCGTCGGCCTGCTCAATAACCTGCTCTTGCGTCACCAGTCCAATTTCAACTTTCTGCAACTTAGTTACTAGCGACTTAGTATCACGCACTAACGCATCAAAAGTCATACCTTCAGGGAATTTTAACTTGAAATTTTTCTCGATTTCAGCAATTTTTTCCTCGGCAACAGCGAACTGCTTAGCGTCGTAGCCAAACAAACGGATAAATTTCGACTCGTTAAAAGCAAAGATATCACCGCCGGCAATCAACACTTGATTATCCGGCGTAATTTTCAGGCCGACATCAGCACTGAACGGTTGAAACGAATCGCCGTTATACATCCAAGCGGTTGCACCTTTAAGCACTTGCGACTGCGGTAAAATCTTAGCCACGAAAAACGGCTCGGCCCCCTGGCGGCTGAAACGCGCTACGATTCCCTTGACCTTCTTGAACTCATGGTCGCCTTCGCGGAACACCTCTAGCGTTTCCTCGCCGTAACGAATCTGCTCAATCACCTCTTGTGCATGATCTACTCGGTCCAGAGTAGTCCGCTCCAACACATTATCCTCGGCAGCAGCTGCTTCAAAGTCGCGCACCATCATCCCCGTAGCAGCGCCAGTTTGCACTTGGCTAATCATGTCGTAAAGGAATAATACTTTGAGCTGCGCCTTGAGCTCCTTGGCGTAATTAGTGGCGTAGACAGTGTAGCCCTTCGTAAATAGAAATAAGTCGATTTCGAGCTCGTCCTTATGCGCATCAGCTTGGTTCGCCCAGAGGAAAATATCAGTTGGCTCTGGCGGCTGGTCATCGTTTGACGTTGATTGATCAGTGTTCATGATATCTATTTTACTACAACAAGTTGCATTTCATCTATAGCAAGGGTTTCTCTGCATTATAAGATATGAAAATATAGTCTTTCTTAGATTTTGGATTATCTTTACGAAAATTTTGCAATTTGATTTGTTACAAAGATGGTGGATTAATATAATCTATTGCTTTTTTATCATGTTTATGCTATAATATAAATATGATTACACCTGACAAATTACATTCTCCTGAAAGTTTATCCAGATACGAAAAACTAGTCAAAACTCTTGGCGCCTTGGACCATCTACCCCTATCGATCAAGGAGCAAGCATTGATATAGGATCAAAGACCGCCATAATAGTTGACACAGTTCGTGATACCGCCTTACGCAATTTTGTCAACAAACTCAGTCCAGCCTACAATCGTATAGCTTGCCCTGAAACCAGGAAAGAAGGGCTAACTGGACTAGTGTCAGTAGTTAGACGTGTACTAAGCTATGATTCTGAAGCTGTAATCGGGTTATATCAAGAAGACTATCAGAGTCATGAGCCAATTGTTCCAAGAGGTTTAGGCGATTTTATTAATATGAAGAAAGGTATCTGTCTACAACAGGCACTTCTAAACGCAGCAGCTCTTGAACACGCCCGAAAAACAAAAGCCATACCAACCAATGCAGTTATTTCACTGGAAACAGAACACAACAAAGATACTGCCGAATATCATGCTTTCACAAACCTGTTGGTTGATAGTGAACTATGGCGCATTGATTCTACACAATCTCGAGACAAGCGTGCTGTTCTTCAAGCATCTTAGACTTAACTATTGTACAGCATCCTCGCCAAAATGTTTTTGCAAACGCATTTTGATTGAACCACGGTGGCGACCGAGTTTCTGGCTCATCGCAGCAATACTTTCGCCGTTAATGAACATTTGGCGCAATTCATCGTCATCAGCCTTAATCCATAGTTTATAAGCATTAGGATAAGTCTGGCGCATTTTAGCAATTTTAGCCGACCAGCTAGAATTGGCGCTGTTCGCTTTTTTGGCGGGTTTAAGTTCGCCGGCCGCGCGTTTGTCGGCTTTTGGTTGTAAGTGCGCGAACTTTTTAGCATCATTCGCCGCCCGCGTACGTAGCTGCTCGTCAATTGTATAAGCTTCATCGCTCATCTGCAAAGCCATGCGATTAATACCCGTCAAATACAGGTTATCGATATCGCGCACCCGGCTAAGCGCCACATAGCCCATGCCCGGCACAAAGGCTTTGCGCAGGTCAATTCGCGCGCTATCCAGCGTCATGCCTTGGCTTTTGTGGACAGTAATCGCCCACGCCAAACGCAGCGGAATTTGGCTAATGCTAGCTCGTTTGCGCGTACCGTCGCGCAACTCCCAAGTATCAGGCTGCATGGTCACCGTCCGGCCATTGCGAAACTCCACTACCGGATAATCCGTCGCTGGCTCGAAATCGACCACCATACCGATACTGCCATTAGCATAGCGCCGCGCCTGATCGTTTTTGACCGCCATCACTAATGCGCCTATTTTAAGGGTCAGTACCTCTGGCGCTAGTACGCTACGCTGCAAATTATCAACGTAGTTGTTACTACCAGTAGTATGGCGCTGATACAGCACCTCGTCGCCTGGTAATTCAGCCAGCCTGGCTTGATTAATTCTATCGACATCAACGTTCACGGTATGCAGCTCTGTCAAATCTGCCCCGGCTGGCGGCTGAAATTCGGTCCGCTCTAACAGCTGCTCGGCGTGGCGGCGGCGCAAATCGCCAGCCCGCATCGCCGTCAAGATTTCTAGCAGCGTATCGCCGTCGCGCTGGCGAAACTGCTCGCTCAGATACAATACCGTCGGATCAAGCTCGCGCCATGCCGATGAATTCACTGCAAAACCGCCCTCGCGGCCTTGCGCTCGATTAACTGGCGGCAGCTGAAAGAAGTCGCCAGACAGTACCACTTGAATGCCGCCGAACGGCTCGTCGACTCTCTTGCGTACTAAACGGCAAACTTCGTCAACCATGTCCAGGCGGTAATCGTGCAACATGCTAATCTCATCAATAATCAAGACGTCGGTTTTTTCGATAATTTCGCGGCGGCTTTTGCTAACATGCTCGGCAAAACCATTCGGCAGGCGGTCGCTAACGCCAATCCCCGACCAAGCATGAATCGTCGCGCCGCCCAGATGCGTCGCCGCTAGCCCGGTCGTCGCCGTCACCGAGACATACTTGCCGCTAGCCTTGCTCAAGTTGATGAATTGATTCAGCACGAAAGTCTTACCCGTTCCTGCCGGGCCGGTCAGCAGTGCGCTTTCGCCGCTCAATAATATTTCTAAGGCTAAATCTTGCTTCACTACCCTTATTATACAACTTAAGGCGCGGGACTACTTATCCCAAGCAAAACCGTTACCAAAATGACCGTAGCGCGCTGTTGGTTCATATTGCGGACGAGCCAGCTGCAACTTATCAATAATACCCGCTGGACTGAGATCATAGCCGGCGATTGGCTGCTCGACGCCGTCAACTACCGCTGTAGCCTCAACCGGCTGGTCGTGGCCAATTGCGTACGCCAAGCGCACCAACACTTCCTGGGCTGCAAACTTTTTAAGATAATCAACTGCGACCCGCCGCGCCATATAGGCACCGCTGCGATCGACCTTAGTGGCGTCCTTGCCGCTAAACGCCCCGCCGCCTAGCGGAATCCGCGGGCCATAATTATCAACTGCTAATTTGCGCCCGGTCAAGCCAGCGTCCGCCGCGAAACCGCCAATTTGCCAATCGCCTGCCGGATTTATATGCAGAGAAATGCCATCAAAATCACCTGCCACATATTTTTGCTGCGCAAACCACTGCCGCACTGCAGCCGCCAGCTCGTCGTGCGGCGCATTCTGGAAGCTGGCAACAATCGCCGCAATCTGGCCGCCATAGGTCGTCACCTGCGTTTTGCCGTCATACGGCCATTTCTCATACAAAAAGCGGTTCAAGGCCCGCGCCAAAGCATACTCTAGCGGCAATAATTCTGGCGTCTCAGCGCAAGCATAACCAATCATCACCCCTTGATCGCCAGCACCGCCCGCGTCCACGCCCTGAGCAATCTCTGGGCTCTGGCGTGCAATCCGCTCAATAATTTCCACGTCGTCGCCAGCCAGCCGCCGCGCAATCTGCTTGACGTCAACTAGCTCGCTCGACGATACCTCGCCGGTTAGAAACAACGCGCCATGGCCGCCGCAAGCTTCAATCGCCACTCGGGCTTGCGGGTCTTTGGCAAGATACGCGTCCAGAATAGCGTCGCTGATTTGGTCGCAAATCTTGTCCGGATGTTTCGGCGAAACGCTCTCGGCCGTACGATATACTGCTTGATTGTTAGGTTCTACAGACATAAAAACTCCTTTCTATCTGCCCCGCTTGAGGTCAAGAAAGGAGCCACAAAGACAATATCTCTCCTGGTCAAGCAGGCTGGAATTAGCACCTTGCTGTAAAAGTAGGTTGCCGGCGAGTCATCAGGCCAGTCCCTCGTCGCACTCTGGATATTAAATTATTAACAAGTTCATTATAGCACGCCCCACCCCGCCGAATCTAGATTGACAGCAAAAACAGCCAAGGCTGTAGCTATAGGCGAACGCCAGCCCGCGCTTTGTTCGCCCACTCATCCGCTAGCTCGTTCTGCTCGTGGCCGACGTGGCCGCGTACCCAAACCAGCTTCGGCTGCGTCGATTGGTAAAGCGCATACGCTTGCTGCACGAGATCAAGATTCTTAATTTCGCCGCCTTTTTTACGCCAACCTTTAGCAGCCCAGCCTGGTGCCCACTTGGTTAACACATTGATCCAAAATTCGCTATCGCTATGAATTTCACACGGCTCATCGCCAGCTAACTCCATAGCCGCAATCAGCGCCAGACCTTCCATACGAATATTCGTCGTCTGGCCGTCTTCGCTACCCAAAGCTACCGGCTGGCCGTTTTCAATTACCGCATAACCGCCTGGACCCGGATTTGGGCTAGCACTACCGTCTGTAAAAAATACTCTCACTTCTTTCCTGCTTTCTAAATATCGCGGACTGGCCGCAGCAGCTTCAGCTCGTCTGGCATATACCACTTGTTGCCGCGATTATCTTGTTCATATTTATACTCTATCATGTGATCAGCCTGAAAATAGTCGCCCGTACCAACAATCTTGTACTGAATATACATTTTGCGTACTGAATCGCTCTGCGGCATCGGCCCGCGATACAAACGCAGCTCAAAAATCTCGCCTGGCTTGAGAAATTTATTCAAGTCGCCTCGCTGCCCTAATATCTCATATTTATCAAGCTCTACGTCAAAGCTCGCGTGGTTGCGAATATGCGCCCACACCTCGAGGTACTTATTATCGCCCGACGGATGCGCCTCGGTGCGCTCAACCTCTATCTCGGGAATCACTTTCTGCCCGTTAGCCGAGTGATATTGATCGGGCTGAGGCTTACTGTCTGACTTCCTAGTATCTGCAGCAACCCCTGAAGTGTCTTTATCGAAGTTATTCTCGTCCCTACTGCCGCGATTATCTTGCGGCGAGACCATATCATTATTATTAAGACGCGCCAAATATTCGTCATCGCCATCCGGCTCGCCAAAAATTAAATCACGCAACCATCCCATACATCTATTGTACCGTATTTAGACAAAGCTACACATACGCTATATATAGTGCCACTATATATAGCGTATGTACTGCCGTGGAAAAATCAGGGAAATCTTTGAGGCACACTAGACTACTGTTATTCTACTTATGTTTGGCACTCTTGACACGCGAGTGCCAACCAATTACAATAAAATATAGAGCAAAAGCTCGCCAAATCATAAACGAAAGGAGTAATACAAATGAGTAAACTCGTTCGATTCGACCCGTTTGCCGAAATGGATGCCCTGCAGCGCCATTTCTTTAATGACGACAACTGGATGCCGCGCCAAGTGCGCTCGGTTGGCCTGCCTACCACTGATGTTTACATGAAAGATAATGCGCTAGTCGTCGAGGTTCACCTGCCGAAATTCTATGAAGACGACGTCAATATTTCTGTCGAAAACGGTAACTTGGTTATCCAAGCCCAACGGCACGAGAAAGAAGAAGATAAAGAAAAGAAGTATGTCGTACGCGAGTCGAGCAATAGCTTCTACCGCAGCGTCCAGCTGCCAGAGCGCGCTGACGCCGACGCTATTGAAGCACACCTGGACGACGGCGTCCTGAAAGTCACCGTGCCAGTCACGCCAGCACCAGAGCCAAAGAAAATTACCGTCAAATCACGCGGCAAGAAGAAAGAGTAAGCCTTTCTCAGCTTTGGCCGTCAAGAAGGCCTCGGGATTACCCGAGGCCTTTTGCTAATAACGAAATTCCGCAGTCTAGCTAGAAAGCGTCAAACTATTCCGCATATTTTTCAACAAACCGCCGCAATATCTTGACCGGCTCGGTTACCAATTCCGATTCGCGGTACGCCGCATCGATCAGATCTTGAGCTTCCTCCGGCGCGAAATAGCCGGCATGCTTATAGATATTAATCCGCAGAGCCAAGCCGTCAGCATCAAGCTCAGGATGGAATTGCGCCGCATAAACATTTTTCCCGGCGCGCAGCAACTGTATACAGGTCGCAGAACGCGCTAGCACCACGCTGTTCGGTGGCGCCGTGTCTGTTCCCTCTTTATGCCCGACGAAGCCGCGAAAACTAGCTGGCAAGCCAACCAGCAGCGGATCATCCTGCGCTTCCGGCGTCAAATTTATATCCACCGCGCAAACCGGCTCGCCATGATCGAAATCAGTCCGACCGCCCAGCGCCGTCACCAGCGCCCCCACGCCCAAGCAAGTGCCTAAAAACGGCTTATCCTCGGCTGCAATCCGGCGAAGCAGCGGCATGATATAATCTTCAAACTGCAATTGTTCCGGCGATTTTTCCTCTGGCGGATAAGCAAAATTAGCCGGCCCGCCGCCCATGAAAATACCGCTATAATCATCCAAATTAACTGGCGAGAATTCGCCGCGGTCAAGCCGCAAGCGCTGCAACTGCTCCGGCTGCAAACCGCCAAATTTCAAAAAAGCTGCATATTCGTCGTCAGACGCTTCGTCCTCGGGACGGGATTGTAAAAGAAGAAAAGGTTTTGTCATAGATTTTAGTATAACGCCTTTTAAACTCAATAGCTACCGTCAAAAATCACGAGGCGTTAAATCTTCGGCCGATTCAACATCGCGAAGCCACGGAAAATACCGGAGCACGTTGTCTTGATGCAGCACTTCTGCCAAGGGCGCTGATTTAACCGTAATATCTTCGCCAGCATCAAGATGCTGCGCTGCTCGATGCAACACTCCCCCTGTAGCCAGGAACAAATAGGTAAACCACTCAATTTTCTTATCCATCTGCACGACATCAAGCAGTCTCCAATTAGCAAAAGTACAGCCTGTTTCTTCTCTCAGTTCGCGCTGTGCCGCTACTAATACCGACTCGTCGCTAGAGTCAACCCGGCCGACTGGCAAATGGTTATTGCGGATAATCCCGCCTGGCTGCTTTTCGTCGATTACTAGAACATCGCCAGCCTCGTCGAGCGCAATGACCATCACAGTATCTGGACGGCGCAGCATTTCAAAAGTTTTTACGCTGCCATCAGGCATCTTTTGCAGCCATTGATGTACTTCGTAAATCTCACCTCTAAAAACACAATCTGCTTTCTGAGGAATCAGACGAGTACCTTTCGGCAAAACACGTTCGGTCATCGCTATGCTCTCAACTTTTTCATCAAAATATCATAACCGTCAGTCACCTCATCTTGATGGCTGACGCCTAATTCCGCCATAATGCGCCACAAATCAGCGGTTATCGCGGCAGGGTCGGCATTCTCGTCATCTAATCGCTCTAATTCCATGAAGTCGCCCAAATCCTCCACCGAGTCGATACATACTTCTATATCATCCAGCTTGCCAGTCTGGCGAGTCTTTGATACGTCCGAAAACGGCACGAAGCCCAACTCCTTAACTATAGCGATCATGATGTCTGGGTCGCCAACTTCCGTTTCGCGCTCAATACTATCCAGCTGGCCAGTGACCGATCGTTTTAGAGTGAATAACGTCCGCTTGGTTTCATTTTCGCCTTGTCCACGCGTCTCGGTGCGCACCCGCAGCCAGGGCACTGTGTTGCCGTCGCCGCCAGCTTCTCCCGGCAGACCAAACACTTGATCGCGTTGATGCACCGGCTCGCCAAGAGCAACGCCTTTACCTGCCAGTCCAGCCAGCAATCCTTCCTTATCTCGTAACCTAACTTTTATCTCAATTTCTCTCATATATAAATGATATCACGTTTAGGACACATCCACTGGACCGATAATATCCGTATTGCCAAAGTAAAAATCGGTCAAGACCTGCCGCCATGGCGTGCTGGTTGCCGCAGCATATATCATTTTGCCGATATCGCCATGGCAAGCCAACAACACCGTTTGATCTGGGTGTTGACGCGCCATGAAATCAAGCACCCGCTGGCCGCGAGCCAATAACTCAGGAAAAGTCTCAGCGCCGTCAGAATGCAAGAAATAGGTCACGTTTTCTGCTTTGATGATGTCCGGCGCGCAGATTGCTTCAATATCAGCCGCCGGCTTACCGGTCATAATGCCAAAATCACGCTCGATTAAATCATCGTGAACTATCGGCTCGGCAAGGCCCATCGCTGTTGCTACAATCGCTGCCGTCTCGAAAGCTCGATCAAGCGGCGATGCGTACACCGCGTCAAAAACCAGCTCCCTATCCTTGATGTGACGCGCCAATTGCCGCGCTTGCTGACGTCCCAAATCGGTCAGCGGCAGGTCGCGATGGCCGTTCAGAATCCCGCGCACATTGTCTTCGTTCTGACCGTGGCGAACGATATAGATAGTAGTCATGAATCTTAGTATATCATCTCTATTGGGCGGCGAGAAACCTTACGAAGCCCTATTTATCGCCGAAGTTTCTTGCTATGAAATCATTGGTAAATCTGCGAATGACATTCCAACCAATCAGCAATCGCATCAATATCAAGATGATCAGTCGCGGCGCGGACGGCAAAATTTTCTAGTTCAACAGCTGCCGCGGTCATTCTCCAGCCATTTCTCGCCAAAAAGATGCCAGTAATCGTCACCGCCGTACGCTTATTACCATCGGTAAAGATATGGTCTGCTATACAATTACGCAAATAAACCGCCGCCTTTTCGTGAACTGACACATACTGCTCCTCGCCAAAAACAACTGTCCGCGGCGCAGCCACTAGCGACTTTATCCCCAGTTCATCGCGTACGCCATGCGAGCCGCCAAAATCCTCAATTATCCAAAAATGCAGCTCTAGAATTTCGTCAATCTCCAGATAGCGAATCATCTGTCTGCCAAGTTTTTCAGCGTTTTGCCGTACTGTTTTTTGAAATCATCGTAATCCTGACGAAGCGACGGCTTATTTGCTTGCTCAATTGGCTTTACCTGCTCAACGGTTAATCGCACCTCGTCGCCATCGCGAATCCCCAGCGCCCGCAAATCCCGCGCCGGCAGCGTCACGCCGCGACTTGAACCAATCTTGATAACTTTTTGAATCGTAGTGATTTTCATGCAAACATTATAACAAAATTATAATTTTATTGCAATATTAGCGAAACCAAACCAATATTTACCGCACGATTTCGCTATGCAACTGCTGCCATTTCATATGCGCGCTATGCGCTCGAGCTGGTGCGTCAACCTCGCTCTTCTGAAGCAATAATTCCTCAGGATCAATAAACATTATTTCATCGCCCTCTTCACCTGGTATAAAATCAAAATTCTCCGGCCAGACGCGGCAATAAAAACAGATTTGATTAGCATCAAGCCGCTCAATATACATCTCGTCCGACGCGTCAAACAGTTGATAGCGCAAATCACCTTTATAGCCAACTTCTTCGTACAACTCGCGTTTCAGCGATGATTCAAAATCCTCATCATAATCCATGCCGCCGCCCGGCAAATCCCAATACGTCCGATTAATTTCCTTAACGACCAATATTTGCCCAGCGTCGTTATAGATGAGAGCTTTGAGCGAAATTCGGTAGAGGTAATCGTGGCGAGTCACTCCGACTGAATCTTGCGTTACGAGATGTCCGTTGGTAAGTTTTGTCATAGGGATAATTATAACACTTTTAGCCTAAACCCAGCGTAAGTACCGTCTTGCTTATACGCTTCCTCACCAAGGAAAGCCGGGATAGCTTGCAGCTCATCATTATAGACAAAGTTTTTAAGACTAGTTACGCTCTTTTCTTCCTCAGGTAAAATCTTCCCCGTCATCTTATAAAAAGTTCGCGCTTGGTCAACTACCTTACCGTCTAGGTATCGTCCTATGTCGGTGCATATCTGCTCGTACAGATCATCGTTCAAATGCGAATTTGGCACTTCATAAGCCACGAAATTCGACACCACTGTCGTGATATCATTAAGCGGCTCAACCACCAGAACGTCTTTCACAGCGCTAGAGTTGACAAACCTCTGCACTACTTCATTATCTTTATCTGCCGTTATCAAAATATCTGGCTGTTCGGCAGTGGTCGTATGAAAATCCAATACCAACTCCGGCTTCAGTAACCGAATCCGTTCCTCAATAATCTTCGCACGTCGACCCTCATAAGTATCCAGACCAAGTCCATAACTCCTATTTAGGTCCGATTCGGTATACCGCACATTCTTTGCGTAAGCGCGCGGATTAGCCATGATGAACTCCATATTTTCCAACAGTTTAGACCGTTTGGCGAGCATATACGCCAGCAGATTTGAGCCTAATAATTCGTTGCCGTGAGTGAAGATTATTGCCAGTATTTTTGTCATATAGCTATTATTCTACGCCGTAAAAACAAACCTGCCAACGATATGCGCGCTATTTATTGCGTATTATTATATATCAAACGCATCAATAATTTCTTGGTTGCGAATTAACCCTCTTCATGCACCTCATTATACCAAAAACCTCGACGGGGACGAACCCAAGTCGAGGTGCTGTATGTATTATATTAGCAGAGATATGCGTATAAATCAATATCTACGACACGTCAAATAGTTGATGGCGCAAATCACCCTTGTAGCCAACTTCTTCAAGCAGCTCGCGCTTCAAAGACAACTCAATCGTCTCGCCAAAATCCATGCCACCGCCCGTCAAATCCCAGTTTGGGAAGGTTTCGCCTGTTCCTTGTTTGAAATGTAGATTTACAGTATATTTTGTCTTTCCAATATCCATTATTAACTGCTTATTGGGTGTTAACACGTTGGGAATTATCTAATTGTGATACTCTTTTATTTTATGTTCATATTCATTCAAAAGATTCTTTGAATAAATTTTTTCATTTTTTGAATTTCTAACTTCTTTCCAAATAATAGAAGCGACTTTTAATTTGTTCGAATAGTTGCGACTATTTTCGTCTGCACTAAAATCCTTTAAAAATTGATTCCATTGACAAACCGAATTATCATACTTGGCATAATCTGATTTCCCATAATAAACTTTTAGCATATCTTGAATGGTAAAACTCAAATCTTTTTCTTTCTTTACTTTTCTCCAAGCAGTCGCCATATCAGCAGTAAATTTAAATGGTGTAATACCTGTTACGGCGGAGAAATATTCTCTAAATTTTGCGTTAAAGGAAAACCCACATTCAAGTAATGGCGTATCTAATGTAATATTTTCAACTTGCTTCTTTTCATTTTTTATTAGTGATTTTTTAATCAGATTACCCTTAAAGTACTGCTCAATAATGTGATTGAGTTCTTGTTTTGTACCTCTATATTCTAATCCTAATGACTTGCAAATCTGTGAAAGTTCTTCACGATACCAATAATATTTATTAAACTCGTCAAACGATGTAATTTTATCAAACTCAGGTCTACTTTCTATCAATATTTTAGCTCCTCAAAACTAATTTATTTTTTCATGTCTAGTATCTACAGCTCTCCGACCCTCACCCGCCGCTGCTCCGTCGTATCCCGCTCGCGCACGGTGACGGTGTCGTCCTCCAGCGTCTGGAAGTCGATGACCACGCAGTGCGGGGTGCCAATTTCGTCTTGGCGGCGGTAGCGTTTACCGATGTTACCGTTGTCGTCCCACATCACTCGGCCAGGATTGGCTTTGGCGAGTGCAGCGTAGACTTCGCGGGCTTTTTCTACCAGTTCTGGCTTGTTCTTGAGTAGCGGCGAGACGGCAAATTTGACCGGCGCCAAGTGCTCTGGCAGCGCCAAATACACCCGCTTTTCACCGTTTTGCTCGTCCTCGCGGTACGTACCCGACAGCACCGCCATCAGCGCTCGCTCCACACCAAAAGACGGCTCGATGACGTGTGGCACAAATTTTGTGTTCGTTCCCTTGACGGTGTACTCCATGCTCTTGCCACTGGCGCGCTGGATGTTCATCAGGTCAAAGTCAGTCCGGTACGCGATGCCCATCAGCTCCTCGCGGCCGATTGGATAGTCGTATTCGATGTCAATCGTCTTTTTGCTGTAGTGCGCTCGATCCTCCGCCGGCACATCCAGCTCGTGGATGTGTTCTGGCTTCAAGCCCAGTTCTGCCAAAAATTCATGCGTCGCCGCCAGCAGCTCGTCAAACGCCTCCTGCCAGTGCTCGGGATCGACGAAATACTCAATCTCCATCTGCTCAAACTCGCGGGAACGGAAGACAAAATCACGCGGCGCAATCTCATTACGAAACGCCTTACCCTGTTGAGCGATGCCAAACGGTAAGTTCGGGTAGAAACTATCGACGACGTTTTTGAAATTGGTGAAGATACCCTGGGCGGTTTCGGGGCGAAGGTATACAGTATTCCTATCTTGCTCAACGAGATAGCCATATACATCATCTTTGACATAATCCATATACTCCCGAAGAATCTCCCCCTGTACAGCGGTTTTATTCTCTAAATTGATTATATCGGTCGATGAGTCAACTTTTTTCGCAAGATTTCCACCCTCAAAAAACATTGACTGACGTGCAACATCTGCTGCGGCACCGATCTGCGTTTCAAACATCATATTAAACGTCCGCGATTTACTCAGCGGATTGCCATCGGGGCTTTTGATGTCTTTTTCCGCAATCACCGTATCCATCTGCTCCATCGTCATACCATCAGCGTCAACGCCGTTGTCCTTGAGAATATGATCGGTGCGAAAACGGCGGTGATTGACCGTATCTTCGCACAGCGGATCGACGAAAGTATCCACATGCCCACTCGCCTGCCAAACCTTCTGATTCATCAAAATCGCCGCATCGACGCCGTATATATCGTCGCGCTCGTCGACAAACCGGCGCCACCACAAACCCATGATATTACGCTTCAGCTGCACGCCCAGCGGACCGTAGTCCCAGGTGCCAGAAAGGCCGCCATACACATCCGAACCTTGATAAATAAAGCCGCGGCGCTTGCACAGGCTAATAATTGCTTCCATTTTTGCTTGACTCACAAGAAGTCTCCTTTCTCCTCTCTACGTTGGTGAGCGCGAGTATTTAACTCTTTACGTTTTAGTATAACACGCTTTGGTTTTCAGTAGTTTCGCTATAAAGCGACCAATTCAACGGCTAAACTCCAGCATGTTGGCGAGTCAATAACCAGCAGCCTGGCAGTATCTGCTCAACCCCGCCAATTTGCGCCACCAGACGCAACGATTTATTCGCTGCTAAGCGCAAAAACTTAATATGATCAGCAGTAAGCTCTCCTTGTTCGCTTAACCGCAAGCCTCGTTCAATCGAATCGTACATGTAGCGCTTTTGGCGATCAAGCGGTTGGCCAGCAACATCGTTCACCAAACTCAGCTCATAGCCTGTTAGCTCAGCGTAGCGCAAATAAAACCATACTTGCACCAACTGCAAAGAAACTACATCGCCCAAGCCTGCCAGCGTCTCGCTTAGCACTTCAAACCATTCTGAAATATCGACGTCGCGACTGGCGCGTTCAACCAGCTTGATGCATTCATAACCGAATTGTAAGCGATCATAATCCTGCAAAATCTGACGGTAAAAACGATCAAGTCGCGCCTGCGTAATCGTATACAGACTACCTTTACCGCGACGTAACACTACATCGCTAACCGCAAACAGCTCGATGCCGCCCGCCAAGCGGCTTTTCTCGCGCCGTACGCCGCGCGCTATAGCACTGCGTTGCCCTAGCGGCGTTAATAGTGTCAAAATGCGATCTGCCTCGCTGTAATTCGTCCGGCGCAGCACTATCGCTTTAGTACGTTCAATAGCAGTCATGCTGCCGCCTCTCGCACCGCTTTGGCAATATCATCTGGATGCATTGATACTTTATCTAATAATAATCGCACGCCGTACGGCCGCAACTGCTCGAGAGTGATGTCATTTGCACTTGTTGTACACACGACAACAGGAATGCGGCCTAGGTCGTCATGCGATTGCAACTCGTGCAGCAACACTAAACCGTTTGGGCCCGGCATGAATAAATCAAGAATAATCACCACGGGTCGAAAACTATCTATCAAATCAAGCGCTTCTATGGCATTTGGAGCGCTCTGTACTACCATACCGTTGTGCTCGAGACGCCGCGTAAACAGCTTCGCTAGCCACTCGTCATCATCAATTACTAGCACGCGCGTCATAATAGCCTCAACTGTGTCGACGCTGGTACATCAACATAAAAAGTTGCGCCATCGCGGTGACGGATAACGCCAATTTGCGCGCCAATCGCTAAAGCAAACTCATTAGCAATAAACATACCTAGCCCGCTACTGCCTGGACGGTTATGTAGCGGCAATGGTTCGCGCAAGCCCTGACGCAACGCCCGCCAAGCTAGCGCTGGAATTGCCGGTCCAAAATCACGTACCCCGATCCGTACCCGCTGATTACTGTCAGTAGCCCGCACCGAGATCGCTACCGACGAATCATCAGCGCTGTAGTGTAGTGCGTTATCAGTAAAGTTAGCAACGATTCGCCGCAATAAATCACGATTTGCCACCATTAGTCGCTGACGAGATTTTACCTGGGTTTTTAGAGATTTATTATGAGCATGGTACAGCGGTTGAAGTTCGCTCATCACTTCGTTGCAAAGACCAGCCGCATCAATCGCTTCTAACGTGAATAAGGCGTTTTCTAGGCGGCGAGCTTTAGTTAAATCTGTCGTCAAACGTAGCGCCCTTTCCGCCGTCAGTGTGATCCGCTGCGCCAAGACAGCCCGCTCAAGCGCCGTATACTCCCCTGCTTCTAGCTCAATCGCCAACTGGCGAATCAGAGCAAGCGGCGCCTTCAGTTCGTGCGCCGCCACTGTAAACGACGGTGAATCTGCCCACAAACCAGCCTGCGCCTTACCCTCCTGCATACATCTAGTTTAGCATGCTGCAGTAGGCTGTTCTAGCACAAGCAAGACGCTTATTCGTTGAATTTGAGAGTCTTCAGCAGCTTCTCGTAGTCAGCGGTGAAAACATCGCCGTCAGTACGCATCGTCAATGTACGATCGCGCATCTTCAACAGTACTGCCGTACCGTAAGTGTCCTTGTCAAAATTACCGACCAGCTTGGTGCCTGTATGCTTACCATCGTTGTAAACGCTCGACTTCAGGTCGCCTCTTTTAATTAACGGATCGTAAGTAGACACAGATTTGTCATAAGTCTTTTGCTCAATCGTTATCCTCAGGGCAATCTTCGACTCTCTGGTAATTGGCGGGATTGTCACTGGGTTCAAATAGGCTTCATAAGTCACGCCGCCGCCTTTGCTGATATCGGTTGCCTGATAAGCGCTCCAAGTCTTGGGATATTCAAACGTCAAGGCGCCGTAATCTGACGGCCCGTTAAACTGCCGATTCGGCTCTTTCTCGCGCTTTTCGAAGTCGCTCTCTAGCTTCTCGCTATTCTCTTTGACGGCTTGAGCTTTAGCTGTCTCGATTTTCTCGTCGACGTTTTCTTTCTGGTCGAGATATTGCATATATGACCAAATACTAAAACCGCCGAACCCCAGCACCAACACTACCAATACCGCAATAGCGACAATACTGCCAGTGATGGCGCCTTTTTCTGTATGATGCCTACTCTTCATGCTTACGATTATACTTTGTCGAGGCTAAATATGCAAAGGTTTAACTTTGCGGCTGTAGCAAATAGAGATTATGCGCGCCCGCGGTCTTGTGCAAAGTAAGCCCGGCCGCCTCAAAACCGTAGCTCAACAACCAAATATCACGTCCAAGACGGTTAGTTTCATATTGTAAATATTGAACCATCTTGGCAATATCACGACCGTCGCCAAAGAGATAAACGACCGTCGTCTCGTCTGGTAGCGGCGTACGCCAAAAATTCGCTAGCCGCACCGACACTTTTTTGTCGCCTCGCGATAGCCAGCGCGACAACAGCACCAGCAGCGGATGCAGTTCATAGCCAATCGCCCGCGCGCCGCGGCGGCTCGCTTCGCGCAACACCACGCCGTCGCCCGAGCCAATATCCACCAACACGTCGGTTTTTTTGAGCTGATATAGCTCGTCAAAAGCCTTTTGCAAGTCGCGGCGTCGCGACGGCACATACGGCGCGCCCGTGAAAGCCACAAAGCCAAACAGCAGCACCACGGCCGCAATGGCGGCGAAAATCACGCGAATTTTTCCTTGAGGACGGTAATTTTATTGCGCAAGCCGTTCAAATCTTTTTCGATATCGCTAGCTAGTTTCTCGGCTGCTTGGTAGCGCTCTATCGCCTGTTCAATATCGAAGTCATCGCTTTCAAACCACGCCACCATCTGGCGCAGCTCTTCAATTTTTTGGTTGATAGTTTTCTCATTTTTGCTTGACATTTTTAACCTCCGCTTTGATAATTATTTTTTCTTCCTCGATACTAATAATTTCGCCAATTTCGGTCGAACCGCGCACAATCGCGTAACCGCGCGCCAGCGCCAACTGCGGATTGTACGCCGCCAAAATCCGCTGGAATTGCTTAATTTCACTTGTTAAGACGTCAGTTCTGCTATCTAGATATAGCAATGCGCGCTGCCGCAAGCTGTCAATTTCACTACTTAAATCGCCAATCGCTGACTCCGTCCGGTAGGCCATGCCGTCAACCAGCGCTTTTATTTCTCGCAGCAGTTCTCGTCGGTCTGGCACAATGATTTGCGCCGCGTTACTCGGCGTAGAAGCCCGCACATCGGCAGCCAAATCCGCCAGCGTCATATCGACTTCATGGCCAATACCAACTAATGTCGGCACGCGGCTGGCAGCAATCGCTCTAACCAACAATTCATCGTTAAACGTATTCAAATCGTCAGCACTGCCGCCGCCGCGAATGATCACCAGCACCTCGGGCGGCGTTTGACTCTCGTTAAAACGATTAATTGCCGCAACAATTTGATCAGCCGCCGCCTCGCCCTGCACCTGAACATGCGCTACGTCAATCTGCAAGCCACCCCAGCGCTCGTTTACGATTTTGATAAAGTCCGCATAGCCTGCCGCCTGAGTGCTGCTTATCACGCCGATACGCGCTGGAATTTGTGGCAAAGAACGCTTGCGCTCCGTAGCAAATATTCCTTCCTTCTCGAGCTTAGCGTGCAGCAGCTGGAAACTTTTGCGCAAGCTGCCCTCGCCTAGCGGACGATAATTTTGCACGGTCACGCTAAATTTGCCCCACTTCGTCACTTTGGGCTGCGCCCGCACCACTAGCTTCATGCCGTCTTCAATCGGCGTTCGCAGTTGATAAACTGGCATAAAGCAACCGACGCTCGCTTCCTCGTCTTTCAAGTCAAAAAACACCCATTTGCCCTGGTTTACTTTGAAGCTGGCGACCTCGCCTTCAATCTCAACAGCGCTGCACGAAAACTCCAGCACTTGATTAATCAGCTCGACGAAACCGCTAACGCCGAACCTTGGAATCAGATTTTCGTCCATATTTCACTATTGTTAGCTGGTAAAATACATAGCCTAGCAGCAGCGCCGTCAGCAGCACAATTACCCGGTAAAGCACAATCGCTGCAATCGACTGGCCACTGCCTATACCTGATAAAGCCAAAACGCTAACCATGATTGCCTCGTAGGCGCCCGTTCCGCCCGGCGTCACCACGATAAATCCGGCAATCGTTGCTATGCCATAAGCAATCAAAATCGACGCCGGGTTGACACTCATTCCCAGCGCCTGAAAAGTAATCCAGATCGGCGCAATTTCGGTAGCAGTAAATAGCATTGCCCACAAAAACGGCTTCAGCAGCACGCGCTTATCGCGCTTTAGCTCGTTAAAATCGTCGTGCATATCATAAAAAAATTTCTCTATCGACTCCCGCTTCAACACCACCTGCGGCCGCCGCGCAAAAAATGAGGCTGTGCCGTTAGCTATCATCGTAATCCTCTTGGCTAATTTTTTCATCCGGTGGACGCTATTCAAAAAGTAGGCGCCCAGCAGCGTCGCCATCACCAGCAAAAATACCAGCGTTGAGCTCATCAAAATTATCCAGCGGTTAACACGGCCGTCAATCGTCACCATCAAAACAGAAACTACCAAAAAGACCACAATCGCCATAAACCCCACCACATAACGCACAAATTGCGCCATCGTCGCTCGTCCGATTGGCACACCGTATTTGCCTAAGCGCCAGTTAGCATACGAAATACCGCTGACACCGCCGCTAGGAAAAGCATGATTAACAAAATTTAACTCTAGCGATATGCGTGCCAGAGTTGCCGGATTAATATTCTTCACGAAGCCTTTCTGACGCAAATACGAAAAAATCATCTCGCCAGTCGCCAAATATCCGGCCGCAATAATTGGCAGCATCCACACAAGCTTGCCAAGGTTAATTTTACCTAGCAAACCCCAAGCATATACCAGTTCGCTTCTAGCTAAAAAAAGTATCAAAGCAATCAACAGCAACGTGGCAATACTCAACCACAATCGAAAAGACAGTCTCCTTTTCATACAATCTAGTATACTATATTTATGCATATCACAATACTTGGCCGCCAGCCAGCACTTGGAGTAGCCGAGCTAGAACAGCTCTACGGTGCTGACAATGTCCGATGGTTTTCGCAGCAAGCAGCTCTTGTAGATTCGCCTGATTTTGACTTCGAGACCCTCGGCGGCAGCCAAAAAGCCGGCCGGGTCGTTCTCGAACTCGACCGCGGCAATTGGCTAACCGCCAGCCGCCAAATCGTTCAGCACTACGCCGCCAAATGGCGCGCTAGCGAGCACAAAATAACTCTTGGCATCAGCGCTTACGGCTTCAAAATCTCGCCACGCGATGTCCAAAAAACCGGCCTGCTTATCAAGAAAAAATTACGCGACAGCGGCACTAGCTTACGCCTTATCCCGAACCCAGAAATCGCCCTCAACACCGCTGCTAGCCATCACAACAAGCTTGGGTTATCACCAACGAAAGTTGAATTGCTAGTCGTCCGAGCACCAAATAACCGCCTCATCATCGCTGAAAGTGTCGGCGCTCAGAACATCACTGCGCTGGCCGCCCGCGACCAAGCTCGCCCGCGCACCGATGCTTTCGTCGGTATGCTGCCGCCGAAATTAGCGCGGATGATGATAAATCTATCTGGCGAGATGAAACCCGGCCGCCTCTGGGATCCTTTTTGCGGTACTGGCACCGTTCTCCAAGAAGCGCGGCTCAAAGGAATAGACGTCTACGGCAGCGACCTGAGCCAAAAAATGGTTGATTATGCCACAGAAAACATGCAGTGGCTCGATAATAAATACCGAATCAACCCTCAATGGAAAATCTTTCAAGCTGATGCCACCGATGTCAAGCTCAATACTGCTCAAAAATCTGAAATCAACCGCGTCGTCTGCGAGGCCTACCTCGGCCAACCCTTCTCGGCCCCGCCGAAGCCCACCAAGCTCACCGCAGTCCGCGGTAACTGCAATCACATCATCAGCCAGTTTTTAGCAAACATCCGCCCGCAAATCAATCCGAGTACAGCACTAGTCGTCGCTGTGCCCGCCTGGCGCGACCATAGCGGTAAATTTACACATTTACCGCTTATTGATCAGTTAGCAGATTTAGGCTACCGACGCCTACATCTAAACTTAGTCAGCGACGAGCAGCTACTCTACTACCGCCAGAACCAGGTAGTGGCACGAGAAATCTTACTGCTTAAACCTCTCGATGAAAGTTAAAAGCAACCCGCCCGCCAAGCTCGAGCCTGCTATAGTAATTACTTTCGTAAAGCTTGACATTTCCGATAGCTTCGCGTACAATAGCATAGATTGTCTTATATTAAATTAAAGGAGTTTTATGTCACACGTTAAAGCTGGCGGTTCGAGCGATAATACCCACAAAAGTGCTGGTAGGCGCAATGGCGTCAAGCGTTTCGGCGGGCAAAAAGTCAACCAGGGCGAGGTGCTAGTTCGCCAAACTGGCAGCACCAAAGTTGCCGGCCCAGGTACTTACATCAGCCGCAACTACACTATTCACGCAGCCAAGAGCGGCACCGTAGTTTTCAAACATATCAAGAAGCCATCGTTCACTGGCAATACTCACCCGCGAACCCAAGTTTGCGTTGAATAAGCTTATTTTAAGTCCGTATTGAGTGCACTACCCTAGCTCTAGCGAGGTATTGCTATTGGTTGTGTTCTTTATTCTTTTGGCGCTCTACTGATACGTTCATAAATCTTTGTAGTTCTGCGATACTGTAGTCCAGCTTTAAAGCATACTGTGAGTATTCTTCGCCATCGATACGTCCTGAAAAGCCTTGCTCAGCAACATTATTCATTACTACCAAAGAGCGTCTAACCTGGTCTATGGCATTGCCCAGGCGAGCCGCTTCGTCCTGTGGCAAATCACCGCCGACCTTCTCTACAGTAGCACTGAACCTATTAAGCGCAGTTGAGATACCTGACGTATACTCTTGTATGCGCCCAAATAGCACAGGATCTCGCAAAGTATCTGCCGTGTTCAGTTTAGCCAAATCCTCTGCCGCGCCCGCCATATTTCGTATAGCAGACTGTGTAGTGTCCGCTTCTGCTAGCCTTTTTAGCGCCTCGGAGGCACTAGGAGACTGCTTATCTGATACTTCTGGCGATTCATTTGGATCTTGCTCATCTGAGCTCCCCGGCTCATCTTGATTTTCTGGTGCGGGAGATTCGCTTTCAGTATCGGCGACAGACGGATCTCTGTCTGAATTAGCCTTTTCAGCAGCTGGCGAAGAATGCTCACCTCTAAGCGCAGCCAGCACTTCTTCGCGGGCTTGCGACCTTGGGACTGGTTTGTTAGCTCCGGTTGTTGCGCCTCTTAATGCAGCTAATACATCCTCGCGGGTTGGTGGCTTCGGCTCTGCTTTCGTCGGGTTCAGTTTGCCAGCCGCTCTTAGCGCAGCACGCAACTTTTCACGCTCATCAGCCGGCTGCTCTGGCGGCTGGCTATCGCTAGGTTTAGGATCGTAAAACCGCCTACCAGTAGCTAATCTGCCTAATTCATCACCTATTCTACCTAATCGTTCCCTGCTAGCCTCTTCTTCAGACTCAGCGCCTAAATCTTCAGTGCTTGGAGATTCGCCGTCTGGCGTTGGATGGTCAATTATTATAGGTTTTTCAGGCGATTTGCCGCCTGGCGCTGTACTTTTTGATGTATGTGTTTCTGGCATATACTACTATTATATCAAAACATAAGCGAAATGTCAACTACAACACCACAAATAAACAAACTAAGCAATTCTACAAGCAGCTACTTGCTCATGCCTAGGTGGTAGCGCACGCGCTCGACGACATCGCCGATAACTACTTGCGATTTTACTAAATAATCGTCAACACCGAGCTGCTCGGCGCGCTCTTTGTCTTTGGGCTGGCTAAGCGCTGTCAGCATGATCACTCGGATATTGGTAGTCTCTGGCGTATTACGCAAAATATCCAAAACGTCAAAACCGCTAATTTTCGGCATCATAACGTCCAGCAAAATCAAGTCAGGATGTTCAGACACTGCCAACGACAGCGCATCCTCGCCATTATTTGCTTCACAGACGTCAAAACCCTCCAGTTCAAGACGAGACCGATATACTGATGCTAGCGCAGTATCATCCTCTACTAGCAAAATCTTACGTTTGCGTGTATCCATAGTTTATATAGTATACCAGCCTGGCGATAAGCACAAGGGCTATGACGCTAATTCTTTAGCGCGCGCCATTTGCGGGTCGCGCCCAGCGTTATTATCATCCGAGCTCATCTTGACTGTCTGGTTCGGCTGGATGCCTTCTTTGGTGATGTTTCTGTCTTGCGGTGTATACCAGCGGGCCACTGTCACCTTGAGAATACGATCGTCGGATAGGTTGATCACCTTTTGCACCGTGCCTTTACCAAAGGTTTTCTCGCCAACCAAAGTAGCTGCCTGATAATCTTTTAGCGCGCCAGCCACAATTTCGCTAGCGCTAGCCGAACTGCCGTTGACGAGGACAATGGTTTTCTTGCCTTTAAGTGTCGGATTACCCGAAGCTTTGACTGTCTCGGTCACCTGCCCGCGGCTTTTCTCGGTAACGACTGTCTTGCCGCTATCTAGCCATAGACTCGCTACTTCTTGCGCTGCTGTCAAATAGCCGCCGCCGTTGTTACGCAAATCAACAATCACACCCTTAACACTTTTGTCAATGAATTCTTTAGCGGCTTTGCGGGCTAGCGAACCAGTATTATCGTCAAAGCGCGAGATCGTCAAGACACCAACGTCGTCGCTAACCGACCAACGGACGCTAGGATCGCTAATTTGGGCCCGCGTAATCGAAAAATCTAGCGATTCGCTGCCGCGGCGCATAGTTAGCTTGACGGTCGTGCCCGCTTCGCCAGTAACCTTATCAGCCACGCCGCTAGCCGTCTCGCCCGCTACTGATGTACCGTTCACAGCCACAAAGATATCGCCCGTTTTAAGGCCAGCTTTCTTGGCTGGAGAGTCATCGAGAACTCGCAGTACTGTCGGCTGCAAATTACGCACGCCGATTTCGGCACCAATGCCAGAAACTTCGCCGTTTAGACTTTTGTTAAATTCTGCCGCTTCTTCCTTATCTAGAAATGTCGTGTAGTCGTCGCCGACCGCTTTGACCATGCCGCGAGCCGCCCCGTCAGACAGCTTATTAGCATCCAAATCACCGTCATAATTCGCCGCTAGTTGACGATAAGCTTCTTTCATCACCTCAGTATCAAGCGGCTGCTTAGCCACCTTGATACCAAAAATCGGTGCTGCTATCTGATAGATTTCTTCGCTGCGCGTACCAGCCGCAAACGATACGATTATCGCCAAGACCAACGACGCCAAGAAAACACCCTGTGAAACCTTCCGCTGCCGAGGCTTCCGCCCCTTATTTTCAACTCCCTGTTCGTTTGCCATAATCATAATTATAGCGCACTCTGGCTGAGTACGCTATAATTTACTGATTATTATATTGATCTCGCTAGAAATATATATAAGTTAGCCCAGCACTTGAACGCGTGTAATAGTGGTAACGCCCCCAGCCTAGACCATCCATGTTGTTGTTATAATCGCTAACGGTGATCGTACCATCGCCGTTAACTGCCTCAACATACATAGCGTGCCCGTACGTACCAACGTACCATATAGCCACTGAACCAGCCTTTGGCGTAGAGCCATTAGCGATACCGTAGCGTGCCGTAGTACTTGGCCACTGATTAGCGTTACCTGCTCCGCCAAAATGCGGAACATAGCGGCCAGTACTAGCTACCTTCCAGGCGGTATAACTGACGCATTCGCGGTTGTAGAGGCCCCAGTTATCAACTATCGTATCTTGCTCGGCATTAGCCCAAACCGACGGATATCCGCCGCCACTAGCCGAGCCCGTACCAATATTAGTAGAGCCTGAAGCACGGGCAGCTGCAGCCATAGCGGCGGCCTGCTGAGCGCGGACACTGCTGATTTCGCTGTTACGCTTGGCGACCAGGTTATTGTAAGTTGATTCCTCGCCGCGCGTGTCCGAAACTAATTTAGCTTGTTCAGCCTCTTTGGCAGCTAGCGCGGCTTTTTGCGACTTCTGGTCGCGTAGTACGTTCTCGACTTGCTTTTTCTGCTTTTCGAGCTGCGCTTTGAGCGATTTAATCTGTTTAATCTTGGTACTCAGATTATCCTGCATTGACGAGCGGTATTCTTGCTTGTCAACGTAATCGCCAATGTTTTTGCTGCTAGCCAGCATCTCGAGCGGCGAGATTGAGCTATCGACATACATATCGGCAACAATTTCGCCAAGAGCTTCTTTGTTAATCTCAATTTTCTTTTCGGTAGCAGCGATATCTTTCTCGAGCTTATCGCGCTTAGCCTGGCTAGTATTAATTTGTGCTTGGATTTCATTTTTTTGCTTGGTTAATACATCAAGCTGCGCTTGCAGCGTTGACGCCAGCGCGCCAAGCGTCGCCGCCTGCTGCTGATATGAATCAGCTTCTGATTGAAGTTTTTTGACCTGTTCGTCGTACTGGTCGGCCAACACGTTTTGCGCGAAGGCAACCGGTATACTTGCGCTCATCAAAACAGCCGCTGCGACAATTGACGACTTCGCAACGTGCCGCCTTGACGAAACTGGTGTGGTGGACCTATGTTTCATACCTCTAGCATAACAAAGCATTACCGCTTTGTCAATAAAGCTATGTCGAATAAGCACCCCCCTTCGTAAATTACTCTACAATTTGAGATAACGGCGAGTAGCCAGTGTCGAGGAAATAATCCCAATCAACGAGCCTAGCAACATCATACTTAGCAAGACCAGCAGCAAATTATTTATCAAAAAGTGCGACGTAGCTACAGCAGCAATTCCATAAGCCTGTAATTTGCCAGAAATCGTCGCGAAAACCCCTACCCCTATAGCGGTCGCTACAACCGCAGCAATACAACCATACACCATTGCCTCTACCAAAAACGGGCCGCGAATGAAGCTTTTATCAGCACCAATGAGTTTCATCATCTCGATCTCGCTTTTACGATTGAATATTGCCATTCTAATGGTATTAAAAACAATCAACGAAGATATTACGACGAAGAGTACGCTCGCTGCCAAACCGGCCCGCTGCGCAAAATCTGTCCAGCGGCCGATATTTTCGATAGCATCGCGCCGGTCGCCAGCAAACGACGGTTCGCGCTTATCATCGATAATTTTTTTGAGCGGCTTATTAGTTTTGACAAAGTCGCTAAGACTGTCGGTGTCATTGATATTCTCTAGATTAACGCGAATCACTGCTGGCATTTTATTGGCAGCTTGATTAAGGGCATCTAGTATATCTTGGTCGGCTTTGTTGTCTTCGGCGCTTTGTTGGCGCGCCTTTTCCGACGAAACGAATTCAACGCGCTCGACATTATGCAGTTTGCGCAAATCGGCAATAATCGGTTTAGCCTGCTCTTCGGTAGTACCCGTTTTGAGATAAATTGACATATCGACTTTTTTACTCAGCTCCGTTACCGAGTCTGCCAAAATATTGCGCGCCACCACCGTAGTAAAGATAATCAGCAGCGTAATCGTCATCACCGCGGTAGCGGCTATAGTTAGCCAAGCATTACGAGTGAAGTTATTGACGCCGTAGCGGCACATTCGCACGAAAGTCAGCCATTTGCGCTGGCGGCTGCGCCTTTGTCTGGTCAAGGCGCGCGCACCGGTATTTTTTTTGTCCTCGCGGCGGCTTTTCTTTTTGGTGGCCGCTGTCTTGACTTTGTCTCGTCTCATTGCCGATAACTCCCTTGCGCTTGGTCGCTAGTAATCTTGCCGTGGTCAACAGTGATAACGCGGCGCTTTAACCTATTGACAATCTCTACATTATGTGTTGTAAGTATAACTGTCGTGCCATACCGGTTAATCTTCTCGAGTAGGCGAACAATATCCCAACTGTGCTTCGGGTCGAGATTACCCGTTGGCTCGTCAGCGATTAGAATCTTTGGCTGGCGCACTACTGCCCGGGCAATCGCCACGCGCTGGCGCTCGCCGCCCGATAATTGGTGCGGGAACTGCTTTTCCTTACCCTTTAAACCCACCAGGTCAATCACTTTTGGTACAGTATTTTTAATTTCGCGGTTAGTCATGCCGGCAATTTCTAGCGCAAAGGCCACATTTTCGAACACCGTCCGGTTCGGTAGTAACTTAAAATCCTGAAAAACCACGCCGATTTTGCGGCGCAGCAGCGGGATGTGTTTATCTTTGAGTTGATCATAATCAATACCGCCGACAACGATCTTGCCGCTAGTCGGCTTCTCTTCGCGTGTTAGCAGCTTGAGCAAAGTCGATTTGCCAGCGCCGCTCGTCCCAACGATGATCACGAACTCGTTCGGCTCGACATGCAGATTAATACGGTCAAGCGCCGGCTTGCTGCCCTTACCATACACCTTGGTCACTCTATCTAACAGAATCATCACTACCTATTGTAGCATAAGCTAGTTTATAGCGATAGCCAGCTACTCGGTCGCTGCTTGCTGCTCAAGATATGCTTCGATAAAACCGTCAATGTCGCCATCTAGCACGCCGCGGGCGTTATGCGTCTCGAACTTAGTACGCGTATCCTTGACTAATGTGTAGGGGTGAAGCACGTAATTACGAATCTGCGCACCCCAACTAGCCGACTCGCCTGCCCGCAGATCAGCTAGCGTTTCGGCGCGTTGTTCTAACTGCATTTGCGCTAAGCGGCTTTTGAGGATTTTTAGCGCGGTTTCTTTGTTTTGGAGCTGGCTGCGCTCGTTTTGGATCGCCACCACCGTGCCTGTCGGCAAGTGAGTGATGCGCACTGCGGAATCAGTTGTATTGACTCCTTGCCCGCCGTTGCCGCCGCTACGATAAATATCAATTCGCAAATCTTTGTCGTCGATCTCAACCTCACCTGGCGCGTCCATTTCCGGCATAATTTCGACCAGTGCAAAGCTAGTCTGTCGCAAATTATCAGCGTTAAACGGACTGAGCCGCACCAGCCGGTGCACCCCGTGTTCACTGCGCAATTTGCCGTAAGCAAAAGCACCGCGGATAATGTATGTCGCGTTCTTGATACCAGCTTCCTCGCCTGTCGAACGCTCGACTAGCTCGGTTTGCATATCATGCTTTTCAGCCCAGCGCAGATACATTCGCTCTAGCATTTCTGCCCAATCCTGCGCATCCGTACCGCCAGCGCCAGCGCTCAATTTGAGAATCGCCGCCCGATTATCGTATTCGCCTGAGAATAGCAAATCTTTGCGACGCTCCTGGTATTCTGCCTCGAGAGCTGCTAACTGCTCGGTAAACTCTGTCAGCATCGAGTCGTCGCCTAAATCCATTAATTCAACAATGTCCGAGATTTGCGAACGTAAAATCTGCCACGGCTCAATTTGCGAACGCAAGCTCGCCGCCTGCCGCGTCAGCATCTGCGCCCGCTCGACATTCGCCCAGACATTCGAATCGGCCAGCTGTTCATCAAGCACTGCCAGCTCTTCAGCGCGAGCGTCAATATGCAAAGCTTGGCAAGCGCTAGCCACGCGAGCGCGGAGATCTTCAGCTTGTTTTCGTAACGGCTGCATAGAACCTAGGCAGCAGTCTCGTCTTGATTTTGGCTGGTGTCATCTGATTTGCGGCGAGTTGATTTCTTGGTAGAATTTGGCTCTACGGTTGTCGGCTCGGTAGCAGGTTCTGATTCAGCGGGTTCAGAGACATTAGACTGAGCAGCAACTGGCGCAACGCTCTGCGGCTGATTTTGCGGTTCAACCACACCCTTCCAATAGTCAATCTGGCTCAACCGGCGTACCAAAAACGGATGATCGCTAAAAGTCTGCGCAAAATGATTCATCGGGCGTTCAGCTGTGTACTGCATCCACTGGCGCGCTACCTCGTTCATACTGTCCGCCGCATCGGGACCGACATGTACCTTGATCAGCGATTTCTTGACTAATTCGCTATCGCCCAAATACATCAAAGCTAGACGATCGGCGGTTAGCTCGGCGCGACGGTGCCAGAATCCAGAAATCCAACTACCCAATACGCTGATAATCGGAATTGACAAAAACGGCATCAAATACACGTTAGCGTTAGCATGGCGGTATTTGATATGTGCCATCTCATGTACGACAATCACTTTTAGTTCATCCTTGGTCAAGTAGCGAATTGATCCAGAATGCAGCACGATAGAATATGGCCTAGCAAAACCAAAAGCATAAGCATTCATCACTGGATTCTGGGTGATGAAAATCTCGACTTGCGGCATCTCTAAATCAGCCGATACCTGGTTGGCCCAATCGCGCAACCACGCGTAAGCGCTATATTCAACCTGCAAAGCATTGCCCAACATTTGCTGGCGCATCATACGCACCATAAACATGCCAATACCTAGCAGCATACCCAATCCCATAATCATAAAAACTATCGCCAGCAATACAGCAATCACGCCATCGCTGAGCGATAACTCAACGTGGTGTCCAGCATTGTCTGTTGACATTTCCTGGAATGTTGTATAGATAAAATAGCTAGCCGCAAAGAAACAAAAGATAATGATAGTTATTGTCAGAACGACATTATCTTGCGCATTGCGAGCCCGCGCTACGGCAAGCTGGCCTTTGGTTTGCGCCTGCGATTGCGGCGGCTGCTGATACTGTTGGTATTGCTGGTACGGCTGTTGATCCATAAACCCTCCGATTAGATACTATCTCAAGACTCGCGCCTATTCTGCTACATTATAACAGGATTAATCATAATAAGCAGCAACTCCACCGTTTTTGATCACGCTAAATATCACAACTAACTACCAAAAACGCGAGTTGCCTAATCAGCTAACTTCCCCACCGCCGCCACGAACTGCTCGCCGCGATCATTATAGCTCTTGAACATATCGAAGCTAGCGGCGGCCGGGCTGAGAATCACCACATCGCCGGGCTGCGCCTGACTTGCCGCCGTTTCAACAACCGCTAACATTGAAGCCATTTCCAGCTGGACAACCTGGCAAGATACCTTATTTTTATGTAAAATTTCGATAATTTCACTGGCATTAGCGCCGTTGACAATCACCGCTCGCATTTGCTGCCTGGCGATTTCCTGCGCTAATTCCGTATAGTCCGCCCCCTTGTCAGATCCGCCCAAAATCAAAATTTTTGGCTCCGTGAAGGCTTTTAACGCGACAATAGCGCTACCGGGCGTGGTTGAAATGCTATCGTCGTAATATTTAACGCTATTTTTCTCGGCAACGAATTTCAAACGGTGCGGCAGACCTGTGAAGCTCTCCAGTCCAGCAGCATATTGCTCGTCGGTCACGGTGATTGGCAGTTCCGTCACCGCGCCCATCGCCGCGCAGGCATTCTCTAGGTTGTGCGCGCCCGGCAACCGTAAATGATCGGTGCTGCAAATCTGCCGATTTTGCACGCAAAAGTAGCCGTCCTGAACATAAACTTGGTCATCGTCGGGAATAGCGTAGCGCTGCGCGAAGTCCAGCGTATCGCCATGATTATCGCCCGTATCTGGCAGCCTATCAAGCGGCGCGGCAGCCACTTCCCGCGAATATTTATTCGTCGGGTGATATAAACAAACATCGCCAAGATGCTGGTGGCGGCGAATATTTTTCTTAGCATTAAGGTAGTCGGCGAAATCCGTATGGACATTCAGATGATCCGGCTCGATCATCAGCACTACCGCAATATGCGGCGACTTTTCTAGATCCCACAATTGAAAGCTAGACAATTCATAAACGACAATGTCGGTTTTTTTGATCTTCGGCAATACATCCAGCGCCGGCACGCCGATATTGCCGACCAAGTGTACCGTTTGACCAGCTTGTTGCAAGATAGCCGCAATCAGACTACACGTCGTCCCCTTGCCTTTCGTCCCCGTTACACCGATAATCGGCGCCGGACATTTGTCGAAAAACTCGTTAGTCGCCGACCAAATTTTACCGTTGGTTTTGATATTACGCGGCGGCAAACTCGCTGTTCGCACCACCAAATCAGCATCGCCCAGCTGTTCTTTAAAGACATTTTTACCAGAAATCAGCTTCACGCCGTCCGGAATCGCCGGCAGTTTATCCGCCGGACGTTCATCAGCCACCACAAACTCCGCGCCGGGAAATTTCTGCTGGAAATATACCAGATTTGATATACCTTCTACGCCGTAACCAGCGATGATAATCTTCATAACGACTATTATAGCATGCGCCCAACCCGCTAAAATACCAGTATTTCACGCGTTGATTTGACAACAAAATCATTTATTGATATATATATATTAATCTTTTGCGCCGACCCGCGAGAGATAGAACGTTTCCGTTTATCATAGGAAGGAGGGCTGCCATGTGGTGGCTCCTCACAGCGGTGGTTTGTACCATCGTTGGATTCTTTCTCGCAATCTGTGTCGCCACTGTTACATCTAACGAAGGCGACGGGTTCGCCAGATTTACTACTATCACGGCATTCATCATAATCGTGCTCTATGTATTGGCAAACCTCGCCGTGTATGGCGAGACGATGCCGTACACTGAGAGAGAACGAACAGCAACCTTTGCAGAAGCCGCCTCGTTCTATGGCATGGACAGTGGAGTTTCTTACCCACTGTCCGTAGGTGACAAGTCATTAACCCTGTCGGGAAATATGACCGTTAACGGAAGCCTGTTCCACGTCAGTGGACAGGCGCAATTCCAGGGTGGTACCGCCCTCTTGGTAGGCTTCCAACATGACAATGGAGCCAGCGAGATTATTGAAATTCCACTGGCTAACATTGAGTTCGTTATCATTCCTGATAACGAAGCGTCGACTATGACGCTCAGTCTCGATAATACCTCGTGGTCCGCCGCGGGGTACAAGGTTGACGAGAAGTTTAGCCGCGACTGCCGGCCATCGTTTCGATTTGGCTGGTGGCCAGCGAAATGTACCACGAGCCTGCAGGAATTCACTGTCACACCCTCAGTGAACGAGGGCTTGGCGGGAGTATTGCAGAAGGTCCTCGCCAACGGCAATGCCGGCAAGTTCGTCCTGATGAGGGTCCACAGACCCGACTATGATCGGATTGTCGGCTCTGCCAGCACCCCAGAGACGGAGACGCCAACTCCGTCGCCCACCCAACGTTGAGTAAAATGCTCCGCTGGGTCGGCGGCGGAGCATTTTACTTTTCGAGAGCTAATTAGAATAACTTTTCGAGTTTATCATTGAGCTGAACAAGCATCGCTTTGTCGCTAGCGCTCACCCCCGCCAACACCCAAGTGTTCGCGCCGATGAACTCGCGCGCCGTCGCAATCATCCGCTCGCGAGTGATGTTGCGAATTGCCTCGGGCACGCGCTCGTAATCCTTAACAAAACCGTCGCCAAAATAGCGTCCGCTATAGAAATTGCTAATCTGCGCGACTGTCTGCGCCCCCATTTGATGACGGCCGAGCGCGTAGGACTGCGCTGCCGACAGTTCTTCTTCGCTAATTTGCCCATCAAGCACCGATCTCACTTCGCGAGCAATAATATCAAATAGCCGATCCGCCGTTTCGACATTGACCTGCCCGCCAAAATCCCAGCTGCTATCATAAAAGCCAGCGCTCGCTTCGCTAAACATACCGTACGCCAAGCCCTTTTTGCGTGCGGCACCGAAGATACGCGAGTGCATCGTGCCGGTCAAGATATGATTCAAACACGACATCGCCTCTAGTTCGGCGTCATTGATTTCGCGCGGCAGCGACATGCTCCAACCAAAGGTCAGATTAGTCGCTTCTTTACGCTTGATAAGGGTCGGAGCGGCCTTTTTCAAAACATCACGCGGCACCACGAAACGCTCGCCGCGCGGCAGTTCCCAACCCTCGAGCATGCTCTTAATACGCTCGCGTCGTCCGTCAAGCTTGCCCGCAATCACAAAGCGCATATTATCCGAGGTGTGCGTTTTTCGATGGTGGCGCTGAATATCCTCGAGCTTGATATTATCGATCGTCCGCAAACGCTGCCAAAAGGTATAAACATCCTCGCCTAGCAATTGCTGAACTTTCGGCCAAAGCACGCGGCCGTGATTGTTCAAATATCCCGTTAGTTCGCTGCGGACATTGCCCTTTTCAGCCTCTAGCGATTCTTGCTGAAAGTGCGGCTGGCAAATCGCCACTTGTTGCAATTCAAGAATTCTATCCCATTCGAAATCGGCGCAATCAGCCACATACACCATTGATAAGTCGCTTGTCCAAGCATTATGATACGCGCCATTTTTGGTGAATTCTGCTTCGTAAGCATGCTCGCTCGAGAACTTAGCATTAGCGCCAAATGACATATGCTCCATCACGTGAGCAGTCTCATAAATATCCTTGCGCCCGACATAGCGGTTACCAGCACGGAATTGAAATTGGAAACTCATCACCGTCGCGCCAGGCACGTCAATAAGCAGCCCACGCGAACCATTGTCGAGCCGTACTTCTGTTACTGTGTGTTTCATCTAGCGGCTCTTTTTTCGATTCTGGCGTTTGGCCTTTTTCTTTTTGCGGGCAACGTTGCGCCTATGATTAGTTTCGGCGGTCGAGGCGGCTCTTTTTATTGAACCGCCGAAATCGTGATCGCGATTCTCTTCGCCGCCGGTGATTTCGTTGACACCATGCTCGACCGAGGTCTCGGCAAGCTTCGTCAATTCCGTTTGGTGATCATCGTCAATTGATTCGCGGCTAATAGCGTCGGTGGCGCGCACATGATAAATAGCACGCAAGACTTCCTCACGCAATGTCGCTTGTAAGCTATCAAACAGCTTCTGCGACTCACTGCGGTATTCAACCAGCGGGTCGCGCTGGCCGACGCTGCGCCAGTGAATACCTTCGCGCAAATGCTGCATATTTTCGAGGTGCTGCATCCACAGCGTATCAAGTACTTGCAGATAAACTTCGCGCTCAACCCCGCGGATTAGATCGTCGCCGAGCTCTCTTTCTTTGGCTGTATACATTTTTTGTGCAGCAGCTAACGCTTTATCGCGGCGCTGACTATCTTTTTTGATCGCGCCAATTTTTTCAATTTCGTCGACCTCCAGCGGGATAATCTCTGCAAATTCTTCGACAAATTTTGGATTATTCTTGGCTGGTACCTCTGTTAATTTATTAACCATCGCCCGCAGCAAACGTTGAATCTCCGGCTTTATATTATCGCCTTCGAGGATTTTGCGGCGCACCGTATAAACAACCTTGCGATGACGATTAATAACATTATCGTACTGAACAACATTTTTACGCGTATCGAAGTTATAGCCTTCGACTCGCTTCTGCGCCGCTTCCAGTGTTTTGCTGACGGCACGATTCTGAATCGCTGTCTCCTCATCGACACCTAGGCGTTCCAACACGTTAGCAATCCGCTCGCCCTGAAAGATACGCATCAAATCGTCCTCGGTCGAAACATAAAACTGCGTATCGCCTGGGTCTCCCTGCCGGCCGCCGCGGCCGCGCAGCTGATTATCAATTCGGCGCGATTCGTGGCGCTCTGAACCAATGACCACTAGACCGCCCAGTTCTTTGACGCCCGGCCCAAGTTTAATATCGGTGCCGCGCCCAGCAATATTAGTAGCTAGCGTAATCGCACCCTTTTCGCCAGCATGCGAGATAATCTCTGCTTCGCGCTCGTTGTTCTTGGCATTTAGAATTTCGTACTTAATACCTTCGCTATCCAAATATTTGGCGATCATTTCATTTTTAGCGATTGAACCGGAGCCAACCAACACCGGACGGCCTTCATCGTGATACTCTTTGATCGCTTGAGCTACTGCTTTCAGCTTGCCTTTCTCGGTCTTGTAGATTAAGTCCTGATGGTCCTGGCGAGTAATTGGTTTGTTCGGCGGCACCACCACTACGTCAAGCGAATAAATTTGTTGAAACTCTTCAGCCTCAGTGAAAGCAGTACCAGTCATACCGCTAAGTTTTTTGTACAGTCGGAAGTAATTCTGAAAGGAAATCGTCGCTAGCGTCATGCTTTCCTGCAATACTGGTACGCCTTCTTTGGCTTCAATCGCCTGGTGCAAGCCTTCGCTATAACGGTTGCCTTGCTTGAGCCGACCAGTGTGCTCGTCAACGATTATCACCTCGCCATCGTTTGTCACCACATAGTCTTTGTCGCGATGAAACAGCGTTTGCGCCCGCAAAGCTTGATCCATATGGTAAACGCTGCGCACATACTCTGGCGTGTATAAGTTTTTTATACCCAGCATTTTTTGGACTTTCTCGACACCTTCGTCAGTAAGCGCTGCCTGCTTGCGCTTCTCTTCCAAGGTATAGTCCTCTGGTGTTAACTTCGCTGCGATCTTGGCAAATTGATAATAGCTATCTGGGTTTTCGGCGGCTGGCGCGCTAATAATCAGCGGCGTCCGCGCTTCGTCGATCAGAATCGAGTCTACTTCGTCGACAATCGCAAAATTCAAATCACGCTGGCGCACCATATCGATATCGTTAACCATGTTGTCGCGCAAATAATCAAAGCCAAATTCATTATTAGTACCATAGGTAATATCTGCCTGGTAAGCTTCTTTACGGGTGCACGGGCGAAGCTTCTTCATGCGCGGATCAGTATGCGCCTCATTGTCATAATTTTCGTCGTATAAGAACGAAGCCTCATTGATGATCACGCCGGTCGATAAGCCTAACGCATTATAAATTTGCCCCATCCAGCCAGCATCACGCTGTGCTAGATAATCATTGACAGTTACAACATGCACGCCTTTGCCTTCGAGGGCATTCAGATAGGCCGCCAACGTCGACATCAAAGTTTTACCCTCGCCAGTCTTCAGCTCGGCCACGCTACCCTCATGCAATACCATTGAACCAATCAGCTGCACATCGTAATGGCGCTCGCCGATTGTCCGATCGGCCATCTCGCGCACCACCGCAAAAGCGTCTGGCAAAATCGTATCAAGCGTCACAGATTTCTTCTGCAAACGTTTGCGCAGAACATCGGTTTGGCCAGCCAATTCCTTGTCAGATAGTTTCTTGTATTTCGGGCCAAGCGCATTGATTTCGTCGACTTTCTTTTGTAAACGCCGCAAAATCCGCTTCTGCGGGTCACCGAAAACCTTCGTCAGCACCTTCTGTTGTGTTATCGCCATAACGTCAAATTTCCCTCACTTTCAGGTATTTTCCAAAAACTCCCCTAATTATAACTGTTTTCGGGGAGTTTTGGAAGAGGCTGCTACTAAATCGCTACTGTGTTTCGCGGTCAAAACCGCGTTTGAACCGCGCTAGTATATCGCGCCGGCCGACGTGAGCTAACAAATTTTGCTTGTACTTGCGAAGCTGCCCGGCTAGCTTGCGCTCGACTATATCAGTTGCCGCCATAACATTCATTGTCGAATCTTTAGCTTTAATTACCTGATCCGGCACGTTGATGATCACTTCGACTTCATATTTGTTGCCGTTGTCGCGATTGACTTCCTCGATTTTCACCGAAGCACTCATAGTTTTGCGAGCATGCCGCGTCACTAAGCGATCTAATCTGCCAATCTTCTTGCTAATATATTTTTTCGTCGGTTCATCCAAAACGTAACCGCCTACGCCAGTTATATCAATATCTGCAATCACTTTGACCCCTTTCGTTAAACCGATAATGTATTTTAATTATAGCATTTAGCCGCGGTGAGCGCTACCAATCGCCTCAGTAATATTCTGAAAGCCATCGCGATCGAGCAACTTAACTAGGCCTTCGTTAATTTCGCCGACAACCTGCGGCCCCTCAAACATTAGCGCCGTCACCATAGCCACCAGGCTCGCACCAGCACAAATCTTCTCGTAAGCATCCTCGGCAGTAAACACGCCGCCGACACCGATAATCACAAAACGATCGCGGTATTTGGCATAAGTTTTGAAAATTAAGCCAGTAGTAAGCTCCCGCGCTGGCTGGCCGCTGAGATTTCCCCTGATCTCGTTATCCAGCAATTTTGAATTACGCAGCGCTGAGCGGTCCTTGACTAGATTACCAATCGTTAAGCCAGCAACCTCATGCCGATCAATTACTGCTAGCAGCTTCATAAATTCCGGCCACTTTTTGTCTGTCGGCATCTTAACGAAAATTGGCCGCGTTAAGCGCAAGTCATCTACCGCCGTCAATAATTTATCCAGCCGTGCTGGCGTCGTAAACGGCTCGCCGCCATAAGTATTCGGACAGCTAATATTGATTTCGTACAACGGCGCGCAACCAGCTGCCTCTAGCTGGCGCAAACTTTGGCAATAGTCAGCAATCGCTTCGCTATCGCTAACATTTTCGGGATTATTGGTTTTAGCAACTGACACGCTCAACGGGAAATCGCGCCACAGCCGCCGCGGATACCGCTTAATTCGCTGTATATTGCGAGCGACTCCGTTATTTGCCAAGCCGACGTTAACTACAATCGATTTCTCGCTCGGTAAGCGGCGAAACCACGGCCGCGGATTACCGGCACAAACCTGCGCAGTAGTTGAGCCGCCAATTTCAAAGCCTAAACCAATGCGCTTCGCTATCGGCGGCAAGTCGAAGTTCTTGTCCAGCCCAGCTGACATTCCTAGCGGATTTTTGAATTTTAGGCCTAAGATCTCCTGCTCGAGCCGCGAATTGCGATAATTCCAGACCCGCAAAATATTCTCGCCACGCACTCGGTGCAACATTCGCGCCGCTTTGATCATACCCTCATGCGCTTTGTCTGGGTGTTGTCGAAAAAGCAACGGTTTAGCAAGTTTCTGGTAACCGCTGCGCGAGACTTGGCGCACCACTCGTTTCATCACAATTCCTCGCGATTGCCCAGATATGGCCGCAGTACCTCTGGCACGCGCAGCTTACCGTCATCGGTCTGGTAATTCTCGATGATTGCTACTAGCGAGCGCGCCAAGCTCACCGCTGTACCGTTAAGTGTGTGCAGTACCTGCAGCGAGCCGTCGCTGCGGCGCACGCGAATATTGAGGTTACGCGCTTGAAAATCAGTACAGTTCGAGCAGCTAGTTAATTCACGATACTGATTATCAACTGGCGACCAGTACTCGACATCATACTTTTTGGCTGCTGGCGCACCAAGGTCGCCCGCCGCAATATTCACCACATGGTACGGCACACCTAAGTTTTGCCAAATCTCTTCCTCAATCGACAGAATTTTTTCGTGCATTTGAGCTGATTGTTCTGGCGTACAAAAAATATACATTTCCAACTTATTGAACTGGTGCACGCGGAACAGTCCGCGGCTAAACTTGCCAGCCGCCCCCGCTTCCTTACGATAGCAAGGACTATAGCCAGCATAGAGCAGCGGCAGTTTTTTCTCATCGATGATTTCATCGGTATGAAAGCCAGTCAGCGGCGCCTCAGCCGTGCCAATCAGCATGACGTCTTCGCCGTCGATGAAATACTCATTGCTTTCCTTGTCGCTCTTCGGGGCAAAACCAGAACCGCGCGCCACCCGGCCCGACACCATATGCGGTACTGTCATCGGCGTAAATCCTTTAGAAATCAACAAATTCAGCGCATATTGATAAATCGCGTTCTCCAGCAGCATCAAATCGCCCTTGATGTAGTAGAATTTGGTGCCAGCCACCTTGGCGCCGCGCTCAAAATCGAGCCAGCCGCGCTGCGTCGCAAACTCAAGGTGATCTTCTGCCGATTGGCGTTTGTCTCCCCACGCCTTAACTTCGACGCTATCTTCCTCGCCGCCCAGCGGTACGTCCTCGAGCGTTACATTCGGCACGGCGTCCATCTGCGCTTGGAAATAAGCGTCAACATCATGCAATTCGCTTTCTAATTCTGCTAGCTTTCCCTTCAGCGACCGGCCTTTTTCGACTAATTCTGGCGCTGGCTTGCCACCCTTCATCTGGCTAGCAATTTCGTTGCGCTGCGTGCGCAATTCATCAACCTGCTGCTGCAATTGCCGTCGCTGCTCATCAGTGTCTAACAAACGAGCAATCGATACGTCATTGTAGCCTTTATTTTTTGCCGATTCCTGAACGCGATCGACGTTTTCTCGAATATAGCGAATATCTAGCATAGCATTAGTATATCATCTCGTGATACCGTACGCCAATAAATCTATTAATCGTATCAAACCAACTTATTTCGCTGTAAATTACTCTGTTCGCAGTGCCTCAATCGGGTCAAGTTTCGCCGCCTTGCGGCTCGGCAACCAACCAGCGACGATCGCTACCAGCATCAGCGCCAACACTACAACGGCGGCGTTTATCGGCTGGAAAATCAGCAAACTATATTTTCCCAGACCCAACGCATTAGAAATTGCCGGATTAGCCAGCGTACCAGCTCCCCAGGCACCCAGCACGCCAAGCATACCGCCCAAGAAACCGACCCATGCCGCCTCGTAACGGAACAGCCGGGCAATGTCGCGTTTCGACGCTCCCAGAGCCTTCATCAAACCAATCTGCTGCGTCCGCTCTAACACCGAGATATACATCGTATTAACAATACCGAACACGCTGACTACCAATGCCAAGATGCCAAACCCCATGACAATGGTTTGCAATATATTCACAAAAGTAAAAATCATACTCTGCACGTCTTTCGAAGTCATCGACGGATAACCGGCATTTTTCAAGCTGTCGCGAACCTCCTCGGGAGTTTTACCGCCAGTGGCAGTCGCATTAGCAAAAATATATTTCTGATAAGAATCCGTTCCGGCGGTGCTAAAATCAGTCAGCTCCTTAGCAGCACTCGAGTCAATGTACAAATTAGGCCGGTTAACCATCTGATCTGGCGATTTCTTGATAACTGCCGCAATTTTAAACTGTTTATTTAGCGTCTTACCGCTTAGCAACTCTTTCACGCCAGTTTCGCCTTCCTCGGCATATACCCGCTGAATTGTCGCACTATCTACCTGCTGCGGCTGCTGGCTAACGGTAATCGTTAGCGTCGAACCAACCACCTCTGCCGCTGTTTTACCTAATTTTTCAGTGTAGCTCTCTGGTATGACCGCTTCGTCTGGCGCTAGTTTTGTCCCCGATTTGATCTCGCGACCAGCCGCAGTCTCTAGCTGCAAGCTATTATCGCGCATCATGACTTGAGCGACGTATTTTTTGTCGCCTTTTACGCTAAAAGTCACGTATTTCGGCTGCAGTTGATAACCCGGCTCAACATTTTTGAGATCCTTGCGCTGGCGCAGCTTTTCGATATCGCTTTGAGTGAGTGTGTCGTAATCTTGGCCGTAGTATGATTTTGCATTCGGATTATATTCAGTTAGTTCATTTCTGCTGCCGGTAGCTGCGCCAGCGGCAACAACCCGCTTATCTTTGGCAATAATCAAGCCATTCGGATCAATATTACTGCTGATTATCCGATCAACGTACTGCCTAGCACCCTCACCAACCATCAGGCTAGCCATAATCGCGAAGCCGCCGACAGCAATAGCTACACTTGTTAAGATTGTCCGCATTTTGGCACGGCGCAAATTACGGCCAGCTCTAGCCACGATATCGGTAGTTTTCATTATTTTTCCTCCTCTGTAAGCTTGCTAGTCGACTTATTTTTAGCAGCCGATTTCTTGGCAGCAGAGTCCGATTCGATTTTACCATCTTTGATATGAATCACCCGCTGACATTTTTGCGCTAAGTCTTCATCGTGAGTCACAATAATCAACGTAGCGTTGTTTTCTTTACAATAATTAAACAACAAATCCTCAATCACTTTTGAAGTTGCCGAGTCAAGATTACCAGTCGGCTCATCAGCAAATAAGATTTGCGGGCGGCCGACAATCGCCCGAGCAATCGCCAAACGCTGTTTTTGCCCGCCTGAAAGGTCTTTGGCACGCGACTTAATCTTATCACCCAGATCAACCGCCTCTAGAGCTTCGATAATCCGTTTCTTGCGGCCGATTCTTGCCACGCCCGCCGTCTCTAACGCCAAACTGACATTATCGTAACAGCTCTCGCCGCCCTCAACGAAGAAACTCTGGAAGATAAAACCCATCTTCTGCGCCCGAAATTTGTCGGTGGCCCGCGACTTCAGCCGCAAAATGTCTTCGCCGTCAATTAACACCCTGCCCTTTTGCGGCTTGTCTAACCCAGAAATCGCATGCATCAGCGTTGATTTACCGCTGCCGGATTTACCCAGAACCGCCACGCTCGAGCCCTCTTCAATATTCAAGCTAACATCATCCAGCGCCGTAAAAGCATTCTTCTTTTTGCCGTATATTTTGGTAATATGTTTGACCTCAATCATTCAGCCCTCCTGCTTATATTGCCGTTATCGCGCCAGTCATTAGCAATAACATGATTATCACGCCCAAACCGATGCGGTACCGGATAAACAACGAAAAGTCATTGCTGGCGACAAATTTCAACAGCCAAGCAATCGACCAATAGCCAACCACAAAAGCCACCGCTGTCGCCAAAATTGTCGACACCCAGCCGACGCCGCCGCCAATGTATTTGTAAGCGGTCATCGCCTCTAGCAAACCTGCCGCCACCAAGGCTGGAATACCCAGGAAGAAGCTTAATTTCGTCACCGTTACCCGATCAAAACCGCGGAATAGCCCCACCGAAATCGTCGCCCCTGAACGCGACACGCCTGGAATCAGCGCCAAGCACTGGCCCAAGCCAATCGCCAGCGTATCCCGCCAAGTCGTCTGCCGCTCGCCGCGCCGCACAGCGCTGCATTTGTCGGCTAGCCACATCACCAGACTCCAACCAATCAACGCAAAGGCCACAAACCATAAACTGCGCAGCACTGTCTCGACCTCATTTTTGAGAGCATAACCGATAGCCGCAATCGGCAGCGATCCAATAATAATTGCCCAGCCATATTTGTAGTCAAACTGCCGCCGCGCCCGTTTCCACCATAGACCGCGCCACCAAGCACTCAACACCCGCCAAATATCATCTCGGAAATAAATTATCGCTGCAGCGATAGCGCCAATTTGAATAATAGCCGTAAAAGCCGTCAAACTTGGATCGTTGATCCGCATACCCATCAACTTCTCGACAATTGTCAAATGCCCGGTCGACGACACTGGCAAAAACTCCGTTACTCCCTCGACAATACCCAATATGATAGCCTGCCACCATTCCATAATATTTAATAGTATAGCATTTGCAGCCGTCTCGGCAAAAATCTCAGCTATTTTTACCCATTTTACGCTAAAAATATTGACATAAGCGTGATTTTTTGCTATAAGTTGTATAGAAAGTCAGACAAAAATAAAAAAGGAATAAACAAAATGCGCCCGAGAGCATTCGAGAGAACTGGAAGTCCACCACCGCCAGTAGGAGAACAAAGTAAGGATTTTACATTAGATAACGGATCTGTCGTACATACTGATGAGAATGGTATACCAGATTACATAGAAGTGCCGCCTGAAGGCGATGAGACGACCCCTGAATCCGATCAAGAAAGCGGCGCCGAATATGATAGCACCGAATACGAAGACGTCAAACCTGGCCGAGAAAGCGCCGAGGATGCTGCTGAAGTACAAGCTAACGAGACGCTGCGCACCGATGCTGAAGTTCTAGGCAATCGCTATCTTGTTAGTCGAACGATACAAGGTGCTGGCAATACGCTACAGTGGGGCAAGGAAAGAATTGCAGCGGGCTGGAATAATGCTAAGGAGCAACCAGGCCTGCTTAAAGACAAATTTATGCATGGCTTAGCCAAGAGTTCGTATGACCGGCGCAAGGCAAAGCTCGACGAGGTTGCTCATCTCAGCGACAACCACCCGCTTAAAAAACGCCGCATGAGAAAGCTTCAAAAAGCTGAAGCTCGCCTGAACAAACGCAAAGCAAATCTCGAAAGACGACAGAATCGGATGAGCGGACGCCTGGAAACCGTCAAAAACGCCTACGAATCGCGCCGCGAGGCCACTATAGCCGAATTATCGGAACGTGCAGACAAAGCCCGCACCCGTAAAGCTCTTCGTGAAAAAATGCGTAAAGAACAAAATGTTGGTTGGTTTGAGTCTTGGGCAGCAGCCAAAGAACATGTCAATTCTATACCAAAAGATCAACTCCGCCGCATCGCTAGCGCCGTCATGAATGCTGCCGAAGCTAGCAAAAACTCACAAGAGGCCAGCTGGCAAGCACGATACGCTGAGCGAGCTTCTGCTGACGCGCAAAATCGAGTTGAAATGCTTGGTCAAGAGCTTGGCCAGACCAGGGTTGATCTAGAAAATACGCGCCAGCAGGCTGGAGAGATAGCCGACATGGAGGCGAACCTCGTCACAGTCAAAGAAAATGTCGCTAAACTTCGAGAAAAAGCCGAATCGTTGTCTGACGATAACGCCAATAAATTCGCAGCCATGAACGAACTTGTCAAAGCAGAAAATCAGCAGGCAGAGATGGAGCAAACAATCGCCAACCATCACCAGCGCCTAGCTGATCTGCAAAGACAAGAGGGACGACTAGCACAGGAGTTGATTCAAGCTCAAAAAGACGTCGAAAATACCGGTAAAGCCCTTGAAGCCAGCGCGCAAAACGAGATTGCTGCAGAGAAGAAAGCCAAAGCAACCCAGCAAGCTAGAGATCGTAGCGTCGAAAATACCTTTGTCTAAAATTAAAACAGAAAAAGAAAGGATAACATCATGCCAATTTTAAGCCGCAGCCTCCTCGCAGATTTAGGAATCAATCTATCAGACGAAGATTACCAATCGCTGGCTGACCATTTTGAATCGACGCTAGAGGAACGTGTCATCAACGAAATCGTCCTCGAGCTATCACCAGAGCAAGCCGAAGAACTATCACACATGCAAGAAGCCAGCGACGACCAAATCGTCGATTGGGTACGCGCCAATGTACCAGACTTTGCAGATATTGTGTCTGATGAAATCGATATCTTGCTCGGCGAGCTAGCTGAGGATAGCGAGAAAATGGCCGCCTAAAAGCCAGTACCGAAGTATCGACAACTTCAAAAACTACAACTTCACTTCTGGATATATCGCCCGCGTTGTCTCGTCAATCTCATAACGCAGTTGTGGAAATGGCACGCCCTCGCGGGCAGTTACGCCTTCAAAAATCCAAAATACCCGCTCAGAATAGCCCCAGCCGCAAGCTGGCGGCATACCGTACTCCAACATTTCCACGAAGTCGATATCCAGCATCATTGCCTCGTCATCGCCTGCATCGCGCATCTGTTGCTGTTCAACAAAGCGGTTCAACTGGTCAATCGGGTCGTTCAGCTCAGAAAAACCATTCCCCAGCTCTGACCCGGCAATGATCGGCTGGAAACGCTCCACCGTCTGCGGATTGTCAGGATTGGTCTTGGATAGCGGGCTGATGAACTTCGGCGTATTCACTAGCCACACCGGCCCCGCCACATCTTTGCGAATATTCTTCCATAACTTATCAATGCTGCGCGGGATTGAATCGGTCTTCTCCACTTCCAAACCATGTTCTTTCAGCTTGGCAGCCACCTCTTCAATCGTTGTGTCGTACACATCAATTCCATAGTGCTTGCGAATAACCTCAGCATAATCCCAAACTTCCCAATCGCCGCTCATGTCAACATTAAATTTACCTAGCTGAAATTGCAGCGTACCAAACGTCTTTTGAAGTACATCTTTATACATCGCCTCCATAAAGCGCATGCCCTGCTTCCAGTCCCAGTACGCAGCGTACCACTCCATGGCGATGTGCTCTGGCAAATGCTCGTCTGAATAATTCTCATTGCGAAAACGCGGCCCGAGGTCATATACCTTTTCAAAGCCAGCGCCAACCAACCGCTTCAACGGCAACTCGTGAGAAATGCGTAAGTAAAACTGCTGGTCGTCCAGCGCGTCCATATGCGTCACAAATGGGTTAGCATCAGCACCGCCGGTGGTGTGCTCCAATACCGGCACATTCACCTCGGTAAAGCCGTGGTTGTTTAGATAATCGCGCGTCGCCTGCCAAAACTTGCTGCGGCGAACAAACCGCTGGCGCACCTCTGGATTGACATTCATATCGACATAGCGGCGACGGAAACGCTCTTCTTTGTTTTCCAATTTCTCTGGCATCGGCCTGAGTGACTTAGTTAATAACCGTAGTTCACGCACGCCAACCGACTTTTCGCCAGTCTGTGTCGTCGTCATCACTCCGCGCGCCTCAACAAAATCACCCGTATCCAAAAGCTTCAGCTGTTTCATACCCAATACGCCGCGGCTAGCGTCCAATTCTGCCACATCATCGCGCTGCAAATATAACTGCACCTCACCAGACTGATCACGCAGTTTGATAAACGCCAGCTTACCAAAACTGCGAATTGAAGTGATGCGACCTGCCACAACCACTTCCTGGCCCGCCAGCTCATCATAATGCGCTAAAACCTCGCCGCAGCCATGCGTCCGCTCCGACCGCGCCGGATACGGATCAACGCCTAGTTCTCGCAGGGTTTCTAGTTTTCGCAAACGTTCATTTCGATAATCTTGCAGTGTAGCCATAATTATTTATTATAGCACACCCCTGTTAGTAGCTACGAAATTGCTTTGATTGCGTAGATAGTCTCGCCTTTAGGCGTGTTAATAGCGGCGGTATCGCCCACTACCTTATCAATTAGCGCCACACCCAGCGGTGATTCATCGCTAATTTTGCCATTTAGCGGATCGGCTTCAACCGGGCCAACAACCGTATATTCAAATATTTTACCGCCAGATTCAAGCGTCACTCGACTACCCAAACTAACTTTGTGAGTAGTACCGCCCTTGATATCCTCGGCGTTCTGCAAAATATCCTCAATCTCGGCAATACGCGTCTCGACTAGACCTTGCTCTTCGCGCGCCTGATCGTACTCGGCATTCTCGCTCAGATCGCCATAACCGCGCGCTTCAGCGATTTTCTCGGCAATCTCGCCGCGGCGACCTTTCAAGGCAGCTAGCTCTTCTTCAAGCTCTTTTCTTCCATCCTCGGTGATCTGATATGCTTTTTTCATGAGTTTTACTCCTTTCGTTATACCGCCCGAAATTTTCTCTGTCTAGAGAAACCCCAGCCCTCCAATACAAAATACTCAGATTAGTTCAGTGTAGCAAGCAACTCATCTGCCGTCAAGAGCCGTTGCTCGCCAGTCTGGCGCGTTGACACCTCCCACTTGCCTCTATCAAGCAAGCGATCGCTGACCGTCACCCGATACGGAATACCCAGCAGTTCGGCATCAGCAAATTTAACCCCTGGACGCTCGTCGCGATCGTCATAGATAGTTTCGATTCCGGCAGATTGCAACTTCTGATAAAGCTCGTCAGCTGTAGCGCGCGACTGGCTGCCAATTTGTACCAGATATACTTTAGCTGGCGCGATATTCTCCGGCCAAACCAGCCCCTTATCATCAGCAAATTTCTCAACAATCACGCCCATCACCCGGGTAATGCCGATACCGTAGCTGCCCATATAAGCGTACTGCTCTACACCCTCAGCATCAGTAAAGACCAGGCGCATTTCCTCGGACTTTTGCGTACCGAAGTTAAAGATGTTGCCAACCTCGGCAGTTTTGACCCGTTCTAGCTCGCTGCGGTCAATGTCCAGCTCCTTGACGGCTTCATCCAAAACCTCTTCGTTCACCGCAATATTTTTGCCGCGGTGCAGATAAATATAATCCTCGCCAGCGTCACAAATCGTCTGAAATTCGTGGCTAAATTTAGTGAAAGCGCCACCTGAAGCAAACGTCACATATGTCTCATCGCCGATACCGAAGCGGTCGTAACAGCGTTTGTAAGCCTCGATCGCGGCGTTGTAATAGTTATCCAAGTCTTCTTTGCTGGCGTGCACCGAGTACATATCTTTCATAACGAACTCGCGGCCGCGCATAATACCGCTTTTGGCGCGCAGCTCGTTGCGCAGCTTGTTCTGGAACTGGTAAACGCTAATCGGCAAATCCTTATAGCTCTTCAAATAATTACGCAACAAATCAACAATCGGCTCTTCGTGCGTCCAGCCGAAACCGACCTCGGTGCCGTCTTGCAGATGAGACTTAAACCAAACATCGACCAGATCATCGCTCCAGCGTCCAGTCTCCTGCCATAATTCCTTGCTCTGCAGCGTGCTCATCACCAATTCTTGGCTGCCAATTTTATTCATTTCTTCGCGGACAATTTGCTTGATATTCTCAACCACCTTTAGTCCCAGCGGCAAGTATGAATAAACGCCCGCCATCGTTTTATGCACGTAGCCAGCGCGAATCAGCAGCTGGGCATTACGCGCCACCTCGTCAGCTGGCGCCTGCTTGATAGTTCGAGTAAAATTCTTACTTAGTCTCATAGTATCCTCATTTTACCGTGAATCACGCATATCAACAAATTACCAAAACGCCGCCGCAACATAAACCGCATAAAAAGCCACGCTATTTTTGATTGCGTGCAGCAAAAAGCCAGACCAAATCGATCCAGTATATTCGCGCAGCGTACAAAGCACCAAACTCAGCGCAAACGTATCAATACCAACATTCCACTGCCCATGCGCTACCCCAAAAAGCAAACTAACAAAAAATACATTAGCTGCTACTGGCAGTTTCGCCGAACGCAGTTTGCCATACAGTATACCGCGAAAAATTAACTCCTCGCATAATGGCACCACTATCACCAGCACCACGAAAGCTATCGCTAGATCTAACGAAAACAGCCTATCTGATACCCCGACATCCTGAGCTTGGTTTGGGTTAAACCCTGGTATAATGGCTTGCGCAACAAATGATAAGCTCACTGTCAAAGCAATGTAAGCCACCGCGCCAACGATTGCCATACCGATATCGCGCCACTCAATCAACCGCTGTATGCCAGCCTGTTTGGCTGATACTGCTTTTTTAATACGCCAAGCTACCGTGCAAACGGCGGCAATTGTCAAGACATGAACAAAACATTGCAAAATTAGATTAACCACTGATACATTAGCTTGCGCCAACCAACCTGTCCGCAACAGCAATCGCCCAACGCCAGCTACCGCATAAGCAGCCGCTACCATCAATACTGCCACCAACAGCGTCCAGCCAATCCACGATAGTACCTGCTGCCGGGAAAAACGAAGCTTTTTCAAATTACCCACCCGCCAGCGTTTCATTTGAATAGCTTCCCGACGTCAGAAATCGTTACTAATATTATCAATACTATCAAAACCAAGAAGCCAGTACCATGAATTTTCTCCTCGGTATCTTTGCGGAGCGGTTTCTTTATTAGGCGGAATAAAGCCGTCACAAACCACCGCCCGCCATCAAGCGCCGGAATTGGCAAGATATTCATCACTGCCAGCGACAAAGCGATTAGTCCAGCAATCATCAAGACATAGCGGCCGCCAGCCTCGCCAGCCGCCGGGAACAGCATACCAAATATCGTCACTGGACCGCCGACACTATTGCCAACTGTCGCTAATTTTTGATTAGCCTGCCGCTGCGCCTGATCGTTCGGCACGATTTTCATAACCAGCCCCGTCAAACCGTCATAAACAACTTGCCCAAGCCCTTGAATAGTTATCCCAGTCAATTGAGTAGTTAGCCCTACGCCGACAATTGGCGCCGACCAAGTCGAACGCATCAAGACTTCTTGAGATAAACTGGCGCCCAGATAACCGCGCTTGTCATCATTGCTAGACCGCAATGCTACAGGCAGCACTGCTTCTCGACCATTTCGCGAGTAGCGGATCTTAACTGTTTTACCTTTGTCGCGAGCTAGCCTCTTAGTCAGCTCATCTGGAGTTTTGATCTTATCGCCGTCAACCGACAGAATATCGTCGCCAGTTTTTAATCCGCTTTTTTGCGCCGGCAAGTCGTTCTCGACACCAGCTATCTTGACTTCTTTACCTGAAGTTGTCGTGTCGCTAGCCACGGTGAATTGATTAGCGACAAGCGGCGGCATACCCCACCACGCCAAAATCGTAAATATCAACACCGCACTCAGCCAGTTCACTGCTACGCCAGCCAGCAAGATTTGTGTTTTTTGCCAAAATGTCGCTGCGCCGTAGTCGCCAGGCTGCTTATCATCGTCGTGCTCGCCTTGTAACTTAACGAAACCGCCTAGCGGCAGCCAGTTAATGCTGTAATCAACATTTTTGCCCAAAAAGCTTTTCTTAACCTTCTTCTTATAAGCTGCCGGCGGGAAGCCAATACCAAACTCCTCAACACGCACGCCGTAACGCCGCGCCACCAAAGCATGGCCTAACTCGTGCGTCACCACTAAAATAGTCAACACAATTATACCGACAATGATACCAAAAACTAAACTCATTTCACCCTCCAAACCGCCGCGAACGTTTCGCGTACTCATTTAGTATAGCGGTTATGTCGCGTTTTGTCATATCTGGCCACGATTTTTTAACAAAAATTAGCTCGCTATAAGCACTGCGCCACAGCATAAAATTGCTTAGCCGCTGTTCGCCGCTGGTACGCACTATCAAATCGCACGGCGGCACATCTGGCGTATACAAAAATTGCTCAAAGATTTGCGCTGTTACTTTTTTATGTGTTGAAAGTGTTTTGCGCAAGGTGTTGACTGCATCTATAATTTCCTGGTGCCCGCCATAATTAAACGACAAAATCGCCGTGCCGTGCGTCAAATCTTTGGTGGCCGCTTCGGCCTCGTCAATCGCTTTTTTGACTCGGCGGCTGAGACGCACACGCGTCCCTGCCACCCTTAGCCGTATACCGTGTTCAACGAAAATATGTAAATCGCGCGTCAACATTTGCACCACCAAATCCATCAGATGCTTAATCTCCGGGCCGCTACGATGCCAGTTCTCGGTACTAAAAATATACGCGCTGACATACGGTACGCCGCGATCAATCGTGTCAATGATAATTTCGCGCAACTTTTCATAACCAGCGCTATGCCCTTCTTGCGCTGATAGACCCTGAGCTTTTGCCCAGCGGCGATTGCCGTCGACAATGAAGCCGACGTGTACTGGCAATATTTTCTCGCTCATTAGATGGTCAGAATATCCTTTTCTTTGTCCTTGAAAGCGGCCTCTAGTTTGTCTTGGAATTCATTCATCAAGCGATCAAATTCTTTTTCGATCATTTTGAGATCGTCCTCGCTCAGTTCTTTAGCTTCCTTCATTTTTTTGGCATCCTTGATGCCATCTTGGCGAATATTGCGCAAAGCGATTCGCGCCTCTTCTAGCTTTTCTGACGCCTGACGAACTAGCTGCTTGCGGCGCTCCTCGGTCAAGGCTGGTACTGGCACGCGCACTACCCGGCCATCGTCGCTCGGATTAAAACCAAGGCTCTGATCATTGCGAATCGCCGCCGCGATATTTTGCAAATTACTCGGATCAAAGGGTGTCACCAGCAACATTTGCGCCTCGGGAGCTGTCACGTTAGCCACCTGATTGAGCGGCATAGTAGCTCCGTAAGCCTCAACTATCACGCCCGCTAACATACCTGGATGCGCCCGGCCAGTGCGAATCTTGCGCAGCTCCTCGCCAAAGTGCTCAAATGCGCCTGTCATTTTTGCTTCATATTCATCTGTACTAAACATATATTCTCCTTTACTTTATTGTACCATTAAACGCTAATTTATCTGCGCCACTCCTAGCAAACTAGCCCGCCGGTCAAATCCTTGACGCAAGCGATACGCTTGGCGAAAATCCGGCGAGCCATCGACTTCTTGATAGGCATTTTCATCAAAAATCAACCACACGTCTAGCGGATAGTGCGGCCGTTCGGCTACCCGTGGCATCACTGTATGATACAAGCGGAAAAACGCATCAGTCGTGTGATATGGCATATATGGCACGAATGCTCGCCCCAAAACCTCCGGCTCGCTGCCATCCCGGTTTAGCGGCAAGCCGCCAGTCTCGCGAATCCGTTTAATAAACGCCGCCCGCCCTGTCTCGTTGGTAAATTTGCGCGATTGCAGCCCGCAAACAATAATTTCTTGATACATGAAACGATGCAAAAACACTATATCCACATAGCGCGAAATCTCGTAAGTCTTGGTGCGATTCGGCCCCATGCCAATGAAAGGATTGTCGGCAAAATCATATCTATAAGCCGGGATATCAATATGAATAATTCCGTCCGTATCTTCGCTTAGCTGGTCTCGCAAAGCAATCAGCTGATCGTCAAGATCCTTGCTATCAATCCGCTCGTGATCTTGAAAAACCTCGCTCTCGGGCCGCAAATCAATATCATCCAGCTCGCTCGCACGCTCGCGCTCGCCGCCGCTTGGTTTCTCGCGGTTGCTATAAAAGTCAAAACTACCAGATTCAAAATTCCGCATCTACATTCCGCCATTGATTGCTCATGCTTTTATCATACCAAAATAACCGCCATATTTCAGCGGTTATATTGGTTGTATAAGACGTAGGCTTATTCGCCGCCAAGCTCGATACGCTTGAATTGGCTAACGCGTACATTCTCGCCACGCAGCGCTACTTGCTCTTTGATCAGTTCGCCGACGGTTTTGCTGTCGTCAAGTACGAAAGCCTGCTCGGACAGGACTTGTTCGGCAAAATACTTGTTGAGTTGTCCTTCGACAATTTGCTCGCGCATATTCTCTGGCTTATCTTGCAAACTGTCGCTTGCCAAAAACTCCTGCTTTTTCGCTTCGTAAACTTCGCTCGGAATATCCTCGACCGTTGCGTACTTTGGTGCCATCGCTGCGATCTGCATGGCAATTTGGTGCGCAAACTCCTTGAATTCTGGTAAGCGCGCTACGAAATCTGTTTCGCAGTTAACCTCGACAACCACGCCGATACGGCCCGAGTGCACATAGCTCTCAATCAAGCCTTCGCGCGTCTCGCGGTCGCCTTTTTTCTCGGCCTTGGTCAAGCCTTTCTTATGCAGCGCCTCGAGAGCTTTATCGAAGTCGCCCTCGGCTTCAACTAGCGCTTTTTTGGCATCGGTCAGGCCAATGCCGCTTAATTCTTTCAGCTTTTTAATGTCTTCAATTGATACGCCCATCCTATTTCTCCTCTTTTTTAGTCTTACCTTCGTTCACCGCTGCTACAAAGTAATCTAACAGCAGTTGCAACCCTTTAATCGCGTCGTCGTTGCCTGGAATTGGATATTCAACTTTGCTCGGGTCGGCATTAGTATCAGCAATCGCCACCACTGGGATTCCGAGATTTTCTGCTTCAGCGATTGCATTTTTATCAACCAGCATATCGAGCACAATTAAAGCGCCAGGCTTGCCATTCAATTCCTTGATACCGCCGTATTTGAAGTTCAAACTATCGATTTCTTCTTGGTAGCGCTGAACTTCTAGCTTATTGTAGCGCTTCTCGAGATCGCCGTTGTCCATGCGGCGCTCGAGGTCGCGCAGTTTCTTGATTTGTGCATTGGTAGTGGTGACATTGGTTAGCATACCGCCGATCCAGCGATTCACCACAAACGGCTGGCCAGCCGACTCGGCAGCCGCTTTAACGATATCTTTGGCCTGCTTTTTGGTGCCAACAAACAAAACTTTTTTGCCGCTCGCTACCGTCTTGGTGATAAACGGTAAGGCTTTGTCTAGCGCCTCCACTGTCTTCGCTAAATCAATAATATGGCTATCCTGGCGTTTTGAGTGAATATACGGCGCCATCTTTGGGTGCCAGCGGCTAGTTTTGTGCCCAAAATGAACACCAGCTTCAAACAAAGCTTTCATGTCTACTTCTACAGACATCAATTTACTCCTTTTCCTCGCCCGCTGCTTTTGGAGCTACAACGAGCTGTGTCGTTAAAATTATTACCACACTACTATAGCACTACTACACCAAAATCACAAGCTACCGTATCTATAAGTTTTATTGAGCATCAATATTCCATAGCACTCCATCCTATTTTTTTATTTCTATGTTCTTTTACGGCTGTCAAGTCTAGCGCTGGTAGCGCTCCAGCAAAGACCATAGTCCTGAGCGAATCAATATTCGATACGTTGTCTGGAATGCTCCATCCCATTCCAGATCCAAGAAAACCCGACGCTGGAGCTATTGGACCGCTCCATTCATCTTCACTACAAAATCCTGCTCTCATGCTTTCCATCGCCATTTCTTGTGATGCCATATGCGATCTGCTTGGACAACCAAGTCTGAGCGACAATTGCGTAATCTGCTGATCGAATGATGTATCAGATGCGTAGTTCTGTCCTATTTCCGTAAAAGACGTTGCGCCCAACTGCTTCTCTACAGTCCGAAGTGCAACTTCTCGCAAGGTTGATGACGGATGTTCATTGTTAAATTTTACGCCGAAAGTTTCAGCAGCTTGCTTAATAAACTCCTTTTGATCACTTGTATAACTGTCTGTTGAAAGATATTTAACACCAGTTTCATCTTCTTCAATAACCTGTCCTTGATCAGATAACATTTCTTTCGGTTCTACGACTAAAGCTCCTGGCAAAACTAAACTGTCCCCTGGACTCCTTGTAAAATACGTATCGGCACTAGCCATAGCAGCGGGAATACCATTACTAGAAATCACCCTTTCCATATTAGCAACAATTAGCCTATTTGTATCACTCCATGATCCGTATGCATGCGAAGACACTTGTCCGTTGGGAGTAAAATGAATGCTTGAGCGCATACTACGAGATTCATGACGCGAGGCTGGGTACAAGCACACTTCACCATCGCTGTTGCGCTGAACTTCATATCTTGTAGAATGAACCAGAGTAACGTCTTTTGGCTCTATCTCAGACAGCCCTGCTTCTTCCATCCTGCGCGCCTGTATCGCAGCTTCTGTATCGCATTCGTATCGAATTATTTCCTGTCTCTGCTTTATCGTTTCTCGCATTACATCAAGCCTACTAGATACTAATGACGCCGCGTCCTCATCACCGCAAATCGCAGCTAGTACAATTGCGTAACCATTCTCGTCAACCCGATCTGTTAACGTATTTCCTCTATCATCGAACATTGTGCAAGCGATAATTTTGTCAGTGAATTCTTTTACCTCGTCTCCATACGGACCGCCATTTTTAATATCTTCAAGAATTGTGTCAATCTCAGCCGAACCGCCTGTTAGTTTTTTCGCCAATGTCAAGATACCTTCTGGATTGTTCGTTGCAACGAGAATTTCAGATTCACGACTTTTAAGCATACTATTAATAAGCTCACGTTTCTCATTCGCCACACTACTACTATCACTTGGATTATTATATATATCGTCAGTAAAACATGCGCTATGAATACAAGGAACTTCTCCTGCGGAACGAAATGCTATTGTCTGGCCAAGGACAGTATAGATTGGTCGGGAGCTATCAGGTAAATATCTTCGCTCTATATTATGTACGACCTTGTTTTCATCTATATTATTTATATCGCCTGAAGTATCTGTGCTATCATATTCCGAAGCTTCACTAGGTTGACTACACGACGGCACTATTTCGCCAGTATCTTCGTGACCTGGTATTTTACCTTTGCTATACAGTTCCTTCATAATATATGAATACACCTTTTTTGTTTTTCGTATTTACTTTAGTATGACAATTATAGTAAATAACATCACTTTAGTCAAACTTTATTATCATCACTTGTCATATCTTGAATAATCTTGTAACATTTTTGCTAATATTCACCTTTTTTGTTATGCTTACATCATGAAAGAACGCTTTCGCAAGATTTCTTCGCGCGCCTCAACGCTAGCTGGGTCGGCTGGCGTGTTTATCCTAGCAGCCGCTTCAATAGCTGTTTGGTTTATCACCGGGCCGATTTTCAACTTCTCTGACACCTGGCAGCTAGTCATTAACACTGGTACGACAATTGTTACTTTTTTGATGGTTTTCTTGATCCAAAATACTCAAAACCGTGATAGTCGCGCTATTCAGCTTAAGCTTGATGAACTAATCCGCTCCACCAAGGGCGCCCGCATGCGCTATGTTGGATTAGAAGACTTCAGCGACGAAGATTTAGCTGACATTGAGGAAGAAATTCGCGCTATTACCCAGCTGCCAGCTTCGCAGCGCGCGCTACGTAAACTTCACGACAAAATCAGCAGCGAAAAGGAACGTCGTAGCAACGAAAAGCGCCGCAAAACTCATTTTTGACAGACAGATAGATTTTTGTTAAAATACTACAGTTATGAAAAGCAGTATTCACCCACAGGACTATCGCCTGGTCGTATTTAGCGACGAACAAGCAGGCTTCGCGTTCTTGACTCGCTCAACAGCGCAATCTACCGAAACAATCAAGTGGAAAGACGGTCAAACTTACCCGTTGGTCAAAGTCCACATTTCGAGTAAATCACATCCGTTCTTCACTGGCGAAGAAAAGATCATCGACACCGAAGGCCGCGTTGACCGCTTCAAGGCCCGCCAAGCCGCCGCGAAGGCCCGCCGCGAAGCTCTCGTCAACAAAGCAAAAAAGGCTAACGCCGCCGCCGTCGCCAAGGCTCAGCAAGCTGCCGATGACAAAACCAGCGACAACAACGCTAAACCAGCCAAAACCTCCAAAAAAGCTAAGAAACAGGTCAACAAGAAAAACTAGGCGCCATCAATCGCATAATAAAATATCGCCGATATCTGTCAGCGATATTTTATTTTTCTTGCCCGCCAGCTTCCTCATACCCAAATGCGCCCATCAGAATACGCTCCCTAATTCCACTATACGGCATGATAATTCGATTCCCAGCGGCGTCAGTTAGCGCAATAAACTGATTATCCTTAGAATCCTCGCCTGCTCCAGGAAAAGTTATGGTCTCTTTAGTGTATAAACCTATTCCACGCGCTCGTCTTTCAATATCAGCAGGGTCGCTCAATTCATCGCCCCTAGACAACACTAACCCTACATTTGCAAGCGATCCCGTAGCTAGCACCTCAGAAAAACCAGCCGATTTCAACAATCTTTTACTATCAGCTGTCATACTGATCACATCTGGTACGGTTAACCCCATATCGCGGGCAACCGCACCGTAATATAGCGATCGTACAAAATCTATATCACCTTGCCCATCTTCATTCCCATCACCTTCTCCTAGGACCGTTTTTCTTAAATAACTCTCCAGAGCTGGATGTTGGCAATTAGTTGGTCTATTATCATCCGCTAAAAATACCGTTACATCTAGCCTATCTACCTCACCCTTAGCTCTAATGTGTCCCCTGCCAACATTCACAACTTGCCATGACTTTAGCGGCGGCGGCAGACCTTCCGGTATTTTGTAAGTTTTAACAGGAGCAGCTACTGGCAACAAAGTTGCGCATAACAACTCGCCCGCAGCAGACTCCGACGGTTTATCAATCGACCTACTCATCTCTTTATTATACATTAAAACGCTTATTTCGTCAATATATGCTATAATTTTATAAGCTATGGCAAAGATTTCTCTCGATTTAGACGCTTTGAAAGCCGAACGCGCTCGCCTCGGCGATTTTTTAGCAAGCCCCGACGCCTACAGCTCGCCAGATTTTACTGCCAACAACAAACGTTTCGCTGAGCTAGAAACCATTATCGCTACTGCTAGCGAACGCGATACTATCGAGAAACAGCTAGCGGAGGCAAAAAATCTAGCCCAGGGCAACGATGAATTAGCCGAACTAGCCAAAGCAGAGATTCCCGAGGACGAAGCTAAAATTGCCGAACTCGACGATAAATTATTCATATTACTAACACCCAAAGACCCGAACGACGAGAAAAATATCATCATAGAAATCCGTGCCGGTGCTGGCGGCGACGAAGCCTCATTATTTGCGGCAGAACTATACCGCATGTACTTGCGCTGGTGCGAAGCCAATGGCTATAAAACTGAGCTCATCAGCGAATCCGCCAACGACTCAGGCGGCTATAAAGAAGTCATTTTCATGGTCAAGGGCGACGCGCCATATGCCAAATTGAAATTTGAAGGCGGCGTCCACCGCGTCCAACGCGTCCCAGTTACCGAAAGTCAAGGCCGTATTCATACCAGCACTGCCACTGTCGCCGTCTTACCCGAAGCCGAAGAAACTGATATTGATATCAACCCGAATGACCTGCGCGTCGATATTTACCGCTCCAGCGGCCATGGCGGCCAGAGCGTCAACACCACCGACTCGGCGGTACGGATCACTCACCTGCCGACTGGCATCATGGTTACCAACCAAGACGAGAAGTCACAAATCAAGAACCGCGAAAAAGCCATGAGCGTGCTGCGTTCGCGGCTGCTGCAGATGAAAATTGACGAAGAAAACGCCAAATTAAGCGCTGAACGGCGTTCGCTAGTCGGCACTGGCGACCGCTCTGAAAAAATCCGCACCTATAACTTCCCGCAAGACCGCATCACCGACCACCGTATCCGTTATAGCCGCAGCAATATCCCTGCCGCCATGAACGGAGACATCAACGATTTGATTGAACAGCTGCAAGCTTACGAACGAGAGTTAAAAGCGCAAAACGCCGACCAGTAATAATCTATCTATCACCCGTCTCGCCCCTGATCATATTAATTTAGTTTGACCGCTACAAACTTGCATTTTATACTATTCATATGAATATATCGGCATGGCTCGATCACGCAATCAAACAATTACGAGAAATTGGCGTCGATTCTGCCAGGCTGGATGCAGAACTTATCTTGGCTAATACGCTGCGGAAAAATCGTACCTACCTGCACGCTCACCCCGAAGACGACATCGACCCGTGGCGTGTTGATATTGCTAATGCTCGGCTACGTTTGCGGTTAGAACGCGTACCGCTTGCTTATATTTTAGGCTACCGCGATTTTTACGGCCGAAGATTTACAGTGTCGCCGCAAGTTTTAGTACCTCGCCCAGAATCAGAAGCCATCATAGAGCTGCTAAAAGAACTTGGTGTTTCTGGCAAACTACTAGATATTGGTACTGGCAGCGGCTGCTTGGGTATCACCGCAAAATTAGAAATCCCGAAACTTAACGTAATTTTATCCGATATTAGCCAACCAGCTTTACGCGTTGCCCATCAAAATGCTGAAAAATTTCAAGCCGATGTCGCTCTGATAAAAAGTAATTTGTTGCGCGCCGTACCTGGCAAATTCGATATAATTATCACTAATTTGCCATATGTCGACCGTTCGTGGCAGCGCTCGCCCGAGACTAATCATGAACCAGCATTAGCACTCTTCGCCAAAGACGAGGGCTTGGCGCTAATCTACCAACTGATAGACCAACTACCAGCACACTTAAATCCTGGCGCCCTAATTTTTTTAGAAGCCGACCCGCGGCAGCACGGTGCAATAATAGCCTACGCTGGTTCGCGCCAGCTGCGGCATAAACTAACGCGCGGCTTTATCGTCGTACTGCAAGCATAATTTGCTTATTCTTGATAGGCCGCTAGCGTCGCTTTGATATTCATCGTTTTACCGCTGCGCATCACCGTCAAATCAATAGTATTGCCCGGCTGATACTGCCCGAGAACGCTTGATAAATTACCTCGCGCGCCCAATTCAGTACCATTGACCTTGGTAATTATATCTTTGTCTTGAATACCAGCTTTAGCGGCCGGGCTGTTAGCGGTAACGCCAACGTCCTCGCTGCGGCCGCCAGTCACGTACGCGCCATATTTTGATGGCAAACTATAATGCTTGGCTATTTCCGGCGTGATATCCGTGTAATTGACGCCCAGATACGCTCGCTGCACGCCTTTGCCAGCCAAAACTTGCTGGATTGTGCCTTTTGCTGCGTTAATCGGAATCGAAAAGCCAATTCCTTCAGCATTCGAAGCTACCGCTGTATTAATACCGATAACCTGCCCGCTGTAGTTAATTAACGGCCCGCCAGAATTGCCAGAATTAATAGCCGTATCAGTCTGCAGCATATCGGTCAGAGATTCCCGCGAGTTACCACTGCTATCGCTCGCCGAAACCGCCCGGCCCTTACCAGAAATAATACCTTTAGAGACAGTGTTTTGGTACTGTCCTAGCGCATTACCGATAGCAATAACGTTCTGCCCGACTCGGGCTGTCGACGAGTCGCCTAGAGCTGCTGGTGTTAAATTATTAACGTCTTTGATCTTTAAGTAAGCCAAATCATTCAACGGATCAGCACCAACTAGCGATACCGCGTCATAAGTCGACCCGTCCGAGGCTACAATCGTAACCGACTGCGCGCCTTCCACAACATGCTTATTAGTAAGAACGAAACCGTCTTTACTGAGAATAATACCCGTACCGGCCGCCTGCACCTGGCGGGAGCCACCAAATAGCGATTGCGACTTAGTATTGGTGACTATCGACACCACGCTTGGCGAAACTTTATCAATAATATCAGAAACAGAAGCCTCCTTACTATCAGCCGCCAGATTACCGTCAACGAAAGTATTCAGAGAATTGCGGCCTCCTCGTATTAGCAGCGTACAAGTTATGCCGCCAGCCGCCAAAATAATCGCCGCAATCACGATAGAGATCGCTAACCAAACCGTCTTCTTCTGGCAAGGTTTAGTAACCGCAACAACCTGAGGTGGTAGCGGCTGTGAGTCTGACGATCGCGGTGTAGCATTTTCCTGCTTATTATTCATCAGAAACCTCCTCTATTCGATAATTTGATCATATCCATTATACTTACTATGCGCATATAGTCTTAAAGAATCCTTAAAAATCTGCTTAACGCCCTACAAAGCATCGCTACCGCTCAAAACCGCAAAGATATACGCCACAACCATCGTCATTGCCGTTAATAATATCGGCATTGCAATATCAGCGAAGCGAACTTCGCCGTGTTTATGATAGCTGCGCGCTGTCCGCTCGGCCACGAAACCCATCAATACTGCAAATATAGCGAATTGCGATACCTTGATAGCAGCCAAACCCGGAATAGTATAAGCAATCATCCAATAATACGAAATCCAGCCGAGTTCAGCGCACACTGTTGCTGCTGCTATCGCGTAAAGATTAGTGCTGATTCCCTCGTAACGGCTAGCTACATGCCGCGCTGACGCATAAGTAATCACCCAAACAACTGCTACAAAATAAAATGAATCCCATGAATAAGCTATCAACGACAGCGTCACTAGCCCCAAGAACAGCGCAGTACCAGCTTGAATAACAGCGTATGTGTATTTCGAGCGCTGCTTGATAAATAGCAGCCAGACAATATGTAACGCTGTTAGCCCCAGCTGAAGTATCATGTACCCACCCGATAGCCAAATTAACAGCGCAAAACTAATGCCAACTATAATATCCACCAAATTAGACAAAACATTAGCTGCCCAAAAACGCGGCCTTACCGACAAAATCCGCCATTTGCCAAGCGCCACCAGCAGCAAAGCAAAAATTGGCGAATTAGTTACATAAATAGTTCCAAACACCGCCAGCGCCAGTAAAATATTAAGCGATGCATAAGCCAGCGAGCTTGCCTTAGAGCTATACTTATGCTTTTTTGTTGAACTCATACCGCTTAATTATACCACCTTAGTATTGTTTCTATAACCCGCCTACTCGCCGGCATTCGGCTTGACTGCTATGATAATAACGTAGTCTACCTCTGCATTATATTTGACGCCTGGCACGCTCTGTACCGCTTCTGGGGCAGCGCCGTAAAGCGACTGCAGTTTTACAGACGTAGCTGTCTTGGCGCGCGTTGAGACTTTATATATCTTGTTGCTAGAATACGAGCCATTTTGCGGCGCATTACCGACAGTACTAACCGTCATGCCAAGCTCAGTTAATTTATCGGCTTGTTTTTGTGCCACGCCTGATACGCCAGTAGCATTAAGTACAACGACGTTAGCATTTTCTTTAGTGATATCTGTCGCATAGAGGTTTTTCTTGACGAAAGCCCGCAGCTGGATGTAATCATACGCTCCGGCCGTCGGCACCACCGAACTAGCGCCGCCGTACGTGCCAGTTGTCAAGATAGCCGGCTCGGTATCAATTAAGCTGACGCTTTTGATATTATCGCTTTTGATGTCGTGTACTAGCTCGACCAGCGTACGTACTTCGCTCTTTTCGAAATTAGTTCGTAAATTCTTGCCAATCGCGTCGATAATACCAGAAATTTTAGTAAAATCTGCTAGCGTGCCGGCACTCAAGGCCTTGTCGCGAATAGCAACCATAATCTTTTGCTGGTTTTTTTCGCGGTCGAAATTAGACTGTTCGAAACCGTACGTTGGCGCTCGGTCGCCGCGCGCCATCGCCAAATACAGCGCGTGCTCGGCATCTAATTCTACTTCGCCGTTCGGATAGCTAATATAGTGGCCGCGCGGACAGCGCTGAGACTTCTCGGCAGACGTCGTACCGCACTTCCAGTCAAAATTACTATCCATCACACCATTCGGATTGCGGCTGTCAATAGTAATCTTGATACCGCCAAGCGCCCCCACCAAATCACGCATCACGCTATAATTCAGGTGAACCGAATATTGCACATCAATACCAAATATATTACCAACAAAAGCTCTAGTTGCCGTCTGACGCTCTTCCTCAGCGCTGTCGCTCGACCAATTATCGTTGACGCAGTTAAAATAAGCGTTAATCTTACCAGAATAACCCGCTTGGCAACTCTTACCATATTTGACGTATAAGTCTCGAGGCACGCTAATCATATAAGCATTCTTTTTGTTCTGGTCAACGCTAAGAATCATCATCGAGTCGGTTAGATATCCCGCTTCGTGGCCAGCGTCGTCTTCTGAAGTGCCAAGTATTAGAATATTGCTGCGGCCATGAGCATCTTGCTTGAGCGGTTTCTTCTGTACAAAACCAAATATATCGCCCTTGAAGACGGCATTACCCGCCATCAAAGCTCGTACTCCCAGGAAAATACCAATACCAAGCACAACAACGGTTACTGCGATCGCTGTACGCTTGGCGATTTTTTTCCAATCGCGCTTTTTCCGACCATTTTTTGGCGAGCCCTTGCCAGAATGTTTGGATGGAGATAAATCAAGATTATTACTAATCTCGCGCAGAGACTCGTCAATATCACTGCGAACACCTCTATTTGGCGCCGAAGTAATCGACCGCGGCGGCAATTGCTGCTGGCGCCGTACAGACACAGTATGTCCCATATCACCGAAATTAACCGCTGGTTTTTTCTGGCTATCAACAGGCGCTCTGCGCGCAGGAGTATTTCGTGGTACAAAACCGTCTATCGCTCGCTTCACCATATCTATGTACTATAAAGGATTTTAGCTAAAAAATAAATATCGCGCTTATTGTTTCGTTGGTTTTTACAGCGTATAATACGTGTAATGGAAGCCAGCTATCTCACCCGCCATCCGCGTCTTCGAGATTTTCTAAGTTTTAGCGGATTTGTTATTGCAGTGCTAATTGGCACTTTGCTATTAAATGCTTACGTTTTTCGCAGTTTTTCCGTCTCTGGACACAGCATGGATAATACTCTCGCCGACGGCGACCGGTTAATCATTAACCGAATACCTGTAACCATGGCACAGATACAAAATAAACCGTATTTGCCAGAACGTGGAAAGATTGTTGTTTTTGTTAATCCCGTCTATAGGCCTGGAGCACCCGATCGCTACATCATCAAACGCGTAATTGCCTTCCCCGGCGAACGCGTCGTTGTCAAGGACGGCGTGCTAACAGTTTACAATAATAAATATCCCGAAGGCTTTCATCCAGACGACAGCACGCGCAAAAACAACGTCGGTCCAAAATCGCCAACTAGCCACAGCGGCGAATGGACAGTACCAGAAGGCTCTATTTTCGTAGCGGGCGATAATCGAGTCGGCGACAACTCATTCGACTCGCGTAGCGGACTGGGCTTCATTCCGACTTATGATATTGTCGGACCAGTAGCTTTGCGGATTTTTCCGTTAGGTAATATAGACTCGTTTTGAGTTTAAAATTAAGATTACAAGCTAGCAGCCTAAAAATTCAATTTGTAATTTTTACAACGTTAGATTAGTACAATTCGGGTTTATTCACCCAATAACTTGGCAATTCGCTCGAAATCTGCTTGATCTTTGAACGAAATAATAATCCGTCCAGCGCCTTTCCGAGTCTCCTTGACAGTAACTGGCGTTCCGAAGCGCTTGGCAAAAGATTCCTCTTCGCGGATAAATCTCGAGCTGCGGACGGCTTTTCTACCTTTAGTCGATGCTGTACCATGCAACTTTTTATAATTCGAGACATAGCGCTCAATCGTCCGCGCGCTCCATTGTTCTTTTATAATTCTCGGGACAACCCGCAAAATTTCTTCTTCTGGCAAGCTCGTCAGCGACCGCGCCTGGCCTTCGCTTAGTTCGCCGCGCGCTACTACATCGCGCACCGCCCCCGGCAAGCGCAACAAACGCATAGTATTAGCAATCGCCGCTGACGTTTTACCGACACGCTTGCCAATATCATCTAAAGTCAGGTTAAATTGATCGCGCAATTTCAAATACGCTGTCGCTGTCTCTAGCGGATTAAGGTTGCGGCGCTGGATATTCTCGATCAACGACAGTTCTAACCGATGCTGGCCCGATAGCGTCCGCACCAGCGCTGGAATTCGATCAAGCTTCGCTAATTTAGAAGCCCGGAAACGGCGTTCGCCAGCTACAATCATATAGCCATCACCATGCGGCCGCACTACTATTGGCTGCAACACGCCATGTTCCTTGATCGATTTACCCAGTTCAACCAAGGCATCGTCGTCAAATTCACGGCGCGGCTGATCTGGATCGGGCATAATTGACGCTAATTTAATATATCGCAAATCACTAACGCGTTCGTCCTGCTCGGCTGTCGGATCGAACGATTCGTCTAGCAGCTCTGTCGGAATAAGCGAGTCAAAACCTCGCCCTAGGCCCTTTTTAGCCGGCACGCTCAATCACCTCCTTGGCTAGCGCTTTATAAGCGCGAGCGCCTTTACTAAACCTATCATACGCGCCAATTGGCAAGCCGTGGCTCGGTGCCTCAGCCAAGCGGACATTGCGCGGAATCTTCGTTTTGAATACTTTGGCTGGAAAATGCTTCGAAATCTCGTCTAATACTTGCGTCGACAGTGATGTGCGGTTATCAACCATTGTCGGCAACACACCTACCAAATCAAGCGTTGGATTGAGATTTTTGCGCACTAGTTTCATCGTTTCCAGTAACTGACCTAGGCCCTCTAACGCATAGAATTCTGCTTGTACTGGCAGCAAAACATACTGAGCGGCAATCAATGCATTAACCGTCAACAAGCTCAAACTCGGCGGACAATCAATGATAATGTAATCGTAATCTATGGTGCAAGCCTTGATAGCATATTTCAGGCGGCTAAAACGATAATCAGTCTGAGCCAGCTCTACTTCGGTATTAGCTAAGGTTGGCACAGCAGGCACCAACGATAGGTTATCAAACTCGGTTGGAACCGTTACTTCTACTAATTTTTTACGGCCGAGAATAGCATCAGCAATAGTTACTTCTAAGCTCTGCTTATCAATACCTAAGCCGCTAGTTGCATTGCCCTGCGGATCGAAATCAATCAATAGAGTCCGCTTGCCCATCTTTGCCAGATAGTAAGCCAGATTGATTGACGTTGTTGTCTTGCCAACGCCGCCTTTCTGATTGGTAACTGTTATGATAGATGCCACTGTTTATCTGCCCTCTCTGCTTACGTTTAATTATACCACAAACATCTAGTAAATATGAAATTGCCCTGCTTCAAAGAACAGGGCAATTTATCAAGTTTGTATCTACTATTTAATCGACGTAATCTCGATCCGGCTATATTTTTGACGATGGCCGTTTTCTTTGTGAACGCGTTTTTTAGCTTTGTAGCGAATGACGCGGATTTTATCGCCTTTGACCTCCGTCTCAACGACCTTCGCCTTTACCACCGCGCCTTTTACCGTTGGCGTGCCAACTTTTGTTTTATCACCATCAATCACTAAAAGTGCGTCGAGAGTGAGTTCTTTTGTGCCTTCAGGGAGGAGATCCACCAAGAGGGACTCTTTTTCGCTGACAATGTATTGCTTGCCAGAGATTTTTACGACTGCTTTCATTTCGTTCCTTAAAATATATTTACTATCAGTGACCAATTATAACAGAGATGGACGATACATGCAACTAGTTTTTCTGTAACTCAGCCATGGCGTTATTTGCCCGCAACCAGCCACTGGGCGAACCGCATTCCATATAGTCACCCTTGGCCTCGCCCACAGCGATGACGCCACCACCCGCGATGTACGCGTTAATAGCGTCAGTCAGTTCAAACTCGCCGCGCTGCGGGTTAGCGGTCAGCGTACGCGCCAGCTCGAAAATCTCTTTGTTGAGAACGTAAAAGCTTGAATTGCTGAGATTACTCGGCGCTTCTTCTAACTTCGGCTTCTCAATAATACGGATAAAATTGCCCTGCTGGTCAGTTTCGATGATACCCGTCTGAGGAATAAAAGCTTCTTCAACAGGATTACCCAACAAACCAGCCGATAAGCCGCGAGCCTCCACCAATTCCGCCAAATCTGCCGCATTTGAACCGCCATCACCGCGCCAAAAGAATTGGTCGCCCATCACCACAAAGGCTGATTCACCTGGCTCGATAAATTCGCTAGCCAAGCCCACTGGGATACTCGTGCCGTAACCTCCAGTACTTGGCTGGGTTAAAAAATGTATTCGCACATCACGTAGCGGCGCTACTAGAGCTAATTTGTCTTGTTTACCAGCGCGCCGCAAATAGTCGTTCAGCTGAATATTTGACCGATAGTAGCTTTGCACCTGAGTACTTTGCTCGCCAACCACGAAATAAATATCCTTGACGCCCGCCCGAATTATATCCTGTACGATATAATCAACCACCGGACGCGTCCCCACCGGCAACATACACTTCTCGATTGATTTGGTAATCGGTAACATCCGCGTACCCCAACCGGCGACCGGAACGATAGCTTTGGTGATAGTATTCATAGTTCTATCGTAACACTAAATTAACCTATGCGAAAATATAACCAAGAAACCCTGGAGAATTACAAGGATACGCTTCTGTTTACAATTTCGCAGCTTAATTAGCTTTTTTCAGATAGATTTCTACCGGTTTGCCGTCAACTTTAACGTCGTATTTTTCCATATCATCCGCTGCAGAACCTAGTTTTACAGCCAGCGTCTCGGCCTTGATGGTATCAGTAAATACATCGACAGCTTGGGTGATTTCTGCGTCGCTACTAGTGATGCCAAGCTCAATCCGGTCGTCAACCTGCAAGCCAGCCTTCTTGCGCGCACTCTGCACGTGACGGATGACTTCACGCATCAGACCTTCGCGTTTGAGCTCGGGCGTCAATTGCTTGCTAATTTCGATCCAATTCTCTGGCTTGATCACGCCCTCGGTTACATCATAGTCCGCCAAGTGTTCGTCTAGATTCTCAATCCAGCGAATCTCCTTAACATTGAGCTCCTCAGCCATGATTTGCTCGTAGTACTCAGCCAGCTTCACGCCCGCATATGCCGCAAATTGCAGCGGCTGGCGAACCTTGATTGATGCTTGGTGCTCATCCTGTTTCATTCGCAAACTAAGGCCATTGTTGATCAATTCACGCGTACGGGACATGTCGGCTAGAACCTGCTCGTTCACCGCACCCGCTGGCAGCCAATCCTTCAAATGAATCGACTCGTCATCACCCGTCAAATTATGATACAATTCCTCGGCCAAAAACGGCGTAAATGGAGCCAAGATGTAGCTCAAGCGCACCAGCACATAATGCAGCGTGCGGTAAGCATCGTTCTTGTCACCATCATCTTCCGACTTCCAGAAGCGGCGGCGGCTGCGGCGAACGTACCAGTTGGATGCGTCGTCCAGGAATGGCAACATCGGACTCAGTGCATCAGGGATATTATAAGTATCCATGTGGCGCTCGACTTCTGCTACCAGCTGATGCAAGCGACTGACGATCCAAATATCCAGCGGGTTCGTCAACTCGCCCAGCGGATCTTTCAATTCACCATCAAATTCCCAGCCGTCGACCTCAGCATACATGGTGAAGAAATCATACATATTCCAAATCATGGCAAGTTTGCGCGCCACATCGCCCACGTCCTTATCATGTAAAGCAAAATCCTCACCGTTGAGCAGCGGGCTGCTCAGCAGCAAGAAACGCAAACTATCGGCACTAAACTTATCCATCAGCTCGTTCGGATCGGTAAAGTTGCCCAGGGACTTACTCATCTTGCGACCGTCATTACCCGCCACCACACCGGTGGTGATGACGTTGCTGTAGGCGTTTTTGTGCTGCGCACCCGCCTCGCCGAAAGCACCAATTTCGGCCAAGGCGGCGTTGACGGCGTGCACATAGTAAAACCACGCCCGCACCTGGCCGATGTACTCAACGATGAAGTCCGCCGGATAATTCTGCTCAAACTTGGCCTGGTTTTCAAACGGATAATGCAGTTGTGCAAACGGCATACTGCCGCTCTCAAACCAACAGTCGAGCACCTTATCAATGCGGGTAAACGTTTCGCCGTCGATTTCAAAAGTAATGTCATCCACCCACGGGCGGTGGTAATCATCCAGCGCCACGCCGCTGAGCTCCTTGAGCTCTGCATACGACCCGACCACTTTGACCGTACCACGGTCGCCCTTCCACACCGGCATGGCCGTAGCCCAGAAGCGGTCGCGGCTGAGGTTCCAATCTGGTGCTTGCTCAATGTTTTTAGCAAAGCGGCCATGCTTCAGGTGAGCCGGGAACCAATTGATATGCTCGTTCTCATCCAGCATCAGCCGCTTCTGCCCCTGGATGTCGAAGAACCAGCTGGGGATGGCCCGGTACATGATGCGCTGTTTGCTTCTAGGATTGAACGGGTATTCGTGGCGAATGTACTCAATTTTCCACACCGCACCCTTTTCCTTCAGGTCTTTGGCGATGAATTTGTTATTGTCCCACACCTCTAGGCCCTTGTAATTGCCATCGGTGTAGTAGCCATTGTCATCGATGACATGGAAGGCGCTAATACCATAACTTTTGGCTAACTCAAAGTCGTCCTCACCGTAAGCCGGCGCGATGTGCACAATGCCCGTACCCGACTCGTGCGAGACGAAATCCGCCGCGTAAATGGTGTGAATCTTGTCATTTTCTGGCCAAGTCGAGCCCGTATCCAGCGGCTGGTATGTTTTACCGACCAATTCGCTACCGGAGAATTTGCGCAATACTTCGTAATCCAGCGGCTGATGCTTTTCGTCCTGCAGCGTGCGCTCCAGAGCTTCCTCGGCGATGATCAGCTTTTCACCGTCGACCAATACTTCGCAGTATGTCATCTCTGGATTAACCGCCAGCATCAGGTTGGCTGGCAGCGTCCATGGGGTGGTCGTCCAGGCGAGGATATTGACATCCTCATCACCTTCGATATCATCATCAACCACTTCACCGCTAATCAACTTCTTGACTCGCTTTTCGATTTCGTCGCACGCCAATTTTGCCAGCTCTCGACTTTCGGCGTGAGGGTCCTCAATCTTCCACCAAACAACGTTATCACCCTTTAGCCAATCAGGTGTCTGGCTGCGATTAGCGATATTGATAACTAGGTCGTAATCACGCAGCATACCCTTCGTCAACTGTGTCCGTTGGCTAGCTCCAACTTCGATACCTTTCTCTCGCATTAAGTCAATAACCGCCAGCGGATCAAGATTCTTAGCAACGAGATGAGCATCAAAATCCGCAACTGTCGGTATCTCATCGGTAGAATACTTCTCCGCATTAACACCAGCCGAATCGGCGTTCTGTGTCTTGGTGAAGTGATTATAAAAAGCCTGCGCCATCTGCGAACGGACAACATTTGCATTGCACACAAACAAAATTTTTGAACTTTTATCTAACGTTATCTTGCGCCTCGTGTTACCACTAAATAGCTTAAACTTCACATACACACTCGGGTCGGTCACTGTCTGGTAAGCGTCGTTGTCCATGGTCACTTCGGCCTTGCTGACAGGGGTGGCAAACTTGGTATCGTACATCAGCACCTTTTCACCTTCGTAGATTTTGCCCGCCTCGTACAGCTGCTTGAAAGCCCACCAGACACTCTCCATAAAATCCTTATCCATGGTGCGATAAGCGCCTTTGAAATCCACCCAGCGGCCAATCCGGTCGATCACGCCCTGCCACGTCTCGCTATTGGCCACCATACTTTCGCGCGCCTTGGTTATATACGTTTCCAGGCTGATAGTCGGCAAAGGATTGCCGTCCTTATCCAGAGGCGCTGACTGGCCGCTATTCGTCACAATCTGCCGCCGATCCATAATATTCATCTGCTTTTCGACGAAGTTCTCTGCCGGCAGGCCATGACAGTCCCAACCCCAGCGGCGCTCCACGCGCTTGCCTTTCATCGTCCAGTAGCGCGGCACCGCATCCTTAACGATTGAGCTCAGTAACGTACCATGATGCGGTACGCCAGTAATAAACGGCGGTCCGTCATAAAAAACGTAGGCATTATCTGCCGGCCGCTGCGTTACTGACTTTTCAAACGTCTGATCGTCCTTCCAGCGCTGCACCCAATCTTTTTCATATTCTGCCGCCCGGCGGCGTGTGCCGTGTTTGAATTTCATTACACTTTCTCCTTATTTACCTTATATTCACTGCTTTCTTTAAATTATTAATCAAGCTTTCCTATTCACTGTTCATCATTCTATTAGTTTCCTCATCGCAACAGTCACGATTGTATTGTTTGCTTTGAGATGAACGTCTGGTTTTTTGCCAAAATACTTTCGCATAATATCGCCCGCCTCCAGCGCCACGCTTTTCGCAAAATCTAGCCATTCTTGCTGCCGATTAGTCATGATTCGCCTCTGTTCGCAACGATTTTGTCATTAACCGTAGCTTATATACCTGTGGGTTGGGTTTGCCGAAGAGAAAGTCATATGTATCGCTACCGCCTACCTGCTGATAACTATAACCTAGTTTCTCGTATAGTTTTTTCGCTGGTTCATTTGAAATTTCAACGCCCAGTCCAATCATAGAAAAGCCTTGGCGGCGGGCCTCATTTTCTGCTGCCATAACGAGCATAGTCGCCAAGCCCCGACGCCGACAATCCTCATCAATCTCCAGCGCATTGATTTGCGGTAAACCCGGAAAATCCTTTTCAATGATAGATGTCTCATCGCCCCAATCATGCCGCAAAGTCACCCGACCGGCATAGCGCCCACCCGCCTCTACCGCCAACACCACCGCCTTTTTCTGTCTAGCCAAATCACGTAGTGTCGCTTCATAATCATCAGAGATATACATCTCTTTTTTAAGGCGAGTAAATGAGCTGCTGCCGGGCGGCACTACCTCAATAACAGGCGTATATTTATTAGGATTAAGCGAGCATTCGCCGTTGGTATCTTTAAGCAACTCTTGTTTGCTAGCTGGCACTAGTATTATTTCCTTTCAAAAAAATCACCTCTCTTGAACTCGAGAATCCGCTGGAGGTGTTTCAAACGGACGGTACCATCTCGATTCCAAAAGAAGTGATTCTTTTAGCGCTTTCTTATGCTATTTACGCAAGCTCACGGCGGGGTCTAATATCAGCTGATAAAAGCCAATTTCTTCCTGCAGACTTCGCGGTTGATAGCCGCTCATTTCGCCGCGCCGCCACAACAGACAGCACACGCGAAAACGCCCTACTCACATTTTACTACATAAAATTAAAATACGCTATATCTAGCTTAGGTACACCAGATATAGCGTTATCTCGAGCCAATCCAAACTAAATTATTTTACTTCCAAACCGCCCAAAATGCACTCGCCGCGCAGTATAATTGTCTTTTTAGCGGAAGATTTAGATACTGTTTTGTCCTCGCTGCCGCCCAAAACGCCGCGAACTTCGTTTTTGACAATCACATCGTCTGGCAAGCTGATACTAACGCCGCCGCAAAACGTAAAGATGTCAATAACCGCGCCATTCTTAATGTTCGCCTGACGCAAATCCAACTCCACGCCGCCAAATATCGCCGTTGCTGAACCGCCAGTGTAATCGCCCTTCACACGCGACTCTTCGCCGTAAAAAATTGCAATTTTTTCATTATCACCACTGTCACCGGTTGATTTTTCATACCTCTTGCGTCTTCCAGACCCAATACTAAACACCACCATCAGACCAACAGCGATCAACACCACAGGCCAAAACAGCTTCCAAATACTAATGTCAATCACGCCGTAAGAGTTCAAACCAATCGACACGCCAGTAGCCATCAATAGCAAACCCCACGCTCGCGTTAACATCTTATTAGAGCTAAATATCGTCGTTAGTCCCGCCAAAACCAGACCAACCGCCCAAACCGTCCCCCAAAACAAATGCCAGCTATCAAACTTGATAATTTCGAGATTCCTCAGTAACAGAACCCCACCGAGCGCCGCAATGGTGATACCAAAGAATGCTCTAACGAGAAAATTTTTCTTCATACCTACATTATGACATATCAATCGCGGCTAGTAAAATCATCGCTTCCGGTGCTTTTTCACTAAGACAATCACCCACCAAACCGCCGCAATAACTATGGCAATCGCTCCAATAATAATCGCCCAAGCACCAGGTGTCGGCCAGAAAAATAACTCTATCGGTTCAACCTTTCTTGTCGTTAAATCAGCCGAATTTTTACTAACACCCCATTCGCCAGCCTTTTTATTGTAAGCAATTGAAAGCTCAGCGCGGTACTTACCGCCCCAGAACGGCTGTAAATTACTCTCGTAGCGGAACTGGCGGATTTGCTCGGCAATTGCTGCATACTCGCCGCCATTTCGATAAACAACATTACCCAGCATATCCCTGACTACTAACTTGACATCAACATCAGCCGAAACGTTGCCAGAATTTTTAATAGCAATGTTATATAACTGCTTGCCGTTATTATCGACGGCGAATTTATCAATTGTCACATCGCGGTGAATATTACCAGGGATAGTAATAGCCATACGCACCGCTTGGCGCGTTTGCAGCTGGATACCGCCTTTCTTAGTAACGGCTGGATCGGCTTTGCGCTGGATTACCAAACAAGCATTATGCTCGCCGACATCCGCCTTATTCGGCGCGGTGACTGTGAAATCAACGTTCGTCGATGCACCAGGCGCCAATGCCACCTCGCTTTTCGCTAGTTTTACCCAATTGCCGGCATCTTTCTTTTCCTCGACTTGCTGCTTACATGTCATATCGCCAGTCGCTGTGACCGTGCCGTCGACGGCGTATACCTCGATATTCGCTTGTTCGGTCAAGCCGTTAGTTATCGTTAGCTGATCGGATTTACTAGCGCCGCGATTCAATTGATAAATAAAAATCGACTGCGTCCGCGGGTTGTTCGGATCAGGATTCGCCGGGCGGCTGCCAATTCCTGCTGCCAGAACCGACGACGGCAGCAAAACACCTGCCGCAACTACCATTACCGCTAGCCTGCGCCAGCATGAAACCATACCCCGTATTCTCCTCATTAAAATCATATGATTTATTATAGCAAGCCAAGACACTCATGGCTATACCAACACCCGTTGATACTTCCAAAAACTAAATAGTCCACGTAAATGAAAATCAGACGCCCGAAAGAGCGCCCAATTTTCATTGATATAACTGTGCCGGACCTTAAATAGCGGCCACAGTTTGAGTCATCGGCAAAGTATAAGTACCTGTTGCCTGTCCAGCTGGAATAGCCTGGCTCAAGCCGACACCCGTCACATAACCGCGCCAAATATCGTCGGAACCAGCCGCCGCGCTGATCAACGTTACTGGAGAAGTGCCGGAAAATGCTGCTTGCGAACCTAGCGTGATGCCCGTGGAAGCACCGATCATTGACGTCAGCGTTCCAGCAGCTGGATTAACCGTCAACTGTCCAGTCGTAGCATTACCGTTGTACTGGTATGTGTTGCTGCCGCTCGTCCATTTTCCCGTACCAGGGGTTGTTGCATTCAGTGTTAGCGTCCAGCCATTATTAGCGCCACCAGGGTTATCGACAGCGATGCGCTTATCATTAGCACCAAATATACCAGTCGTCGTCTGGGCAGAAGTCGACGCCGTAGTCGCGTTCATGGCAAATGTTGGGTTTGTTACTACGCTATCGCCAGTATCGCGAATGTCGGTGCTGAGCACGCCAGCGTTAATCGTCTGGCTCAATTCTGACGTCGCCGTAGTCGCCGCATACACCGCCGTACCCGCCAAACCGACTACGCCAGCTACACCGACCGCCAAAGCTACGTTTGTTATTAGTTTTTTCATATCGTATCCTTTCTTTTACGTTATTTTCGTTGCTTCGTTGTCTATTATAGTGCTACTACCTACCCTCCTTCGCACCTCCGAACATCCGCTAATTTCCTACGGTTCATGACCACCGCCTCCTCGTCTGTTACGTATCAGCAGTATGAACGCAATAATAATCATTCCCAGCGCCGCTATCACCATAAACCACATGTTTGCGCCAGTATTAGCCAAATCTTTACCAGATTTTATACCTGTAGCGACTGCCGAAACAGCTGGAACCGCTGGTGATGACGGAATTACTGGCGGCGTCGGCGGCAAGGTTCTCGGCGGAATAGTAATTGTAAAAGGTACCGCGTGATTAATTTGCAAAGCCGAGCCGTAAGCCCGTGTCGAGGAGGCAATCTCACCAAGGTAAGTTTTGCCGCGTTCTATCACCAGCGTCGTATCGCCAGGATGTGTATTCGGCCAATTAGATAGATCAAGCACCCAAGCATTACCATTAACCGTCAATTCTGGATCAACCCCCAAAGTAAACATACGTCCAGCAAACTTGATAGCTAATTTATGCACGCCCGTCACCGGGTCAATAACCGTATGCACCGCGTCATACACACCATAAATCACTGGATAGCCGTTATCTTTAAATACCGAATGGTCGTATTTTGGCGCAAAAACGTCGCACTCTACATCATTCACTTGACCAACTGCTCTGCTGTAAACTGTATGAGAGCATTCTATTTCACGAATTAACTGTGAAAAAGTTGAATCTGCTGAAGTTGTCGCCAGAGCAGCTTTGCTATTAAAAACCACGCCAATTATTGCTGTTAAAAATACAACAACTATCGCACCAGTTCTCATTACATTTTTCATCCTCATCATTGCGCTACCACCGTTACTGTTACCGGCAATGTATACGCGCCTGGCTTCTGATACGCCGGAATAGTCTGCTTCAAGGAAATATCCTGCAATTTAAACAGGCAGGTCAAACCACTGCTGCTCGAGGCGGTCGCTAGCGTAATAGCGTTAGCCGACGCCGTACCAGCTACGAACGCACCGCCCGCACCATACGATAAGCCAGCCGTCGTACAAGCCTGCCCCAGCGGCGTCGAACCAGACGCCGTAAACACGCTTGATGATAGGTCAACCGATAATTGCCCTTGGTCTGCATTAATGTTATTAAACGCATAATTGGCTGCGTCGCCAGTCTGCGCCCATTTAGCAGTTGGGCCGCCAGTTGCCGCTAACGAAACACTCCAACCCGTCGTCGATAAGCTATTCACCACCTCAAGCTGCTGCGACGAATTATTAGACAACTTCGCAGTCGTAGTACTCGCCGTTTTACTGGTCATTGCTGCCGAAAATACAGTAGTCGGATTAGTTAATGTGGCATCAGTGGCATCTGCAAATCGAATATCCAGCGAACCATCAGCAGTCTTAAACTCCGGATAATACGAATAAGTATCAATGCTCGTCCCCGGCGCCGCCGTCGTATCAGCTACCAAGCGAACACAATAATTCGTATTACGCTCCAAACCATTATCAGTCAGTGCCAAATCCCACAGACCCGTCTCACCAGAATTAATATCACGATTGTTCGTGAACGTCAGCTGTGCAACGCTACTTGGGCGGACTATTGATTGACGGCTGTAGCCGACACTGGTAGACGGCAGATTAGGATCGTTTGCTGCAGCCGCAATCGCCGTCCCGTTATTCGGACCGGCTGCCGAGTACGCCAAAGTCGAGTTATTGGTCACATCCTGCCAACCCGCTGCCACTGCCTGGCACGTCGCCGCAGTTTTTTTGGCGTATTGAGTGCGAAGCTTCATGGTATTAGCAGGAATGGTGGTGTTTTCTTTGGGAGCATAGACGTGAGTAGGGACGCCGGAATTAATGGTTGAATTGTTACCAAGCTGACCACTTGAATTACTCCCCCAACAATATGCTTTATCGTCAGAAGCGATAGCGCAAGTATGCGAACTGCCAGCAGAAATCTGCTTGATAGTCTTTCCGGCTAATACACCGGAAGTATTGACAGCGACAGGGACGCCGGAATTAATGGTTGAATTGTTACCAAGCTGACCACTTGAATTACTCCCCCAACAATATGCTTTATCGTCAGAAGCGATAGCGCAAGTAAACTCCGTACCGGCCGTTATCTGCTTAATTGTTTTCCCCGCCAGAACTCCAGTGGTACTGACAGGTGTAGGAGTAGAAATAACAAGAGATAGTGTACTGCCATTACCTAACGCCCCCCTTCTACCACCCCCCCAACAATATGCTTTATCATCAGAAGCGATGACACAAAAATACGAATTACCGGCCGTTATCTGCTTAATTGTTTTCCCCGCCAGAACTCCAGTGGTACTGACAGGTGTAGGAGTAGAAGAGTTTTTTAAATTACCATTACCTAACTGTCCAAAGTTATTGCTACCCCAACAATATGCTTTATCATCAGAAGCAATGACACAACTAGAAATACCACCTGAAGCTATCTGTTTAATTGTTTTACTCGCTAAAACACCTGCAGTATCAACAGCTACAGGAGTAAGAGAATTTACTGTATTATTGTTGCCGAGCTGACCAAAGCCATTATGGCCCCAACAATATGCTTTATCGTCAGAAGCAATGACACAACTATGGTTACCGGCAGAAGACGGTTCTATTTGCTTAATTACTTTTCCTACTAGAGCACCACTAATTTTAACAGCTGAGGGAACAAGAGCGCTTGATGTATTACCGCTACCAATCTTACCATTGCTATTACTGCCCCAACAATATACTCTACCATCCAAAGCCACAGCACAGACGTAACCAAATCCACCTATTATATGTTTTGCGAGCATAAGATCTTCTTTATTCTCCACCCCCACTCGCACTCGAAAACTAGCACCAGCCTGTGGCAGTGTCGCTGCCGTATTATCAGCCGCCAACTGCGCACCAGGAGTAGCACTACTCGACGATTGATACAGACGATAATTAGCCTGATCAACCTTTACTTGCGACGATGACGCTGTAGGCATTAGCGCCTCAGTCGGGTGAGTTAACCACTGCACCGCCATAATAGCACCAATACCCAGCACTAACAGACAGACCGCGGCATACACCAAAACCGTCCGTTTGCGTCGTATTCTCAACCCAAGTTGCTCGCAATTACCCTCCACTTATACCTCGCCTGTCGCCTCAAGCAAAAATAGCTTAGACTGCTACCATTTTAGCACAAGCAACTTGCGCGCTCAACTGCCCGGACTATATAATTTGACTACCAAACTTAGCCAAAATCGCCATAATCACCAGCGCCGCCACCGAGGCCAGTACTAGCGTATCGTAACCCTGGTCGACAAATCGGCGCAACCCGCGGTGTTCAATAATTTTGTTCAAAACATTGTGCCTGGTTAGTCCATAAAAAATCAGCAGCATACCCGCGTCCAGCGTCAAGCACCACGGACACAACGCACCAATCTCGACATAACTCATGTAGAACATCCAACCAGCAAATAGCAAGCCCGCCACCGCGCCAAGCTGCGCGCCCCACATAAACCACTTCGGGAACTTCGCGCCCGCTAGCAGCGCCACCGCAATTGTCACCATCACCGGCAGCGTCATCATACCAATAAAACTATTAGGAAAGCCAAGCGGCGCCGCCGACCAATGGTTCGCCACCATCGAACAACTCATCGCCGCGTTCAAGTCGCAGTTCAACACGGCATGCGAATTTTTAGCGAGCGTCAGCGATTCAATCGACAACACAAACGAAGCCAACAGTCCCAAGCCGCTGCCAACCAGCATCAATAGCGCCGCCAATTGCTGGCGCTTTGACTCTTTGCCCGGCAGCCGCTTGCGCAACTTCTCAAACATAAAAACTTACCTCGCTAATCGTCGGCAGAGGCAGCCCGCGCCACATATTCTGCATCTGGCTATCAGCACTCAGCGCGATAATCGTCGGATACTCAACGATATCGTACGTCCGGCAAAAATCACTGCCCTCAGCCGAATCTGGGTCAATTTCCTCAATCGTGTGCCCCGTCTGCCGATTAAAGTCATGTAAAAAATCTATAACTCGGCGCGCGTAATCGCTTTCCGCCCGATACACTACGACTATCCGCATTATTCCTGCCCTTTCTGGCGGCGCTGCTCTAATATTTTGACGAAATCATCCAACGTCTTGAACTTTTGAAATACGCTGGCAAAGCGCACATATGCGACTTCGTTACGTTTTGCTAGCTCGTCAAGTACAAACTCGCCAATCAAACGAGATTCAATTTCGCTCTCGCCCAAGCTATGCGCGCGATCTTCCACGGCATCGATTATCTCCTCCAGTTCAACTTCCGATTTGAAGAACTTACCAACTGAACGGCGGATAGAATTGGCTAACTTGGCCCGCTCAAACAATTCGCGAGCTCCGCTAGATTTAATAACTGCCAAATTCGGACGTTCGATTCGCTCATACGTCGTAAAACGCTTGCCGTCAGGGGTCTCGCGGCGGCGGCGAATCGTAATACCGTCAGCCGATTCTCTCGACTCTAGTACGCGACTGTTGCCGATTTTAATCCCTTTCATTTAGTCCTCGTCGTTGTGCTTATTTTTTCGGCGACGCCGCAAAAAGGCTGGCGTATCGTCTTCGTCATCCTCATCAACCGAACTGCCCCATATATCTGCTGTATCCTCGCTAGCAAATTGTGCTGCTGCCGACTGATGCGACAAGTCCATATCAATGTCATCTACAGCTTCGCTAATTGATTGCGTTTGAACAGCTGGCGCTTGTTCTGCTGGCGCCGTTAATTCCTCTGCCTGCTGCTGATAGTACGCATTATCAAAGCCAGTCGCGATCACGGTGATAATTAACTCGTCTTCTAATTCCGGCTTCAATGTCGCACCGAAGATAATATTAGCATCTGGGCTAACGGCACTCGTGATAATCTCAGCCGCCTCTTGAATTTCCGCCATACTCATATCGTAACCGCCAGTAACGTTAAAGAGTACACCCTTAGCACCATCAATCGATACCTCAATCAGCGGCGATTCAATTGCTTGCTGCGCTGCCTGTGCCGCCCGGCCCTCGCCGCTAGCCCGGCCGATACCCATTAGCGCTGATCCAGCATTACTCATGATAGCTTTGACATCGGCAAAGTCGAGATTAATCAAACCATGCTCAGTTATCAGCTCTGAAATACCCTGCACACCTTGGCGCAGTACATCATCGGCAATCTTGAAAGTCTCAAGCAGTGGCGTTCGACGATCAATAGTCTGCAGCAATCGATCATTCGGGATAGAAATTAGTGTATCAACTTGCCGGCCCAACTGAGCAATCGCCCACTCAGCATTAGCCCGGCGCTTTTCGCCTTCGAAGCTAAACGGCTTGGTAGCCACGCCAACAGTCAAAATACCGAGATCGCGCGCTACTTCAGCTACCACATGACCCGCTCCCGAGCCGGTTCCACCGCCAGCACCAATCGTCACAAACACCATATCGGCTCCCTCTAGCGATTCGCGAATTTCATCAATCGACTCGCGGGCTGCTGCTTCACCAACGGCTGGATCGGCACCAGCTCCCAAACCATTCGTGGTATTATGGCCCAAGTGAATTTTGACATCAGCTTTTGAATTATGCAAAGCCTGCGCGTCTGTATTCATAGCTATAAACTGGACGCCATTTAGCCCTGCGTCTTTCATACGGTTAACCGCCGAACCGCCGGCGCCGCCGACGCCAACGACTTTGATGCTTGCGAATGTTTGGATTTCGCTCGGTTTTACCTCTGGCATTACAACTCCTTACCCCTTATTCTCTAGATCTTATTTCTAGTATATCACCTATGGCCGAAACCTGTTAAATAGCGAACGGAAAAGACCGCCTTTACTGCCCGACTTGCTAGAATCAACCGCAGCACTATGATAGCCGTCAGGATTAATATCAACCAGCATTAAGCCAATTGCCGCCGCGAATTCAGGTTTATCAACATTATCGACCACACCGCCATAACCCTTAGCTTTACCTTTACGAACAGCTACACCGAGCTGGGCTTTGGCAAATTCAACTATACCTTTCATATTAGCTGTCCCGCCCGTTAGGACAGCACCGCTCGGCAGGCGTCCGGCACGACCAGCTTTCTTCAATTCTTTGTTGACCGCTTCAAAAATCTCTTCTAACCGCGCCTCAACAATTTCATCAATATCGGCAATATCAAATTCTAGACTCTCGCCATCATGTTTAATCGAAACTTTGCTAGATTTGTTACGGTTAGTAGCCGATGCATGTTTTAGCTTTACTTCTTCAGCTATTTCTGGATCAATTTTCAGTCCAATCGCCAAGTCGTTCGTTATATTAATGCCACCATACGGTACCACGCCAATATATTGCAGATCACCCTCTTCATAGATTGCTACGCCAGTAGTCGCCCCACCAAGATCGATCACCGCCACACCATTTTCCATCTGAGAATCGTCTAGTACAGCCTTAGCTGCTGCCATTACCGACGGCACCACGTCATTCGGCCGCACAGTAGCGCCCTCAACTGCCTTTTCGAGATTTACTACATACGGCGCCATCGCCGACACCACATTAGCGCTAATCTCGAGGCGCGTGCCCGTCATGCCTAGCGGGTTCTTAACTCCGCCCTGCCCGTCAATCGTGTAGCTAAACGGTACGACCTTCAATATTTTGCGGTTAGCTGGTACTTTGCCAGTCGTTGCAACATCTTCTATGCGATAAAGATCGTCTTCGTTAACTTCGTGGTCAGCCATACCAACGGCAATCATACCGTCAGTACGCGTACTCATAATGTGCGAACCATTTATACTAACAGTCGCATCATTGACTTGGTAGCCGCTCATTCGCTCAGCATCGCCCAGAGCCTTATCAATCGCCTCGGACGGTCCGTTCAAGTTCGAGACCGAACCTTTGCGCATACCACTGTTCGGGTATTCGCCAACGCCAACGATTGTCGGCGTGCCAGTCGTCGTATCTACATGCCCGACCACGCACCGAATCATCGTAGTTCCGACATCTATACCAACTGCATATCGAGATTGTTCTTGCATATAGGGATATTATAGCATAACCCGTATAGTTATTTACAACTGCGTAATAATTTCAGCGCCGTTTTCGGTAATCAAAACTGTGTGTTCAAAGTGTGCAGCCAAACTACCATCGCGCGTACGAATCGTCCAACCGTCATCTTTATCAGTAACAATTTTCTCGCCGCCCAGCGTCGCCATCGGCTCGATAGCAATCGTATCGCCCGGGTGCAACAGTACGCCAGTGTGTTTGCGGCCGTAGTTCGGCACATCTGGCGGCATATGCATTTTCAAACCGACACCATGCCCAACTAATTCACGGATAATTCCTAATTTGCCATCTTTCAAAACTTTTTCAATCGCAGCTGCGATGTCGCCAGTACGAACATCGCCTTTAATTGCATCAATCCCGGCATACAAACTTCTCTCGGTGGTCGTTAACAGGTGTTTGACTGCGCCTTTCGGCTTATCGTCAACCACCATCGTGAAAGCGCTATCCGTCTTCATGTCTTTATAAGTAATCACCAAGTCAAAACTAACCACATCGCCCTTTTGAAAGATATAATCGCTCGCTGGGCTATGCACGATTTCGTCGTTAGTACTGATACAAATAACCCCCGGGAAGTTCACCTCATCTGTTTTGTAAGTCGCCGAAGCGCCATATTCTTTTATCTTGCCGTCAACGAACGCATCAATATCTTTTTCGCTCATACCAGCATGAATATAATCGCGAATATCTTGGAAAATCTGCGCTAATTTCTTGCCGCCATCGCGCATAGCCTGAATTTGCTCGGGAGTTTTCTCGCCAGTAATTAAACGATCCTGCATGCTTGCAGCTCCTCCATAATCCGATCGTGGACCTGCCCAACCGTACCTGTTCCGTCCAGATGCGCGATATTAACTCCGTGCTCTGTCAAATAATCAAGAACTGGATACATCTCGTGCCGATAAATCCGTAAGCGCTCATCAATTACCTCGGGCGTATCGTCGATACGGCCGCGCACTTTCAGGCGGTGCAGCAACTCAGCACGCGGCACCTCCAAGACAATCACCAACGCAACGTCCCGACCATGCTCAGGACGATGCTCAATCAACCATTTTGCTTGTGCTAATTGCCGTGGATAACCGTCTAGCACCACGCGATCAATATCTTTGGCTCGGCCTAGCGCTTCACCGATTAGTTTATTCACCTTTTCTGGATCAACCAAGCCGCCAGTCCGCATCTGCGCAAATAGCTCAGGATCGCGCGTGTCGCGCAGCAGCTGGCCCGCACTCAACCAGCGCCAGCCATTACGCGCTGCCAGCATTTGCCCTTGGACACTTTTACCTGCACCAGCCGGGCCGAAAAATACAATCATGATACCTTCTTTCTGTTAATTCAACTTTTGTTTTACAATACGAGCAATCGCCGCACCATCCGCCGCGTTGCCAACTTGCTTTTTAACTGCGCCAATAACCTGGCCCATTGCCTGCGGCCCAGTTACGCCAAGTTCGGCTATTTTCGCCTCGATAATCGCCGCCAACTCAGTTTCATCTAGCTGCTTCGGTAAATATGCCTGCAGAATCTCAATTTCCCGCTCTTCTGGTTCGGCCAAATCTGGACGGTTGTTATCGCGGTAGATTTTAGCCGATTCGTTGCGTTTTTTGACTTCGCGGGCAACGACTTTTTCGATTTCTTCATCACTCAGGCCTTCATCGCGCTTGCCCAGCTTAACCTCTTCATCCAGAATTGCTGCCGTCAGATTACGCAGCGTCTCGCCAACAAAACGATCGCCGCTAAGTAAAGCGGCTTTCATTTCATCTTTAATTCGCGCCTTCAGCGCCATTGGTTAGCGAACTCCCAAACGCAACTTCTGCGTCTTTTCCGCCTTGCGCATACGGCGAACAATTGCCCTGCTGCGCCGTACTGTTTTGCTAATCGGTTTTTCAAAGCGCATTGACGCTCTGGCTTTCTGCATCACGCCGCTTTGCAAAAGCCGGCGGTTGAAACGGCGAAGAACGTTTTCATTCGCCTCTTTCTCGTCTTTACGTGTAACTCGTACCATATCGTTATGCATTATATCAGATGAGGAATACTTTTGCAAAGCAAAATTTTACCCGGCCAAGTATCAATCCAGCAAAATAATATGCAACAGCCGCCCTTCAACCGTCCGCACGCCTTGCCATTCGTTGATAATCGGCTGGAACCACGCCGCTACCTCGTCGCCTGGCTCGCGGAAAAACTCCTCTGGCGCGTTAAATGCCAGCATTTGCAACACTTTACTATTTTTATCACGCAGCGCTAATTTAACGTGTTGCCCGTCCGCGCCCATTCGTCGCATGCTCAAAACTGATGCCCTGATAATTTTTAGCACTGGTTCGGGATTACCATTGCCAAATGGCTCCATTTTCGCCAGATTTGCCACCAATTCCTCATCAATTTCCGAAAAATCATCAATTTCTACATCAGCTCGCGGCAGCAAATATCGCTCTTGGTTTGTAAGCTGCAGCGAATCATAAAACTCATTCACGCGCTGACGAAAATCGCCAATTTTCTCAGTCTCCAGCGTCACGCCCGCCGCTGCTCCGTGTCCGCCGCCTTTGATAATGATATCGTCCGCCGCCCGCACTGCATCAGCCGCTGAAAAATCACCAAAACTGCGCGCCGAACCAGTCGCTTCCTCACCGCGCTCGCCAATGATAAACACCGGCTTTTTATATTTCTCCACCAATTTCGACGCCACGATGCCGATGACGCCGTGATTCCAGCCATCGCTACTCACCACCAGCACCCGGTCATCAGCCAACTCCTCAGCCTGCACGCACGCTTCCTCAAAAATTGCATCCTGAATTCCACGCCGCTTAACGTTCAATTCCTCCAGCTTCTCACTCGCCTCTAGCGCCGCCAGTCCATCACGTGCCACCAACATATCCAGCGCGTGCTGCGCTGTTTCCAAGCGCCCAGCCGCATTCATGCGCGGCCCCAAACCAAACCCCAAATGCCTGGCATTAACCTGCCCCGGTTCAATACCCGCCACCGCCATCAAGGCCTTCAGTCCTGGGCGTTGTTGTTTTTTCAACACTTCTAAGCCCCAATAGACGTTCGCCCGATTTTCATCAGCCAACGTCACAATGTCACAAACCGTCCCCAACGCCACCAAATCCAGCAGCCACTTTTCATAGCCATCAGGCAGCCCGTCCAATTCAGTCTGCAGCGCCTGTACCAACTTGAACGCCACGCCCGCACCACACAAATCACGAAATGGATAAGTATGTCCCGGAAATTTCGGATTCACCGCTGCCACGCTCGGCGGCGTCTCGGCCACGTTATGATGATCTGTCACCACCGTATCAATCCCCAGGCTAGCGGCATACGCAATCTCCGCATGACACAAACTGCCAGTATCCACCGTCACGATCAAATCCGCTCCCATATCGCGCACCTTGTCCACGGCACCCATGGTCATACCATAGCCCTCAACAAACCGGTTCGGAATGAAAGCGTCGACGCCCTCAAAACCAAACTTACCAAACGCATCCAGCAGCAGTGCCGTGGCGCTCAGCCCATCAATATCATAATCACCATAAATGACGATTTTTTCGCCCCGCTGCCGCGCCTGTTTCAACCGCGCCACCGCCTTTTTCATGTCCGGCAGCAAAAACGGATCATGTTTCACCGCCGTATAATCTGGCTGCAAAAAAGCCTGGCGCGCTGCCCGCGTCATCAGACCGCGCGCCGTTAAAATCTGCTCGAATAAGGTCATCTACTAATCTCGGAAGTTGTACGTTTCGGCCGATTGCTATTAGCGTGCTGCTGCGACTTAATGACAATACTTTGCAATTCTTTGAAAATCGGGAATTGTTTATTAGTCGAGTAAATCCGTGTATTACCCTGCTTTTCGGCATGCAAAAAACCGACCTTTTCCAGCCGGCGCAATTCGCGCTGGATATTACCGGGGTCTTCCTTGATCAGCTTGGCCAAACCGCGGACATGCGTCCGAAAATCTGGATATTTGGCATAGACGACAACTATCTTACGACGCACCCGCGAGGTAATGAATACATCAAGCATCTAGCCAAGCCCCTTTCTTCCAGTTTAGTTTGTTCTGTTGCTTTTTATTCTACATTCTTTTCATAACCAATTCAAGACCATTTATCGCCAATTCAATATGATTTGGCTAATCTTATCAATTGATTGCTGTAGTGTTGGCACATTGTTATCTTCATAATAATGATCAACTCCCAAGAAATTCTCTTTAACATCCAGCAAATGTAGCTCATCAGCAGTAATGTGCAGCCGATCAACCACTGCCACCGACGCCACTGGCGATGCTACGACCAACCTCAGAATCCTAATCGGCTTCAAGAAGTCTAAAGCCACTCCAACGCTAGCAGTATTAGCAAAGCCATCCGATACCAGCACCACCACGCGATCTTTCAGCATATCTTTATCGACTGTACCGCCATCGCCGATCAAGCGATTGAGACTACTATATGTTTCGCGTCTCTTCTCGGCCAAATAGCCATGAAATTCGCTCGTATACTCATCAATCTCGCCTGCCGAAAATTCATCATTATATGTGAAATCGCCAGTTTGCGACACCGCTCCAAAATTCATTCCTTCGCCTGGTATCTCGATATCCTGCGATACCAACAACATCAACACGCAGTGCAGTTGCGCCGCAATTTGCTCGCCCACCACTACGCCGCCGTTGCTTAGCGCTACCACAGCACAGTTTTCGTAGCGATATTTAGCTACCAATTGATCAGCCAAAATCTTTCCTGCTTGCGATCTACTCTCGAAATACATATGCTTATAGTAGCGTGTTAAATTGCCGTAGACAAGGTATAATTAGGCGATGCATTATTATGAAGTAGCGCCCACCAAAATCGTTAAAGCCGACGCTTGCGTATTCACTTACAGCAGCCAGCAACCTCTGGCTATCGGCGCTGTTGTCATTATATCAATCGGTCAGCAATTGCTCACCGGTATAGTTGTAAAAAAAACAACTAAACCTGATTTTGCTACTAAAGAAATTACAACAATCCTCGATCTACCCCCGTTACCGCGTCCGTTGTTGCAAACTGCACAATGGATGAGTAATTACTACATCGCTCATCTGGCATTAGTTTTACAAACCATCTTGCCAAGCGGCCTCACCAAGAAACGCCGCACTCTAAGCTCAAACAGCACTGCAGCAACACGAAGAGATAGAACACATTTTGTACTCAACAAAGACCAGTCGGCCGCCATTGACAGCCTGCTAAACGCCAAAAGCGGCACCGTTATTCTGCACGGTGTCACTGGCAGCGGCAAAACCGCCGTCTACATAGAATACGCCAAGAGGTTGATTGCTACTGGCAAATCTGTCATCGTAATTGTTCCAGAGATTGCTTTAACCGCCCAGCTAATCGCCGAATTTCAACACTCTTTTCCCAACCTCATCACCACCCATTCGCAACAAACCGAAGCCCAGCGCCACCACGCTTGGCTGCAAGCACTCAATGCTACCCAGCCAAATGTCGTTATTGGTCCGCGCTCAGCCTTGTTTATGCCATTTAACAACATCGGCGCGATCATTATCGACGAAGCTCACGAACCAGCGCTCAAACAAGACCAAACACCGCGCTACTCTGCCTTGCGGACAGCCGCCATTCTAGCTCGGTATCACCATGCTACTGTAGTACAAGGTTCAGCCACGCCACTGGTCAGCGAATATTACCTCGCTGCCAAAACTGGCCGGCCCATCATCAATTTACCAGCCCGCGCCAACCCAAACATCATCACTCCCTCTATAAACGTTGTGGATATGACATCGAAAAATGCCTTTTTGCGCCACCGTTTTCTATCCGACTTATTAATAAATACTATTAATCAGAATCTCGAAAACAACAAACAAACGCTAATTTACCACAATCGCCGCGGCACCGCCAGCACCACTCTTTGTCAGAGCTGCGGCTGGAGCGCTTTATGCCCGCGCTGCTTTATTCCAATGACTTTGCATGCCGACCGGCACGCGCTAATTTGCCACATTTGCGGATACCGCGAACGCGTGCCCACCGCCTGCCCTGATTGCGGCAGCACTGATATTGTCCACAAAGGCATCGGCACCAAACTGATTGAGAGCGAGCTGCAAAAGCTCTTCCCGCAGGCTGCCCTCGCCCGCTTCGACGGCGACATTACCAGCAAAAATAGCCTCAATCAGCGCTATCAAGAACTCTACGACGGCCGCATCGATATCATCATTGGCACCCAAGTTGTCGCCAAAGGCCTCGACCTGCCCCGCCTGGCGTCTGTCGGTATCATTCAGGCTGATGCTGGTCTGGCTCTACCCGACTTTACCACTCGCGAACGCACCTTTCAGCTGTTAGCCCAAGTTATCGGCCGAGTTGGACGGAATGATCAGCCAACATCAATTATCGTTCAAACTTATCAGCCGCAAAACCCGACCATTGTCCAAGGTATCCGCCAGGATTACGCCAGCTTCTACGCCAACGAACTAGCCGAACGCCGCCGCGGCATTTTTCCGCCGTTTGTTTATTTGCTCAAACTAACTTGCATTTACAAAACCGAAGCCACCGCCATTCGCAACGCCCAAAAATTCGCCGCTCAATTACGCAGCGAATATCCTGATATTACTATTTTCGGGCCGGCACCAGCTTTCTACGAGCGAGTCCGCGACACCTACCGCTGGCAAATTGTTGTCAAATCGACCAACCGCGCCAAACTGCTCGCCATCGCCAGCCAATTACCCCGAACACACTGGCAATACGACATCGATCCGGCAAATCTGTTATAATATAAAGTTGTGAAGAAAGAAGCTATCATTACCCTGCCAAATCCGCACCTGCGCCAGAAATCGCAACGAGTTCATGTCGTCTCCGACGAAACCCGCCAGCTCATCAAGGATATGACTGACGCCAGTATCGACTGGGAGAATTCCCGGCCGCACGAAATTAGCGCTGCCCTGGCCGCCGTGCAAATCGACCGCCTCGAGCGCGTTGTCATCGTTCGCGCCGATTTCGAAGACAAAGACAACCAAGAATTTATCCCGCTAATCAATCCAGAAATCGTCAAATACGAAGGCGAAATCACCTACGATTACGAAGGCTGCCTCAGCGTCAAGGATTTTTACGGTAAAGTCCCCCGCTACAGCAAAATCCGCGTTAAAGCCATCAATATCGACGGCGACGAAATCCGCATCAAGGCCAACGGCTTTCTAGCGCGCGTCTTGCAGCACGAAATCGACCACTGCAACGGCATCGTTTTCGTCGACCACATTCGCGACGATCACCAGGCTTTTTACCGCTTAAACGACGAGGGCGAGCTCGATCCGCTCGACTACGAAAGATATGTTAAAGACAACGCCGACCTCTGGGATTAGCCGCCAGCCGATAGTATTCTTCGGCACCGAAGACTTTAGCTTATATAGCCTGCGCGCGCTCGTTGAAGCTGGTTTTAATATCGTGGCCGTCATCACCAAGCCAGACTCCCGCCGCGGCCGCAGCAACAAGCTTATCCAGCCTGCCGTCAAACAATTCGCTAGCCAGCACCATATTCCAGTCTGGCAGCCAAACCGGCTAAAAGATATCATAAGTGATATAAAATATATTACACCGCAGCCAACTGGCGTCTTGGTTAGCTACGGCAAAATTATCCCGCAAACAATCATCGACCTGTTTCAGCCTGGTATCATCAACGTTCATCCGTCGCTGCTGCCAAAATACCGCGGCCCGTCGCCCATCGAATCAGCTATCACTAACGGAGATAAAAACACTGGTGTGACCATCATGCAGTTAGAACAAGCGATGGATGCCGGCCCGATATACTACCAAGAAACTTACCCGCTAGACTTTACCGAGACCCAGCCCGAGCTCTACCAAACCCTCGGCCAGCTCGGCGCGCAATTATTAACGCAGAAGTTACCTGACATCATAAACGGTATACTACAGCCAACACCGCAAGACGATAGCCGCGCCACCTATTGCTCGCTACTCAACAAAGACGACAGCCGCCTCGATCCGCAACAGCTAACCGCAGACCAAGCGGAGGCCAAAATTCGCGCCCACCTAACTTATCCGCGTTCGCGCCTAAAAGTCGACCAATATGACCTGATTATCACCAAAGCCCGCGCCGTCTCTACTCCAGAAACACCGCTTGACATCAAATGCGTCGACGACACCTACCTAGCAATTGACAGGCTAATCGCCCCGAGCGGCAAAACTATCAGTACTGACGCTTTCTTGCGCGGCTACCCGCTACAAAGATAGTCGCAACCATCAACCGTGACAATCACAATCGCAGACACCTAAAATCCGCAACCGCGGCCGTAGCCTATGCTCCCGCATCGCCTAGAAGAATCATATCGCGGTTCGCGATAACTTCTTCCTTGAGAGCCTTGACCGTTTGCATCACCACCTCGCGATAGTTCGGACGATGCTGGCCCAACCACTTCAGCGACGCGTACTCTGCTAGTATCGCATTTTGCGGCACGTTGGCTGGCGCATTAGCTTTCAATTGTACATAAATCTGATCATTTTCGAAATCCGGTGCGTTAGCGTCAAGCCAGGACGTCACCCGCACCATATCGCGATCCATAAAACTCTCAAACTCCGCCAGCTGCATATCGCTCAAACCCTCGCTAAGCTGCAAACCAACACGCAGCTCTAGCTGCTCGCGAAAGTGGTCGAGAAACAGTTTTTTCTGGTCGTCTGGCAAGCTGCCCAGACCCACCTCTTCGAGAAACTTATCGTCTAATTGAAACATTTCACCCCCTCTTGCCTATGCATTTAGTATACCGATTATAGTGCTGCTACGCAATACCGAGCTGCTCATTGACAGCGCGGCGCATATCAGCCAGTTCTTCGACGTATTCATTCATGACTTCTTGCATGATTTTGCCGTAATCTGGCACAGCATAACGCATCCACAGCGCAGACGCGTAGAAACTCATCGCATCTTCGTCAGTTTCGAACAATTCACGGATAGCCTGGTAATCCTGGCGGCTAGCATAATCGCCGTGAAACTCAGCCAGCCAGCGCCGCGTCCGATCTGGATTACTGTTGACATCTTCGAACTCCAAGGCCTCCTCTTTAGACAACCGTGCCAACAGCTGCTCGGACGCACGCTTGTTTAGATCCTTAGACATTTCGCGACGATACTGTTCTTTTTTCTCTTCCGACAGCATCGCGACATTATAGCCAGCAGCTGCCAACACATTATCATCAATATTAAACATTCGCGCACCCTTTCTTTTTCATTGTTATTTCATCTTATGCCGCCAGGCCATAGTCGTCCTTCATGTATTTGGCCAGAGTCTCCAGAACTGTTGCTGTATCGCTCTTGCCGTCTATCGACAGCCACTGTGTATCGCCGTAGCCATGCCACTGAATATTGTGGCCATCCCGCGCGGCAGCATCAGCTAATTCGTACAATTTAGATATAGCATTATTCTCGCCAAACTGATCAACCGCCCAATCCCACGGATATTCCCAGTTGCTAAACGAACCTGAGTTATCAATGTTGCCAGCAGCAGCTCGTTCAAGCCTATTATTAAGCTCGTCTATTCGTCGGTTTAGCTCATCAATTTTACCTTGGTACTCCCGTTCTGCGGCGGCAGCAGCAGTATCCTCTCTATGGATAAATTCGTGAACATTTCTTTTAGCGCTATCCACAGCCTGGCCTACCGGCGTATGGTCGTGGAGCTGCTGGCCGACCCAGCGGCCGCCGATGCCACCGACAGCACCGCCAGCGACCCTGCCGATACCTAGAGCTACCTTATGTTTGCCGATACGTTCGTCTGTCTCTTTCGAGAGCCTATCACCAGCAGCATAGCTATCCTTGCGGGAAAGCTTCAACATCTTGTCGGCCATAAACTCTTGGCTGCGCTTCTTGCCCTCGGCTTTTTCTTTTATCCTAGCAAACTTATCATCGTCCACCAGCTGGCGCGAACCATTTTGCCCGCCGAGACCCCGCCTTATAGCATCCAAACGGACGCCGCGCCTGATCATCCGGTCGCCAATTGTCGCAGCAGCCGCACCAGCAACCATAGAGATGGGCCAGGTCACGCCGAACAGTCCAGTCAGTGCGCCAACAGCCGCACCCTTGACCAAACCGTGGCCAACTCCGACAGCTGCCGCCTTCAGGCTATTTTTGGTAGATTTTTCCATACCAATCCAGCTGCCAATCTTGGCCAAAATACGATTGCGTAGCTTGTCGCTTTCGCTCCTTAGGATCTCGTCTTTGCGTTCTTGCAATCGCTGGCCGAATATCCTGCGCTGCTCATCAAACATCTCGTCAGACATTTGCTGCGCGATCTCGTCGTCGGTACCCTGATACTCGCCCTTCTGGCGCTTCGTTTCAACCTTTTGGCGCAAATAGGCCAAGACTTCCTTTTTCAAGGCTTTACCGGCCTCATCCAGCGCCTCGCGGCGCCTTTCGCGCTTGCGGTTATTGCCAGGCCCGCCGACCCAATGCATGATACTAAAGCGGAAGCCGCCGTCAGCTCTTTTGGACTCTTCCTTAGCCAAAAGCTCAGCATATGCATCAAGTTTCGCGGCGTACGGAGCGTTTCGCTCTTCTCTAATTTTTGCGAGCCGCTCCTCTAGCTCTCGTTCTTCCTGCTCTAGGGTTTTAGGCTGGCCAGCATTATGATCTGGGGTTGGAGGGGCTGGACGTCCAGGCTCTGGGCCGGTTGGGCCGCCTGGTTGCGGCGGAGCAGGAGGCGGAGTACCTGGACTACCTGGGCCGCCTGGAGTACCGCCTGGTTGCGGCGATGGTCGGGTTTGACGCGCGCCTCTAGTACTAGTTCTTGATGTTGGCTGAGGAGCCGGAGGAGGAGCACTTCTGGTCGCTGAGGTCTCTGAACCTGAAGTCATGCGTTTAACCAAATCTGCAAGCTCCAACCCTAGTCTTTTTATCTCATCTTGATCACCACCGTTAAGAGCTAAAGCCAATATCTCATTAAGTAGTTCATCTTTTCTAGCTAGCATCTGTTGCAGTCCTTCGCCTCCAGTGCCAGCATCATTGTCCGGAGTTGGAGGAGCAGTTCTAACATCCGGAGAAGCTGGAGAGCCGCCAGCATCGCCACCTGGAGTTGGAGGAGCAGTTCTAACATCCGGAGAAGCTGGAGAGCCGCCAGCATTGCTATCTGGGGTTGGAGGAGCAGTTCTAGCATCCGGAGAAGCTGGAGAGCCGCCAGCATTGCTATCTGGGGTTGGAGGAGCAGT